>JAKFEW010000160.1:0-241272 GCA_036675505.1 Candidatus Sericytochromatia bacterium
CAAGATGACCGTCACCCAGACCTCCAGCGAGTTCGACGTCAAGACGATCACCGCCAAGATCCCGAAGTCGTTCGTCAAAACGATCAACCTGGATGACGCCACCACGCTCAACGACGCAGCCGAAACCACCGTCTCCGGCGGTTGGGCGGGCTTCGCCACCGCGAGCAACCACACCATCACCGCGGTCTCCAACTCGGCGACGACGTTCGACGGCGACTGGGAAGACGGCAACAGCGTCAAGATCGCGGACGTGACCGTGAAAGACGACGGCGGGTACGTGACGATCACGCTCACCTTCGACATCGCGGGCAACGACGCCATCCACACCCAGGGTGGCTCGGCCAAGCTGGAGGCGCTCGACAGCGTCATCACCCTCGACACGGACGCGATCGCCGCGCTCAAGTCGGGCAGCGACAACATCGTCGATATCTCGATTGAAACCCGGAACGGCGACGATTTGCCCACGACCACCACCGACACCGGTGCTGCCGTGATCTACGGCCGCCCGATCACCGTCATCGACGCGCTGTAGCCCGAGAAGCTCAGGCGAGCATCAATACTTAGACGAGGCCGATCACCCTAGCCTTTCTGGCGGTGGTCGGCCTCGCCGCATGCGAAGCTCAGGCCCCGGCGAGTCTTTCATCGACCAGCGCGCGCAAGGCCTTCCCGTCGCCGGCCACGTGGACCCGCTTCTCACGGCTCTTCTCGCCGCCTACAAGCTTGACGCGCGAGCGCGGCACGCCGAGCCAGCTCGCGATCAGTTCGACGACCGCGCCGTTCGCGGCGTTCTCGACAGGCGGCGCCGTGAGCCTGAGCTTGAGCCGGCCGTCGACGACGCCTTCGACCCGGTTGGCGCTCGCCCGCGGCTGAACGCGGACGTCCAGCACCAACCCGTCGCTTTTTTCCTGATAACACGCACAGGTCATGAGGACGACCTCGAAGCTCGATGTTCCACGCCTCACCAGCCAGACTTGCCCGACCCGGCACCGACCGGTAGGGTGGGGGGGTGACCAAGGTAATCGTCGGGCTTTTCCGCCTCGCATGGCGGATTGGACAGGGGTTCTCGAACGACCAGGTGTCGTTCCTGGCCGCCGGCCTCTGTTACTTCGTCTTCTTTTCCTTCTTCCCGCTGGTGCTCGTGCTCGTCGCGGTGGCCGGCCATTTCCTCTCGGCCGAGGAGGCGATGCGCCATGCGATGCGGGTGGTCGCTGAGCTCTTCCCCGCGCAGCAGGGCTTCTTGATCGACATCCTGCGCCAGGTGATGGACTACCGGGGCGAGGCGACCCTGATCGGGTTCATCGCCCTGCTCTGGTCGGCGAAGAACGTGTTTCTGTCGCTGGCCCACGCCATGAACGTGATCTGGAAGGTGCCGGACCGCAACTGGCTGGTCGAGAACGTCGTGGCCACCTTCATGGCGGTCTCGTTCGGGCTGCTGATCGTCGTGGCGAGCGTGGCGCTCGGCCTGTTGAACGCCCTCATCAGCTACCGGATCCCCTACATCGGGTGGTCGCCGACGATGATCCCCGGCTTCATCCCATCCCTCGTCGCGGTGGCCCCTTTGGTGCTCGCTGCGGCGATCCTGACCGCCCTGTACAAGTTTCTGCCGAACCGGCGGCTGGGCTGGTCCGACGTGCTGCCCGGCGCACTCGCCGCCGCAATGGCGTGGGAACTGCTTCGCCGGCTTTTCGGGTGGTACCTGGAGCACATCGCTCGGTACCAGATGGTCTACGGATCCCTCGGCGGCATCGTCGGCTTCCTGTTCTGGATCTACATTTCGGCGACGATCTTCCTCCTCGGGGTCGAGGTGGCGAAGGCCCTGGCCGATCAAGATGCGCCAGAGCCCTCGGGCACCCAACCTAACCAGTAAGCCTCTCCGTGCGCCGCTTTCGGCGTTTTTGCCTATCGCATGTTTTCACAACCGTCAGGCAATTGGGGCCAAATCGGGCGCTTGGTATATCAAGCATGGCCCTCGATGGCACGGTTGCCCGGTGCCGAGAGCCGGCCCTGAAGTGGGCCGTTCGCTTGCCGCCACATGCGAAGTTAACATCGCTTAACGCAAAAATCGCACGTCGGCATGCTTTTCCAAGCAAGCCGACTTTCAGGCGACACCTTTCCGTGACCGCGCGCTTGGTATATCATGCACGCGATTCGTGAAAGGACGGACCATGAACCGACTGAGGGAGTACATCACCGCACGGCGCCGAGAACTGGACCTCTCCCAGCGCGATCTCGCCTCGCTCTGCGATTTGCCTCTCGGCACCGTCGCCGGGATCGAGTCCGGCCGGCAGGTGAAATCACCCCGACCGGCGACCCTCGAGAAATTGGCCCGCGGCCTGAAGACGAATTACCTCTCGCTCGACGCGCTGGTCCGGGGAGTGGAGAGCGAAGAGCTGAAAAAGCAGTTGCGGTGGGAGGAAGACTACTACTACAAGCTGTTCGATGCCGTCATGAGCAGCGATACGGTCCCTGAGACGGAGCGAATGATGCTCCTGGCGAAACTTCGGACGACCTGGCAGACGTACGGCGATCGCGACATCTCTTACTGACCCGATCGACACGCCGGGCTCACCGGCTGCGGACCGTCGGGAGGGCAGCACGAAGGGGGATCAGATCCCAGCGAAATTCAAGCTCGCCTGATTTCGTTGCACCACGCACCCCCGCGCCCTATATGCCAAACGAGCGCTTGCACACGCAAGCGCTCGTTTGTTCGAAAGGACCATTCGTCCAGCACGTTGCGAACGGATGCATGCTTTTACATACATGATAGAACTGGTCCGATATACAAGTTGACCGCTATAACATGCAAAGTGCATGTTTTTCGCATGCAAATCACACACCCGCATGCTGTAGCAAGCGGAAATGTAGAGAAGCCCCAGGCGCCGCATGTGCACAAATCACGCTTGCATGTAATTCCAAGCGATGGTTTTTACAGATAATCAAGCATTCATGCTATTACATGCAAATAGAGATCGACCCTAGAGTGGCGTGTCGCGCCACGTTTATCCCCGATATTCAAAACACGATGCGGCTGCCGCTCGGGCGACGGATCCCGTACAATGAAGGGGTCGCGGACCCCCGAATTTCGTCAGGAGCCACCCCCTTGAGCACCCCCATTCGGATCCTCATCGGCAAGCCCGGCCTCGATGGCCATGACCGCGGCGCGAAGGTCGTCGCCCGCGCGCTGCGCGACGCGGGGATGGAAGTCATCTACACGGGGCTGCATCAGCGCCCCGAGGACATCGTCCAGGCCGCGATCCAGGAAGACGTCGACGCGGTCGGCCTGAGCCTGCTCTCGGGCGCCCATCTCACGCTGGTCCCCGCGATCTGCGAGCAGCTTCGCGCCCAGGGCGCGGACGACGTGCTCGTCTTCTGCGGGGGCATCATCCCGAAGGAAGACGTGGCGACGCTCGAGGCCGCGGGGGTGCGGGGCGTCTTCGGCCCGGGCACCACCACCGATGCCATCGTCGGCTTCATCCGCGACGCGATCGCGCAGCGCCGGACCGCCTAGATCGCAAACCCCGCCGAGACGCCTGCCCGTTTGACGCCCGCCCCGCGCGGGCACAAGGTCAACGGGCCTCCGACCGTACGGCGGTGGTGGGGCTCACGCGCAGATTTAAGCGAAATTTCGGACATGGATAAACAAGCTGCGGGCGCGACTTGACTATATCCATACGGGAGGCCACCGCCTCCTCTATCATGAGAATGCCAAACACACGGAGGGATCGCCCCGATGGCCGATAACATCTCGTCGCAGTACTCGAACCTGTTCGGTGGTCGCGTCGCGAGCAACGCCGCGCCTGCGCTGCCGGGTGCCAATGCGCCGGCCTCGGTGCCGGCCGCCCTGCCCACCGACCGCGTGTCGCTGACGGCGGCGCGTCCGGACATGGCGATCGCCGTCCCCACCACCACCGCCACGGGCGAGATGCGCAATGAGTTGCTCACCCTCCAGGCAGACCTCCAGCGCATCAACAAGCAGGTCGAATCCCTCATCGCGCGCCTCGACGCCCAGGGCCCCGGGCCCGCGTCGACGCCCGCCCCCACCGACGACGTTCCCGTCGACACGGCCTCGACGATCGGCGGCTCCTACGAGGTGCAGGCCGGCGACTACCTGTGGAAGATCGCCAAGGAACAGCTCGGCGACGCCAACCGCTGGCCCGAAATCTATGAGCTGAACAAGGAAGCGATCGGCGACAACCCGAACCTGATCGCCCCCGGCCTCGAGCTCACGCTCCCCGCCAGCTCGCGCCCCGCGCGCCCCGGCCAGGTCGATCCGCGCCCGCCGCAGCAGCAGCCGACCTGGCCGCCGCCGCAGCAGCCCTCCTGGCCGCCGCAGCAGCCCCAGTTCCCGCCCACGAACAACTACCCGCCCTTCCCGGGCACCAACGGCCCGGCGCTGCCGCCGGCCAACAACTACCCCTCGCTGCCGCCGGCCAACAACTTCCCGCCGGCCTTGCCGCCCAGCCTGCCCCCCGCGCCGCCGGCCTTGCCGCCGCTGCCGCCTACGAACAACTTCCCCCCGTACAGCCCGCAGCCGATGCGTGGCACGCCGGACGTCCAGGTGAACGGCCCCAGCCGCCGCCAGCTCTCGGACCAGGATGCGATGCGCCTGGCCGCGGAGTTCGGCCTCACCCCGCCGAACGCGCCGCTCACGCCGGACGTGAAGGCCAACGTCGCGATGTTCCTCGATGAGATGGACTCCTACGAGACCAGCAACAAGGGCAAGGTCTTCGGTCCCGGCATGGAGGCGCTCGCCGCCAACCCGCAGGAGGTCCAGGCCATCCGCAACAGCGTGATGCAGATCCAGCAGGCCCTCGACATCCTCATCAAGGCAGGCCGCCTGCGCGTGATGGGCCCCAACGGCCAGCCGATTCCCGGCATCAGCGCCACCGGCAACTTCTTCAAGGTCGACGCGCAGGGCCGCGAGCTGCGCGGTCCGAACGGCGCCCCGGTGATGGACGACGCCTTCGTCGCGGCGGTGACCCAGTTCAAGCAGAGCCAGGGCATCCACCAGAACTACAAGCTCGCCGACGGCACCTACGCCATCAACGAGTACGTCGGCCCTGCCACCGTCGAGGCGCTCAAGAAGGCGCTCCTCGAGGTCCAGGCTCAGCGCCGCTAAGAGGTCGGATAATCAGCAGGGGCCGCGACAGCTGTCGCGGCCCCTTTGCTATGCGCCCAGACGTTGGCTGTACGCTGCGAGCGTGTTCGCAAGCAGCATCGCGATCGTCATCGGCCCGACGCCGCCCGGCACCGGGGTGATCGCCCCGGCCACGGCCGAGACCGGCCCGAAGTCCACGTCGCC
The DNA here is from genome assembly GCA_036675505.1 of Candidatus Sericytochromatia bacterium. Lineage (GTDB taxonomy): Bacteria > Cyanobacteriota > Sericytochromatia > S15B-MN24 > JAQBPE01 > JAKFEW01. Next base: position 5,303 of record JAKFEW010000160.1, read on the forward strand.
GACGACCTTGCCTTCGGGCGTGCGGTTGATGCCCACGTCGATGACCACCGCCCCCGGCCGGACCATGTCGGCCGTGACGATGCCGGCCCGGCCCACGGCCGCGATCAACACGTCGGCCTGCCGCGTCATCGCGCCGAGGTCGCGCGTGCGCGAGTGACAGACCGTGACGGTGGCGTCCGCGTTGAGCAGGAGCGCCGCGAGCGGCTTGCCCACGATCCCGCTGCGCCCGATCACGACGGCGTGGGCGCCCTTCAGCGGCACGTCGTACCGGCGCAGCAGCTCCATCACGCCGGCCGGCGTGCAGGCGGGCAGCGCCGGTTGGTTGAGCAGCAGCTTGCCGACGTTCACCGGGTGGAAGCCGTCGACGTCCTTGGTGGGATCGACAGCGAGCAGGACGCGCGTCTCGTTGATGTGCTTCGGCAGCGGCAGCTGCACGAGGATGCCATCGACGTCCTCGCGCGCGTTGAGCGTCGCGACGAGCTCGAGCAGGCCGGCCTCGCTCGTATCCGCCGGCAGCTCATGGCTCACGGACGCGAAGCCGGCCTCCGCGCAGGCCTTCTTCTTGTTGCGCACGTAAATCGACGACGCCGGGTCGTCGCCGATCTGGACGACGGCCAGGCACGGCGCCCGCCGGCCGGCGGGGCGCGCGGCCACCTCGGCGGCGAGCTCGGCGCGAATGCGGGCGGCGACGGCCTTGCCGTCGATCAGGCGGGCGGTGGAAGAAGGGCTGGTCATGGTCCCCTTATCATACTCCGGCCTGGCGGGCGTTGCCCATGGGCGCCGGCCGCTCGACCATGGGCTCGGGCGGTTGGAGGAATATGACATGACCCTACGCTGGTGTGATCCGGGCATGCGCTGGGCGGTGGTGGCGCTGACGTTGGCGCTCACGGGCTGCGACGCGGCGACGCCGGTGCCGAACGTGGCGATCGGCTTGAACCGGCCACCGGCCGGCTTCGAGCGGCGGTTCGGCTGGACCGGCCGGCCCGGCGCGTCGGCCTACCTGGTCGTCGTCTCCACCGACCGCGGTGGCGCCGACCCGGTGGCGACGTCGGGCTTCACGGCCGACACCAGCTTGCCGGTCGGCGCGCTGGCCTGGCAGGAGCGGCATCCGCTCGCCGACCGGGGATACTTCTGGACCGTGCGGGCCTACGACCGCCCGGATCCGCAGGGGCTGCTCATCGCCCGCAGCGAGGCCCGCGAGTTCCGCCCGGCGGCCTACGAGGCGGCAGCGTGGTGGGTCTTCGGACCATAGGTCGTCCAACATTGAAAAAAGGCCGCCCTTGCGGGCGGCCCTCTTTCATGGCGATTCGCTTAGCGGCGCGAGCCGGCGAGCTTCTTGCCACCAGCCAGCACGCGCTCCTTGAGGAGCTTGCCGGGCACGAAGACCGGGCTCTTCTTGGCAGCGATGTGCAGGACGGCGCCGGTGCGGGGGTTGCGACCTTCGCGGGCGGCGCGCTCGCGAACCTGGAACGTGCCGAAGCCGACCAGGGTGACCTTGTCGCCCTTCGAGAGCGCGTGGGTGATGACGTCGATGGTCGTGCCGATCAGCTCGTGCGCGTCCTTCTGGGTCATACGGGCCTTGTCGGCAACGATCTTGACCAATTCTTCCTTGTTCACAGTACCTTCTCCCTTCCAAAGCGTGGCGTTGAACCAGTTGAGGATTTATAGCAGGGGGAGCATGCCGTTGTAAAGTCTTTTTGCAGATTTTTTTAACATTTATTCGCAACGACATCGTGATCGCATCACGCCGCGTACCCGCGTGCCGCGCGCGTACCCACCGTCCAGTTAGACATAACGAAGCCGCCCTCCGGTGTCACCGGAGGGCGGCTAGCGTGTGTGACGGCCTAGAAAAACGCGATGGGATTGACCGCGCGGCCCTGCAGGCGGACCTCGAAGTGGACATGAGGTCCCGTCGAGCGGCCCGTACTGCCCATCTTGGCGATCTCCTGGCCGCCTTCGACGCTCTGGCCAGGCGAGACCAGCACCTTCGAGCAATGGCCATAACGGGTGACGACGCCGCCCCCATGGTCGATGTCGACTGCGTAGCCATACGCGCCCATCCAGCCCGCCGAGACGATCACGCCGCCTTTGGCCGCGCGAATCGGCGTGCCGACGAAGTTGCAGATGTCGACGCCGGGGTGGAACGAGTAGCCCCGGATGCCGAAAGGCGACGAGAGCTGGCCGGCCGCGGGCCAGGCGAGCTCGCCGACGCGACCGCCGAAGGCACCCACCAGGCTGCGCGACGTGCTGAGGCGCTTCGCCCAGGGCTCGACGGTGCGGTAACCGCGCTGCTTGGTCATATGCGGCTCGCGGTAGCGAATCTCGAGCGCACCCGGGATGAACACGGTCTGCTCCGGCAGCAGGCGATCGCCCTTGACCTGCGGGTTGTGCTCCTGGAGCGTGGCCTGGGCCACTGTATAACGCTCGGCGAGCTCCTGGAAGGTCTCACCCGCCCGCACCCTGTGATAAGCGCCGTCATGCGGCGTGATGACGAGCTTCTGGCCGTCATGGATGCGCGAGCCGAGTGGCAGCAGGTTCACGAGGCGGACCGTGCGCGGTTTCAGGCCGAATTTACGACCGACGGTCGCGAAGCTGTCGCCGGGCTGGGCGACGTAGACGACGTTGCTCGGGCGCGAGCCTGACTCCAGCCGAACGCCGCGCTCCTGCTTGTCGATCAACGGCAGCTTGGAGGGCAAGTTCTGGCCGGCGATCAGCGTGCTGGCGGGAATGAAAGCCGACGCGTTCGCCGCCGCCGGCTGAGGGAGGTGGGTGCCCGCCAGCAGGCCGAGGGTGCCTGCGACGGCCATGACCATCATGCCCGCGGCACCCGCGACGGCGCGCTCCTTCAGCCCGCCGCCCGCCTCGAAGACGTAGTGCGTGCGTGCCTGGTAGCGCATGAGGCCGACGGGATCGTAGGCCCCATTCGCAAGCGGCTCCACCGCCGAGACGGCGATGCGCCGGTGACGCCGCCAGTTTTCGGCGAGTCGCCAGGACCAGGACTCGCGACGCTGGAGGTCGCGGAGCTCGCGGAAGGACGTACGTGAAAGGCGGGGGGCCTGGTACCGGTTGGCCCGCGGCTGCGGGGGACGGATGACGTACGCGGGGATCTCGGAAAGGTCCCGATGGGACGTTTCAGCTGGGAAAAGTTCGACCAAGACGCTTCCTCCGTGTCGGCTCGTTCGCAGGTGGTGCGATGAATGCGGCGATTGCGCGAGACGGAACGGAGGTTCCGAGGGCACCGAATACCGAGCCGATGTGAGTACTGAGTTCGACCCGCTTAAGCCACGGGCGCTGGAAGCGGCCGGGGGGGTCATTCGGCGTGGATCACAGTCAGTCTGTGACGCCGGACACAAAGTTCGTGAATTTTATCACTTGACTGGTGTGGGGTCAAATCTGACGCCGTTTTCCAGCTCTGGATGTATCGTTTTGTAAAGGCTCGACAGAACACTCGTGGAAAAAAAGGGAGAGCCCGCAGGCCCTCCCTAGTTCTTAACCTTTTCTTAGCGCCGCTGTCAACGTTTGTTAATCATACCTTCGCGGCGTGGGCCTTCTCCCAGTCGGACAGGAACTGGGCGATGCCCTTGTCCGTGAGCGGATGCTTGAACATCTGCTGAAGCACCTTGAACGGCATCGTCGCGACGTGGGCGCCGAGGCGCGCGGCCTGGGTGACGTGGATCGGGTGCCGCACGCTGGCGACCAGCACCTGGGTCTGGTAGCCGAAGTTGGTGTAGATTTCGAGGATTTCCTCGATCAGCTGCATGCCGTCCTGGCCGATGTCGTCGAGACGCCCCACGAACGGGCTGATGTACGTCGCGCCGGCCCGCGCCGCGAGCAGCGCCTGGTTGGCCGAGAAGCACAGCGTGACATTGGTCTTGAGGCCTTCCTCGCAACAGGTCTTCACCGCGCGCAGGCCGTCTTCGGTGAGGGGCAGCTTGATGACCACGTTGGGCGCCCATTGGCCGTATTCGCGCGCCTCTTTCATCATGCCCTCGTAATCGAGCGCGATGACCTCGGCGCTGACGGGGCCGTCGGTCAGCTGGCAGATCTCCAGCACGACCTGCTTGAAGTCGCGACCTTCCTTGGCCACGAGGGTCGGGTTGGTGGTGACGCCGTCCACCTGGCCCCAGGCGCAGGCCTTGCGGATCTCGTCGACGTTGGCGGTATCCAGGAAGAACTTCATCTCGGCTCCTCGTGCGGGAATGGGGAATGTAGGGACGCCCCATTGTAGCGGGGCGTCCGCGCTGTGGCCATGATCACCTCTTTTGTCGGGAGATGCGGATAACATAAGCCCGCCGTCGCGAGGCGGCGCTCTCAGCTTCCCCAAAGGAGGAACCCCATGACCACCAAGAAGAAATCCGCGCCCAAGTCGGGCGAGAAGTCGAAGAAGAACACCGCCGCCAAGGGCACAGCGGGCAAGGCCCTGACCGAGCCCACCGCGGTGGCGACCAGCGCGGCGCCCAAGACCGACAAGATCCCGGTCGCGGCGAAGGCCGAGGCCGTCGCTCCCAAGATCGAGGCCGTCGCCCCCGCGACGCCCAAGGCCGTCGAAGTCTCGACGTCGACCGAGAAGCCCGTGCTGACGATCGGCATGTTCCAGAAGCGCCTGCATGAGCACGGCTACTACCAGGGCTGGTGGGACGGCCAGTACGGCCCGCTCACCAAGCAGGCGGTCGCCACGTTCCAGGCCGCCCACGGCCTGCACCCGGACGGCGAGCCGACGCCCGCCACGCTGACGGCGCTCGGGTTTTAAAACCCGGAGCCGGTGACGGGGGCCCTCGCGAATGCGAGGGCCCTTTCACTCTCAGGGTGGTCAGGCTTCGAGTTTGCCTGGGCGGGTCAGGCGCGCTGGCGAGAAGGCCGCGGCGGCCTCGTCGGCTGTGAGGAAGCCCTTCTCCACGACGATGTCGACGACCGGTCGGTCCTCGCGCAGGGCCTGCTTCACCACCTCGGCGGCCCGTTGATAGCCCACCAGCGGGTTCAGCACGGTCGCGATCGCCACGCTCTTGAGCGCGTAATCGCGACACTTCGCCGCATCCGCCTCCACGCCGCGCACGCAGCGCTGGTCCAGCACGCGCAGGGCGTTGCCTAGCACCTGGATTGCCTCGAGCAGGTTGTGCGCCACCATCGGCATCATCACATTGAGCTCGAGCTGGCCGGCCTGGGTGGCGAAGGCGATCGCGGCATCGTTGCCGATCACGTGGAAGCACACCTGGTTCACCATCTCCGGCACGCTCGGGTTGATCTTGCCCGGCATGATCGACGACCCCGGCTGCACCGCCGGCAGCACGATCTCCGCGAGCCCCGCCCGCGGCCCGGAGGCGAGCAGCCGCAGGTCGTTCACGATGCGCGTGACCTCGAGCGCGAGGCCGCGCAGCGCCGCGGACAGGTCCGCGAACGGTGCGAGGCTCTGCATGGCCTCGAACAGATCGGGCGCGGGCCGCAGCGGCAGGCCCGTCAGCAAGGACAGATCGCGCGCGATCTCGGCGGGGTAGGCCGGCAGGGTATTGAGGCCGGTCCCCGCCGCGCTGCCGCCGAGGCCGAGGTCGTGGAGGTCGCGCGCGGCTTCTGCGAGCCTGGCCCGCGCCCGGCGAATCGTGCGCGCGTAAGCGCCGAACTCCTGGCCCAGCGTCACGGGCACTGCATCCTGCAGGTGCGTGCGGCCCGCCTTGATGACGTCCGCGAAGGCCGCCGCGCGATCCTCGAAGGCCGCGGCGAGGCCGTCGAGGGCGTCGAGGAGGCCCGCCAGGGTCTCGAGGGCGGCCAACCGCATCGCCGTCGGGATGACGTCGTTGGTGGACTGGCCCATGTTCACATGGTCGTTCGGGTGCACCGGCAGGTAGGCGCCGAGGGCGCCGCCGAGCATCTCGTTGGCCCGGTTGGCGATCACCTCGTTCACGTTCATATGGAACGAGGTGCCGGCGCCGGCCTGGAACACGTCCACCACGAACTGGGCGGCAAGCTTGCCCGCGATCACCTCATCGGCGGCGCGCCGGATCGCGTCGGCGACCTGCGCGTCGAGCTCACCCAGCCGCTCGTGGGTGCTCGCGCCGGCATGCTTGATGCGCGCCACCGCGCGCACCATGGCGGGCGGCAGCGTGCGCCCGCTGATCGGGAAGTTGGCGACGGCGCGCGCGGTCTGGACGCCATAATAGGCGTCGGCGGGGAGCTTGAGCTCGCCCAGCGGGTCGCTCTCGATGCGCGTGGCTCGGTACATGACGCCCTCCTCGGAACAGTCCCTTACGGCTATGATGCGCGCGGGTGGGTCGAGGAAGAACGATCAGGCTACTTGAACAGGTAGTCCGCGGTCTTTTCCACCAGCACGTCGCCGCGCTCGAAGGTCGTGCCCTTCGGGGCCTCCTCGACCTCGGCCCGTGAGGCGAACGGCTGGACCGCCGTCACGCGGACGACCCCGAGCTCCCGCGGCTTCATGTTCGTCGGGTGGCGGTAGACGCGGAAGAGGGTGCCCGCCGTCACGCCGTCGGCCTCGCCGAGATCCAGGATCAGCTGATCTTCCTCGAGGTCCTTCACGAGGCAGCGCAGCGGCGCCGAATGCCGCACGAAGCTCGCGAGCTGGGCCGCGAGCACGTCGCTGCCGGCCGTATCGCCGATCAGCGCCAGATCGCGGCTGAACTCGCCCGTACGGAAGTCGAAGAGGCGGGTAGTGACGCGCCCCGTCGTGCCCCCCGAGGATTGCCAACGGCCATCGAGCAGCAGCTCGACCTTGGCCGCGGTGCGGGCCTTCGCGGCGTCGGCCGGCGTGAACGCCGCGCTCAGCTGGATGCCGCGCAGGCTGTTGCGGGCCGTCTGGGCGGCGTTCCCCTCGACCACCTGGAACCGCTTGGTGGCCGCGAGCCTCGCGCCGAGCGCGCGCGTAAAGGCCGCCGGAGCGCCGCTGATCACGACGGCCAGGCGCGGCTTTTCGTCGACCGTGTCGGCAGCGGCGGGCGCGGCGCCGACCGCGAGCAGCGTCAGGACCGCGAGGGCTTTGGAACGAAAGGCGATGGACATGGTCACCAGGGTACCGAAAAGTCTGGGGGCCGCGCGAGGACCGCCGTCACGGGTCATCATGCCCGCGGCCGCGAAGGGCGAAACGTCGGCACCGAGCGGCCTTACGGGGGATCTCGGTGAAGCTGTTAAGTTCGAGTTAATTTTCAGGTTTCAGCCCCCGCTTTCCGCAAGCTTTCCCCCGTCTTAACGGATAAATAGCCAAGCTGGCCAGGTGGTCAGACCCTCGGAGGAATTCGATGCTGCAGCGGCGCTCCTACCTGCCCCTCGTGCTGGCCCTGTCCGTGCTCTCGCTGGCCGGCTGCGGCCGCGGCGCCACGACGGCCTCGCTCGTGACCGCTCCCGCCGCGAAGGGCGCCGCGCCGAGCGTCCGTGCCGAAGCGACCAAGGTCACGCCGTCCGTCTCGCTGTCGCGTGGCGAGGCTGTGTCAGCCGGCCCGGAAGCCCTGCCCGACGAGGTGATCGTCCGCTTCAAGAACGAGACCCGTGAGCTGCCCGGCGCCACGCGCCTGCGCGACCTGCCGTTGCGCGGCACCGCGGTCTACAAGGTGAACAAGGCCGGCTACGCGCTCCAGGCCGCCGAAGAGTGGGAAGAAGCCGCCGACATCGATTACATCGAGCCGAACTACGTCTACCATGCCGTCGCGACGCCGAACGACCCGCGCTGGGCCGACAGCTGGGGCGTGGGCGCGATCAACGCGCCGAACTTGTGGCTCCTGACCCAGGGCGAGGGCGTGAAGGTCGCCGTGATCGACACCGGCGTGGACGCGGGCCACCCCGACCTGGCCGGCCGCGTGCTGCCGGGCTACGACCTGGTCAACGACGACGGTGACGCCACCGACGACCACGGCCACGGCACCCACGTGGCGGGCACGATCGCGGCGCTCGTCAACAACGGCATCGACGTCGGCGGCGTGGCCCCCGGCGCGAAGATCATCCCGATCAAGGTCCTGAACGCCTCAGGCCAGGGCTACAACGCCGACATCGCGAACGGCGTGCTCGAGGCCGCCAACCGCGGCGCCAAGATCATCAACCTCAGCCTCGGCGGCACCGACAACTCGGAGACGCTGCGCCGGGCGATCGCCGACGTCCAGGCCCGCGGTGTGGTCGTGGTCGCCGCCGCCGGCAACGATGGCGTCAGCACCCCGTTCTACCCGGCCGCCAACGATGGCGTGATCGCGGTCGCGGCCGTCGACTCGGCGCGTCGCAAGGCCGATTTCAGCAACTACGGCGACTACATCGACATCGCCGCGCCGGGCGTGAACATCGGCTCCACCCGCAAGGGCGGCGGCGTCGCCACGATGAGCGGCACCAGCATGGCGAGCCCCCACGTGGCCGGCGCGTGCGCGCTGCTCGTGGCGCAATTCCCCAACCTGAAGGCCGGCCACCTGCTGCGCCTGATGCAGGTCGGCGGCCAGGCGACGTCGGGCTTCACCGGGAACGCGCCCAAGGCGCTGAACGTCGAAGAAGCCTTCGTCCACTATCCCACGCTCGACCTGCAGGCACCCTCGGTCGTCACCGGCCTGGTCGCCGCGGCCGGCGCCCCCGGCGAGGTGAACCTGACCTGGTCGCCCGCCGCCGACAACAGCGGCTCGGTGTCCTACCGCGTGTTCCGCGACGGCGAAGCGGCCGGCACGACGTCAACGCCCGGCTACACGGATCGCGGCGTCGGCAAGCGGGCGGTCTACAAGGTCGTGGCCTATGACGGCGACGGCAACGAAGCGGCCCCCAGCGCCGCCGTCGAGGCCGATCCCGGCCAGGCTTCGTCGAAGATCCTCGACCTCAAGGTCACCAAGCGCGCCTCGTCCGAGCTCACGTTCAGCTGGCGCACCGCCGAGCCGATGCGCTGCTACGTGCAGTGGGGCACCGACGCCGCGCTCGGCAACGGCACCGGCTGGGAGACCACGCCGACCCTCGAGCACACCTACACGCTGAAGAGCCTCAAGCGCTTCAAGAACTACCACTACCGCGTCGTCGCCGCGACGAACGACAGCCAGCTCCACTACACGAACACGCTGAAGGCGCGCACCAAGCTCTGGTGGCTGTTCGCGGTCGAATAGACCACACCTGTCTTCAAGCCCCCGGCCTCGTCGCCGGGGGCTTCTTAATATGAGTTTAGCCTGGCACGTGATGGGGAAACCATAAGATGGGACGGCTCGTGCGCGCATCGCACAGGGCCGAAGTCGTCCCCGCCAGGAGCCCGCATGACTCGCCGCAGCCTCGATGACCGCAGGGAACCAGCGCAGCTGGATCGCCGCGTGTTGTCCGCGGTCGCTCTATCACTGGCCGTTCTCGCGGCCGGCTGCAAAGCGCCGACGTCCCTCGGGCCGAACGCTGGCGGGGAAGACACGCTCAAACGGGCCAAGGGCGGCACGGCGAGCTTGCCCACCATCCAGACCCGCGAGCTCAGGCTCAAGGCGCGCGACGGCAGGGCGCTCAACGGCGTCGTCGTCCAGGTCGGCGGCAAGAACCTGATCGTGCGCAACGGCGTGGTCAACCTGCCGGACGAGGCCTGGCTCGAGGCCCAGAAGACCGGCCGGCTCGTGGTGATCGGCGCGGGCTTCCTGCCCCTCACGCTCTCGCTGGACGGCAGCGTGCCGGCCGAGATCGTGCTCACGCCCACCGAGGCCCTCGGCAAGCCGGGGATCGTCAGCCAGGCGGGCGGCACGCTGGGCTCGGCGGGCGACCAGGCGATGATCACGATCCCCACGAACCTCCTGACCGGCGGCGACACCCCGATCACGGTCGGCACCTACCAGCCGACGCTCGAGGCGGACGTCCAGTCCGCGTTCAACCGGGACGTCGCGGCTTTCCTCGAAGCGCGCAGCCGCGCGACGGGCGGGACGGCCACCGGCGGCGCATGCGGCGCACCCTTCGCTTGCGACCCCGTCACGGCGGGCCTCGGCGTCGCCGTCACGATCGACGGTCCGGTCCAGGCCGGCGAGCTCAGCGTGTCGCTCGACCTCGCGAAGATGCTGAAAGGCTGGGACGGCAACGGCTCGCCGCCCGCGAGCTTCACCGAGGCCGAGCGGTCCGACGCGATCGCTGCGGCGCGCATCCTCGAGACCTTCCGCAACTTCGACGCCACCAACGATCCGACCTGGCGTGCCACCATGCGCGACGCCTATGGCATCACGCTCGACAACACCCTGCTCACCTTCCCGGTGAAGCTGGGCGACGTCTCGGCGGTGGGTGGCATCGCGCGGGTGGAGGTCGACGGCCTGACCGTGCTCGGCGCACGCCTCGAGGTGACGGTGATCAGCGCCGAGGGCTCGGCCACGGCCGGCTCGCTGAGCAACGCCGTGCCGATCAGCCCCGGCGACGTGCCGCTCTCCATGATCCAGTCGAAGTTGCCGGATTACCTGGAGGCCTCGCGCCTGTCGCTCACGAACGGCAGCAGCGTGCCGTCCGGCAACGGCCCCGACGCGATCGTCTCGCTCGTGGCCAACAACGGCGGCCAGCTCTCGATCATGGACGACGACACCGACGTGGTCTTCTCGCCAGCCCAACTCCTGACCAACAACGGCGGCGCGCTCATCTCGAACGCGACCGGCGGCGTCGCGCTGATCGCCAACAACAGCGGCGGCCTGATTTCGAACAACAGCGGTGGCTTGATTTCCAACAACAGCGGCGGCGTCGTCAGCTCGAACGGCGGCGGCTTCGTCAGCAACAACAGCGGCGGGCTGGTGTCGAACAACAGCGGCGGGCTCGTCTCGAACAACAGCGGCGGGTTCACGCCGCCCACCATCACCGGCTACCCGTTCTTCCCCTTCGAGCCCACGGCCGGCAAGTACCAGCTGCTCCAGATCGGGCCGCCGGTGCCGAGCCCCGTGCGCGAGACCGCGGCCGGGCTGTTCGAGTACCTCTGGCCGAACCAGACGCGCGTCCGCGCCGTCATGGCGACCGGCGCGCCGATCACGGACTGGACGACCACCGATGGCAGCGGCGAGTTCACGCTCAAGCTGCCCGAGAACGTCCCGATCGTCTTCTTCCTGCAGGCCGAGCTGACGATTCGCGGCACGGACGGCCTGCCGCGCATGGCCTATTCGCTGGCCTTCGCGCCGGGCAAGAAGCGCACCACCGACGTGGCGGTCGACGCCAGCACGACGATGATCGCGACCTCGACGCTGCACCTGCTCGACTACATCCCACCGGAGTACGCCCGCCTGACCGGCCTCGCCGACTCCTTCGAGGCGCAGGTCAAGGCCGTGGTCGACCAGCTGCCGGACGGCGTCGACCTGAACGACGTGTCGGGCGGCGGCACGGCGGGCGGGGGCGGCAAGGCTCGCCCCTATCAGGTGTTCCAGGCCACGAGCCCGTCGCCATCCACCTCGACTTCGCCGACGCCCACGGTCACGCCGACGCCGATCCCGACCGTCGATCCGAAAGTCCTCGAGGCCAAGAAGCAGATCGCGGCGATGAACTCGACTATCAACGCCATCGAGGGCCGCGTCCAGGAGCTCGAAGGCGCGTGGGCCGCCTTCAACCCATTCCTCTTCGGCAGCGACCTCGGCGACGCCGACAAGACCATCGACCAGGTGACGGCCGTCCGCATCGCGACCTCGACCACCCTACGCCGCGCCTACGATCCGATGTACGGGTTCGCCACCGCGAGCCAGCTCCGTCCGATCTCCTACCGGGCGATCAACCCGGATTCGCCGCCCGTGACTTTCGACGTCCCTGCCCAATAGCCCTCAGGGGACCGGCAGCACCACCGTCACCACTGCACCCGCGCCAGGCTGCGAGACGACCTGGATCCGGCCGCCATGCTTCTCGATCACGCGGCGGCAGACCGAGAGGCCGAGCCCCTGGCCGGAGCCGACCCGCTTGGTGGTGAAGAACGGATCGAAGATGCGCCGCAGGACCTCGGGCGAGATGCCCGCGCCGTCGTCGGTGACCGCGAGGACCAGGCCCACGAGCTCGCGCCGCAGCGTGACGTGCACCTGGCCTGCACCGGGACGCTCGCGGATCGCGTCAGCCGCATTCAGGAGCAGCTGGACGACCACCTGCCTGAGCTCGGCCGCGTCGCCGAGCACGCCCGGCGCGTCCGCGAGCTCGGCGCTCACCTCGATGCCGTCGAGCTCATGCTGGCGCTCGACCATCGCGAGGGTATCCTCCACGATCGCACGCACGTCGAGCGTCTGGTAGGCCGCCTGCGGCGGCTTCGAGTACTTGAGCAGCGCCTGGACGATCTCCATGCAGCGCCGGGCGCCCTCCTCGATCAGCGTCAGGCTGTCGATCGTCTCGGGATCCTCCGCATCGAGCTTGAGCAGCTGGGCGTTCGTCAGCACGGCGCCCAGCGGGTTGTTGATCTCGTGGGCGACGCCCGCCGCCAGCGTGCCGACCGTCGCGAGCTTCTCGGTCTCGAGCAGCTGGGCCTGGGTCTCCGTCAGCTCGCGCATGGCCGCCTGGAGCGCCTGGGTGCGCTCCTGGACCTTGGCCTCGAGGCCGAGGTTGAGCTCCTTGATGGTCTCGTAGGCCTGCGCGTTCTGGAGCATCAGCGCGACCTGGGCGGCGATCGCGGTCAGCACGTCGAGGTCGTGGCGGCCGAAGGTCTTGTTGGCGGTCGAGGAGCTCACGTAGATCAGCCCGATCAGGTGTTCGTCGAGCACGAGCGGCACGCACATGACCGAGCGCACGTTGCGGATCATGAGGCTCGCCTTCTGTTGCAGCTCCTCGTCCTGGCCGATGTCGAGGATCGTGAGCGGCAGCCGGTCGGCGCGCACGCGCGCGATCACGCTGCGGCTGACCACGACCTCCGCGAGCGCCCGGCCCTCGCGGTCGAGGCTCGCGCGGCAGGCGAGATCGTCGCCGAAGAAGACGTAACCATGCTCGCCGCGCGTCACGGCGAGCACCTGCCGCAGCGCGAGCCCGAGCAGGCGATCGACGTCGAGGGTGCCGGCCAGGGCGCGCGTCAGGTCGCCGATCAGCTCGAGCCGCTCGGTCTTTCGGCGCGAGTCCTCCTCGAGCACGGCGTTGCGCAGCGCGACGCCGGCGTGGCGCGCCATGCGCTCGAGCGCCGCGATCTCGGCCTCGCCGAGGCCCTGCCAGGGCACCGGGCGATCGCCGTACAGGCAGCCCAGCACCCGCTCGACGCCGTCGCCGCCGGTGGTCTTGATCGGCACGCACAGCACGCCGCGCACGCCGCGGTCGCGCACCTCGGGCAGGTCACGCCAGGCGGGCTCGGCGAGCGCGTCCGGCACCCATACGGTGCCGCCGGTCGCGAGCACCCGTTCGATCACGCCGGCGCAGGGCGCGTCGGGGCCGAGCACGGTGAGCGCCTCGGGGTCGGCCCGACGGTCGCGCAGGCGCGGCTCGCCGTTCTCGCCGACCACGTAGGCCATCGAGCGCCCGGCGCGCGCATGGCGCCGGAAGGTCTCGTTCAGGCGGGCGATCAGGTCATCCGGGGTCGCGCCCGCGGCGATCAGGTCGAGCACGTCGGCGGCGGCGTCCGTGCTGCGGGCAGGCATGCATCCCGTCACCATCGTCCGGATGACCGGCGCCGTTTCGGCGACGGTCACGTCGCCCGAGGCCGGCTCGAGCACGCGGGAGCGCTCCTCCCAGCTCAGGAAGTCGCGCCGGCCGGACTCGCCGAGCTGCTCGAGGTAGATCGTCAGGTGGGCCACGGCCTGGGCGCGGTACGCGTCGGCCGAGGCCGGATCGGGGGTGACGGCGCCGAGGCCGCCGAGCGCGAGCGCCCGGTGGTGCGGGCTGCCCAGCGCGTCCCCGCGCGCGAGCGCCAGCCCGTAGGCCTCGCCGGCCGCCGTGAGGTCGCCGGTGAGGCGCAGCAGCTCACCTCGCTGGAAGACGATCTCGGCCTGTACGAGCGCGAGCCCGGTCGCCTCCGCGAGCTCCCAGGCCTCGGACAGCATGCCGTTGGCGGCGGCGAAGGCGCCGCGGAAGCCCTCGGCACGCGCCTGGGCCACCAGCGCCCGTGCCCGCGTGGCAGGCCGCGACGCCGGCGTGGCTGCAGCCAACACCTCCCGCACCAACACCTCGGCGCGCTCGCGCTCGCCGAGCCGCCAGACCGCCTCGGCGAGCAACAAGGCGAACAGGTCGGCCTCGGCGCGCGCGCCGAGCTTCCCGGCGAGCGCGCGGCCGCTCTGCGCGACGCCGGCGGCGCGCGCGAGCTTGCCGAGGAATAGCAGCGCGCGGGCGAGCGCCAGGTGGACGGTCAGGGCGAGGTGCTCATCGCCGAGCTCGCTGGCCCGATCGAGGGCCTGGTCGAGCAAGCGCAGCGCGTCGTTCGCGTAGCCCAGGTGCAGCGAGGCGAGCGCCCGCACGGCCTGCGCGCGGACCCAGCAGGCGCCGATCGCCCGGGCCTCCGGCGTATGCCGGTTGCCTTCCGCGCGGGCCGGCTCGTCGTCGCCCGCCAGCCGGCCGAGGGCCGCCTCGAACAGCCCCATCTCGCCCAGCACGGCGGCCAGCGCGGTGTCGGCCTCGACGATCGCGGCGGTGCGGCCCAGGGCGATCGCCCAGGTCCGGGCGCGCTGATGCGCCTCGCGCGCCTCGCCGAAGCGCTCGCGGGAGCGCGCCAGCTCCGCGAGGGTGGAAGCCGCCTCGTACGCCACGGCTGCATGGCCGACCGCCTCGCTGGCTTGCAGCGCCTCCGACAGCGCCATCTCGGCCCGCTCGGGCTCGCCGCCCGACTCGGCCGCCAGCCCGCGGGCCAGCACCAGCCGGACTTCGGCATCCACGACCGCGCGCAGCAGCGGGTCGGCCGCCTCGGCCCGCGTCTCGACGGCCTGGGTGGCGTGGCGGCGCGCCTGGGCCCAGTCCCCCATCTGCCCGGTGAGCCCGGCGAGCGCCGCGAAGAGCCGGCCGCGGTCGGCGGGGTCCTCGGCGCACGCCACGGCGCGTCGGAAGGCGGCATCCGCCCCCGCATAGTCGCTGACCGCCAGCCGCGCCAGGCCGAGCAGCCAATCGCGGGCCGGCCCCGCGTCATCGGTCGCCTCACAACTGGCGACCAGGCGCTCGGCCTCGGCCGGCTCGCCGCGATCGAGCGCCAGGAAGGCCAGCGCGCGCAGGAGCAAGGGCCGCGACGCGTCGTCTGGCGCCGCGACCGCGAGCGCCGCCGCGGCGAGGTCGCCCGCGGCGGCCGTCGCCCCCATGGCGAGCAGGTAGCGGACCGCGGCCGTCGCGAGCACCGGCGCGAGGCCCTCGGGGCCGCCGACCAGGGCATGGCGCACGCGCTCGCCGGGCGGCAGCGCCGCCACCGCCGCGAGCCGGCGGTGCCAGCGCAGCGCGTCGCCCGGCGACATCTCCGCCCGGATCGCCGCGGCGTCCTCGGGCAGCACGAACTCCACGCGGCCGCCGCGCTCGAAGAGCCAGCCACAGTCGAGGGCGCGCTCGAGCAACTCGAAGAACGCGGCGTCGGCCATCTCCATGAGGCCATGGAGCGTGGCGACGTCGCCGGCGCCCCCCATGGTCGCGAACGCGCGCAGCAGCTCGCGCACGCCTTCGGGCATCAACGCCGGCGTGCCGGCCAACCGGCGCTGGATCCAGCGGTACACGCGCGGGCGCTCACCTTGGGTGGCTTCCCACAGCGCATCGGCCACGCCGATGTCGGGGCCGCCACCATAGGCCCGCGCGAGCTGGATGGTCTCCTCGCGGTCCAGCGGCTTCGCGCCGATCGCGGCCTCGGCGCGTTCGTCCACGACCGGGTTGCGGCCGGCCAGCACGAGCAAGCAAGGCATGCCGGCATCTTGCGCGACCAGATGATCGACCCAGGCCGCCGTGAGCTCGTCGGCGGCGTCGAAGGCCGTCAGGGCCACCACCAGGGGGCCGTGGCCGCGCACCCGGCGCAGCTCCTCGTCGATCGCCCGGAACAGGCGAGCGCGGGCGGCCGCGGGGGGCAACGCGGGCAACGCGCCGGTGGACGGCGGAGAATCCGGCGCCGCCAGCGCATGGAGCGCCGGCGACAGCGCCTCGCCGCGCCGGACGCGCAGCTGGACCATGAGCTCGCGCAGCGCGGCGCCCACGGCGTCGGCGCCACGGCAACGCCCGGCCAGCACGTCCACGCCGGCTGGCCCCCACTCCGCGGCCAGCGCGTCGAAGAGCTCTTCCTGGAAGGCGCCCTCGGTGCCGTCGAGGCGCACGCAGACGAGGCGATAGTCCGCCGCGGCCAGCTGGAGCGCGTCGCCGAGCTCGGCGAGCTCGGCCTCGCGGCCGAGCAGCGAGGCCGGGGCGGGCAAGCGGATCGTGGGCGCCGGCCAGCCGAGCGCGGCGAGGGCGCTCGCCAGCCGGTCGCCCGCATACGGGCCGCTGGCGGCGAGGGCCTCGAGGGCGATCGCCACCGGGTGCCCGGGCGCAGGCGGCTCGGCGAGCCAGGGCCTGAACGCGGCCGCCAGGGCCTGGATGTCCGCGAGGCGCAGCGCCTCGCCGCCCGCGAGCTGGTCGCTCGGCGCGAGATCGGGCGCGAGCCAGCGGCAGGACCCGAGGTCGGCCTGCCAGATCAGCGACTCCGGGCGGAACCGCAGGCCGGTCACGCGCCCCTGGTGGGCGCGGCCGAGCGTGTCGAGCAGCGCCGCGAGCAACCCGGCGGCGGCGTCGGGCCCGAGCGCCGGGGCTGTGCCGATCGCCTCAAGCTCCGGCGCGGCGACCCAGCAGGCCGGCGCGGAGCCTGCGCGCATCTGGGCGATCGTCAGGCCGGGCAGCACCGGCAGCGCGAGCCGCGTCAAGCGCCAGAGCCGCTGCGCGAGGCGCACGCGTCCCCCCACGCCGGCCGGCTGGTCGAAGCGCTTGAGCAGCTGGGGCGCGAGGCCGACGGCCGCCGGCGCCACGAGCGCGAGCGTGCCCGAGCCATCCCGGCCCAGGGACGTTTCGCGGTCGTTGGAGGTGGCGGGAGGCTCGGCGCCGACAGGGTTCATCAGGATCTAATCTACCCATCGCCCGCGCGCGGCCTACTCCGAGGGGAAGCGGTGCTCGGGCAGGTCCGCGGACTCCGGTGCCGGGCGCCCCTCGCGCTCGGCGACGAAGCCCTCGAAGCCGCCCCAGCGGAACGTCACGCCGCCGGGGAACAGGCGCTCGTAGCGCCCGGCGATGGTGGCGTCCTTCGCCTGGTCATGGCGCTTGAGCACCACGACCACGTTCGGGGCGAAGCCGAAAAAGGCGCGGAAGAGCATGTAGCGGATGTTCGCGTCGGCCTCGCCCAGCGAGTACCCGATGAAGATCACCTCATGGGCCTGCGCGAGCTCCCACTCGGCCTTCTTCCAAAGGCCCGACAGGAACGGCGATGGCGGCACCTTGACCGGCGTGGGCGGCACGATCAACACGTTCATGCGGCCCGCGCAGGTCGGGCAGTCCTGCGGCTCGCCGACGCGCGCATGCGCGACGCGCAGCGTGGAAGAGCAGGCCGGGCAGTACATCCAATCGAGCGAGCCGTGCAGCTTGAAGAGCTTGATCGGGCGGCCCTCGCCCATCGGCTCGGCCGGCCCCGGCGATGCGGCCTGCAAGGGCTCGCCGGGCGCGTCGCGCAGGAAGTCCATGCCGAACACCGGCGCGCAACAGGCGGTGCGCAGGCCCTCGTCGAGCAGCAGGTCGTAGTTGAGCGTCATCAGCACCACGTCCTGCTCCGGCAGCTTGGCGGCCAGGCGGCGGTAGAGACCGGCGTCGTCGTCGTGATCGCTGGCCACGCCGACGGTCTCGCCGATGTAGTCGTAGATGCAGGCCATCAGCTCCTCGCGGCAGCGCGTGAGGTCCGAGATCGACCAGCGCTGGCCGAGCGGCTCGCCGCGGGCGAGCGCGGTGTCGAGCAGCGCCATCAGCTCCTCGATCGTGGGCAGGTGCGTGCCGCCCTTGAAGCCCCAGCTCGCGAGGAAGCGCTCGAGCATGGGATAGGCCGCCTGCCGGCGCTGCATCCCGCGCGGCAACAGCTCCGCGTTCGTGGGCGCGGCCGGTGACTCCGCGGCGCTCGCGCCCGCGCCGAAGAAGTAAATCGTCTTGCGTCGCGGCGGGGTGGCGGACATAGGCTAAAATAAAGTCTAGCACGCCCGATCGTTGAAAGAGGACCCGTATGGCCGCCATCGACACCGCCCTGTACGCCGCCCGCCGGCAGCGCTTCATGGACGCCATGGGCGGAGGCGGCGCCTTGATCATGACCTCGCCGACGCGCGTGCGCTCGCGCGATACCGACCACGTCTTCCGGCCGGACAGCGATTTCTATTGGCTGACCGGCTTCCGCGAGCACGACGCGGCGCTGCTGCTGCTGCCCGATCACGCCGAACACAAGGCTGTGGCGTTCGTGCTGCCCAAGGATCCCCACATGGAGACCTGGCATGGCCGCAGGCTCGGCGTCGAGCAGGCGCCCGCGGCGCTCGGCGTGGACGCCGCCTATGGCTTCGACGAGCTCGAGCAGGTGCTCCCGCGCTATCTGACGGGCGTGCCGAAACTCCATTACACGCTCGGCGTCTGGCCCGAGCAGGACCAGCTCGTGCTGCGCGTGCTGCCGCGCCTCGGCAACCGCCACGTCCAGCCGCCGCAGGCCATCGTCGCGGCGGGCGAGCTGCTCCATGAGATGCGGCTGCACAAGGACGATACCGAGCGCGGCCTGATGCGCAAGGCCGCCGCCGTGACCGTCGAGGGCTACCGCGCGGCCGTCGCGGCGATCCGGCCAGGCGCATGGGAGTACGAGGTGCAAGCCGCGCTCGAGGGCACCTACCGCCGCCTGGGTGGCGACGGCCCGGCCTACAACTCGATCGTGGCGGCAGGTGAGAACGCGACCATCCTGCATTACAACGAGAACGACATGCCGCTCGTGGACGGCGAGCTGATCCTGATCGACTCGGGCGCGGAGTACGGCTACTACGCCTGCGACGTCACGCGCACCTACCCGATCAACGGGCGCTTCACGCCGGCCCAGCGCGCGGTCTACGATCTCGTGCTCAAGGCCCAGGTCGAGGCGATCGAGAAGGTGCGGGTCGGCGAGCACGTGAAGGGCTACCACGAGCATGCGGTCAGGGTCCTCACGGAGGGCATGGTCGCGTTGGGCTGGCTGAGCGGCGACGTCGACGAGCTGATCAAGACCGAGGCCTTCAAGCAGTTCTACATGCATGGGACCGGCCACTACCTGGGGCTCGACACGCATGACGTCGGCCGTTACAAGCACGGCGAGGCCTGGCGCCCGATGGCGCCCGGCATGGTGGTGACCGTCGAGCCCGGCCTCTACGTGCCGCACGGCACGAAGGACGTGGATCCCTCGTTCTGGGGGATCGGCATCCGCATCGAGGACGACGTGCTGGTGTTGGAGGACGGCAGCAACGAGGTGCTGACGGCGGCGATCCCGAAGGGGGCGGAGGAACTCGAGGCGATGCTCGCCGCACCTGCCGCGCTGGCCCGCTGAGCCCCCCAGCAAGCAAGCGAGCCGACAAAACACTTTACGGTCGCGAACACGATTTTTCCCACGCGGCCGAACCCGCATGCGGGGATGGTCATAACCGAACGAGGAGGGGTAACAACCCCTCCTCGTCTGGATTTCCCCCTGATTCCACGGCCCCTCGGCCGTGGTAATAATCATGTATATCGTTTTCGTGAGGACCCGCGACTGATGGCCTTCGACCAGACCCTCGTCCAGCCCGTGAATCGCCGCAGCTTCCTGAAGGGGCTGGGCGTCGCCGCGGCCGCCGCCGCGCTGCCCATGCTGCCAGCCGGCGCCGCCAACGCCGGCGTGCGGATCATCCCGGCCGGCAAGCGCCTGATGCGCTTCGCCCACCTCACGGACCTGCACTTCACCAACCGCAAGCAGAACCGCTACCCCACGAGCCACTACCACATCCGCCAGGCGGTCGACGACCTCAACTCGCAGGACATCGACTTCGTGCTCTTCACGGGCGACATGTTCCACTTCCCCCAGGACATGGGCGCGGAGATGGAGGCGCTGACCGACGCGCTCAAGGGCCTCAAGCATCCCTATTACTGCGCGATCGGCAACCACGACGCCGAGGGCGACCACGTCAAGGCCCGCAAGTCGTTCTTCAAGCGCGACATCGGCGACCAGGGCATCGCGGCCGGCGACGACTACTACACGTTCTCGCCGATCGACGGCCTGCGCTTCATCGTGCTCGACTCGACCGACATCGACGGCGACGCCTACCACGCCTGGACCGGGCACCTGGGCGATCGGCAGATGCGCTGGCTGGCAGAGACGCTCAAGAAGCACCGGGAGGAGACGATCTTCATCGCGATCCACCACCCGCCGCTCACGCCCTACCCGTTCATGGACAAGCTGAAGTTCGACGCGCAGCCGCGCGAGCGGCTGGCCCAGCTGCTCATGCAGTTTCCGAACGTCCAGATGATGTTCGCCGGCCACTACCACTTCGGCGGTCGCAACCGCTTCGGCAAGGCCGAGCTGCTGCTCGGCCCGTCGCTGGTCGAGCATCCGCACCCTTACCGCATCGTGGAGGTCGCGAAGCTCCAGGAGAACGGCCGCGGCGTGGTGTCGTACGAGTGGAAGTCGCTGCACCTGCATGGGGATCATGACGACGCCTGCGAGCACGGCACGGCCGGGCTGCGGTCGATGGGCCTGATGCGGCTGTCGTACCAGCACAACGGCTTCATGCCCATCGGCCTGCCGGGCTGACGGCACCCCTTTGCTTCCCTCGCGGGTATAACCAGGGCGAGGAAGCCCATTTGCCCCGCGTCGAGCGCACCATCATCGTCCAGGCCCCTGTAGACCGCGTCTATCAGTGGTGGGCCCGCATGGAGAACGTGCCCCAGGTGCTGCCGCGCGTGCGCGCCGTGAAGCGCACGGGGCCGTTCACGACGCACTGGCAGGCCGAGGGTGGCGACGGCCAGCTCGTCGAGTGGGACGCGACGATCATCCAGGACCTCCCCCTGCGCCAGCTCGCCTGGGAGAGCCGCAGCGGCCCCGTGCCGAACCGCGGGCACATCGACTTCGAGGCGCTGGGCCGCGACCGCACGCGGCTGCACATCGCGATCCAGGAGTCCAGCGAGCATCCGCTCGGGCCGAACGGCACAGCGCTGCTCGTGAACGACATCGACGAGGCGCTCGCGCGCTTCCAGGCCGCGATGGAAGCGACGCCCAGCGTGCCGCCGCTGCCGATCGCCTATCCCTACAGGGACCTCTTCTACCGCGCGATGTCCGGCACCGCCGGCGCGATGGTGATCTTCGCGCTGGCCTGGAGCCTGGTCGCGCTGGTCGAGGTGTGGGTGATCGTGCTCGGCGCCTTGTTGATCGCGGCGACGCTCAGCCCGATGGTCGACTGGCTCATGCGGATCGGCCGCATGCCGCGTGGTGCGGCCGTCGGCGTCACGTTCCTCGCGGTCTCCACCGGCGTCACGGTGATCCTGATGGTGCTGATCCCGCAGGTCATGACCCAGGGCCAGGACCTCGCGCTCAGCCTGCCGACCTACGTCGAAAAGCTCCAGGCCTACATGACCCAGCTGCACGCCCGCCACCCGGCGATTCCCGAGGGCAGCCGGCTGATGGAGTACGCGGCCGAGACCGGCTCGCAGGTGCTCGGCAACGCGTTCACGATGACCGGCAAGTTCGTCTGGCTGGTGATCGTGTTCCTGTCGATCCTGTTCCTGGCCTTCTTCATCCTGCTCGACGGCCGCCGCCTGCAAGAGACGGTGGTCCGCCTGATCCCGATCCCCCAGAAGTCGCACGTGCCGGCGCTCCTGCATACGGTGGACCAGCGTGTCGGCCGCTTCATGCTCGGCCTCGCCGTGATCTGCGGCATCGCCGGCATCGTGACCTGGTGGGCGATGGCTTTGCTCGGCCTGCCTTACGCCCTGCTGGTCGGCGCCGTGACCGCGCTGCTGCAGGCCGTGCCCTTCGTCGGCCCGCTGGTCGGCGGCGCGCTGGCCGGGCTGCTCGGCCTTTCCGTCTCGGGCTCGCTCGCGCTGTGGGCGCTCGCGATTTACACGGCGATCCAGCAGGTGATCGGCCAGGCGCTCTTCCCGCTGATCATGGGCCGCACGATCGGGATGCACCCGGTGTGGGTCGCCGTGGTCCTGCTGGTCGGCGGCACGCTCTACGGGCTCACCGGGGCTTTCCTCGCGATCCCGGTGGCGATCGCCGTCTCGATCGTGATCGAGTGCTACTACCTCCCATGGGCCGACGCAAAGTCCGCGGAGACTGACGAGGTCTAGCCGCAGGCGCCGGGCCGACGCAAAGTCCGCGGAGACTGACGAGGTCTAGCCGCAGGCGCCGGGCCGATGCAAAGTCGGCGGAGACTGACGAGGTCTAGCCGCAGGCGCCAGGCTGACGCAAAGTCCGCGGAGACTGACGAGGCCGCGCCCGAGGGCGCCTAGTCAGGACCGCGTGCCGACCACCTCCGGCACCGGCTCGGGGGAGGCCGCCTTGGCCTTCGGCTCGATGATGTTCGGCCACCAGTTCCACTTGCCGACCAGCGCCATGAAGCTCGGCACCAGCATCACGCGGATGATCAGCGCGTCGAGCAGCACGGCCACTGCGAGGCCGAAGCCGAGCATCTTCGTGAGCACGACCGAGGCCGCGGCGAAGGCGCCGAATACCAACAGCATGATGGCGGCCGCGTTCGTGATGATGCCGCCGGTCGCGGCCAGGCCCACCGCCACGGCGCGCTCGTTGTCGCCGGTGGCGTCGTACTCTTCCTTGATGCGGCTGAGCAGGAAGACCTCGTAGTCCATCGAGAGCCCGAAGACCGCGCAGAACACGATCAGCGGGATCGGCACCAGGATCGAGCCGACCGGCTCGGGGTAGCCCGTGATCCACGGGAACCAGCCGTGCTGGAACACCAGCACGAGCGCGCCGAAGCTCGCGACGGTCGAGAGCGTGTTCATGACGAGCGCCTTGAGCGGCAGCACGACCGACTGGAACGACCAGGCCAGCAGCACGAAGGTCACGATGAAGACCAGGCCCATCACCTTCACGAGGTTGGACAGGATCGCGTGCTCGAAGTCGTTGTTCACCGCGGCGGGGCCGGCGAAGGCCACCTCCATGCCCGCCATGCCGGGCGTCTGCGCCCAGTCGCGGCCCTGCAGGCCGCGGACGAAGTCCTTGATCTCGGCGTAAGACGCGTCGCTGCGGGGCACGACGTTGATCACGGTGCCTGCGGCGTTCTCGCTCAGCAGCAGGGCGATCGCCTCGGGGTAGCGCGCGCGCAGCGCCTTCATGTCGCCGCCGTACATCACGTTGCCCATGAGCAAGATGCGCCCGGCATGCTGCACGATCGAATCGACGTTCTGCACCTCCGGCCGGGCACGAAACTCGCGCACCACGCCGGCCAGCGCCCGCAGCGAGGGGCCGTCGAGGATCGGCTTGCCGTCCTTGCGCAGGACGACCACCTGGATCGGGTAGACCTGGCCGGCCTGGCCCATCTTCTCCATCTCGATCAGGCCATGGCCCGCTTCCATGCCGACCGGCAGGAACTTCGAGCTGAACTGGCCGAACTTCACGGTGAAGGCCGGCGCGGCGAGCGCGAGCATGACGAGCGTGCCCGCGATCAGGAACTGCGCGGGATAGCGCATCACCAGGCGCGCCCAGCGGTACCAAAGCCTCTGGTGGTCGAAGCGCGCGATCCAGCGCGAGATACCGAACGGCCAGTCGACCCAGGTGCCCAGCACGCCGAGCAGCGCGGGGATCAGCGTCATCGCGAGCGCGACCGCGACGAGCACGGTGACGGAGCCCGCCACGGCCAGCGACGTCGTGTCGATCAAGCCCGGGAAGAATAGCGCCAGGAAGCCGATCATGACGGTCAGCCCGGAATACAGCACGGCCTGTCCGGCGGTCGCGACGGTCTCGCCGACGGCCGCGGCGACCGGGTTCGGGATCGCCGGATCATCGCGCATGCGGGCGAGCGCCTCGCGGTAGCGGCTGACCATGATCAAGGAGTAGTCGATGCCGACGCCCAGGCCCACCATCGAGGAGATGTTCTGCGCCATCGACGAGAGGTTCATGGATTGCCCGATGACGAACAGCAAGCCGAGCGTCGTGAGCGTGGCGAGCGCGCCGACCACCACGGGCACGCCCGCCGCCGCCAGCGCGCCGAACGCGACCAGCAAGAAGAGCAAGGCGACGGGCAGGATGCGGTGCTCGGCCGTGGCGGTGTCGGCGACGAGGGCGTGGGTGCCGTCGTAGCCGATCGGGATGTCGCCCGTGACGTGGACTTTCAGGCCCGGGTCCGACGCCTGCCAGCGCTTCACCACCGGATCGAGGGCCGCGCGGGTCAGCGGCACGCTCTGCTCGGCCGCGAGGAAGTTCTTGGCGCCGATGCCGGCCACGAAGAACGTCCGGTGGCCGTCCTGGCTGCGCATGACGTCGCGCTCGCCGTCATTGTAGCTGAACGTGCGCGTGACGAAGGGCCTGGCGGCCACCGCGTCCTCGAGCTCCTGCAACATCGTCCGGTAGGCCGGGTCAGCCAGGGTGCGCGTGGGGCTCGTGACCGTGATGATGAACGGGTACTGGAAAGGGCTGCGGAACTCGGTACGGAGCAAGTCCTGCGCCCGCGCCGAGGTGCTGTTCGGGATGCCGGCCGCGCTGCCGCGCAGGACTTCGGGCGCGCGCGTGGCGCCGAACATGGCGATCACGATCACCACGACCCACGCCGCGATCACCGCCCAGCGCCGCTGGTAAAGGGCGAGGCCAAACCGATGGAAGCGGTCGGTGGCGGCGTTCGAGCCCAGTTTCACGTGCAGACCTCCGAAGCCGGCGCCCTGGGGCGGCCGGAGGCCATGGTAGCATAGCCGCCAGCCACGGCTAGCGGGCTAACCCAGGATTCGGCGGACGTAGTGGCGCGTCTCGTCGTACGGCGGCACGCCGCCGAAGCGCTGCACCGTGCCAGGCCCTGCGTTGTAAGCGGCGACCGCCTTTTCGAGGTCGCCGCCGAACATGTCCATCATCTTCTTCAAGTACTTCACGCCGCCCTCGACGTTCTGCCGGGGATCGAAGGCGTCCGCCACGCCGAGCTCGGCGGCCGTGCCCGGCATGAGCTGCATCAGGCCCATCGCGCCGACCGGGCTGCGGGCGTTCGGGTTGCCGCCCGACTCCTGGCGGATCACGTTGCGCACCAGCCAGGCAGGCACCTCGTATTTGGCCGACATCTCGCCAATCAGCGGCTCGAGGTGCGGGCCGACGGCGCCCGCGGGTGCAGCGCTCGCGGGCGTCGCCGCCGCGAGGCCCGCCACCCCGGCCTGGGGCGCGTCGGGGATGCCGGTCGGCGGCACGAGGCCGGGCGCGTAGCTCAGCAGTGGACCCGAGGCGACCCCGAACATGGTCGCGGAGTAGGGGATTCCGCTCGCCGCGCCCAGCGTGCCTGGCAACGCCTGCGGGGCCGGCTGCGATTCGGGTTGCGGGGTCGCCTGCCGCTCAGCCGG
The DNA here is from genome assembly GCA_036675505.1 of Candidatus Sericytochromatia bacterium. Taxonomy (GTDB): domain Bacteria; phylum Cyanobacteriota; class Sericytochromatia; order S15B-MN24; family JAQBPE01; genus JAKFEW01. Next base: position 30,623 of record JAKFEW010000160.1, read on the forward strand.
CTGCATGCCGGCGAGCACAGCCTCGAAGCTGGCGTCGAGACGGGCATGGATGGCATCGAAGGGATCGGGCGAGCTCGGGTTCGCGGCCGACGCGCGGATCAGGGCGTCGGCCTGGCGGTTGAAGCGTTCCGGGCTGCGCAGCGGATCGACCAGGTTCATAGCGACCTCCATGGCCATTGTACCCGCGTGGCGTGCCGCGGCGCCGGTGCGTGGATCACATAACGTCGGACAGCCGTCGAGCGGGCGGCGCCGACGGCCCCGATTCTTGACATGGCGGCGACGCGTGCGGCATGGTAGGGGGTCGCTAGACCGTTTGGAGGATTTCATGGCCAAAACCGCCCTCGTCACCGGTGCTTCGAGCGGGATTGGCGCCGCGTTCGCCCGTGCGCTCGCCAGGGATCGCCATGACCTCATCCTCGTGGCACGCCGCGCCGACCGCCTGCACACGCTGGCCGACGAGCTGCGCGGCACGCATGGCGTGCGCGTCGAGGTGCTGCCCGCCGACCTGGTGAAGCCCGAGGCGGCCAGCGAGCTGGCAGAAGCCGTGAAGGCGCTCGGGATGCAGGTCGACCTCCTCGTGAACAACGCCGGCATGGGCGTGCACGGTCCGATGCTCGATCTGACGAACGAGGACGACGCGCGCATGATCACGCTCAACATCAGCGCCCTGACAGCGCTCACGCGGGCCTTCACCCGCGGCATGGTCGAACGGCGCACGGGGGCGGTGATCAACGTGGCCTCGACGGCCGCGTTCCAGCCGGTGCCGTATTTCGCGGTCTACGCGGCCACCAAGGCCTACGTGCTCTCCTACTCCGAGGCGCTGGCCGAAGAGCTGCGCCCGTTCGGCGTGAACGTGCAGTGCCTGTGCCCCGGCTCGACCGAGTCGGAGTTCGTGGAGGTCGCCCAGTTCAAGTCCGACATGCACACCAAGGCGCCGATCATGTCGGCCGAGGCGGTGGTCGCCGAGTCGCTGGGCGCGCTGCGCGCCGGCCGCAGCGTCCAGGTGGCCGGCGTCCTCAACCAGATCGGCACGTTGGGCCCGCGCTTCCTGCCGCGCGCGCTGATCACCAAGATCAGCGGGACGCTCTTCAAGCCCAACGTCTGATCGCCAGGCCCTAGTAACCGGGGCCGACCTTCTTTTCACCGACCTTCTTTTCACCGACCTTCTTGTCGCCAACCTTCTTATCGCCAACCTTCTTGTCGCCGACGCGCTTCGGGCCAACCATGCCCGCGCCTGCGCCGCCGCCCATCGGGTGGGCGCCGAACCAGGCGAGCACTTGCCGGTCGCCGACGAGCTGGGCCATCCGGGTGGTCAGCAGGCTGGCGTTGTGGATCGCTTGCGGGTTCTTCGCGCCGATCTGGCCGTCAAGCAGCGAGATCATCGGCTTGATCGTCGCGAGCTTCTGCTTGATGGTCGCTGTCACGTTCTTGTCTTGCTGGAGGTCCGCGATCTGGTCGCTGATGAACTGCAGATCGTCGTCCGCCCGCTCCCAGTCACCGGCCGCCAGGTTGGCGTGGACCCATGGCGCCCGCGCGTACGCTTCGGCGTAGTCCCGCGCGCCGCCCGTGAGGTCGGTCGTCAGGTTGGCGCGGATCTTCTCGCCCATCGGCGCGCGATCCTCGTAACCCTTCTTCTCGTCGGTCGCCATCACGTCGCGGCCCTGGTCGGCGCCCTGCATCCGGTCCTGGGTGCGATCGGCAGCCCCGCCGCCGCCGCCTTCCGTCCCGCGGTCCGGGCAGCCCGTCAAGGCGAGCGCAGCCGCCATCGCCATCGCCATCGAAAGTTTCCGGGTATTCATCACAAATCCGTCCTCCCTATCCATCCACGGGGTCTGCCTGAGCCCCCGCTTCCGATCCTAGGGTCGATCTCGCTGACGATCTTCGTGCAATATGGCCGATGGACGGCGACCGGTTCGTCGGTCGCCCGTGAACATCGGCGCCAGGGCCGGAGGAGCCGGTTTCAGGTTCGACCGCGCGGGAACTGCACGATTTTGGCCGCCTCGGCCTCGGCTTGCGCCGGCGTCAAACCGCGGAGCTCGCGCCGCGGGGTATCGCGCCACCAGGCCGTGAGCAGGGCGATCGCCTTCCCGCGGTCCGCCTCGGTCGTGGGCGGGTACTCCTCGAGGAACGCCGGCAGCGCGTCCTGGGGGGCACTCACGCGGGCGAGGAAGGCCCGGGCCGTATCGTCCTTGCGGAAGTGGCTCGGCCGCACGGCGTGGCCGTCGTGCGCGAGGGTGAAGCGGTCGTCCCGCACCAGCAGGCGCTCGCCGAACGTGTCGGGCGGCGTGCCGCGTCGGTACTCGTGGCGGGCGATCAGGCGCTTGGTCAGCCGGTCGACCGGGGTCCAGGCCGCGCCGTCCTCCTGGAGCAGCGCCAGGGCCGCCGCCGCGAGCCGCATGTTGGCCCGCTCGATCGCCGCCTCGTCGCGGTCGAGGCGCGGCTGGGCGTCGAGCACGAACGTCGGCGTCTCGAGATCGCGCACATGGATCAGCACGTCGTCGCCCGCCGCGAGCGCGTGCGCCGCGAAGAACTCGCCGAGCCCGGGCAACGTCCAACCGGTCGGGCCCGACGCGAGCCGCGTGTGGTGCGGGGCCGCCTCGCCGAGATCGCGCCAGGCCACCGCGGGGTCGGGGCCGCCGGGCCGTTGCGCGATCGCGAACATCACCTCGCGCCCCTCGAACCGCAGCGCGCGCATCGCCAGATCGGTCTCGGTCAAGGCGTAGCGGAAGGTCGCGCCGAGCAAGAATGGCGCCATCAGACCCCAGACTGGGCGTCCACCACGGCTGAGCCGCACGAAGAGCGGACTGGCGAGCAGCAGATTGTCCAGGCCCTCCGCGTTCGCCGGCGGCAAGCCTTCCATCAGCGCTTCGCGCCCGAGCGGTCCGCCGGCCTCGGCCAGCCGGGCCGCGATCCATGCCACGCTGCCTGCTTCCATAAGCCCTCCGTCATCAGCATAGCCGCTGCCCGGGCGGATGCGCGAGCGACGGCGACGAATGTTTTCTACAAGGCGATCGGCACGTCGATCGTGGGGGCGATGAGCGTGTCGCGCAGCGGGTCGACCAGCAGGGCCGTGGGCCTTGTGGGGACCGTCAGCGTGAAGGGCGTCGACGCGGCGCGCACCTCGACGTCGTAGAGCCGCGGCCCGCCAGCCGCCTTGACGACCAGCGGCACCGCGACGTGCCACGGCAAGCCGGTCTGCACCAGCCTCCCCGTGATCTCGTACTTGCCGCCCTTGAGCGCCCGCACCATGACGTCCTCCGGCACGAGCTCGGGCCGGCCGGGGCGGCCGAGCCACTGGTCGAAGAAGGCGCCCTGGTGCTGGCCCGAGGCGCGCTCGAACGCCGCGCGGAAGTCCGCGAGGCCGATGGTCTGGCCCGCGCGGCTCGCGTAGAGGTCCCGCAGCGCCTTGTCGAAGGCGGGACCGCCCACCCGCCGGCGAAGCATGTTGAGCACCACCGCGCCCTTGTCCCAGGCCAGCGTCTGCCAGCGCTCTCGCTCGCCGCCCGGCTGGGCCTTGGCGAGCGCCAGGTCGCCGACCTGGCCGGCGAGCGCGCCGTAGCGCTTCTGGGCCTCGGTGAGCAGCGACCGATAGGCCGGCAGGCCGTCGCGGTCGCCGTGGTAAAGCATGTCGAGGTAGGCCGCCAGGCCCTCGGTCATGAAGGCGCGCTCGCCCGGCGTGCCGCGGTAGGACACGCTCTCGGTCCAGCCCCGGGCGATCTCGCGCGCGAGCACCGCGTCGGCCATCTCGGCGTGCTCGAACGCGCCGGCCGGCAACGCGAGCGCGCCCCCGGCGCTGTAGCCGGTCTCGAGGCCGGCATCCACGACCGCCAGCTTGCGGTGCGGGTAAGCGCCATAGCGCGAGCCGTAGAAGGCCAACACGCGCGCACCCTCGGCGAGGAAGCCGGCAGAGGCCGCCTCGTGCCCGGGACGCACCCAGGTCTCGATGCGGACGCCGTTGGCGGTGGCCTCAGCGCGGGCGAGCTCGCCCGCGACGATCGCGGTGCCCGCGACCGGGCCTGGCGTCGTCCAGTGGTGGATCCAGCCGTCCTCGTAGCGGTCCACGCCGACGAAGTCGCCGGTGGCGATCGCCGTGCGGCCCGGCGGCACCATCGCCATCACGCGGAACACGGCGAAGCCGGGGTCGCCGAACCCGCGCGGGTACCACGGCCATTCGGCGCGCAGCAGGGCGCCGTCGGCCGTCACGTGGTCGGGCGCCGCGGCCGGCGGCGCGCCTTCGTAGGTGATCGCGACGGTGAACGGGTGCTCACTCACCGGCAGCTCGAGATACAGCACCTCACCGCGCTGGCGATGCGGCAGCGGCTTGCCCGCGTGCACGGCGCCGGTCACGTGCAGGCCCGCGTCGAGGCGCAGGAACAGCCGGCGGTCGGGCCCGGACGGGGCGATCGTGAGGAGGTCTTCCGCGAGCAGCCGGCCGGCGCGACGCAGGTCGAGCCGCAGATCGTGCCGCTCGATGCGGGCGTCGGGCCGGTCGAGCGCCAGGGCATCGCCGACCACCCAGGCCCGCCCACGCTTCCAGGCCTCGACGTCGAAGCGCCCGGCGACGGCCCGCCCGGAGGCCTCGTGCGCGACGATCGTGAGCTGGCCGCCCATGCCTTCGGGGCGCACGTAGTAGGGCTCGAAAACGACCTCCCAGGTCTTGGGGTCGAGCGTGCCGCGCCGCATGTCGTTCCAGCGCGCGCCGAGCCACGACCAGGCCGGGCCACCGGCCGGGAAGAACGGCGTGACGCGCTTGCCGTCGCCGCTCGCGATCGCGTCGCGCAGCCCGAGGGCGAACGCGTCGGCGTGCCGATCCGCGTGGGTGACGGCCGGTCCGAAGCCCGGGATCACGCTGAACCCGCCCGACAGGGCCGCTGCAGGGCCGGCGTTCAGGACCAGCAGGGCTGCGACGATTGCTAGCTGTTTCGTCACCGCAGGATGTCTTCGACGTTCTCGTAGAGCTGCACCGATTTCTGCAGCTCGGCCAGGGCCTTGTCCTTGTACCCCTGCGCGAGGTACGTCCGCGCCAGCAGGGCGTGCCCCTGCGGCGTCTCGCTGGCCTGGAGGTGGCGCAGGCAGTAATCGACCGAGCGGTCGTTCCACTTCATCGCGAAACAGGCCTGGGCGAGGTCGTAGTAGACCTGGCCGAGCGGGCGGCCGGAGTTCAGCCGGACCATGCCCTCGAGCACCCAGATCGCCTCCGGGTAGCGGCCCGTGCGCAGCAGCGCATGGCCCCAGAGGGCCTGGATGTCGGGGTTGCGGTTGTCGAGGCGGAACGCGCGCTCGGCCGTGTTGGCGGCCTGCGTCCAGCGGCGCAGGCGCTGGAAGAGGCCGGCCAGCCGGTAGTAGGCCTCGACGTTGCCGGGGTCGGCCTGGATCGCGATCTGGTATTCCTTGATCGCGGACTCCCACTGGCCCTCGTTCATGAGCTGGGTGGCCCGATCGAACAGATCGACCGGCCGGCGCGGCGTCTGCGCCTTCGGCGGCGGCTCGACCCACTCCTCGGCCCAGGCCGCCGCCGGCGCGCCGGCGGTCGCCCCCAGGGCGAAGAGAACAGCGAGGAGTGGACGCGCTGGGCGCTGATTCATGGCCGTGATCCCGTATTGATGCGGCTTCCGCTTAGGTCCATACCCGCCTGCGACGACCGGGAAACCAGACAGGCCGGGGTTCATGGGCGTTCCCACGCACCAGCCTACCCCGCCGGGACGCCCCCGTCGGTGACGGTTTCCCCGCCCGGCACGCGATCTCTTCACCGTCTCTCGATGTTCTCTTAACCTGACCTTGGGAAACCGCCGCCGGCCCGCGCGCGATAAGGATTCTATGGCCCACCTCCCCCTTGCAAGCGTCGTTCGCGCCGCGCAGCCCCCCACCGGGCAGCGCGAGCCGGCGCGGGTGGCCAAGGGCGCGCCTGCCGAGGAGATCCCCTGCCCCGGCGACGCGCTGTTCGATGCGCTCAAGCTGCGCTCGGAGGCCAACGGCAACTCGGCGCTGGTGCCGGCGGTGCGGCTCGCCCGCGCGATCAACGGCGCCAAGGACGGCGACAACTTCGAAGTCGCCTACGGCGCCTCCGGCGTCATCGACAAGCTCGCGCCCACGTTCTCGCGCGGCATCATCGGCGCCGGCCTCAACGTCCTGGTCGTCGGCACCGGGGCACAGCAGCTGACCGACCGCCACCGCGCGTTCGTGGAAGGCGTCGACGCGACCCTCCGCCAGCAAGGCTGGGGGTTCGGCGCTGTGTACAGCCTGACCTCGCTGACCCAGCAGGTCGCCGTCTTCTGGCGCACGATGGGCAACGCGACCTACAGGGCCGGCACCTGGCTGCTCAAGCACGCCGCGCGCATCCGTCCGCTCGCCGCCCCCGCCGCGCGGGTGTCGCAGGGCCTCGCCGCCGCCGCCGCCACGCCGGCCGGCCGCGCGCTTTCGTTCCTCAACAAGTGGATCCCGCTGCTCAACGCCGCCTGGGTCATGATGGCGATCAAGACCGCCTGGGACGTCCACCACCATGCGAAGTCCTCGGGCACGTCGAAGGTGGTCGCGGTCAGCGGCGTCGCCGCGTCGGTCGCCGCGGTGCTGGCCGGCATCTACCTCTCGGGCGCCGCGTTCATGGCCGTGACGGCCGGCTCGATCGTGCTCGACCTGCTGCTCGTCGAGGCGCGCCACCGGGACAACCACGAAGGCGACACGGACGCGCTCGCGCGGCGCTGGACGACCCACCCGTTCGAGGGCCTCACGGCCGGCGGCCGCTGGGCGAAGCGCGTGGGCGGCGTGATCGCGGCGCGCGCGAAGCACGTGCTCGCGCGCCTGCGCGGCGAGGACGTGCCGCCCGTCGTGCGTCCCACGCGCGACCCCGACCCGATCGTTCGGCCAGCGAAGCGACCCGCCGTGGTCGATCCGCGCCGCGCGCTGACGGGGCGCTGAACCGACCGCTTGGCAGCGCTGATATGCGCCGGGCGCTTCGAGCGGCTAGTCGACGATGAAGCCGACGCGCTTGAGCTTGTCCTTGTCCTTGCGCCAGTTCTTGAGGACCTTCACCCACAGCTCGAGGAAGACCTGCTCGCCGGTCTGCTTCTCGATCTGCTCGCGCGCACCGGTGCCGATCGCCTTCAGCCGCGCGCCGCCGTCGCCGATCACGATGCCCTTCTGGCTGTCGCGCTCCACGTAGATGGTGGCCGTGATGCGGGTGGGCTTCACGGTCTCGTCGAACGACTCGACGTTCACCGCCACGCTGTGCGGGATCTCCTCGCTGGTCTGGCGGAGGATCTGCTCACGGACGAGCTCGCCGGCCAAAGTGCGCAGCGTCTGGTCGGTGGGGACGTCTTCCTCGTAGTACTTCGGCCCCTCGGGCAGGTACAGCGCGATGTGCTCGAAGAGCGACTTCGTGTTGCGGCCCGTGCGCGCGGACAGCGGCACCACGCCCACGAACTCGCCGAGCGCGCGGTAGCTCGCGAACACCCGCTCGGTGACCTGTTTCACGCGGTCGACCTTGTTGAGCACGAGGAGGGTCGGCTTCTCGCCGCTCTTCTTCAAGAGCTCCGCGATGAAGGCGTCGCCCCCGCCCGCGACCTCCTGGGCATCGACCAGGAAGATGCGCAGGTCGACGTCGGCCAGCACATCGGTCGCGGCCTTCACGATCGCCTCGCCGAGCAGGTGGTGCGGCTTGTGGATGCCGGGCGTGTCGACGAAGACGATCTGCGACTCGGGCGTGGTGACCACGCCGTGGATCGCGTGGCGCGTGGTCTGCGGCTTGTCGCTGGTGATCGCGACCTTCTGGCCGACCAGGCGGTTGAGCAGTGTCGACTTGCCCACGTTCGGCCGGCCGACGATGGCCACGAACCCGCTCTTAAACGCGGCCTTCTCAGCCTCGGCGGCCTTTTTCTTGCTCATTTCGCCTGCAACCGCTCGGCGTCGAAGCTGTGGGGCAGCAACTCGCGCAACTTCGTGACCTTGTAGCCCGCGCCCTCGCGGAAGATCACGTCCATGTCGATGTTGAACTCCGACAGCACCTGGCGGCAGGCGCCGCAGGGCCAGCAGGGCTGCACGGCGGCGGCGGCGTCGCCGCCCTGGACGATCGCGATCGCCGTGAACTCCCGCCGCCCGGCCGCCACGGCCGCGTAGATCGCCGTGCGCTCCGCGCAGTTCGTGAGCCCGTACGAGACGTTCTCGACGTTGCAGCCCCGGAAGACCTCGCCCTCCTTCGTCAGGAGGGCGGCACCCACGTGGAACTTGGAGTATGGGGCGTAGGCGTTGGCGGCGCCGCGATCGGCCTCCGCGAGCAGCGCTTCGTGTGAAATCGTCATGCCTGGGCACCGACCTCCGTGGGCTGCGCGCCGTGCCGCTTCTCCTGCGCGGCCTGGATCAGGCCCGAGAACAGCGGATGCGGACGCGTGGGACGCGACTTGAACTCCGGGTGGAACTGACAGGCGATGAAATAGGCGTGGTTCGGCAGCTCGACCATCTCGACGAGCCGGCCGTCCGGCGAGGTGCCCGAGACGACCAGGCCGGCCTTCTCGATGCGTTCGCGGTAGGCGTTGTTCACCTCGTAGCGGTGGCGGTGACGCTCGAAGATCTCATCCGCGCCGTAGAGCCTGTGGGCCAGGGTGCCCGGCACGACCTTGCAGGGCTGCGAGCCGAGCCGCATCGTGCCGCCGAGGTCCTCGAGGTTCTTCTGCTCGGGCAGCAGGTCGATCACGGGGTAAGGCGTGCCGGGATCGATTTCGGTCGAATTCGCGCCGCCGAAGTCGCACTTCGCGCGGGCGTACTCGATCACCGCGCACTGCATGCCGAGGCACAGCCCGAGGAACGGGATGTTGTTCTCGCGGCAGTAGGTCACCGCCTTGATCTTGCCCTCGACGCCGCGGCCGCCGAAGCCGCCCGGCACGATCACGCCGTCGACGTCCGCGAGGTACTTCTCGGCGCCGTCCACCTCGACCTGGTCGTCGGAGTGGATCCACTTGATGTCGACTTCCACCCGTTGGGCGGCGCCCGCGAGCCGCAGCGACTCGATCACCGAGAGGTAGGCGTCGGCCAGGGCGACGTACTTGCCCACGATCGCGATCTTGATCGTCTTCGTCGGCTTGCGCAGCTTGTCGAGGAACTCGTCCCAGCCATCGCGCGAGGGCGCGGTCGCGAGGCCCGCGAGGCCGAGGCGCTGGATCACCTGGTGGGCGAGGCCCTCCTTCTCGAGCATGGTCGGCACCTCGTAGATGGCGCGCGCGTCCTTGCAGGAGATGACCGCCTCGCGGTCGATGTCGCACATCAGCGAGAGCTTCTCGCGCATCGCGTCCGGGAAGCCCTTCTCGGTGCGGCAGGCCAGGATGTCCGGCGTGATGCCGATGCTGCGCAGCTCCTTCACGGAGTGCTGGGTCGGCTTGGTCTTGTGCTCGCCGGCCGTGCGGATGTAGGGCACCAGCGTGACGTGCAGGTAGAGCACGTTCTCCTTGCCGACGTCCTTGCGGAACTGGCGGATCGCTTCCATGAAGGGCAGGCTCTCGATGTCGCCCACCGTGCCGCCGATCTCGACGATCACCACGTTCGCCTCGGAGCGGGTGGCGGCGCGGTGCACCGCGTCCTTGATCTCGTTGGTGATGTGCGGGACCACCTGCACGGTGCCGGACAGGTAGTCGCCGCGGCGCTCCTTGTTGAGCACGTTCCAGTAGATGCGGCCGGCCGTGATGTTGCTCTCGCGGTTCAGGTTGGTGTCCGTGAAGCGCTCGTAGTGCCCGAGGTCGAGGTCCGTCTCGGCGCCGTCTTCGGTGACGAAGACCTCGCCGTGCTGGTACGGGCTCATCGTGCCCGGGTCGATGTTGATGTACGGGTCGAGCTTCTGGATGCTGACCGTGAGGCCACGGGTGGTGAGCAGGCGGCCGAGCGAGGCCGCGACGATGCCTTTGCCTATGGACGAGACCACACCGCCGGTGATGAAGACGAATTTCGTTGCCACGGGAACCTGCTTCTAGTCGGTGAACCGGCCCCATCGTACCGCGGGCGGGGGGAAGGGTCTACTCATACTCCGCGAGCCGGACCATGCGTGACGATTAGTGTCCGGCTCTCCTGGAGAAAATTCAGCCCACCCTGAACGAAGCCCCTGGCAGATGGTGGTGTCGAGGACCAGGGGTAGTTGCCCAGGTTGGCAGCGCGCGAGGTAATTGAGCCCGAAATCGCACGCCACGCCCACGTTTAGTGAGCCCGGTCCTTCGTGAACGGCAAGACCCCCTGGATAATGGTGATTGCAACATCGCCCACCATCCAAGAGGTCTTAGCCCATCAAAGCTCCATTTCGAGGCGACAGGCTATCCGCCGAGGATCATCCCGCCTGGATCGAGGGGGTCTCCATGACCGCCCTCGCCAAGCGGCTCGGGTGCGCCCTGCCGAGGATCGACCGCCGCAAGATCCGGCGCTAGATCGAGAAGGTGCTGGCCTGGGCCGAGGTGCTCCTCGTCCACCTCCTGCGCGACCTCGGCGAGCGCCGCCACGGATCCCTGGCCGGGGCGGGATCGAGCACCGTGTCGAGACACGATCACGTTGACCCCACCTCGAAATTGGGGGTTGAGTTCTACCAGTCCAGCGTCTAAGATGAATCCGGTCCGCGGAAGCGGACCTCCACGAAGGCCCGGCCCGCCCTGCCCCCTGACCGCCGCGCTTCGTCCCGAGAGACGGCACCAAGCCGCCCCGAACCGCAGGGCCCACAAACTTGTCGAACGACAACATCCAGCCCACCGGGCTCGGCTCCCACCAAAAGGGGGCCCACGCGCACGCGCCGCTGTCGCCAATCTCGAAACGGCGGCTGAGACTCAAGCGCTTCGGCCGTGGCCGCCCCCTAAGCCGGCGCATACGGATTGGAGGACCTTCCTGCAACTGTTCTGAATCACTCAGAACCCGATAACTTCCACCCTTTGCGTCATTAGTTCAGCGGAAGAATACTCGCATCTATCCAGCGAGAGGACTCGGGTTCGAATCCCGAATGGCGCACTATGCACACCTCCTGCGGGAAATCCGACATGCCCGATATCGCCCATCTGCTCCAAGATCTCGAACCGCTCCCGCACGGAGAGCGGATGCGCCGCGTGGTCGAATGGGGGCAACGCGCCCGCATCGAACCGGCGATCGCGAGCCTCCTGTCCTGCTGGGCCGAGGGGAGCTTCTACGAACGCCAGCTAGCCTTGAAGTCCTGCTTTGGCACCGGGGACTCCGCCATCGCGGAGGCTGCGCTCACCGACCCGTCCAGGGCCTTGCGGGCGATGGCCGTCGAGACCGTCGCCAAGGTCGGCGATGACGCGGCGCTGGCACGCACGTGGCCGAAGTTGTCCGCTCGGAAGCGAGCCGAGCTGGTCAGGCACCTCCACCGAGCCCGTCGTCAGGCCCCGATCGATGTCTACCTCGAACGCGGCGTACGCGAAGGCGATCCTGCCGTTGCCGCGTTGTTGCCTTTTGGCTCCCCCGAGGTCGTCGGGCAGCACTTGGAGGCGGTGAACGCCCACATGTCGCTCGGGGACTGGGCCCGGGCCGCCTCGTTCCACCCGGAGCTGGTCCATCGGGCCCTCATGCGCCAGGCCGAGGCGGCTACCGTCCAGGATGCACGGTTGAACGCCCGGTTCAACGCGACGGTGAGCTCGCTCGCGGCCGCGATGCCCGATGCGACGATTGCGCTCGTCCAAGCCATTCGCCGTACGACCTCGCTCGCGAAGCTCGACCTCGCCCCCCTGGCCGAAGCCGCGCCCGAGCAGACGGCGCGTTTGATCCTCGGGGCCGCCGACCAGGCCACGGCGTCGTTCTACAAGGTGATGATTCGCCTGGAGGAGCCGACGTTGGTCGCCTTGTTCGAGCGGCTCCGGTTCTCGTGGATGGTCGGGCAGAGCCGGCGTCCAAAGCCGAAGTCGCGTTGGAAGAAGCCTGGGCACCTGAACGGCCCCGGCGGCGCGCCGCATCGGGTGGCCTCGCGCCTCGGCTGGATGAGCGCCCTCCCACCGGAAGTCCGCGAGCGGTTGTTCGACCTCACGCGGAAGTTCTGGCCCACGACGTACATGGAGATCGCGCCCGAAGGATTGCGCTTGCTCCCTTTCCAACGGCGGCGCCAAGAAGCCCTCCGGATCTGGGAGGTGCCCGCCCTCCAGCTCGAGCCGGTGCAACGTGCGGCGTACGCGGCCTTTTTCGACTGGCCCACGGCGCTGGAAAGGCTCGGCGCCTACCTCGATGACCCGGAAGCCGCAATCCGCGCCGCGGCCCTCACCGCCCTGCTCGGCATCGTCAACTCGGATCCCGCACGCCTGGGCGAGGCGCTCGCCATCGTCCAGGCCGGTCGCAACGAGCAAGACCCCGTACGCCTCGCCATGCTCACGGGGCTCGCGAACCTCAAGCGGTCGGTATGGCATGCCGAGCACCTGGGGCGCCTCGATGCGATCCTCGAGGACGCCATGGACGTGGGCGATCGCTCCTACCAGTCCCAGCTCCAGGTCATGACCATCGTCGCGAAGCTCCTACCGAGTCACCCGGAATGGGCGGTGGCCTGGCTCGATCGGTTCGTCCGGCAATACGAGCGCCTGCTGCTGCTGGACTACGAGACGCGGCTGGCGGATGCCGAAATGCCGCGTCTCGGCGCCGCCCTCATGCCGATTCTCCTGGGCTGGAAGGAGCTGGGCGGAAGGCCCGAGGGCTCCATCCTCGGGATGCTCCACGCCCTGGGCTACCGGGCGGCCGCCATGCCCGGCCTGCTCGATCTCTTGGAGGCCATGATCCAGGACCCGGACAACCAGCACAGCGTAGCGGCGCTGACCTTCCTCGCGGACCTCGATCACCCACGGTTCTCGTGGCTGGTGCCGACGCTCCTGGCCGCCGACGACAGCTGGGCGCAGCAGGACGTGGTGAATGGCTTCTTGCATCGGGAGCGGCAGGACCTGCTGACGCCCTTACTGAACCGCACTTCCTTCGAAGGACGCTTCCCCACCGAGCCCGCGGACACGCCGTTCGTGCTGCCCTTCAAGACGGACTTCCAGACCTGGACGGCGACCCAGCTCGACCTGTTCTCCCGCTTCCTCGAGCAGGTCGAGGTGCAGGACGATCCCCGCGATGTTCGGACCGCGCGGCGCCGACGGACCGCGCAAGTCCCTCGAACCGCGCAAGTCCTCGTGCAGTTGTCGGCCATGCCGATCACCCGGACGGAGCGCCTGCGCCGGAGCGCGGGGTTGGACGTGAAGGACCAGCTCATCCGGGATACGGCCTTGAGGGGGCTCGGCCGGTTGGATGACGGGTCGGGCGTGCCCGAGTTGCTCGAAGCGCTGCAAGACGAGCGCGACCGCGTCGCGATCTACGCGCTCCGGAAGCCGCTGCTGGAGATGCCGCCTGCGCAGGCGGCGGCCTTGATCCGTGACTTCCCCGTCAAACGCCTGACCATCGCCAAGGAGGTCGCGCGGCTGTGGGGCCTGCTGAACACGCCGGATGCCTACGACGAACTGGTCGCCCTCGCGGGACAGGTCCGGCACCGCGATGCGCGCATCGCGGTGATGCGCGCGTTGTGGGATCACCTCGACGAGGGACCGACCTGGACGGTCCTCGAGGACGCCGCCGCGTCCCCGGACGTGGCCGTGGCGCTGATGGCGACGCGCACCCCGTTCCACGGGCTCGCCGAGCGGCGGTTGGCGAATGGCCTAGCGCTGTTCGATGCGCTCCTGCGCCATCCGGAGCCGCGCGTCCGGGTCGCCTTGCTCCAGCGCCTCGCGAAGGAAGCCTTCCCGGACCCGGCGCGCGTCCTGATGCCCAGAATCCGGGAGGCGATCGCCCGAGCGGACACCGAGGCCTCCGAGGCGACAAACCTGTTGTTCGCCGTCTACACCGGCAGCGGTCCGGAGCCACTAGGCCCGCTCCTTGCCTGGCTCGCCGATCGGCGTTGGCAGCAGGCGGACCTCGTACGTCGGCTCGGAGAGGCCGTCAAGACGCACCGGGGCCAGCTCTTGCCCTCGGTCCGGGCCGCGATTTCGGCCCTCGAACAGGCCCCCCTGACGGCCCACTGGCGGGCCGAGCTCGCCTGCCGGGGCCTACCTTGGGACGAGTTGGGGGACGAGCTCACCCGGATGGCCGAGCGGGACGAATTGCACCCCGATGCCTACCTCGCGGCGAACCAGGCGCTGCAGGATGGCGGGGTGAGACGAGCGAGCGAGACGACCCTCGAGGCGTTCGAGGCCAGGATGCGAGCGAGCCCGCACGCGGTCTTGCGGCGCCTCGGCTATACCGCGCTCTTGATCGGATGGGGAACGCAGGTACGCGCGCAGAGCGATTGGGAAGCGGTACGCGCCCAGTACCGGGCCGATGCTTCGCCTTGGGTCGCTTCAGCGGCAGCGATGTATTGAAGGGTCGAACCATCTGACCTGACAGAAGCACGCATGGAGGCCTGGCGAGCCCTTTTCCACGCCGCCGCCTGCGCCGTCGCAGGCGGCGCCGGACGGGTGATCGCCCCTTGTTGTCATTGAGGATCCGGGCGAAGGCGGCCGCAAGCCTGTCCTTTCAGCGATAGAACTGGCTGGGCGAGGCGGTTAGCGCGCGCGTCGCTCCCATTCCTCCATCGCGGCGGCGTAAGACTCGGGTCGGATCGGATACCAAGGCGGCGAGGCCGCCTTGTCGGCCGCCGCCTTGATCTTTGCCAGCTTGGCGAGTTCCTCTTCGCTGAGGGGCCGGTCGAAGGGCTGCACTACCTTCGGGTATCGGTACTGGAACCAGGTCTCTTCGGGGGTGAACTCGTTCGGGATGACCGGCATATAATTCTGCCGCTTGCGAGTCTTGCGCGTGGCGCGCTCGAAGCGCGCGTCGGCCGGGAGCACCCAGAAGTCGATCCGCGCCCGCAGGTCCGGTGGCGCAATCTTGCGGACTCTTTCGATGGCAGTCCGGATTTCTATCCGGTCCGCGTATTCGTCTTGAAACAGTCTCCCGCTTATTAGACTATCGACGCAGAAGACCCAGAGCTGGATTAAATTGTCCAGCAGTCGACTTTGATATCTAATAATGTCGGTTCTAAGCTTTCCGGTCGAATCGTAAGGAGACTTCTCGCCATATCTCGCGTTGAAAAGTGGTGCGAGAAACTCATGATCCGCCTCGGTCAAAGCCGGCGCCAGCAGGGGTATCTTGCTCACTTGGCAGCCTTCTTCGCTGCCTTCTCGGCGTCATGAATTGCCTTAGTGACCGCCTTTTCGACTTCCTTCGACGGCACGAAATTGGCCGGCAAGCAGCCGGTATTGCGATAGAAGTAATCCGAAGCATCGGGCTGAGGCAAGAAAAAAGTGCCGATCTTGTTTGTCTGATCATGTAGAATTGCGAGAAGTTCGGTCCGCGTGTCAAGGAAGAAGGTCCGCGGTTCGTTCGCGAAACTGGAACACGCTGCTACGCCAGCATCGCCCGCCTGCCCCCTCGCGATCAGCGATCGTGCGCCCTCGTAGTACTGTCTCAGACCTCTCGGTTGGGTCTCATCCGCGATGACTCCGGGATCCTTCCAATGATCCCGATAGTGCACCATCAGTTCGCCGTAAGGCCAATAAGGCCCTGTCCCGATGCCATGTCGAGGGGCGCCGGTACGTTCGACGTCCTTCATCACGAACGCATCCGGTGAAAGTGCAAGTGGCTGGTTCCGGGCGTCCGCCAAAATGTCGACGACGGCGGACGCGGTTTGCCCGCCGGATACGAGTATCAAGCGGTACTCGCCACCAGGCAGCAAGGCGCCATTCGCTGTGCCGTACCACAGCAGCTGATCGAATCCGGTGCCCGTGGCGATTAGGCTGGACACGACCGGAGTCTCGACGTACAAGCTCCATGGCTTGCCCGTGATGATCTCGACGTTGTCCCAATCGCTCACGCCGTCCCAGACGTGCGGCGTGAAGGCCGGCTCCGAGATGACCTTGATCGGCTCCTCCGTCGGCGTCGGCGTTGGTACGGGCGTCGGAACCGGGGTCGGCTCCGACGTTGGCGTTGCCGTCGGCTCTGGCGTAGGCGCCACGGTAGGCAATGGCGTCGGCCCGATCGTGGGCACCGCCGTCGGCGTGGGGGAAGGCAAGGGCTCAGCGGTCGGCTCGGGCGAGGGATTCGTCTCGATACCCGTCCCCACCGTCGCCGAGTTGTACGGCTTCTTCTCCCACGACAGCCCGTCCGCGGTTGGCATCCAGGCGAGCTCTCCCTCGGCCGGCGCGATCGGCGACAGCCGGTAGGCTTGTGGGGCGCCGTTCGGCAGGTCGGGATCCTCGGCGAAGATTACGGGATCGCCGTCTTCGGGGATGCCGTTGTCGACAGCCTGCCTGCGGTTGCCGTCGTTGATCGCCTTCGGCCGGAACTCGGCGAGTAACTTCGCCCAGTGGGTAGCTGGCACGTCCTGGTAGTTGATTTCAGGCGGGAGCGCGATGTTGGCACCCTCCCAAATCAAATAGAAATTGTCGCCGAGCACGAAGGTCCGCTCGAAGTCTCTCGCGGCGAGTCCGACAAGATGGTACGTTGGCGAATCATTGAAGGAACTGGAGCAACCTGAAAGGAAAGGTTTCGTGGCGCTTTCACTACCGAGAGTGCCGAGCTGGAGCGACCAACGACCCAGGTCGTTGAGGCGAAGCCGATCCGTCTCCGACATCGTAGGACTGCAAGCCGCTTTCATCGCATCGCCGTAAGTAGGATAAGGAGCGGCTTTCGGGAACGTGATCGAGCCATAGGTCCCGCCGTCCGGCCGGTACCGGAAGGTCTCCGGCATACGAGTCGGATCGGGGAACTGCTCTTCACCGAACAATCGCCCGAGCTCACGGCCCATGTAGTAGCCGCCCTCGGCCAGCAGGGTCCAGGGCGACAGTAGGCTGGCTTTGGGAAGCATCTTGAAGACCTTCCAGCCGGTCTCGGAAGGAATCATGACCGGCGAGAAAGGTAGGTCTCCGGGGGCTCGGGTCAAATCGAGGTAGTCGGACTCCATCCGCTTGGTCAGGTCGGGCAGCTTCTCGATCTTGCTGTCCGGGATCTGCCGTTGGCGCATCTTGTCGACGACCTTGAGCCACTTGGTCGGCAAGCCGAGCGCGAGTAGCTTCCTGGCTGAAACGCCGCTTGCCTGCGGGGTGCGATCCAACGTGAGCCCGCCGGGCATCGTCGTGGTCGCTGAACACGCAGCCAGGGTCAGGACGATGCCCAGGCTAAACGGCAGCCGGGTGGGCATTGAAGAAAACATCCGGGTTTCCTGTATCTCCAAGCGCTCGAAGTGCATGGATAGGTGAGCGAGGTATTCTCGGACCCAAAGTCGACGGACAATATCCGTGCTGATTTGGAAATCACGTAAACGGCCCACAAAATACAACCAGGCCTGAACTCAGGTCAAGAGCATGCCGAAGGTATTTCAAGCCGATGCCGAAGGGGGGCACACGCCACACTCCCCGAAGGCGGGGCCGGAGAATCGCTACGCGCCGCGGCGCTGCGCCTCGTTCTCGTACGCCTCGAGGTCCAGCGGTGCCGTGTGCCGGCGCCAGATGCGGATCTTGGCCACGCGGCGGTTCTCGACTTCCTCGATCTTGAGTCGCACGCCGTCCCAGGTGACTTCCTCGCCGAGCTGCGGGGCACGGCCGAGCAGGCCGACCACGAAGCCGCCGATGGTGTCGAAGTCTTCCGTCGGGAGCTTCGCGCCGAGCTGCTCGGAGACGTCGTCGATGTTGGCGCGGCCGTCGACCATCAGCGTGCCGTCGGCCTGCGGCTGGATTTCGAGCTGCTCCTCGGCGTCGTATTCGTCATGGATCTCGCCCACGATCTCCTCGAGGATGTCTTCGATGGTCACGAGGCCGGCGGTGCCGCCGAACTCGTCGAGCACGATCGCGAGGTGGACCTTCTCGGTGCGCATGAGCTGGAGCAACTCGTCGACCGGCTTGCTCTCCGGCACGTGGAAGGCGGGGCGGATCAGCTCCGCCGGGATCGAGTCGGGGCGGAAGTCGCCCTGCAGGAGGCCCAGCAGGTCCTTGGCGTAGAGCAGGCCGATGATGTTGTCGGAGGAGTCCTGGTAGACCGGGATGCGCGAGTGGCCCTTCTCGATCGCGACGCGCAGCGCCTCGTCGAAGGGGGCGTCGCTCGGCAGGGCGATCATGTCGATGCGTGGCACCATGATCTCGCGCGCGTTGGTATCGCGCAGCGCGATCACCGAGCGAATCATCTCGGTCTGCTCCTGCTCGATGCCGCCCTGTTGCTGGACGTCGTTGAGCAGCTGACGCAGCTCGTCCTCGGTCACGAGCGGCAGCGCGAGCTCCTGGCTGGTGCCGAAGATCACGTTGACCAGCTGGACATAGACGCGCGCCACCATCGTCATGGTCATCACCGGCAGCCAGAGCACGCGCATCACCCAGCGCAGCGGCCGCGCGATCAGCATCGCGTAGCGCTCGGCGTTCTGGGCGCCGAAGGTCTTGGGGATCACCTCGGCGAAGAGCACGACGAGGATCGTCGTCGCGATCGTGGCGACGGCGATCGCGAGCCACGGCGACCACGGCTGGAGCGCATGGGGCAGCGCGATGATGCCGCGGTCGGCCGCCCGGAAAATCATGAAGGCCATGATCGTCGTCGCCAGGATGATCAGCGCGTTCTCGGCGAGCAAGATCGTGCCGACGAGGCGATCACGGGATTTGATCAGCGCCTGGAGGCGCTGGGCGTCTGCCTTGCCCTGCTCGGCCAGCGTGCGGATGCGCAGCTTGCTGAGGGTGATGATGGCGGCCTCGGAACTGGAGAAGAAGGCCGTGCCGACGAGGCAGAGAAAGATGACGATGGCGGCCGAGAGAATATCGATGCCCGGCAACCCCACGATGCCATCGAGCGGGGTTGGCGGCAGAGGACTACTTGGGTCCATTTCTATCCTTGTGTGAGGGCGTGCGCACGGGCGCGGTGCCACTAACTCCGTATTGTATCACAAACACGGCAAGCCCGCGCGGCGCCTGGCGCCACGCGGGCTCGGTGCCGGATTTCGGCCTACTTGATCGCTGTCCCGTGCAGCTCGAAGCTCGAGACGTGACCCGGGTCATCGCAGAGCGTCACGATCTCGTTGTCGTACGCGTCGACATGGTTGACCAGGGTCATCACGGCCGTGCGGAACTCGGTGAAATGCAGATCGTGGCAGGGCAGGTCGAGCATCGCGAAGACCTCGCCGGCCTCCATGATGCAGAACTTCGTGAGCGGGATCAGCGCGTTGAGGCGCAGCAGGTGCTCATGCAACTTGTGGCGGCAGTCCGGCTTGGGCGCCTTGGCGACCGGGCTGCGGAACGAGAGCCAATCCGTCTCGTCGGCCGACACGAAGATCTCGTGCACCTGGATGTCGCCGGGGAACGCGGTGTGCCAGAGGGTGTCGTCCACCCGTTCGAATGGCCACTCCAGCTCGATGAAGTAGCGATCGATTTTGTCGGCGATGGCGGCCATGGACGCTCCTTTCTCCGCTTGAGATTCAGCTGGATTCTAGCGGAGTCGGGCCGGTTCAACAAGCGGCCCCGGGGCAACTTTCCACGCACGCCTCGCAATACGCGATGCCACAGCACGCGCAACCGCGCAGGTGGGTCCGGCAGACCGGATGGCCGGACCCGCACGTCCCCAGGCACGCGGCGCAGGTCGCCTGCCCGCAGGCATCGCACGTGGCGAGCTCGGCCGCGCAGTGATCCGCCCCGCAGCCGGCGCAAGCCGCGAGGCAGCCGCCACAAGCGAGGTGGCCGTCGCGGCACATGCCGAACGCGTCCTGAGCCTCGCCGCAGCGCTCGCAGGCGGGCCAGGCCACCCGGCCGGTCGCGAGATCCTGCCAGGCCTCGACCAGGCGGGCGGCGCCGCCGGTGCCCACGACGCGCCAGGCGAACCGGCGGCCAGGTAACTCGAGGGAAGCCTGGCCGAGCAAGCGTACCTGGACGCGCAGCTGGTGGCGGCGGGCTTCCTCGGCGAGGCGGCGATCGCGATCGGCGGCCAGCATCGTGCGCTCGGCCTGGGCGTCGGCGATCCCGTCCTCACTGGGCCCCCTAACCGCGCCTTCGGCGCGGCCCCGTGAGCAAGGACTCCTGCGGCGCTTGACCTGCACCTCCTCGATCAGCGCCTCGTAGTAATCGGTGAGCCGGCGGGCGGTGCGGGCCAGCCGCGCGGCCGCCTCGGCCTCGATCGCGGCCGCGAGGCGCTCGGCGTGGGCCCGCGCGAGCGCCTCGGCGCGGTGCTTCCAGGCGCCGGGCGCGAGGGCCGGCGCCCCGGCATCGGCGGCGAGGGTGCCGGGCGCGAGCCAGGCGAGCACCGCGGGAACCTCGGCGCCATCGGCGTCGAGCGCGACGCTCCAGGCCCGCTCGGCGCGCTCATCGGTGAGGAAGGCGAGCAAGAAGTCGAAGACCACGTAGCGGCGGGGCGCGTCGGTGGTGGGCAGCGCCTCGAGCCGGCCCGCGGCGGCCCGCGCGCTCGGCGCGGGCGCGTCGATGGCCGGCACGCGGAAGGCGGCCATCCGGCCGCGGCCGGCGAGCCAGCCGGCCATGAGGTCGAAGACGCGGCTGCCGGGGGCGACGAGCTCGCCGCCTTCGTCGTGGGGGGTGAAGGTGAGAGTCAGGGTTGGGGTGGCGAAGTGGGCGGCGAGGTCGGGCGGCAGGGTCACCGCGCAGCGGTCGCCGACGGCTTGCAACTCGGCGTGGTGCGCGGCGAAGAAGGCTTCCGTGAACGGGCGATACCCTTCCCCCTGGTGGGTCGTCATGCCAGCAGCGCCCCCAGCGCGTCGCTCGCCCGGCGCACGTCGGCGTAGCGGCCGCGCGCGGCGTCGAGCTCCTGCCCGATGCCCTCGAACGCGGCGGCCAGCCCGCGGCCGCTCCGCTGCGTCCGCCAGGCCTGCGCGACGAGATCCTCGAACGAGCGCTTCTCGCCCATCTCGCCCAGGATCAGGTCGAGCTCACCCACGACCAGCTCGAAGAGCCGGATCTTGCGCGCCAACAGCTCGACGAGGTGGCCCTCGATCGTGTCCTCGAAGGCCAGGTTCAGGATCGTGACCGGTCGGGTCTGCCCGAGCCGGTGCAGGCGGCCGATGCGCTGCTCGACTCGCATGGGGTTCCAGGGCAAATCGAAGTTCGCGAGCATGTGGCAGAACTGGAGGTTGAGGCCCTCGGCGCCGCTCTCCGTGCTCACCATGACCCGGGCGCCGCCGCGGAAGGCTTCGACGGCCGCGGCGCGCGCCGCGGCGTCGAGGCTGCCGTGGAACACCACGACCTCGTGGCCGAGCGCGGCGAGGTGCGCGGCGATCGCCTCCTGGCTGCGCCGGAACTCGGTGTAGACCAGCAGCTGCTCGCCCGGGAAGCGCGCGAGCAGCTCGCCGACCGCCTGCACCTTGCGCCCGACCGGGATCGCCGAGGCCATCGCCTCGAAGCCGGCCAGGCGCGACCGGGCGTCCGGCGCGAGCTCCGGCGAGGCGATCAGCTTGCCCAGCGTGCGGGCCACCGCCGCCGGCGAGCTCGTCAGCCCGCGCTGGAGCACGGCAAGCGTGAGTCGCAAGTGGAGCTGGTCCGGGTGGGCGTCGAGCTCGTCGTGGATGAAGTCCGTGAGGCCGTCGTAGAGCGCGCGCTCGTCGTCGGGCAGCGTGAGGTGGTAGATCGCGGCGCGCCGCGGCGGCAGCTTGATGCCCACGGTGGAGCGCCGGTGGCGGATCATCACCTCGGCGAGCCGCTCGCGCAGCGCCGTCTCGTTGACCGGCAGGCGCGGATCGCGGCCGTCCATGTAGGTCGACTCGAAATGGCGCGGCGTGCCGAGCTGGCCTTCGGCCAGCAGGTTCACGAGCGCGTAGAGCTCGGAGAGGTCGTTCTGCACCGGCGTCGCGGTGAGCAGCAGCATGTAGCGCTTGTTGAGGCGGCCCACGAACTGGTGGGCCTGCGTGGTGCGGCGCTTGAGCTTGTGCGCCTCGTCGATCACCACGAGGTCGTAGGCCTGGGCGAGGGCGATCGCCGCGTGGCGTGGCTGCTTGGCGAGATCGAGCGAGGCGATCAGGCGCGGCTCGTTCCAGTCTTCAGGCTTCTTCACGACGACGAACGGCTCGCCGAACTTGGCCTCGAGCTCCTCGCGCCATTGCCCGGTGAGCGACGCCGGCGCCAGCACCAGCGCCCGGTGGGCCAGGCCGCGCACGAAGAGCTCCTTCATGACCAGCCCGGCCTCGATCGTCTTGCCGAGCCCGACCTCGTCGGCGAGCAGCGCGCGGCCGCGCATGTCGCGCAGCGCACGCAGCGCGGCGTCGTGCTGGTGGGGGTGGTGATCGATGCGGCAGGCGTCGAGGCAGACGAGGCGGTCGAAGCCGGAGGCGAGGCGGAACGCCTCGGCCTGGCGGCGGAGGTGGAACAGGCTGCCCGGCTCGAGCGGCCAGAGGGCGGCGACGGGCACGACGTCGATGCGGGGGGGGAGGGCGAGGTTGTCGTTGGGCGTGCCGAGGGGGCCACCGCGGACCTGAAATTCCTCGGTCGGGGTGCCAGGGTGAGAAGTCAGACCGAAGGTCCCGAGCGCAGCGGGATCAAGGATGCCTCTCGTGGGGTGGGTGGGCGGGGCGGCTGGAAAGGCCGCAGGCCTGAAGGGGGCTTCCTCTAACGGGATCTCCAGCCACTCGAACCGGTCGAACAGATCCGTCGTCAAACCGGCGCCGGCGCCTCGATCGCCCAGTCCCCGCCGAGCGCCACGGCCGTACGCTCGCTCGCCGGCCGCGCATGCTGCGCCGCCCAGGTCCGCAGCCCGGCGAAGCCGTCGCCCGACCGCGAGAGCGGCATGGTGTCGGCCAGGGCCTTCTTCAGATCCTCGTCCGCCAGCGGCCGGCCCAGCTCGAACGCATCGTAGAGCGCGTCGATCACGCACTGCTCGATCTCCGCGCCCGAGAACCCCTCGCTGGTCCGGGCGAGCGCTGCCAGGTCGTGGTCTGGCACGTGGCGGCGGCGCTTCTCGAGGTGGATGCCCAGGATCGCCTGGCGCTCCGCCTCGTCGGGCAGGTCCACGAAGAAGATCTCATCGAAGCGCCCCTTCCGCAGCAGCTCCGCGGGCAGGCGCGCGAGGTCGTTGGCCGTCGCGATCACGAAGACCGGCGCGGTCTTCTCCTGCAGCCAGGTCAGGAACGTCGCGAGCACGCGTGCCGAGGTGCCGCCATCGCCGCCGAGGCCGGTGAAGCCCTTCTCGAGCTCGTCCGCCCACAGCACGACCGGGCTCAACGCCTCGGCGACGCTGAGCGCCTTGCGGGTGTTCTCCTCCGACGAGCCGACCAGGCCGCTCATGAGGCGGCCGACGTCGAGCCTCAGCAGCGGGAGATCCCACTGGCGCGCCACGCTCTTCGCCACCAGGCTCTTGCCGCAGCCCGGCGCGCCGACGAGCAGGAGGCCACGCGGCTCGGGCAGGCCGAACTCGCGCGCCTGGCGCCCGAAAGCGCGGCCACGCTTGCGCAGCCAGGCCTTGAGCTCGCCCAGGCCGCCGACCGCGTCGAGGCTCCACTCGTCCGCCCGCCCGCCCAGGTACTCCAGGACGCCGGTCTTGCGGACGACCTGGCGCTTCTCCTCGGCCATGACGGCGATCGCCCGCCGGTCCAGCCCGCCGTAGGTCACCAGCGCCCGGGCGAGCCCGTTCGCGATCTCGCCGGCCGTCAGGCCGCGGGCCGCGGCCACCAGGCGTTCCTGGTCCAGCTGGTCGAGCTTGGCCGGCCGGCCGGCCATCTGGCCCGCGCGACCGACCATCTGGTGGATCATCGGGCCGTCGGGCGGCGCGAGGTCAACCAGCGTCACTTCCTGGGCGAGCTCGGCCGGCAAGTTGAGCACCGGGCTCAGCAACACCACGGCCTTGGCGCTCTGCTTCACCGCGTGGCCGAGCTCGCGCAGCTTGCGCACCACGGTCGCGTTGCCGAAGAAAGGATGCAGATCGCGCAGCACGTAGATCGCGCGGGCCGAGGAGGTCCGGATCGCTTCGAGCGCCGCGAGCGGGTCACGCAGCGTCTGGTCGCCGCCGAGCCCCTCGGTGCACGACCAGGCCACGACTTCCTTGCCGAGTTGCGCGCCGAGGGCGTGCAGCTCCGCGAGGGCGCGCTCCTCTTCCGGCGTGAGCAGGTAGAGCAGCGGGTAGCGGGCGCGGAGAAGAGTCTCGAGCTCGGTCATCGTCAAGAGTGTATGCCCCTGGGCCGCTTGAAAGCAACATAATGTGACGGGAACCGTCGACCGGCCCGTCGGTCTGTGGTATTCGTAGGGTAAGTAGCTAAAAGCCTGATGACCTTCCTTCGCCACCTTCTTCTTCATTCGCTGCGGCCGTTCATCGTGACGGTCCTCGCGATCTTGATGTTGACCGCCACCTCCGCCCACGTGCGGGAGTCGGTCATCGCGAAGCTGCAAGAGAATGGCGTCCAGCGCTTTTACGAGACCGAAGCGGTCCACCACGGCCGAACCGAGGTCAGGCTCGCCCAGCTCAAGATCGGCCGCAAGCCGGCGGAAGAGCTGCAGCTACGCGGCGTCCAGGTCTCCTGGCCGGTCGAGCGGCCCGACGGCCGCCCCGCGGACGGCCCGACCTCAACGCGCGCGTCGCCCCACCAGCCACGCGCCCCTCCTATCGCCTGAGCGCACTCTGTGACCGCCACCCGGCCTGCCGGGCGGTGGTCGTCCCGTGACGCTTCGCGCCCACGCGCCCGCACCGCCTTCGATGGCGTGCGACCGCGCGGTGGCGCCGCCATAGGAGATTCCGCATGGAAAGACTCGTCCGCGGTCTGCACGCGTTCCAAACGAACTGCTTCGACAGCAACCGCCACCTGTTCGAGCGCCTGGTCCAGAAGGGCCAGAACCCTGAAGCGCTGTTCATCACCTGCTCCGATTCCCGCATCAACCCCAACCTCCTCACGCAGACCGGCCCCGGCGATCTCTTCATCGTCCGCAACGCCGGCAACATCGTGCCGGCATACGGCGTAACGGTCAGCGGCGAGGGCGCCACGGTCGAGTACGCCGTCGCCTCGCTCGGCGTGAAGGACATCATCGTTTGCGGCCACTCGCATTGCGGCGCGATGGCCGCGCTGATCGACCCCGAGAAGACAGACGATCTGCCCCAGCTGCGGGCCTGGCTCGACTACGCCTCGGCGACCCGGCGCATCATCCACGAGAACTACAAGGACCGCGACGGCGATAGCCGCCTGACCGCCGCCGTCGAGGAAAACGTGCTGGTGCAGCTCGAGAACCTGCGCACGCACCCGACCGTCGCGGCCCGGCTCGCGCGCGGCGACATCCACCTGCACGGCTGGGTCTACAAGATCGAGACCGGCGAGGTCTTCGCCTACGACCCGAATCAAGGCCAGTTCTTGCCGCTGTTGTATGACGCCAGCGCCACCGTCGCCGCCGCCCCTGGTACCGAGGCCGAGTTCGTCGCCTCGGAGCCGTCGACCATCGCCTAGCCCGGAGACTTCCTGACATGACCACTCACTCCGACGCCATGCGCGATCGCGCGGAGGCTGGCCTGATCGGCCGGCTGGCGTTCTACCTCAACCCCTTCGATGGCCGCTACGAGGACCTCAAGAAGGGCAACATCTGGCTCAACATCTTCCGCGACTTCACAGCGGGCCTGGTCGTGGCGATGGTCGCCATCCCGCTCGCGATGGGCTTCGCGATGGCCTCCGGCCTACGGCCCGAGCAAGGCATCGTCGGCGGCGCGATCGCGGGCGCCATGGGCGCGCTCTTCGGCGGCTCCAAGTACCAGGTCTACGGCCCGACGGCCGCCTTCATCCCGGTCATCGCCGCGATCATGGCGAAGTACGGCTACGGCTTCCTGGTGCTCGCGTCGATGCTCGCGGGCGTCGTGCTCATCCTGATGGGCCTCGCCAAGGCCGGCAAGATCGTCGCCCGGGTGCCGCATTCCATCGTCGTGGGCTTCACGCTCGGCATCGCCTTCGTGATCGCGACGTCCCAGCTGGGCGAAATCCTGGGCATCAAGGCCAAGCTCGGTTACGAGCTGACAGAAAAGTTCCACGGCGTCATGGCCCACGCGAGCGAGATCAGCGTCTACGCGATCATCATCGCGCTCGCGACCTTCGCCATCTCGAAGGTGCTCCTGAAGGTCTCGCCCTTCATCCCGGCCCCGTTGATCGCCGTCGGCCTGGGCACCATGCTCTCGGCGACGGTCTGGGCCGACAAGCACCTGGTGCTGATCAAGGACAAGTTCGGATCAATCCCTGCGAACTCCCTCGTCTTCACCATGCCCGCCCCGATCCCGATCACGCCGACGGTGCTGATGGACCTCGCGTTCTTCGTCACGGCGATCGTCTTCGTGTCGGCCGTCGAGAGCCTGCTGTGCTCGCGCATGGCGGACCGCCTGGCCGGCAACGAAGGCACGCCGTTCCACCCGAACAAGGAGCTCTGGGGCCAGGGCTGGGTGCAGATCGTGGTGCCGCTGCTCAATGGCTTCCCGCATACCGGCGCCCTCGCGCGCACGGCGGCGAACATCAAGCTCGGCGCGATCTCGCCGCTCGCGGGCATCTTCAAGTGCGTGCTCAAGTTGATCATCGCCGGGTTCATGGCTTCCTACCTCGAGATGGTGCCGATGGCCTGCATCGGCGGCATCCTGTTGTACGTGGCGAGCGGCATGGTGAAGTGGGCCGAGGTGAAGGAAGTGCTTTCGATGAACCGCTTCCACATCGGCCTGATGGTCTACACCGCCGTGATGGTCGCGGCCACGGACTTCCTCAAGGGTGTCCTTTCGGCGGTCGTCATCTGGGTGGTGCTGAGCCGCTGGTTCGACAAGCCGGCCGCGCCGGCGCTGGTCGAAGAGCCTCAGGAAGCGCCCATCGCAGCCTGAATCATGTGCCGCCCGGTCTTGCGACCGGGCGGTTCATTCAGCTCTGGCCGCGGAGCGCCAGGCCGGCCGCGCCCACGGCCCCTGCCGCCTCGCCCAACGCGGCGAGCCCGAGCGACGCGAGCTCGAACCCGCGCTCGCCGGCCACGGACGGGTCGGAAAGCGCGGCCGACACCAGGCCCATGTAACGTGGCTGGGTCGCGACGCCGCCGCCCAGCAGGAAACGGTCCGGGTCGATCACGTTCGCGAGGGTGACGAGACCCGCAGCGAGGTAGCGGGTGCTGCGGTGAAGCACGGCGGCGGCCACCTCGTCGCCGGCCTCGGCGGCGGCGAACACCGCCCTTGCGTCGGCTTCCCAGCCGGGGCGGGCCGCGCGCGCGAGGCGGGCGATCGCCGTCCCTGAGGCATAGACTTCGAGGCACCCGCTCTGCCCGCAGTTGCAGCGCACGCCTTCGGCCTCCACGATCATGTGCCCGATCTCGCCGCCGCGCCAGCGCCGCCCGCGCAGCACCCGGCCGTCGAGCACGACGCCGCCGCCCACGCCCGTGCCCACCGTGACCACGACCAGGCTGCGCGCACCGCGGCCGGCGCCGACCCACCACTCGCCATAGGCCGCCGCGTTCCCGTCGTTGTCGACGACCACGGGCAGGCCGAGCCGCTCGCGCAGGGCCGGCCCCACCGGCGTGCCGGTCCAGCCCGGGAGGTTGGGCGAGGCGTAGGCCACGACGCCCGCGTCGGCGTCGATCTGGCCGGCGGCGCTGACGCCGACGCCGACCACGCCGTCGCGACCGACCTCCGCGAGCGCCGCCTCGGCGGCGTCGCCGAGCGCGGCGAGCACGGCCGGGCCGCCTGCGGCCGCGGGCGTGGGCGTGCGCCACTGGCGCACGACGCGGCCGGCCCCGTCGACCAGGGCGGTGAGAATCTTGGTGCCTCCGACGTCGATGCCCAGGGCATGCTGCATGCTCGTGCTCCCGATGCGCTTCCGCTCGCTGCTGGCGAAGGTTGTCGAATCACCCCCGGGCGCGGCGAGAAGGTTGTATCACACCGGCGGCAGCGCGTCTGCGAAGCGGCGGGTGATCAGCTGCGGGCGGGTGATCGCGGAGCCCACCACCACGGCCCAGGCGCCCATCGCGAGCGCCCGCGCCGCCTCGGCCGGCGTCCAGATGCGGCCTTCCATGACGACGGGGACCTCCACTTCGGCCAACAGCGCCGCGAGCAGCGCCCAATCCGGCTCCTTCGGCGGCGGCGCGTCGCCCGTGTAGCCCGCCAGCGTCGGCGCGACCGCGTCCGCGCCGGCGCTTGCTGCGGCGAGGCCCTCGGCCAGGGTGCTGACGTCGGCCAGCACGGCCTTGCCCAGCGCGCCGTGGATGTGGGCGATCAGCTCGGCGACCGGCACCGGGCGCGGGCGGGCGGTGGCGTCGATCGCGATCATGGCGGCCCCGGCGGTGGCGATCGCCGCCGCGTCCTCCTTCCCCGGCGTGATGTAAACGCCCGTCTCGCCGCGCTTCCACAGCCCGATCAACGGCACGGCCACCGCCGCCCTGATCGCGGCCACGTCCGCCGGGCTCTCGCAGCGGATCGCCGCGGCGCCGCCCTCGACCGCCGCACGCGCCATGACGGCCATGTGCGCGGCGCCGTGCAGCGGCTCATGGGGCTGCGCCTGGCACGAAACGATCAGGCGGCCGCGAACGGCCGCCAACACGGGATGGACGCTCACGCTACCGGGCGGATCAGCAGGCCGCCGCTTCGACGCGGCAACGGTTCTGGAAGTCGACCAGCATCGCGATCTGCTCGGGCGTGGCCAGGTGCAGCTCGACGAAGATCTCGCCGATGCGCATCTGGCGGGACTCCTGCATCGCGAGCGCCAGCTCGAGCTGCTCCTCGCTGATCAGGCCGCGGGCCAGGGCCAGCTCGCCCAGGCGCAGCTTCTTGCAATAGTCATGGAGGATCATCTCGAGCCGCTCGATCGAGACGATCCCGCCGCCGATCAGCACCTCGGCCAGCGAAAAAAACAGGCTGTCTCGCTTGCGATCGAGCGCCTTGCGGAGCTGATCGTTGGTGATTAGACCTTGCGACTGCAGCAACTGCGCAATCATGCGGTCCTTGGGCTCGAGATCGAAAATGTCGAGCATGCGGCGGATTCTCCGGGCAAGTAGGGTGAGCGAGCGAGCGAGCGCGCACTCGATACTTGTTCCCAGAATTCAAAGTCTATTAACAGCCAATGTCGCGGAACACGAGGCGACGCGCCCGCATCCGGTCACCTTCGTCTGTGTACTCGCCCGGCATCAGGGCTTGAGGTCGATGGCGGCCTCGTCACCGGGCTTTGCATCCAGCGGACGGACCAGGCTATCTTTGACCGCCTGGAAAATCCTGGCATCGGTCGGATAGTCCGCGTGGGGGGTCTTCATCACCTTGTAGTTGAAGGCGCCCTTCAGGCGGCCGCTCGCGTAGGGCAGCCATTCGGCCCAGTCGCTCGGCGACCACATGTTCGTGTACTGGATCTCGCCGGGCGTCTCGTCGGGCCGGTTGAGCTGGTTGAGCGCCTTGCCGTGCGGCGCGAAGACGCGCGCGATGTCGATCCAGGGGCCGAGGCTGGCGAAGCCCACGCCGTGATGGGGCGCGCCCAGGCAGACCAGCCGGCGGACGTGCTTCTCGCCGCCGTGGAACTTGATGTACTGCCGCACCACGATGCCACCGAGGCTGTGAGCCACGATGTCGATCTTGTCCTGCTTGGACTGGTTCTTGAGCGCCATCACGTGCAGGCCCACCTGCTGGGCCAGCTCGTCGAGCGTCCAGTCTTTCCAATCGCCCGTCACGAAATCGAGCGCAGTGGGCTTCCAGCCCTCCGCCTTGAGGCGCGGCACCATCGCGGCCCAGTTGGCCGCGCTGCCATGGTGTCCATGGACGAGCAGCACGGGGCCCCGGTCGGTCGGTGCCTCCGCATTCGCCGCGCGCACCGCGTCGGCCGCCCGTGACCCAGGCCGCGGCGTGGTCGCGACAGCGCCACAGCCCGCCACGACCAGGGCCATGCCCAAAAGCACCAGTGCTCGCATACGCGATACCTCCCCGTGAACCAACTCCACGAAAGCTATCGCCCAAGATCCGGCTATGCTTGCGTTAACTTCTTGTTAATTGGCCTCACGAGGCCGCCGAAGCCGGTTTTGAAACCCGCCGCTTGCGCTTCGGCACCGTGACCTCGGCTTCCAGCGGGATTTCCTCCCCCCAGCCACGCTCGAGCACGGGGCGCAGGAAGCGCCCGGTGTAGCTCGCAGGCACGTGCGCGACCTCCTCGGGCGTGCCTGCCGCGACGACCAGGCCGCCGCGATCGCCGCCCTCCGGGCCGAGGTCGATCACGTGATCGGCCTGCTTGATGATGTCGAGGTTGTGCTCGATCACGAGCACCGTGTTGCCGCTGTCCACGAGGCGGTTGAGCACCTCGAGCAGCTTGTCGACGTCGAAGAAGCTGAGGCCGGTGGAAGGCTCGTCGAGGATGTAGAGCGTCTTGCCGGTCGAACGCCGGGCGAGCTGCTCGGCGAGCTTCACGCGCTGCGCCTCGCCGCCTGAGAGGGTGGTGGCCGGCTGGCCCAGCTTGATGTAGTCGAGGCCCACCTCGAAGAGCGTCTTGAGCTTGTTGTGGGCGCGCGGCACGGCTTCGAAGAAGCTCATCGCCTCCTCGATCGTCATGTCGTAGACGTCGGCAATGGTCTTCCCCTTGAACTTCACCTCGAGGGTCTCGCGGTTGAAGCGCTTGCCCTTGCAGACCTCACAGGGGACGTACACGTCGGGCAGGAAGTGCATCTCGATCGTGTTCATGCCTTCGCCCTTGCAGGCCTCGCAGCGGCCGCCCTTGACGTTGAAGGAGAAGCGGCCGGGCTGGTAGCCCCGCGCCTTCGCCTCGGTGGTCATGGCGAACACGTCGCGCAGGTGGTCGGCCAGGCCGGTGTAGGTGGCCGGGTTCGAGCGCGGCGTGCGCCCGATCGGGGCCTGGTCGATCACGATGACCTTGTCGATCTCCTCGAGGCCCTTCACCTCCTGCAACCCGGCCGGCGGCGCGATGTTGCCGTTGAAGTGATGCAGCAGGTAGCGGTGGAACACGTCGTTCACCAGCGTCGACTTGCCCGAACCGGACACACCGGTCACGCATACGAACTGGCCGAGCGGAATCTCGACGTCGATCTGCTTGAGGTTGTTCTCGGCCGCGCCGCGGATCGCGACCGCGCGGCCGCTACCGGTGCGGTGCCGCTTCGGCACCGGGATCGACCGCGCGCCGGAGAGATATTGGCCGGTCAACGACGCCGGGCAGTCCAGGATGTCCTGGAGCGTGCCCTGCGCCACGACCTCGCCACCGTGTACGCCCGCGCGCGGGCCGATGTCCACGATGTGGTCGGCGGCGCGAATGGTGTCCTCGTCGTGCTCGACCACGATCAGCGTGTTGCCGAGGTCGCGCAGGCGCTTGAGGGTGCCGAGCAGCCGCTCGTTGTCGCGCTGGTGCAGGCCGATCGACGGCTCGTCGAGGATGTAGAGCACGCCCTGCAGCCCGGAGCCGATCTGCGTCGCGAGCCGGATGCGCTGGGCTTCGCCGCCCGAAAGCGTGTTGGCCGAGCGATCGAGGGAGAGATAGTCGAGGCCGACGTCGTTGAGGAAGCCGAGCCGGGCCGTGATCTCCTTGAGGATCTGGTGGGCGATCATCCGCTGGCGCTCGGTGAGGATCAGGGCCTGGAAGAAGGAGTAGGCCTCGCGCACGCTCATCGCGGTCACGTGGGCGATCGACCTGCCATTCACCAGCACGGCGAGGGCCTCCGGGCGCAGGCGCTTGCCCAGGCAGACCTCGCACGGGATCGCGGACATGAAGGCTTCGAGATCCTGCTTCACCTTGTCGGAGGTGGTCTCCTGGTGGCGCCGCTCGAGGTTCGGGATCAGGCCCTCGAAGCGGGTGTCGTAGCCGAACTTGCCCGTCTGGTACCAGCTCGGCTGGTTCACGCGGAACTTCCGGTCGCCGGCGCCGTGGAGCACGATCGCCTGCACTTCGGCGGACAGCTGGTTCCAGGGCACGTCGATCGAGAACTTCATCGCCTTCGCGACGGACGCGAGCAGCTCCACGTAGTACGGATTGCCGGTGCGCCCCCAGGGCGCCAGCGCGCCCTCCCGCAAGGTCTTGCGGGGGTTCGGGACCATCAGCGCCGGATCGAACTTCTGCTTCGCGCCGAGGCCGTGGCAGGTGGGGCACGCGCCGTAAGGGCTGTTGAAGGAGAAGAGGCGCGGGGCGACCTCTTCGAGGCAGGTGCCGCACTCGGCGCAGGCGAACTGCTCGGAGAAGACCAGGTCGCCGCCGTCGGCGGGGTCGTCACGCGTGCCCATGAGCTGGACGGCCACGAGGCCCTCGGCCTGCTTGAGCGCCGTCGCGATCGAGTCGGCCAGGCGCGTCTGCTGGTCGGGGCGCACCACCACGCGGTCGACGACGATCGCGAGCTCGTGCTTCTTGTTCTTGTCGAGCTTGGGCGTCTCGGCGAGGTCGAGCACCTCGCCATTCACGCGGATGCGCACGAAGCCGTCCCGCTTGGCCTGTTCGAAGACCTTCTCGTGGGTGCCCTTCTTGCCGCGCACGACCGGCGCGAGCACCTGGATACGCGTGCCTTCCGGGTAAGCGAGCACCTTGTCGACGATCTGCTCGACGGTCTGCGGGTTGATCTGGTTGTTGCACTTCGGGCAGTGCGGCGTGCCCACGCGTGCGAAGAGCAGGCGCAGGTAGTCGTAGACCTCGGTGACGGTGCCGACGGTGGACCGCGGGTTGTGGCTGGTCGACTTCTGGTCGATCGAGATCGCGGGCGAGAGGCCCTCGATGTAATCCACGTCCGGCTTGTCGAGCTGGCCGAGGAACTGGCGCGCGTAGGCCGAAAGCGACTCGACGTAGCGGCGCTGGCCCTCGGCGAAGATCGTGTCGAAGGCGAGCGACGATTTGCCCGAGCCCGACACGCCCGTGAACACCACGAGCTTCTCGCGCGGGATGCGCAGGTCGATGTTCTTCAGATTGTGCTCGCGCGCACCTTTGACGTGCAGGTAGTCCTTATCGATCGGCGACATCTCTTTCCCCATGCTCTCAAACATTTGTTTGATAATTTTACCGGGCACGGGTGGACGATCGCAAGCGTCTGACGAG
This sequence comes from Candidatus Sericytochromatia bacterium, assembly GCA_036675505.1. Classification (GTDB taxonomy): domain Bacteria; phylum Cyanobacteriota; class Sericytochromatia; order S15B-MN24; family JAQBPE01; genus JAKFEW01. The sequence continues at coordinate 63,519 of JAKFEW010000160.1, forward strand.
CGACGACATTATGACGATGCAGACTTATTGCACACGGGTCGAGCAAGTGTTATGGTAATCCCTACCAGGTCGAGACAGTGTCCTTCGTCGGGATTCGAGCATCCCACCAACGAGGCACCTCGGCCTGGCTTATTATTTGGAATTTCCCCTGCCGGCGGACATAGCGCCCGACCCGCCCGCCCGGCGCCTCCACGCCACAGAACGGGCAGGCACGCTCATGCAGGTAGTAAGCCTGCGGCAGGCCTGGCAGTGGTTCAGGTTCGCCATGTCCGGTCCTAATTCTCGACCGGCACTTCGGCCGCGGCCGGCACATGGTGCGCGAGCTCGCCGAGGCCGGGCTCGCCGGCCGTCAGCTCGCCGACAGGCAGCTCGCCGACCGGCAGCTCCGCCGTGCGCCGCCGCGGCATGGTGCCGCGCATGGTCTCGAGCTCGAGGATCCGGCGGGTCATGCGGGGGTGGGAGGAATAGACCTCGTTGAAGAAGCCGAAGAAGGGCGGCATATCGGCTTCCTGCGCGACGAAGGCGTCGACGTCCGTCCGCATGGTCTTCATACCGACCGCGATCGCGAGCAGCGCGCGCTTCGAGGCGTCGAGGTCACCCACGACGGCCGCGCCCACGCGGTCCGCGGTGAACTCGCACGCACGGCTGTAGGCCATGCCGACATAGGGAATGTACTTCGCCGGCATGATGAGGAGGTTCCGCCAGAACGAGGTATGGCCCGCGGCGTGGTGCGCGAGCTCGTGGGCGATGATCATCTTGAGCTCGCGGGCTTGCTTGCGCTCGACCATCAGGTCCACCAGGCTGGCATACAGGATCACGTATTGCCCGTCGAGGAACTTCACAGCGAGCGCGTTGATGGCGCCCTCGCCGTTCACGATGTAGACGTCCGGCGCCTTCTCCAACCCGAGGGCATTCGCGCTGCTGGTGACCATCGTGTGGACCTGCGGGTACTGGCGCTCGGAGACGCGCGCGGCGTTGCCCAGCACGCTGGCCTTGAAGAACTGCTGGGCCATCCAGATGGGCAGGGCCATCAGCGGCAACACGAGCAGCGCCAACCCGAGGGTGCCCAACACGAGCGACAGCCAGACCAGACCGCCGACGACGGCCGCGAACATGTAGTAGGTCTTCTCCTTGCCGTGGCGTAAGGCGTTGACGTCGATCATGGGGGGTGCTCCTCGGGGTCGCCCGCCCGGACGTCCGGACAGTCCCTAGGTCATACCCGCCAATGGAGCCTCTGACCGCGTCACATGAAGTTGCGGGTGTGCAGCGCCGAGAGGGCCTCCGCGCGCACGGTCGGGAAGCCCAGCTTGAGCAGGCGCCCACGGCGGCCGGCGTCCATGTCGGCCTTGAGGCCTTGCACGCGCGCGAAGCCCCGGCCGATCGCCCCGGGGGTCCACTCGCCGGCGGCCAGCACCACGAGCGCGTCGAAGACCTCCTCGTTGAGCCCCGCGGTGCCCGCGAGCGCGTCGTGCCGACGCTCGACGGCCATCGCCAGCTTGTCGCGGAGCGCGGGCTCGCGCTCGCAGTGGCGCTGGAGATGCGCCATGCCGAAGGCGACGTGGCGGGCTTCGTCCTGGGCGGCCAGGCGGCAGACCGCCCGCGTGACCGGATCGGGTGCGTGCTGTTCGATGAACGCCAGCAGCGCGAGGAAGGTGCCCTCGCCCATCACCGAGAGCAAGAACGACGCCATCGCGAAGTCCGGCTCCTCGAGCAGGGTCTTGAGTGAGGCCTGGCCGCTCGCCGCCGAGGTGCCGAGGCGGTCCCGCCGGAGCGCGGCGCGCCGGGTGAAGACCTCGATGTGCCGCGCCTCGTCGGCGACCTGGATCGCGAGGACCTGCATGATCTCGCGGAAGTGGGGATGCACCTGGCCGAGGAAACGCGCCGGCACGAGCAATGCGGCGTTCTCGTTCTCGATCAAGTAGGTCATCACCTGAACGACGGCGTCCTCCACCTCGTCGGGCAGCGTGAAGTCCGCCTCCCAGGGGATCGCGGTCGCCGGATCCCATTGGGCGGCCGCGGCCTGGGCGTAAAGCCGCGCCGCGTCGTCGGTCCAGACGACGTCGAGATCGTCGAGCGCGAAGCTGAAGGCGGGGCCCCCGGCCTCGACGACCGCGCCGCGGGCGGCCAGGCCCCAGCGGGCGGGCGGGTGGGCCGCCAGCGCCCCCGGGGCGGCGGGGTCGGGCAAGCCGGCCTGCTCGGCGCCGGTCCAGCGGCCGCGCTGCGCGCCACCGACGACCACGACGCCGCGGGCCGGCGAGCCGGCTTCTTCGAAGCCATGCCCCCGGGCGCGGCACCAGCCGCGCAGGTGGACGGCGAGCTCCGCCGAGTCCGCGCTGACGGCGAGGCGCTCTCCGGGCGCAAGGGCGGCGAGCGCGTGCTTGACAAGGACGTGGCCACCGCGGTCGAGGCCGAGGGAGCCGAGGTCGAGGGAATGCATTGTAACCTTCACCCTCTCACCGGCGGGAAGTGGCAAGACCGGCTAGTAGACGTACTCCGCGACGCGGATGGCGCCCTGCGCGTCGAAGAACCCTTCCTCGTCCACCGCCCGCTCGAGCTGCTCGAAGCCCTCCGTTCGGCCAGGGCGCCAGCGCTTGAGCCCTTCCAGGTCCATCAACGGCCGGACCTCCGGATCCTCGTAGCGCTGCGCCAGCAGCAGCTCGAGGAACCGCGCCTCGCGCGGGTCGGGGTCGCCCAGGACCGTGAAGCAGCAGTGGTCGTACGGCGACGTCTGCGCCAGCACGCGCGTGCGGCCGGCCGGCAGCGTGCCCTCCGTGATGAACAGCAAGTGGTTCCCGTCGATCATCGTCGCCGCGTCGACCTCGCCGGCCATCAGCGCGCGGGCCGCATCGCGCTCGCCGCCGATGTGGTCGCCGTGCTTGCCGCCGAGCACGTCGTAGCGTCGGACCCGGATGTCCTCGCCCGGCCAGAGACCCTGGGCGCGCAGGTAGGCAGCCGGGATCAGCGTCGCCTGCGGCGAGTCGATCGCCCCCATGCCCACGGTCTTGCCGTGCAGATCGTCAAGCTCACGGACGTCGCCATCGGCGCGCACCACCACCACGGAGGTCAGGTCCTGGTCGGTGTCGCGCATGGCGATCGCGCGCGCCGGCTTGCCGATCGCCTCGCCCATCCTGCGAGCGCGCACCCAGGCGAGCGGCGAGTTCCAGGCGACGTCGAGGTGGCCGGCCACGTGGGCCTCGACCTGGCGCTCGTAGTTCGAATACAGCACGAAATCGAAGGCGAAGCCCTGCTTCGCGAACCAGCTCTTGAAGCCTTCCCAGATCGTCACGACCTTCGGGTCGTAAGCGACAGCGCCGAGGACGTAAGGTCGCGCCATGGAGGCCTCCTAGCCGAACAGCGGCAGGCCGGTGGCGGCCTTGCCGATGAAGTCGTACAGCACGTCGGTGGTCGGCGCCATCACGCTGGCCGCCCGGGCGTCGCGGAAATGGCGCTCCACGCCGAAGTCCTTGCGGAAGGCGGCGCCGCCGCACACCCGCATCGCGAGCTCGGTCACCTCGAGCGCCGCCTCACCGGCGGCCGCCTTCGATTCCAGCACGCGCAGCATCGTATCCTCCCGGCCGGTCTCGAGCGCCGTCAGCGAATCGCCCAGCAACGCACACGCCATGTCGGTCCGGATCCGCATGCGCGCGACGTAGGCCCTGACGGTGGGCAGCTCGGCGAGCGCCTGGCCGAGGTGCTCGAACGACGTGCCAGCGACGTGCTTCGCCGCCTTGGTCGTGGCCGCCTCCATCGTGCCGACCGAGAAGCCCGCGACCATCAGCTGGAAGATCGGCAGCACGACGCCCATCATGATGTCGAAGCCGCCGCCGTCCGACCCGAGCCGGGTGTTTTCCTGCACGTGCACGCGCTCCGCCGTGACCGGCGACGAGGCGTTGCCACGCAGCCCGAGCCCATCGAACGGCGCCACCAGGTTCATCCCGCCGGCCTTGGCCTCGACCAGCCAGAGCGTGCTCGCGCCCTCGGCCGCCACCGGCTTGCTCGACCAGACGTAGGAGTCGGCCTGGCCGGCCGAGGTGATCCAGCTCTTCATCGCATCGAGGCGGATCATGTCGCCGGTCTTCACAGCCGTGCCGATCGGCGCCCAGAAGTGCGAGCGCGAGCCCGCTTCCGAGAAGGCGAGCGTCGTGAGGTGCTCGCCGCGCGCAATCTTCTCGCGAAGCTCTTTCGGGCCGTGCTGCTCGATGACGGCCGTGCCGGCATAATGCATGCACACCACCATCGCCGTCGACGCGCATTCCTGCGCGAGCCGCATCACGACGCCCACGGCCGCCCGGATGCCCTCACCCCGGCCGCCCACGTCCTTCGCGCTGATCAGCCCGAGCAACCCGGCCTGCCCGAGGGCGTCCAGGGCTTCGCGCGGAAACGCGCCGGTCCTGTCGATCTCGACCGCGCGGGGCGCGACGATGTCCGCGATGACGCGCTCCAGGGCGTCGGAGACGTTGGCTGCGAGGGGGGCGGCACAGGCCATGGGGCACCTCCTATATGTCGGGCCCACAGTATAGCCGATCAGGCTCAGAAGCCGATCGGCCTGACGATGTGCTCCGATTGGCCGGCAGGCGCGAAGTAGGGATGGAGCGCCGGCAGCGGCGCCCCGACCGCCTGGGCCTGCAGCCAGAGCGGCGGGCCGAGCAGGATCAGGCCGACGAGCACGGCGTTGATCGCCGAGATCAGCACGGCCGCAGCCGCCACATCTTTCGCGATCTTCGCGAGCGGGTGCTTGCGGTGGGTGTAGAGGTCCACGGCGTTCTCGATCGAGGTGTTCAGCATCTCCATGGTGACGACCAGCGAGGCCACCACCGAGAGCACCGCCAAGTGGAAAAGCGGCAAGGCGAGCCAGAGCCCCAGCCCCATCGCCGAAAGGCCCGCGATCACGTGGATGCGCATGTTGCGTTGGGTGCGCAGGCAGAAGTAGATGCCGCTGATGGCATACTGGAAGCTCGCGAAGAGGCTATGGGCCTTGAACCGCACGCGGTCAGCCTCGCCCCGGGCCCCGCGGGCGTCGGGCCCGCTGCTCGCCGAGGCGCGGCTTGGCCGGTGTGGCGGCAGCCGGCTCCCCGTCACCGAAATCCTTCACCTCGAAGCCCAAGAGCGAGAGCAACGTGGCCTGGCGCGCCCACATCTTCTTCTTGCGCGCGGGCGTGTCGTGGTCCTCGCCGAGCAGGTGCAGCAGCCCATGGATCATGAGCAGGCCGAGCTCGGCCTCGTCCGAATGGCCCCGCTCCTCGGCCTGGCGCAGCCCAGTCTCGACCGAGATGACCACGTCGCCCAGCATGCGCGGGACGCCGGGCGGCGGCGGCGGGCCTTCGCCCTCCTCGAGGGCGAAGGAGAGCACGTCGGTCGGCCGGTCGCACTGGCGGTACTCGCGGTTGAGCTGGTGGATCGTCACGTCGTCGACGTAGGTGACCGACCACTCATCGCGCTCGGGGTTGAGGCCGCAGGCCCGGTGAAGCGTCAGGGCGCGCTCGTACCAGCGCGCCATGTCGAGCGGGTAGGTCTGCTCGTTATTTAGGTAGATGCCCAACCTTCTTGCCCTTCAGATCGGCGTCGGCCCCGCCGCGCAGCTCGCGGAAGACCTGGTCGGGGTATTCGATGCGCTGGTGGAAGAGGCCCGTCAGCACGCGGATGAACGCGGCCGAGACCTTCTCGATTTCTTTGAGGGTCAGCGGCGCCTCGGAGAGCTCGCCGTCGGCCAGGCGCTTCTCGACGATCTTGCGCACCATCGCCTCGATCTGGTCGGGCGTGGGCGTCTTGAGCGACCGGCAGGAGGCCTCCACGCCGTCGGCGAGCATCACGATGCCAGTTTCACGCGTGCGCGGCCGCGGGCCGGGGTAGCGGAAGTGCTCCTCCTGGACCTGGCGCTGGCCCTCGGCTTGCACCGCCTGGTGGTAGAAGTACGAGACCAGGCTGGTGCCGTGGTGGGTCGCGATGAACTCCTGGATGATCGCAGGCAGCTTGTGCTCGCGGGCCATCTCGAGCCCTTCCTTCACGTGCGCCGTGATCACCAGCGCCGAAAGGCGCGGCGAGATGCGGTCATGCTGGTTGGCCATGCCGAGCTGGTTCTCGACGAAGAAGTACGGCCGTTTGGTCTTGCCGATGTCGTGGTAGTACGAGCCGACGCGCACGAGCAGCGCGTCCGCGCCGATCGCCTCGGCCGCCGACTCCGCCAGGTTGCCCACCAATATGGAATGGTGGTAGGTGCCCGGCGCCTTCATCTGCAGCTCGCGCAGCAGCGGCTGGCTCGGGTTCGCGAGCTCGAGCAGCTTGAAGGTGGTGGTGATGCCGAAGAGGTCTTCCATCAGCGGCAACACGCCGACCACCAGGATCGCCGAGCCGACGCCGGACATCGCGGCCGCGGCCGCGTTCATGTACCAGCCCGACCAGGTCAGCCCCGCCAGGCTGGAAAGCGCGACGACCACCCAGGCCGCGACCAGCGACGCGAAGAGGCCGGCACGGAAGACGTCGTAACGCTGCTGCACCCGGCTCACGGCGTAGATCGAGATGGCGCTGCCGATCAGCGAAACCAGCGTCGCGGTGGCGTCATGGCCCGGGAACAGCGCGAGCAGCAGGCCGATCTGCATCGTCACGACGAGGCCGACGCGGCTGTTCACGAAGACCGTGAGCAACATGCCGCAGGCGACCAGCGGGCTGATGTAGGGGTTCAGGTTCAGCGAGCTCAGCACCCAGGCGAGCGTGAAGGTGGCGACGACGACCAGGCTCGTGAGGTAAAGGTGCCGGATCGAGGTGACAGTGGTCGTCTCGAATTGTCGCAGGTAGCCCACGACGAGCGCCATGACCGTGCACAGCACCATCGCCAGGCCACCCAGCGGCAGCCACAGTCCGATCATCGCGTCCTGCACGAACTTCGGCTGGGCCGTGAGCAGGATCAGCAGCACGAGCACGCCGGCGCCGAAGATGTTGATCACCTGGTGGGTGAACGGCTGCAAGGCGAGCGATTGGACGCCAGGCGGCACGAACCGGTGCGCGGCCTGGAGGATTTTGTCGGTCATCGATCCTGGTTCCTCTCCCAGATCGCGTAGGCCTGCACGATCCGGCGGACCAGATCGTGACGGACCACATCCTGCTCGCCGAAGCGTACGAACGCGACGTCCGGGACTTTCTGGAGGAGTGCCTCCATGTCCTGCAGCGCCGATCGCTTGCCGCGCGGGAGGTCGACCTGCGTGACGTCGCCGGTGACGACCACCCGTGAGCCTAAGCCGATCCGGGTCAAGAACATCTTCATCTGTTCGGGCGTGGTGTTCTGGGCCTCGTCCAGGATGATGAAGGCGTCGTTCAAGGTGCGGCCCCGCATGTAAGCCAGCGGAGCCACCTCGATCATACCCCTCTCCAGATATTTGGTAAACCGCTCCCCATCGAGCATTTCGTACATCGCGTCGTACAGCGGACGGAAGTACGGGTCCACTTTCGCCTGGAAATCGCCGGGCAAGAACCCGAGGCTCTCGCCGGCCTCGACGGCCGGCCGAGTGAGGATGATGCGCGAGATCTGCTTCTCGCGCAAGAAGCGCGCGGCGACCGCGGCCGCGAGATAGGTCTTGCCAGTGCCCGCCGGTCCCACGCCGAAGGTGAGCGTGTGATCGAGGATGGCCTGGACGTAGGTCTTTTGCGTCATCGTGCGGGCACGAACGGGCTTCCCGCGGTGGGTGCGCGTGACGATCTCGTCGAACAGCGCGCCGACCGCAGCTTCCGGGTTCTCGCGCAGCGCCTCGAGCGCCGAGCGGATCTGCGGCGCGGCGAGCGGATCGCCTTCATCGACGAGCGGCAGCAAGGAGGCGACCAGCCGGCGTGCCAGCTCGACGGCTTCGGCGTCGCCAGCCAGCACCAGCGAGCCGCCGCGCACGCGCGCGATCAGCCCGAGCTCGCTTTCGAGCAGGCCGAGGTTGCCCTCGTTCGGGCCGGCGAGCCATTGGATCGTGCCCTGATCGGGCAGATCGATGTGGATTTCGGATGCAGGCATTCAAAAACTAAAAGAACGACAGAGCGCGGACGCTCTGTCGTTCGGGCGGACGCTTGCGTCCTAGGAGCTGTGGCGCTTGCGCGCAGCTTCGGATTTCTTCTTCCGACGCACGCTGGGCTTCTCGTAGCGCTCACGACGCTTGATTTCCGACAAGATGCCGGCCTTCTGGATCTTCTTCTTGAAACGCTTGAGTGCACTTTCGATCGGCTCATTTTCGCCGACGCGGACTTCTGCCAAGGTAATTCACCCCCAGTACAAGCAGACTACCGGGTTCACGTGGAACACCGGCGTCTGCGAATTATACCCCCCGGCCCCGTCAGAACGCAAACCGCGGCCCTTCCCGGACGGCCCCACGTTCGCCTGATCTACATTACTTAAACCTTTGTTAACCTTCGCTTATCCTTCTGTTTACCAGCTCGGAACGGTCTCCTGGCGATAGATTCCGTACGCACCCCGCCACGGAGGAGTTATCCGATGTCGTCGATCCAGTCGTTCGGTCCCGCCAACCGCTACCCCGCCCTGCTCGGCCCCAAGGGGCCTGTCGGCAGCGCGGCGCCCATGGCCCAGGCGGCTCCCGCGGCGCCGATCACGCCTGCCGCGTACGGCCCCGGCCAGCCGGTCCAGGCGGCGAGCGCCCAGTACAACTGGAACTACGCCAACCCGCGCGATCACATCTTCGACCATCCCTACGACGGCTACGCGATGAACAAGGGGCTCATGAAGCTCGGCGGCGTCGGCTTCTGGACGAAGTTCAGCATGACGCGCAGCATCGCGTCGTGGATCACCAAGATCCCCAAGGAGCGCCTGCACGCCTACGCCGTGCGCGAGAAGTTCATGCAGGTCCAGGGGATGAAGCCCGACTACGCGCGCCTGCTGCAGATCGCGTACTTCAACAAGAGCGGCGGCCAGATGCCGCTCGCGAAGAACGCGCCGCTCGCCTGGCTCGGTCAGTTCGGCGCGCCCGGCGACATCAACGACTGGGTGCTGCGCGGGCCCTTCATCCTCGAGCTGCACGCGTCGTCGGTGCAACACGCCATGCAGACCTACTACAAGCCCGAAGTGCCGGGCAACCGCGAGCTCGAGAACATCGCGCGCGGCGCCATGATGATCGCCCCGCCGGGCTTCGGCGGCCAGCCGGGTTACGGCGGCCAGCCGGGCTACCCGCAGCCGGGCTACGGCGGCCAGCCTGGCTATGGCGGCCAGCCCGGCTACCCGGGCTACCCGCAGCCGGGCTACGGCGGTCAGCCGGGTTACGGCGGCTACCCGGGCTACGGCGCGGACCCGATCACGCAGATCGGCAACCTGATCGGCCAGATCGGGAACATCTTTAAGTAATCGCCTCTGGCCCGCCGGGGCAAAGGCGAGGCGACCTATTCCATCAAGATCTGCGTGACCACCAGCTGGCCGTCCGAGGCGCGGATGGCGCCGATGCCGACGCGGCCGAAGCCCTCGTTCAGCAAATTGGCGCGCTGCGCCGGCGTCTTCGCCCAGGTCGCGACGACGTCGCGCGGGGCGTCGCCGGCGGCACGCTTGTTCTTCGCGATGTTCTCGCCGGCAGCGCCGAAGTACAGCTTCTGATCCCGCATGATCGTGAACACGCTGCGGCCCTCGGGCGTCACATGATCGAAGTAGCCGCGCTTCGCCATGTCCCGGCTGCGCGCACGCGCGACAGCCACCAGCTTCGCGTCCGGCCGCAGCGCGGCGAGGCCATGGGCCTTGCGGACCGCGTTCGTCTCGACCAGCAGGGCCGATTCCTCGGCCGTCATCGACACCGGCACCTCGGCATCGGCGGCGCGCCTGGCGGCTTGGCCAAAAAGGCCGGCACAGCCGGTCATCGGGAGCATCAGGGTGGCGGCGAGCGCGAGGGCGGCGAGTGAATTCAAGCGAAGCGGGATCAAGGCTCTCTCCCGGGGGGTGGAAGGGTGGGGCGGCTGGAAGGCGCGCAGCGACTTGATGCTCTCCTACCCGACGCTTCGTCGCCACTCAGCAGGCCAGCGGTGGTTCGAGGGGTGAAGATTCTTGAAGAGGCTTGCCTGGAACGCCGCCGCTCCCGTATCGTCGTCCTCGCCCCCTTTCCCGCCTGGCTGCCGTGCCCCGCACCTTCCGCGTCATCGCCCTCGCCCTCACAGCCTCGCTGCTGACGCCCGTGCCCGCCCAGGCGCAGAGCGCCGAGCAGGCCGTGCGCATCGTGTACACGGGCTTCACGGGCGGACTCTCGAGCGGTCGGGTGGACTTCGCCGAGCTGTGGCCGCTCTTCCGCGAGACCCCGGCGCGCGACTTCGAGTCCGGCGGCTTCGAACAGGACAACGCCTTCCGCCGCGGCGACTACGTCATCTACACGGAACAGGGGCCGCTGACGCTGGAGGACTTCCGGGCTTTCTTCGCCGCAGGCCCGCTCACGACCACCGCCCACGGCACGATCTCCCTGCTCACGACGGATTACGCCCACGTCCTCGATCCAGGGCCGGCCGGCCCTGAGCTCGGCTGGGCCCTGGCCTGGCTGCGCGACGCCTGGGCGCGGGACGGCGGCTTTCCGGACGCACGCGTGACGCAGGCGACGCGCTACCAGCTCACCAACCGGGCCGGCGTGAAGCTCTCGGCGCTCAGCCTCTCCGGCACGCCGACGCCGAACCTGGACACCACCGCCGTCGATCCGGCTGCCTGGGAGATGGTGCCGGGCGGCGCGGTGGCGCTCCGGCGTCAGGGGACGGCCGGGCGGTCCACGCGGGTGCTCGCGATCGGGCGGCCGCTCGGCGAAGGCCTGCGACGGGCCTGGCTGCAGCGCGCCTGGCGCGCGGAGGCGCCGGCCACCACGCTGTCGATCGACCTGGGCAACCTGCTCGACCCGGGCGTCTCGGAGCTGTCCGTGCGCCAACGCGCCTTCACGGTGCGCGAGCTCGGGCAGCTGGGGCTCGATGCGCTCGTGCCGGCGGAAACCGAGCTCGGCCTGCCGAAGGCCGAATGGGACGTGCTCACGGCGAGCGTGCCGATCGTGGCGGCCAACCTCCAGGCCGCCGATCCGGCCGAGCCCAGGCCGGCTGCCGCGCTCATGCGCGAGCTCGGTGGCGTGAAGGTAGCGCTGATCGGGCTGGTCGACGATCGCGCGGCGATCGCCGCCGGCGTCGCCGGCCCGCACGCCGGCTGGCGCGTCTCCGACCCGATCGCCGCGGCGCGCAACGCGATCGCCGCGATCGCCGCGGGCGGCCCCGCCACGACGCCGGATCTGATCGTGCTCGCCACCAACGTGCGCGACGAGCGCCTGCAGACGCTGCGCCACCTGGTCGGCGCGTCCGCGGTGCTGGCGGACCTCGTCGGCCTGCCTGGAGATATGTTCAGCGAGACCGTCTCGCTCGCGGGCGAGGCGCGCAACCGCGCCCGCTCGAGCTACCTGATCGCGCGCTCCAGCCCGAACCGCGTCGGCCGCCTGGAGGCGTCGTTCCTGTGCCGGCCGGACGCCCCGCCCACGCTCGCGCGACTGCGCAACGACGCGCGCCTCGTGATCGACACGCTGCCGCACGACGAGCGCTTGCATGGCGAGCTCAACGAGATCGTGGACCGCTACCAGCGCCAGCGCCGCGAGCTGATCCTGCCTGACCTGCGCGACGCCCGCCTGCGGCTGCCCACCTTCCCGCTGGGCGAAAACACCCACGGCGCGGCGCACGTCGACAAATCGCTCTGGAAGCGGCTGCTGGCCCACGCCACGCGGCGCGGCACGGTGGCCGAGATCGCGATCGTGCGCGTGCCGTCGATGCGCACGCGGGTCGTCGGCCCGGTGAGCCGGCTGGTGGTCGAAGGCTGGCTGGAGCTCGGCGATCGGCTCGTGCAGGTCGTGCTGCCCGGCAAGGCGCTCAAGGCGATCGCCGCGGCGGATGCGCCCTACGGCGCGCTGGCCTTCGCGGGTTTCGACCCTGGCGCAGGCAAGGTGATGGGCGTGCCGATCGGCGACGAGGATCTTTACCGGGTCACGACAACCGACCTGGTCGCGCACCACGCGCACTACGTGGAGGCCTTCGGCGATCGCCGCCTCGTCGAGCGGTGGCAGGCCCAGGCGGACGGCACCGTGCAGGCGCAGCCCGATGGCGAGCCGTTGACGCTGCGCGACCACGTGGTGCGCGCGCTGACGTCGCTCAAGGAGCGTCACCGCGGCGCCTTCACCGACGCCTACCTGGCCGAGCTCGCCGCGCTGTTCGCCGGGCCCGAGGCGGCGGACGACGCGCGGCTCACCGTCCGCGTCGAGGAGGGCGAGCTGCTCACCAACGGCGTGCAGGGCGCCAACGACCCGGCCTTCGCGCAGGTGCGCAACGCGCGCGTCACCACGCCGTCGAGCCAGGCGTTCGGCGGCCGCGGCAAGGTCGCGGTGCTGCTCGACTCCCACGACCTCGCCTTCGAGAACCGCGCCCGGGCGGTCTACAAGCGCACGACGCTGACCAAGGACGGAGGCGCCGCGGCTCAAAAGGGCGAAGTCATCAGCCAGGAGACGGACGACGAGGTCGTGTTGACCTCCGAGCTGCGCTGGAAGCGCCTGGCCTTCCCGCTCGCCGGCCAGCCGCTCACGCCGTTCTGGAGCTGGAACTACACGACGGAGTTCAAGCCCGACGAAGCCAACGGCGTGCCCAAGCCCCGGCGGCAAGAGCTCGCGGCCATCTGGGGCCTGCTCGCCGAGCCCGGCGGCGACTGGAAGCCGCTGCGCGCCGGCGCGGCGATCAGGAACGACCTCGCGAACCCCGCCATGCTCGAGCCCGGCATCTACGCGTCGGGCGCCTGGGAGCACACCGTCGCCCCCTGGTTCCCGGCCAAGCTGCGGGCAGGCCTCGAGGCCTTCCAGTACCTGCCCACGGCCACCGACACCCCGGACCGCCTGGGTTTGGCGGCCACGCTCACGGGCGGCGTCGCGATCCCCCTGTGGGAGCGTGTGACCCTCAACGTGGCCGCGGACTGGTTCGTCTTCCGCGGCAAGGTCACGGCCACGGATCGGCCCGGTGCAAGCCTCGACCTCCGTGTGGGCCTGGGCTACGCGCTGGCGTGGAAGCCCCTCTATGGCGTATGGTTCTGAGGCCAAAAGGAGACCCGCCCATGAAGCCCTGGCCCCTGATCGCCGTCCTCGCGCTCGCCGTCGCCGTTCCCGCCCTGCCCGGCTGCTGGGCCTCACAAGCCTACACCCAGCGCAAGGCGATCGAGCAAGCCAGGTTCTCCCTGCGCAACGTCCAGCTGCTCGGCCTCGACCTGGTCGGCGCGAACATGTTGGTCACCGTGCAGCTCGAGAACCCGACCGAAACCGACATGGTGCTCGATCGGATCGACTACACCCTCTTCGTGAATGGCCTCAAGGCGTTCGAGGGCGACGTGAAGGAGAAGCTGACCGTGCCGGCGGGCCAATCGCGCCCGTTGCCGATCCGCGTGACGCTGGCCTACGCCGACGTCGGCACGCAAATCCGCGGCCTGCTGGCCACCCGCCAGGTGAAATCCTGGGGGCTCAAGGGTGCCGCGCACTTCGACACGCCGGTCGGCACGATCGACTATCCGATCGACCTCCAGCGCACCCTCTGAAGCGCTTCCCAAAGGCTTGCCCGTTCGGCTAAACTAGCGGGCGCATCGCCCGAAAAGGAGACCGCATTGAAGCGTCCCGCCCTGCTCGTCGCCCTCGCGTTCATCGCCGCCTTCGCGGTGGGGTGCCGCGAGCCGCTCGACTTCGACCGATCGTTCACAGCCGACCCGGAGCGCGGCTACCGCCTCTTCAAGGGTAACTGCGCGAAAACCTGCCATCCGGCCAACGCCTTCGAAGTGAAGACCGTCAAGAACTACGAGCAGCTCGCCTACGCGGTGCGCGACTACTACGAGCAGGTCGTGGGCGGCGAATCGAACTACGCGCAGCAGGATGTGTTCGACATGACGCGGTACCTGAACGACAAGTACTACAAGTTCCGCCAGCGGTAGTCCAATGAGCGAGTCAAACCCCACGCCCGTCGCGACCGACGGGCCGCCGCCCGTTTTGCCACCCGCCGCGAAGCGTCCGTCGTTCAACCCCTGGAAGTTCCTCTACGCCTTCCTGCTCTTCGTGCCGCTCACGTTCGCCGCCGAGCACCTGCATTGGGGCCACGGCTTCGTCTTCGTGATGTCGATGCTCGCGATCGTGCCGCTCGCGAAGCTCATGGGCACCGCGACCGAGGAGATCGCGCTGCGCACGGGGCCCGGCATCGGCGGCCTGCTGAACGCCACCTTCGGCAACGCGACCGAGCTCATCATCGCGCTCTTCGCGCTCAACGCCGGGCTCCACAAGGTGGTGCAAGCCTCGATCACGGGCTCGATCATCGGCAACATCCTGTTCGTGCTCGGCCTCGCGATCTTCCTCGGAGGCTTGAAGTACCCCACGCAGACGTTCAACCGCACGGTGGCCGGCCTCAACACCTCGCTGCTGGTGCTCGCGGTGGTCGGCCTGCTCGTGCCGGCGGCCTTCGACGCCCATACCACCTCCAACGTGAGCCTCGAGAAGTTCTCGCTCTTCGTGGCCTGCGTCTTGATCCTCGTCTACATCGCGAACCTGATCTTCGCGCTCCGCACGCATTCGGATCTGTACGCCGGCGGCGAGAGCCAGCAGGAACACGACGAGGACCCGACGATGTCGATGCCGCAGGCGGTCGGCCTGCTGCTCGGCTCCACGCTGTTCGTGGCCTTCATGTCCGAGATGCTGGTCGGCTCGGTCGAGCACGTCACCAAGGAATGGGGCCTCTCCGAGATGTTCATCGGCGTGATCCTGGTGCCGATCATCGGCAACGCGGCCGAGCACCTCACGGCCGTCACCGTGGCGATGAAGAACAAGATGGATCTGTCGCTCGGCATCGCAATCGGCTCGACGACGCAGATCGCGCTGTTGATCGCGCCGCTGCTCGTCATCGCGGCCTGGTTCATGGGCAAGCCGCTCACGCTGTCGTTCGACACGTTCGAGGTGATGGCGGTGGTGATGTCGGTGGCGATCGCCAACTTCATCACGCTCGACGGCGAGTGCAACTGGCTCGAAGGCCTGATGTTGCTCGCCACCTACGGCATCCTCGCCGTCGCGTTTTTGTTGCATTGAGCCGCAGGCGCTTTGCACTGACCCGCTGACCCCCGGCTGCTGAGTCAACGCCCGCTCGATCCCCTGCTTGGCGCAGAACCGCGTCCCAGGCGGGGGATCGGCTGCGGACAACTTTTGTTAAGCGGCCGGCGCGCCCGGGACGGCGGGGTATATAGCTGGAAGCGCACCAGCCAGGAGACGACCTAACTTGAAGATCCGCCTCAACAACGAACACCGCTGGGATGTCTCGCCATACGAAGCCCAACAGATCCAGAAGGACCTCCAGGCGCTCGTGTCCGAGGTCGAACTCCCGCACACCATCAAGACCATTGGTGGCATCGAAATCGGCCACTCGCGCTTCAGCGATACGCTCGTGGCGGCGGTCTCGGTCGTGAGCTACCCCGATCTCGCGCTCGTCGAGGAAGTGTCGGCCGAGCACCAGACGAAGTTCCCCTTCATCCCTGGCCTGCTCTCGTTCCGCGAAGTGCCCACCGTGCTCGCCGCGCTGGAGCGCCTGAGCGCCCTGCCCGATCTGCTGATCGTCGACGGCCCCGGCGTCGCGCACCCCCACGGCCTCGGCATCGCGTCCCACCTGGGCGTGGTCCTCGACATCCCCACGATCGGTTGCTCGCGTAGCTCGCTGGTCGGCTCCTACGTCGAGCCCGAAGTCTCGGCCGGCTCGCAGACCTCGCTGGTCTGGCAGGGCGAGATCATCGGCACGGTCTATCGCTCGAAGAATCGCGTCGCACCGCTCTTCATCTCGGTCGGCAACCGCATGACGCGCCAACGCGCCCACGAGGTCGTGGTGTCTTGCTGCCAGGGCTACCGCCTGCCCGAGCCCACGCGCTTCGCCCATGCCGCGCTCAGCAGCGCGCGCAACGGCTTGAAGGCCGCCGGCGCCGCCAACGGCGTTTCTTGAGCCTTTAGCCGCGGGCTTTGGTCCGGGCGGGAACCAACGGGCCCCGTTCGCCGTCCACCATGATCACAGCGACCCCTTGGGGGCCGTTACACGCGGCTTGCCGCCGTTCGTGGTAAACTTCCGACCTGAATCATCCGTCGCTCCAGGAGACCCTCATGTTCGAGTCCCCGACTTCGCCGAAGCACCGCAGCGCCCCTGCGGGTCCTGCGGATGCGGCCCTGCGTTCGCCCCGAACCCGTTTCGGAGTCAGCCTGGCGCTCGGTAGCGCGCTGGTCGCCTCGTGTGGCGGCTCACCCACCGGCACCGCCGGTCAGGGCGCCGCCAACCTGCCGCCTCAGACGAACCCCGGCGTCGCCGACAAGGACAAGGGCAAGGGTGCCGCCGGCAGCCAGGGCCGCATGCTGGCGATCAAGGGCCAGGTCGTCGACGTGCTGACCGGCGAGCCGGTCGAGAAGGCCATGCTTTTCATCGAGGGGGTGACCACCACGGTCGCCAGCACGCCGATCCCCGCGGCGCCTTCGCCGAGCAAGGACGAGATCGATACGCCGGAGCCGGATGGCGACGCCCAGGCGGAACCGTTCGACCTCGCCCAGGCCGACGACCCGATGATCCCCGATGCCGAAACCACCATCTCGCCCACCCCCGGCGGTTCGCCCGGCGCCTCGGCCTCGCCGGGCCCCTCCGCGTCGCCGGGCGCGTCCGCGTCGCCAGGCTCCGCCGGCACCAGCCCCGCGCCGAGCCCGGGCGGCAAGAAGCCCAAGGGTGACGACAAGCCGGGTGCGGCAGCCAGCGTGGATCCGAACGCGGCCCCGGCCGTCGCCGCCACGCCTTACCCCGCCAACGTCTACAAGATCGACTCGCGCGGACGCTTCGAGCTCAAGGACCTGCCGGAAGGCTCGTACAACCTGACCTTCTGGGCGCCCGGCTACCAGGCCACCACGATCCAGGGCGGGCTGCCGGCCGAGATCGAAGTGCCACTGCGGCCGATCGACGTGGATCCCAAGCGGCTCCATGAGATGAAGGGCGTCGTTCGCCAGGCCACCAACCAGCCGGCCGGCAACGTCGAGGTCGAGGTCTCGTCGGTGGCCGGCAAGGCGCCCGGCGTGCACGAGGCCACCGACGACAACGGCAACTTCGGGATGAAGGGCCTTTACGCCGGCAACTACGCGGTGGCGGCCTGGACCACCAACCTCGAGGGCGAGGTCGAGACCTTCGCGCTCGTGAAGGAAGTGCCGGTCTCGCTGGGCCGTGAGCGCCGCACCGTCTCGCCCACCTTGATCCTGCGCGCCGTCGCCACGCCGGTGCTGCTCGCGGGCACGGTCGAGGGCTCGGCCAAGGAGTCCGAAATCAAGGCCGCGCAGGCGGCCAAGAAGCCGATTCCGGGCGTCCGTCCGGTCAGCGTTCGCGCCTACATCACGGTCGGCGACGGCGAGATCCCGATCGCCACGTCCAACGTGGGCAAGGACGGCTACTTCCGGATGCGGTTGCCCCAGCTGCCCGACGGCGCCAACTACCACCTGGTCGCCTCCGGCCAGAGCGACGGCGGCCAGACGGCTTATGCGCACGAGTACGAGGTCGAGGCGTCCGACCCGAAGATGACCTTCAGGCTCCCGACGCCGCCTGAAACGCTGACCGTGCTCGAGCGCACGAAGCACCCGCGCTTCTCATGGGAGCCTGTCGGCTCTGATGTGTCGGCCTACCGGGTGGCCATCGAGAAGGTCGGCCAGGAAGGCGATACCGTGTGGGAAGGCTGGACCACCGGCACCGGCATCGGCCTGCCCAAGATCAAGGACCTGGCGCTGCTGCGTGAGGGCGAAAGCTACCGCTACAGCCTCGCGGCCGTGAAGCTCGCGGATGACAAGAAGATGGAGCTGATCGGCGTCAGCACCAGTCCCTGGGCCAATTCAGGCATCACCAAGCCCGCCACCTTCGAGGTGGTGCGGGTGAAGCCTGGCCAAAAGCCACCGGCGGAGGGCCCGATCAAGCCGCTGCCCACCCCCGCGGCCGGCGGCGCTGCGCCCGCGAAGGCGACCACCTCGACGCCGGCGCCGAAGCCCAGCGCGAAGGCGGCCGGCTCGCCGGCGCCATCTGCCAGGCCGACCCCGAAGAATCCGCGCACCAAGCCGATCGACGAGATCTAGGAACCCGAGGACCCGCTTGGCCGAAGGCACTTTCGTCGTCGTCGATCTCGAGACCACCGGGCTCGATCCGCAGATCGAGGGCATCCTCGAAATCGCCGCGTTTCGACTCGAGGGCGATCGGGTCGTGGCCTCCTGGCAGACCCTGGTGAACCCGGGGCTGGGCACCGAAATCTCCGAGGCCAGCCGCGCGATCCACGGCATCACGGCCGAGATGGTGGCCGACGCGCCGGGCGTGCCGGACGCGCTTCGGTCGTTTCTCGCATTCCTCGGCGACGCGCCCCTGGTGGCCCACAACGCGCCTTTCGACCTCGGCTTCCTGAACCGCGCACTCGCGGCGCAAGGCGCGCCGGCGCTCGCCAACCACGCGTACGACACGCTGGAGATGGCGCGCGAGGTGTTCCCGGAGCAGCGCTCGCACAAGCTCGAGTCGCTCTGCCGCCTGCTCGGCCACGAGGCCAGCGGCTTTCACCGCGCCGCCGCCGACGCCGAGCACCTGGCCGTGATCTTCCCACGCCTGCGCGCGCTCTGGGAGCAAAAGCGCGCGTGGTACCGATCGCAGTTCGGCCAGATCGAGCACCTGGCTCGCCGCTACGATCAGGTCTCGCGCCTGATCGAGGGGCTGCAAGTCGAGGTCGGCGACGTCCGCCGGGTGCTCGCGCTGTACTTCCAGGAGCACCCGGACGCCCGCATCCCGCTGCCCGGCGGCGACGGGCTGGTGCGCGTCACGAAGGAGCTGTGGGAGTACGACCAGGCGGCGTTGCTGCCCCAGCTGGAGGCCTGGGGCCTCAAGGAGCGGTTCTTGAAGCTCGACCGGCAGCGGCTCGACCGCTGGCTGCAGAGCGGGCGGTTCGACGAGGCGCAGCGGGCGGCGATCGCCTCAGCGCGGGTCCTGCAGGCCGTCACGCAACGCGTCGCCCGCGTGGGGGGCGGCGGCACTGGCTGCGCGGAGGCCGACCTGCCCACGGAGGGCGCCGGCGCCTGAGGGCCCCGTCACAGCCGCCGGCGCGCGGCGGTGTTAGGATGGCGCGAAGGAGAACCACCGATGAACCGCGACGACGCGCACCTCCGTGAACGGGGCCTGACCCAGGAAATCGTCTTCAAGGGCAATCTGCTGCGCATCCGCCTGGATACCGTCGCGCTGCCCAACGGCGAGATCGCCAACCGCGAGATCGTCGACCACCCGGGCGCGGTCGCGGTCGTGGCGCTCACCGACGCCGGCGAGGTGCTGATGGTGCGCCAGTGGCGCTACGCCATCGGCGCGCTCTCGCTCGAGTTGCCGGCCGGCTGCCTCGACGTGCCGGGCGAGCCGGTCACCGCCGCCGCCGCTCGCGAGCTGCGCGAAGAGACCGGTCGCGAGGCCGCGCGCTGGACGTACCTGGGGCGCATGCACGCCTCGCCCGGCTTCACCACCGAGACCACCCACCTGCTCGCCGCCGAGGGCCTCACCGATATGGGCGCCGCGCCCAGCGACGAGGAGTTCCTCGAGATCGAGGTGATTCCCTTTCCGGAAGCCCTGGCGATGATCAAACGGGGCGAGATCCGCGACGCCAAGACCATCGTGGGCCTGCTCTGGTACCAGCAGTTCGGGCTGAGCTCGCTGCAGCGACCGCCGGCCGACGGAACGCTCGCAGACGAAGAAGCGTCTGCCTGATAGAATCGTCACGAAACTTCCGAAAGTTTCGTGACGGAGAAGGAGGTTCCACCATGTCGACCCGCTCCTTGAATTGGGCGCTGGGTGCCGTCGTGCTCGCCACGACCGGCTGCAGCATCCCGTTTACGACGCCCGAGCAGACCATCACCGTTCCGTACGACAAGTTCGTGCCCAACCTCGCGAACGGCGTGCCGATCCCACTCGTGCCGGCGTTCGCGGACCAATCCGCGCCGCCGGTCAGCTTCCCGGTGCCGGCCGAGGCCAAGAAGGTCAAGCTCCAGACCGTCACGCTGCACCTGAAAATGAAGAATACGGGGCCGCTGCCGATCCGCATCACGCTCTACCTCACGAAGCACCCCGATGACCCCTACAGCATCGCCCCGCTCGGCGGCGCGGAGGGCACCATCGAGCTCGCGCGCGACGGCGGCGTCGCGGAGAAGTCGTTCCCGCTCGATACGAGCCTGCTCGAGGGCGACCAGATGCGGCTCGGCTACAAGTTCGGCTCGCCTGGCACCCAGCAGTCCGTGACGTTCAAGGACACCGACAAGATCGACGTCACCTACAAGGTGTCCGGCAACGCGAAGATCATCTGATGCCTGGTGACGCCCCGCTGCGGCGGATCGTCTTCCTGGACCGCTGTACGCTGCCGGTGCCTTTGCGGGCGCCGGCCTTCGCGCATGAGTGGGTCGACCACGCCACGACCGCGCCCGCCGAGGCGATCGCGCGGCTCCACGGCGCCACGATCGCGGTGACCAACAAGATCCGCATCGACGCCGCGCTGCTCGATGCCTGCCCGACGGTGCGCCTCGTCGCCGTCGCCGCGACCGGCACCGACGTGGTGGATCTCGCGGCCTGCCGCGCCCGTGGCGTCACCGTCTGCAACGTGCGGGGCTATGCGGGCGGTTCGGTGGCCGAGCACGTGATGATGCTGATGCTGGCACTACGCCGCAACCTGATCGCCTACCGCGAAGCGATCGCCGAAGGCCGCTGGCAAACGGCTCCGGGGTTTTGCCTGAACGCTGCGTCCATACACGACCTCGAAGGCGCGACGCTGGGGCTGGTCGGGTATGGCACCCTGGCCCGCTCGGTCGAGGCGCGCGCGCGGGCGTTCGGGATGCAGGTCATGGTCGCCGAACGAAAGGGAGCCGAGGCGGTGCGAGCCGACCGCGTGGCGTTCGAGGCGGTGCTGGCGGCGGCCGACGTGCTGAGCCTGCATTGCCCGCTGACCCAGGCGACTCAGGCCCTCATCGCGGCGGCGGAGTTCCAGGCGATGCGGCCGGGGGCAATCCTGATCAACACGGCCCGCGGGGCGTTGGTGGACTACCCGGCGATGCTCCAGGCCCTGCGGACCGGCCAGCTGGGCGGGGCCGGCATCGACGTGCTGGAGGCGGAGCCGCCAGTGGGCGGGCACCCGTTGCTCGAGGTCGCCTTGCCGAACCTGATCGTGACGCCGCACGTCGCGTGGGCGAGCCAGGCCAGCATGGCGCGCCTGGGGGAGCAGCTGGTGGCGGTGCTCGAGGCCTGGGACCGCGGTGAGCCTTTGAACCTCGTCACCTGACACCGCCAGCGGCGCCATTTCCCTGTTTCATGCCGGTGAGACCATGTCACCGGTCGACACGTTGAAGGCCAGGCCATCAGCCAGCGGCAGAATCTCCAAAAGCTGGCCATGCCGCACCACCGCGACCACGAAGCGCAGCTCCTGGCCGGGCTCCGCGTCCAGCCACCGCACCGGCAGCGCCAGCTCCAGCGCCTTGCCGTTCATCCATTCGCGCGGCTCGCCGACGGTATGCCAGGCGTGGCTTTCACCCGCCTCCTGGATCACCGCGCGCTCCATCGCAGGCTCGAGCCGGACCGCATGGCCGAACTGGTAGCGGGCGGTGTCCGGTGTGTCGTCATCCGCTGCGTATGGCAGGGCGGCGTTCAGGCGCATGCGGCCGGGGTGGAAGAAGAAGATGCCCACCTCGTCGCCGACCGCCACGTCGAACGCGTCGGCCCAGGCCAGCGCCATGTACAGGTGATCGCGGTCGCAACCGTAGAGGATACGCTTGATGGTCTTCGCGGCCGCATGCATCGCGCCTTGCCCGGCTGTCGGATCGTAAACGGCGGCCCGCGTCCACTCGCCGGCACCGAGGTTGCCGTCGAGCACCGGCGGCCGCATGCCGCCGGTGAGCGGGTCTCCGCCCGCCTGCAGCGGGGCGATCGGGGCGTCGAGATCGGGCGGGGGGACCAGGCCGAGGCAGACGTACAGGCGCCGCAGGTGCAGGCGGAACTGTTCGTCGAAGCGCTCGTCCTGACCGCTGTCATGCCCCACGCCGTACCACCAGAACCAGTCGCTGCCCTCGGCGATATGCAGCTCCTCGAGCGCTTCGGCCCAGGCGGGGGTAGCTGTGAGCCTCTCACGGGCGTCCTCGAGCGCCTGCCGCGCGCGCGAGAGCGCCTCCCAGCCCAGGTTCTTGGTCGGGTCGCCGATCCAGGTCGTGAAGTCCGAGTTGATCCAGGAGCCCGCGAAGAGGTTTGCCAGGTCGCGCCGCGGCGGGTGGGCGGCCAGGTGTTCGGACACCGTGACCATGAACAGCGCCGGGTCGGCGGCCATCTTCTGGTAGAACGCGTTGAGGAACGGCGCCCCATCCTGAAAGTAGTGCTCCCAACAGTTTTCGCCGTCTAGCGCGATCGTGACCAGGTAAGGCTCGCCGTCCGGCAACAACCGCCGAGTCCGGTCGAGGCGGCGGTGGAGGTCGTTGGCTGCGGCCTCCGGGTCCATCTGGGCGTAGGTGAAGCCGATCAGGTCGGAGAGGACCTGGTCGCGGAAGACCATCGAGACAGGCCCCGCCGCGGTGCGGACGCGGTAGGGCTGGTAAAGCAGGACCGCGTCCGGCGGCACGCCGTAGGCATCACGCACGAAGCGCCGCCCGAGCGTCCGGCCGAGCACGCCTTCATCCGAGATCGCCCAACTCAGCCCGGCCCGGGCGATCAGCTCGAGCGCGGCCGGGCTCACGGCCTGCTCGGACGGCCACATGCCCGCGGGCCTGTGGCCGAAGTGGCGCTCGAAAGCCGCCACGCCCTTGGCGATCTGCGCCTCGGCGTCCGCCGGCCAGGCGAAGGGTTCGAGCGGCAGCGGCAGCTCGGAGTGAGCCGCCCGCGCGCTGCGGTTGTCGCAGAGGAGCGGCAGGATCGGGTGGTAGTAGGGCGTGGTCGTGAGCTCCACGCGGCCCTGCTCGGCGAAGGCCTTGTAGGTGGGGATCACCCGACCGACGTAAGCGCGGATGAGCTGGCAAAGGGCCTCGCGATCGGCGAGGTCGAAGTAGCTGCCTTTGGCGACGAGCCGACCCAGCGCCGGGTCCCGCTCGAGGAACATCGGGTCGAACCAGGCCAGGTTGAACCAGGTCACGAGGTCGCCCCAGTCGGCGTCGCCGAACGCGGCGATCGCCCGCCGCGACGGCACGTGCCGTAACGCCTCGCGCTTGTCGAGCAGCGCGGCGTAGCGCGCATGCGGCCGCACCATGGTGGCCCAGCTCGCGTCGAAGGCCCGCTCGAACAGGTACTGCTTGTCGTCGGCTGTGAAGTCGTCCACCGGCCTCACGAGCAACTCGAGCGCGCGGTCCCAGGCGTCGTGCTTCGCGTAGTCCTCGAGTTGCTCGAGCAGCGACGGCACCAGGTTGAAGGTCTGGCGGTGCGAGGGGTAATCCGCCAGGAGGGTCAACATATCCAGGTAGTCTTTGGTCGCGTGCAGCCGCACCCAGGGCATCAGGTAGCGCCCGCTGGCGCGATCCTTGTATAGCGGCTGGTGCATGTGCCAAACGAAGGCGACGTGGAGCTGGTGGGCCATTATCTATACGCTTCGTGCAATTCTATACGGTACGAATAAACAAACGAAGGACGGGGGCCTTGTGAGCCCCCGTCCAACCTGGATTAGACGTTCGCGGTCAGCTTGCCCGCGGCGTCCTTGAGGAGCTGGACCTTGTCGGTCTTCTCCCACGGCACGTCGATGTCCGTGCGGCCGAAGTGGCCGTAGGCCGCGACCTGCTTGTAGATGGGCCGGCGCAGGTCGAGCATGCGGATGATGCCGGCGGGACGAAGGTCGAAGTGTTCGCGAACGAGCTTCTCGATCGCCTCGTCAGGCACCGTACCGGTGCCGAACGTGTCGATGAAGATCGAGGTGGGCTGCGCCACGCCGATGGCGTAGGACAGCTGGATCTCGACCATCTTCGCGAGGCCGGCCGCCACGATGTTCTTCGCGACGTAGCGCGCGGCGTAGGCGGCCGAGCGGTCGACCTTCGTCGGATCCTTGCCGCTGAACGCGCCGCCGCCGTGGCGGGCATAGCCGCCGTAGGTGTCGACGATGATCTTGCGGCCGGTCAGGCCGGCGTCGCCCTGCGGGCCGCCGATGACGAAGCGGCCCGAGGGGTTGATGAAGTAGCGCGTGTCGTCGCTCAGCAACTCCTTGGGCAGCACGTGGTTGACGACCTTTTCCATCAGGTCGCTCGCCATCTGCTCATTGGTCACGTCGGGGCTGTGCTGGGTCGAGATGACGACGGTGTCGATGCGGACGGGGCGGCCGCCTTCGTACTCGACGGTCACCTGGGTCTTGCCGTCCGGGCGCAGGTAGGTCAGGCCGAGCTCCTTGCGGGCCTGCGACAGGCGCAGCGCCAGCTTGTGGGCCAGGATGATCGGCAGCGGCATCAGCTCCGCGGTCTCGTCGCAGGCGAAGCCGAACATGAGGCCCTGGTCGCCGGCGCCGATCTCGTCGATCTTCTTGTTCAGTTCCTCTTCCGAGAGGCCCGAAGAGCGCAGCTCGAAGCTGCGGTCGACGGCGGCGGCGATGTCGGGCGACTGCTCGTCGATCGCCGTCAGCACGGCGCAGGTCTCGGAGTCGAAGCCGAACTTGGCGCGCGTGTAGCCGATGCCCTTGATCGTCTCGCGGGCGAGGCGCGGAATATCGACGTAGCATGAGGTGGTGATCTCGCCGGCGACCAGCACCATGCCGGTCGTCACGCTGGTTTCACAGGCGACGCGGGCCAGCGGGTCCTTCGCGAGGATCGCGTCGAGGACGGCGTCGGAAATCTGGTCGCAGATTTTGTCGGGATGGCCTTCGGTCACCGATTCGGAGGTGAATAGGTGTCGGCGGGTCGTGATAGGCAAAGGGAATCCTCCAGGGGTCGTATACACGAACGCGACTCCCGGTATCATCACCGAGAGTCGCAGGCCGCTTGCACGGATTGCGCTTATCTTCCAGCCAGGCGAGCCCGGCTGCAGGAATTGGCACCGGCTATCACGCCGGTTGCCGGGCATCACAGGGCCTGATCCCTCCGCCGTCTCTCGATAAGCTGATATGCGGTTGTCTCGGGTAACCGTAACACACGGCCCCTAGGCCGTCAACGCGCCTTTTGACCAAATAAAGGGGGGACCGGGCGCGAGCCCGGTCCCCCGTTTCGCTTCACAGTTCACTGGCGCCTAGAAGGCGTAGTAACCGCCCAGCCCCACCGTGCCGGTGTTGATGCCGCCCATGAGCGGGTTGCCCTTGTAGCCGACGAAGAGATCGGCCGCGAGGTCCTCGTTGACGCCATAACGGAGGCCGAGGTTGCCGGATGCCCCGAAGCCGGCCGCCCAGCCCAGGTTGCCGTCCACCAGGGCCGACAGGCGGTCCGTCAGACCGAGGTCGAGGCCCAGGCCGACGGTCGGCATGAAGGCACTCGCTCCGATCGACGGGGTCGCCCCACCGGGGAGCAGGCCGCCGGCCGCGAAGCCGAAGCCGACGCCCGGCGCGACGGTGACGTTCAGGTTGTTCATCAGCGCCGCGGTCAACGGCAGGCCGACGCCGATGGAGCCGGAAGTCAGGCCGCCACCCGTGAGGAAGCCTCCGATGTTGCCCGTCGCACCGACCTCGACCGGCGTCATGCCGATCGAGAACTCGGTCCAGGCCAGCTTGCCGCGCAGGCTCAGATCACCCAGCAGGTTGGCGGTGCCGGCGGCACCCAGACCCGTGGCGCTGATGCCGGCTTCCAGGCCGGGTTGGACGTTCATGTCGGCGCGCAGGTTCACGCCGCCGGCCAGGCCGGGACTCGTGCCGCCGAAGCCGAGGCCGCCGACTTGCAGGTTCGCGCCGAACCGGCTCTGCCCGGGCGCCAGCGTGACGGCCTTTTCGACGTCGATGTGACGCGTGGGGGCCGCCGATTGGTAGATGACGGTCTTGTCCGTCGCCTGACCAGGTGTGATCACGACGGACTCGGCCATCGCCGCCTGCCCGAAGGACAGAACGGCCAGCGAGACTGCGCCGGAAACCCAGAACTTACGAGACATCATCGCACCTCCCTAATCCGCAGACGGTTGCTACCGCGGATGTCCCTTGCACTTCCTCTTACGGAATGCTTCCCTTTAAGTTTTGTGAAGCAACATTAACAAGGACGCGGAGGGAGGGTCAACGACCGCTCGCATGCCCGCCGCCTGGCTGTTCCAGTCCCGCATGGGACGAGGAAATCGGGCTCAGCGAGCGAACACCCCTCTCGGGCCCGAGAGGGGTGTGTGGGACCGCAAAGGGCCGTCAAGCGGACGGTAGCGGGATCGCGCGCGCTGGGCGCGGCTTCAGGACGGCCCGGTGAACTGCCGGGTCGAAATGCTCTGGAACTTCGTGAGATTCTTCTCGAAGTAGAGCTCGACATGCCCGACCGGACCATTACGATGCTTCGCGATGATGACTTCGGCCGTGGACTTCTTGTCGGTGTCGGGGTTGTAGTATTCATCGCGGTAAATGAACATCACGATATCCGCATCTTGTTCGATGGAATTGTGGATGACAAAGTCTCCGGCAATGAAATTGTGGAGCCCCTCGACCGTCAGGTCGTAGACCTGCTCTTCGCCGTCCGGCGCGATCGAGACGATTTCGTCCCAATAGACGTCGCTCGCCGCGAGGTCCGCGAGCGGCTCCGAGCCGAGAACGCCCGCCACCCGCGCCGCCCGCTCCCGGCTCATGCAGCTCTTCGCGAGCGTGGTGCCGCAACAGCTCATGCCCAGGGCGGCCTGGAACTCCCGTTCAGTGAGCCCGGCCGCATAGCGTGCCGGTTTCACAATCGTCGTCCAGGCCTCGCGCGGAATCGCGTCGCGGTTGGTGTTGGCCAGGCGGTCCGCCAGGTAGGCACGCATCTTGGCCTCATGGCTGCTCTTGTTCGCTCCGAGGCCGCCCACCGTGTCGAGGAAACGCAGGATTTCTTCGCGCCCGCTGATCCAGACCTGGAACTGGTCTCGCCCTTTTTGGCCCTGTGGAACGCGCCGAAGAGTCGCGTTGATTTCCAGGCGCAGGAGCAACGACTGCACGTCACGCGCCAGGCGCTCGCTGCTGCTCGCGTAGTAGACGTTGGCGTAATGGGCCTTGCCGGAGCTCATATGAATGCAGCCGTCGGTTGACCAAAGGTGGCGGAGGAACAGCGCGATCGCCTCGACAGGCTGCGCGAACACCGCGTCCGGGACGAACTTCTCGTGCGAACGCAGGCCGAAGATGCCCATCTCGTCCAGCCACGCGGCGATCGGATTCCGGACACCATGTGTAAGGTGCTCGGTCGCCGCGAGATAGACCTGAATGACGTTTCCAGCCTGCTCGCTCCGAGGCGCGACGCGGTCGCCGAACAGGGTCCGAGCGAGATCCGAGACGATTTCGGCCAGAATGGGATCGTTGGTCGTGTAGTGAATCGGCTGGCGCGGCAGCGTGCAGCCGTCGCCAATCAGGTGGCCGAGCAAGGCGAGCGCCGCTTCGGACATGGTGCCAGCGGACACGCTGGGCAACCGCCTGGGAAGCGCCAGCCGCTGATCCGGCGCGAGCTCGTCGAGGCGCCGCCAGCCATCGAGGGTGAGGAACTTGTGGTTCGCCGTCGCCCGGATCGAGCGCCCCAGCCGGGTGGTCATCTTGAAGATCGGCTTCTTGCCAGTCGGGAAGGCGTTGACCACCTCTCGGCGCTCGAGCCGCCACGTTTCCGGGTTCAGAGCCAGAACGTCGAAGCCCCGCTCGCCCACCAACGAGTCGATCCGCCGGTACGTCCCGCTCTCAGCCATATATACGAGGGTATCGCCCGTCACGCAGCCCGATTCACGCAAGTCGGACAGCATAGGGCGTTTATTCGGGCGGCTTTCCACCGCACGGCTCAGCTGCGACAACGCCATGACCGGCACGCGCAGCTCCCGCGCGAGCTGCTTCAGGCCCCGCGAGATCGCGCCCATCGCCGCCGCCCGGTTATCGTCCTTCGACGACTTGATCCCCGAGCTCATCAGCTGCAGGTAATCGACCATGATGAGGCCGAGCTCGCCGTCCTCGGCCATCACGCGGCGGGCCTTCG
This sequence comes from Candidatus Sericytochromatia bacterium, assembly GCA_036675505.1. GTDB lineage: Bacteria > Cyanobacteriota > Sericytochromatia > S15B-MN24 > JAQBPE01 > JAKFEW01. The sequence continues at coordinate 91,592 of JAKFEW010000160.1, forward strand.
AGCGCATCTCGGCGACCGTCAGGGCGGCCGTGTCGTCGATGTAGATCGGCGACTCGGAGAGCACGCCGATGGCGTGGGTGAGCTTGCTCCAGTCCTGCTCGGCCAGGTAGCCGGTGCGCAGGCGGTGGCTGTCGATGCCGGCCTCGGCGCACAGCAGGCGCTGGACGAGCTGCTCCTTCGACATCTCGAGGGAGAACACCAGCGTCGCCTTGCGGGTCTCCACCGCCACGTTCCGGCAGAAGTTCAGCGCGAGCGAGGTGTTGTGGACGCAGACGTCCGCGGCGATGAAGTTCGCGCCGTCGGGGACGGTCAGGTCGTAGACCTGGTGCTCGCCGATCGGCTCGATCGCGGCGATCGGGTCCCAGACGAGGTCGGGGGAAGCCGCGCGGGCGAAGCGCGGGTCGCCGAGGACCGCGGCGCTCGCGATGACCTGGCGCGCGCCTTCGCGGGCGGGGACGGCGCCGGCAGGGCCTGTGGGTAGCAAGGCTTCCTCGCAGATGCGCCGCAGCGTTTTCACGCTGCCGCGCTCGGTGATGGCGACCGACCAGCCGCCCGCCTCGGCCGGGGCGATCGCGGCCACGACGCCGAAGCGCGTGAGGCCGTGCTGGACGTCCCGCGCCAGCCGCTCGCCCCCCAGCGGAACGCGCACTGGCCCATCGGTCGGCAGGTCGCCGACCAGCATGCAAAGGAGCGCCGCCAGGCCGCCGCGGGTCCACGTCCAGACCTCGTCGGGGATCGCGCCCGCGGCGCGGGTGGCCTCGGTATGGCGCCGAACCTGCGCGAGGTCCGCTTCGACCGTGCCGAACGCCTCGAGGCGTCGCGGCAGGCCGATCTTGTCGCCAACGTGCAAATCATGCAGCGGTGTCCAGCCGGTCACCGTCAGGAACGGATGGTGTCCGGTGACCTCGACCATGCGCCCCAGGGCCGTCGTGACGCGGTAGCAGGGCTTGACTCCCGAGTCGATCCAGGCACCGATCTCGACCGGGCGTACGATCCCGTTCACGCCGATGCCGTGAACCAGCGGAAGGCGCCGCGCCACACAAGCCTCGAGCGTCACGCGCGCGCCGGTGGCGGGGTCGACGACGAGGGTCCAGGCAGGCAAGCACTTGCCCATCGCGGGGCGGGCCGCGAGGATCAACAGATCGGACGGCTGGAAGCCGCTCAGCATGTGGTCGAGGTCGTAGAAGCCGGTGGTCGCGCCGAGCAGCGAGTCCTTGTCGGCGTAGCGCGCCTCGATGGTCTCGAAGGCCTCGTGGATCACTTCCTTGATCGGCGTCATCAGGCCCGACTGGCGGCGCCGCCCGACCTCGAGGATGTTGCGCTCGGCCGAATCGAGGACCTCCTCGACGTCGTCCTCCTCGGCGAAGGCCTGGGCCACGATTTCCGTGCCGACCTTGATGAGGTTGCGCAACAGGGCCTTGTCGCCGACGATCTTCGCGTAGTACTCGGCGTGCGCCGTCGTGGGGATCGACGCGGCGAGGTCGACCAGGTAGCCGTAGCCGCCGAGCTCCTCGAGGCGCGGGCCGAGCTCGTCGCGCACGGTGATCAGGTCGACGGGCTCGCCGCGCTCGTAGAGCTTGACCATGGCCTCGTAGATCACGCCATGGGCCTGGCGATAGAAGCTGCCCGCGTCGATCGCCTGGCTGACGCGGGAGATCGCGTCGCGATCCACCATCATGGCGGCGAGCACGGCCTGCTCCGCCTCCAGGTTATGGGGCGGAACCCTTTCGATGATTTCCTTCATTTTAGCCGCAGGCGCTCACCTAAGGGGCTACTCTTCCTGGACCGTGACGCGCATCTTGGCCGAGACCTGAGGGTGCAGCTTCACGACGAACTGGAAGGTGCCGAGCGCCTTGATGGCTTCGCCCAGCTCGATCTTCCGCTTGTCGACTTCATGGCCGGTCTGCTTCGAGATGGCCTGGGCGACTTCCTTGGAGGTGATCGTGCCGTAAAGGCGACCGCCCTCGCCGGATTTGGCCGTCACGACGACGGTGGCTGCTTCGAGCACCTTCGCGAGTTCCTCGGCCGCGGCCTTGAGGCGATCTTCCTTGCGCTGCTCGGCCTTCTTCATCTCTTCCCACTGCTTCATCGCGGAAGGGGTGGCCTCCGCGGCGAGCTTGCGCGGGAAGAGGTAATTGCGGGCGTAGCCCTCCGACACTTCGACGAGCGCGCCGGCCTTGCCGATGTCCTTGACGTCCTTGTTGAGAATGACCTTCATGCTGCACCTCTTCCGATGGACCAGGACCGGCATTATACCATCCGGGCGACCCATCCGCCGGGGCCGCCGGGCGGTATAATGCCCTCGATCAGGAGGACCCCATGCTCACCACCGTCGCCGGCGTCACGTTCCTCGCCACCCTCGTCAGCGCCTGGCGCAACATGCGCCAATGGGACGAGTACCACCGCGGCCACGTCACGCGCGGGCAGATGGTGAACAAGGTCTTCGCCACCGTGGTGCTGGCCGTCACGACGCTCGCCTTCTGGCTCGTGCGCGGCATCTTCTGAGCCGTCCGCCGGCCCGCAGCGGGCGAGCAATCCGACCCTTTCGGCCGCCATCGGGTATATTTTAGGCGTCATGCCTCCTTCCAGCGCCGAGCTACACCGCCTGCTCGATGAAATTGCCACCATCCTGGGCACGCCGGGCCGCCCGGCCAAGGGCGCGTCGCCGTTGGCGGCTGCGCTCGAGCGCCTCGGGCAGTTCCTGGGCGCCACGGCCGGCATGTTGCTCAAGGCCGAGGATCCGACCACGCTCCGCCTCGCCGCTCAGTTCGGCGAGATCTGGGACGAGGAGCAGCTCTCGAGCGAGTTCATGGACATCACCTACGGCGAGGTGTTCCGCAAACAGCGGCCGACGCTGGTTGCCCCGGCGCAGGCCGGCTATCCCGGCAGCGTCGTCGGCGCGCCGCTCAACTTCGGCGATCGCCACGCCGGCGGCATCTTCCTGCTCCGCGGCCCGGGGGCGCCTGCCTTCACCGAGGACGAGCGCGACGTGCTGCAGCTGGTGTGCGTGCCGATCGCGGTCCAGGTCGACGCGAACGAGGTGGCCCGCCGCACGAGCGCGCGCCGAGCCGAGCTCGAAGCCGTGCACGCCTCGATGGTCGACGGCCTGGTCGTGGTCGACCGCCGGGGCTATATCTCGAGCTTCAACGAGGCCTTCAAGCGGATGAGCCAGATCCCGGCCTATGAGCTGTACGGCCACCGCTGGATCCACTTGCTCGAGCCGCGCCAGAACCCCACGATCGACTCCGGGCAGGTGCTCGAAGGCTTCCTCGACGCCCTGATCATCGGCGAGCCGTTCGGCACCACGGGCTGCCCGGCCTTCCTCAAGCTGCCGGACGGCTCGAAGATGGCGGTGACCGTCGGCATGACCGCCATCGAGGAAGACGGGCGCGTCACGGGCGGCGTGCTGAACATCCGCGACGCGACGGTGGAGACCCACCTCGAGCGCCTCAAGGACGACTTCATCGCCACGGTCTCGCACGAGCTCAAGACGCCACTCACCACGATCAGCGGCTTCGTCGAGCTGCTGCGCAACCATGAGCTGCCGCGCACGGAGCAGACGCCGCTCTTCGACTTGATCCTCGACGAATGCCGCCGGCTCGGCCGCATGATCACGGATCTGCTCGACCTCTCGAAGATCCAGAGCGGCCTGCTGACCTTGCACCTCGAGCGCTTCAGCGTCGCGAAGACCGTCGAGCAGGCCGCCCAGCCGTTCAAGATGCGCCATGCGGGCACGCACCAGTTCTCGATCGAGATCACGCCGGCCAGCGGCACGATGGTGGCGGATCGCGACCGCGTCCTGCAGGTGCTGGTCAACCTGATCGGCAACGCCGTGAAGTACTCGCCGGCCGGCGGCCTGGTCACCGTGCGCGCCCACAAGGTCAAGACCGAGTGGGAGTTCAGCGTGACGGACCAGGGCATGGGCATCCCCGAGGCCGCGCAACCCCGCCTCTTCGGCCGCTTCTTCCGCGTGAACGAGCAACAGAGCACGGGCTCGGGCCTCGGCCTCTTCATCACGAAGAACCTGGTCGAGCGGCACGGGGGCCGGATCTGGGTCCAGAGCCAGGGCGGCGTCGGCTCGACGTTCACGTTCCGCCTGCCGGTGACCACGCCCGACGATCCCAACGCCGAGCGCGCGGTCCCGAACGCCGAAGCCGCCCGCAAAGGCCGCAGCGCCGAACTCTAGGTCCGAGCGCAGCGGGATCGAAATCTCCCTGGTTGGGGTGGGTGGGCGGGCCAGCTGGAAGGAGCGCAGCGACTGAAGTATTTACGTTTTAGGCGTAGCCCTAAAACGTAAAGTTCAGGCCGCCTTCTTGGTTGGCGTACTCGATGGCGAGCTTCGTGGCCGTGAAGACGAACTTCTCCGTCGTCCACAGGCTGCGGTTCGCGGCCTGGCCGCGCACGCGGTAGACCTCCTGGGCGCGCTTCTCGTTCTGATCGCCGTCGTACTGGCCGTTGGCGTTCGTGTCGTCCCAGGCGATCACCACGTAGGTGCCTTCCGCGACATCGGCCGAAGGCGCGATCTCCATCGCGAAGTTGCCGCCCGCGGGCGTCATCGACTTGTCGAACTTGACCGTCTTGTTCGCGACCAGATCGAAGTTGAGCTGGCCCTTCACCGTGCCGTCGTTCAGCAGCTCGATCCAGGCCAGGTAGCCCACCTTGGTGGTGCCGGGCGCGTTCGTGAGCGCCCCCGACACGGTGGTCGGCGCGAGCACGCGCTGGGCCATCGCGCCGAGCACCAGCGCGCCGGCGTTGCAGCCGGAGAGCAGCATGGTGGCCGTGGCGACAGCCAGGAGGGACTTCGACGAGGCGGGCATCGAGATCGACATCGCGACCAGGATACCACCTGGTCGCGACGCTTGCTGTGATGTTCGCCCGGTTTAGTAGTTGCTGACCGGCATGCCGCCCGGGACCGCCTGGCCGCCGGGGCCGTAGGTGACCGGCACGTTGCCCGAAGGGCCGGTGCCATAGCCGCCGGCCTGGCCGTAGCCGCCGCCGCCGTAGTTGTTGCCCTGGTTCATGCCGCGCCAGTCGAAGGTGCGCTGGAGGATGTAACCGCCCTCGCCGACCACGAAGCCTTCGCCCTGGGGCAGCAGATCGATCGCGTAGAACGCGCCGCTCACGTTGCCGGAGAAGTAGTTGGTGTCGACCTTGAGCACGCCACCGACGTTTGCGAGCAGGTTGCCGAAGATCGACTTCGGGTTGCGCTCGAAGTTGAAGTCGCGCTGGCGGGTCTGGCCCAGGGCCCAGCCCTCGGTGCCGGAGATCATCTCGATGTCATGGAGCGGGACCTGGTCGAGGCCGTCGACCGCGGCGTCGAACTGGCCGGGCACCCAGCCGTCGCGCTTGGGCTCGTAGGTGAGGAACAGGCCGCGCGGGTTGGTGAGGAGCGAGTCCTTGCTGCCGACGGCGTAGCCCTGGGTCTCGCTGACCATCTTGATCGCCGAGAGCTCCTGGGTGGCGACCACCGACACGGTGGCGCGGTTGTCCCACATGCTCTTCTTTTCCCACGAGCCATTGGTGAACTTGATGATCATGGGCGTCTGCGCCATGCCGTTGAACTTGCCCACGGCCCAGCCGCTGCGGGGCGAGAGCATCTGGATGTCGTTCAGCTTGCCCTTGGCAGGCGCCGCCGCCTGCTTCCAGTTCGTGCCGTCCCAGTGGAGGATCAGCGCGTCGCCGTTGCCTTCTTCGCCGACGGCCCAGGCGTCGCGGTCGTTGACCACGCTCACCGCGTTCAGGTGGCCTTCCTTGACCGGCAGGTTCATGTTGATCCACTGCACGCCGTCCCAGCGCGCCGCGAACGGCACGCTGCCGCCGGAGCGGCTGCCGACCGCCCAGCCGCTCGCCGTGTTGGCGAAGCCGAGGCCACGCACGTCGGCGTCGCCCTGGCGGAACGACGGCTCGCGGTGCCACGCGCCGTTGATGTAGCGCAGCATCGTGCCCTTCTCGCCGCCGGCCCAGGCCTCGAAGCGGCTGACCATCTTCACGGCACGGAGGCTCGCGCCGGTGGGCGAAAGGACCTGCTGCCAGGCATAACGGGCGGCCTCGATCTGGACCGTGGCCTCGGCCGACACGCCGGCGATCTCGGCGATCACCTTCACCGTGCCGGGGGCCGCCGGGACCAGCAGGCCGTTGCGATCGACCTGGCCGAGCTGCAAGTTGGACAGCGTCCAGTTGCAGAGGCGCGGGTCGTTGTAGATCTTGTTGTCGGAGCCCTTGATCACGACCGTGAAGCGCAGCGACTCACCGACGCGGGCCGTGGCCTGGCCGGGCTCGAGCTGCAGGCCGCGGGCGGTCACGCCCTTGGGAAGCGTGGGGATCGCTTCCTGGCGGACCATGCGCGGGCCGCTGGCGTAATCGCTCGGGTATCCCTGGACCGGCATCGGCTGATAGAGCGGCGAGTAACCGCAACCGGTCATCGCCATCGCGGTGGCCAGGGCGGTCAGGTTGGTGAAGATGCGGTTCGCCTTCATCGTTTCGGTCCTCGGGGACGGCCGTTAAAAAGGTGTGCGTCGGCCCTGTCCATCGGTCTTATCCCGCGCCCAGAGCTGATACTGACGTTAAGCTTACAGAAAGAGATCATTATCGCGGCGGCTGCGGCGATCGCCCTCGGATCAGAAGGCGCCCGACTGAAGGGTGTCTTTACAAAATGAAGGACGAGAAACCGTCGCCTACGCATATGCTCGGTCGACAGGTGGTATTTTACATATGAGGCAAGCAGCCTCGCCCACTCCCCGAGGGATGGACCCCTGGTGGGCTTCGGCAAACAAGCGACCTGCCAGGTCGTCCTTGTCGAGGGAAAGGATGGATCCCATGCAGATTGGTCAGTCGTCGACTTCCTTCAACTTGCGCTTCGATCAGGGCGGCAACCGCTCGAGCGCCTTGTCGGCCGAGCAACAGGCCAAGCGGACGCTTTCCGCGCTCTCCAGCGCGAAGCTCTTCGAGGACAACCAGCGGGTCCTCGCCTCGGGCGTGCGCACCGAAACCTTCCAGCGCAGCCGCACGCCGCTCTACCAGCAGGTCGAGCGTGAGCTCTCCGATCTCCGCACGCGTCTGGGGGAATTCGCCCTGGCGAGCGGCGGCGCCTTCCAGGCGGCTGGTCCGACCAGCGTCACCAGCACTGATCAGCTGAACCTGGGCGACGGCCGGCGCGTCCAGAGCACGACGCCTGGCACGACCACCACGGTCCAGCCACCGGCGGTCGAAGCGACGCTCGATCCGACCGCCACGCTGGCCAGCCAGCCGTTCACCAACCCGATCGTGGCCGGCACCTTGAAAGTCACCTTCCGCGTGAACGGTGGGACGGCGAGCACCAAGAACGTCGCCATCGACCCCAATACGGACAGCCTGAACAGCGTGCTCGCCAAGTTCAACGCCCTGACCGTCAGCGGCGCGCAACCGCTCGCCGCGACCTTCGACGCCACGTCGGGCAAGATCGACTTCAAGGTGAACAGCGCAAACGGCACCAACTTCGACTTCACCTTCGGCACCGATTCGAGCGGCTTCCTCACGGCGATCGGGGCCGACGGGGTCGAGGCCTCGCGCCAGGTCACGGCCAAGAACACGATCGTGAACAGCGCCACGCGCACGAAGTATTTCAAGCTCGACATCACCATCGAGGGCCAGGGGGCGTTCTCGTTCAGCACCCTCCAAGTCAGCAGCACCGGCCTCACGATCGATCAGAAGGTCGACGAACTCGCGACCCAGATCAACGCCGGGCTTGGCGGCACCGGCCTCACGGCGGTGAATGCCGGGGGCGGCAAGCTCGGGTTCACGTCGACCGACCCCAACGCCCCGCTGAGGCCGGATCTCGGCATCACGATCACCCAGACCTCTCAGGCCGCCTCCGTCGGCCTCGGCTTCCAGACCGGCGGCGGCGGCCGGTTCACCACGGTGACGGATGTCGTCACGGATCCCGATCTCGTCGACACGCTGCCCCCGCCGGTCACCACCACGACCCCCGGCTCGACCGTCGATACGATCGTGGGCGGCGCGCTCGGCACGAGCGCCACGCTCCGCGACCTCGCGGGCCAGCTCGGCCTTCAGGCGATCAACGGCCAGTACGCGCTGGAGGTGAACGGCCAGTCGCTCTCGTTCACCGAGGACCAGACGCTGGACCAGGTGATCGCGGGCTTCGCGGACGCGGGCGTGACCGCGAGCTACAGCACCGACACGCGCCGCATCACCGTGGACGCCGGCGGCAAGTCCCTCTCGATCCAGGACGCCGCGGGCAACCTGGCCGAGCAGCTCGGCATCGAGGTGCTCGCCGCGGATGCGAACAACGCCGAGCTCGCGAGCGAGGCCAATGACTTCGTGCGGGCCTTGGACGACGTCGTCGATCTGATCGAGGCCGGCACCGCGAAGGGCAGCGGGCTCGAGGAAGATCGCCTGCTCCAAGATCTGCGCGAGGCGCTCAACGGCCTGTTCAGCGCGTCGACCGACGGCAGGCTCGGCGGTCTCGGCGATCTCGGCTTCACGCGCGAGAATGGCGAGCTGAGCATCGACACTACCCGGCTCGGCCAGATCGCGACGGAGCGCACGGACGAGCTCAACCAGTTCATCGGCAGCTTCTTCAGCGAACGCGTGACCCCCCTGTTGCGGGCGGGCGCGCGGGCGCTGCAAGACGCCGACGAGGTCGCAGCGGCCGAATCGCAGGCAGCGGCGCAAGCCGTGCGGGTGCGCGGCGAGATCGCGCGGCTCCAGTCGCGCCAGCAGATGCTCGCGCTCGAGCGCCTGAACTTCGAAAGCCTGCGGGAGCGCCTCGAAAAGCAAGACGAACAGCTCTCCCGCACCGCCGAGGAGCTCGAGCGCCGGACGGCTTCCGGCAAGCCCGAGGAGATCGAGCAAGCGGCCTGGCTGGCTCGCCGGCTCGCGGCCGACCAGGAGATCTCCACGTTCCCGCCGGTCCTGACCCCGGCGTCGGCCGGACCGCCCCCGCCGGCAGGGTTGGCATCCTTTGGCCTGTCTCAGGGAAACAACGCCTAAAGCCCGCTTGAAACCCGGTCGATATGCCTGAGGAAGGCAGCCACGGTCGCTGTGTTATACTGGCGACCGAGGTGACCGGATCTCCCCCGAAAGTGAGGCCTCCGCGATGGAACAGCCTACCGAGCGCCCGCCCAGAAAAACTTACGAGAAGCCGCGCGTGGAATCGCACCGCGTTTTCGAAGTCTCCCTGGCGTGCATCAAGATTCCCGGCTCGCCCATGTGTCAGTTCAACATTCGTCGCACCCGGAGCTGAGCCCCAACCCTTGTCTCTCGCCCACATCTCCGTCGCCGGCCTCACCGTGGGCCTCGACCTGCCCCATACGGGCTGGCGAGGCCCATTGGAGCCTCGGCTGGGCAAGTTCCTGTCTGGAGGCCCGGCGGACCTGACCGTGCGCGTGAAGCTCGACCCGAACGAGGGCGCGGCCCCCGGCGGCGACCCACGCGTCGAGCAGGATGAGCAAGGCCTGCACCTGCGCCATGATCAGTTCCACGGCGTGCTGCCGCCTTCGGGCGACGGGGTGCTCACCATCTACGAGCGCGGACCGGATCCCGTCGACCTCACCTGGGTCATGACGGTCGACAGCTTCTTGCGCATCTGCTTCGCCCAGCTGCTCACCGCGCGTGGCGGCCTCATGTTCCATGCCGCGGGCATCGCGACCGGCGACACCGGCTACGTCTTCTTCGGCCCGTCCGGCAGCGGCAAGACCACGGTCTGCCAGCTCTCGGCGCCCAGCCGGCGGATCCTGTGCGACGAGATCGTCGCCGTCCGCCCGGAAGGCCACGGGGCCCGCCTCTTTGGGACGCCTTTCGCGGGTGCCTGGGGCGACAGCCTGGCCGAGGACGTGCCGCTGCGTGGCATGTTCTGGCTCAAGCAGGCCGCCCGGCACCGCGTGATACCGCTGGAAGACGCCACCGCCGTGCGCGCCCTGTTGGAGTCCGCCGTCATTTATGACCGCTCGCCCGCGGGCCTCATCGCCACGCTGGAGGCGGCCACTGCCCTGATCCACAGGGTCCCCGTCACACAGCTCGAGTTCGCACCCAAGGAGACCCTATGGGAGACCGTCCTGGCGCAGCCTGCGGCCCGGTAGATCCATTGCCGACCCTGAACCCCAAGATCGCCGCGCGCGTGGTCAACGGCGAGGCGCTGATCCTGACGCCTCACGACAGCGTGTTGCACACGCTGAACCCGGTGGCGACCCGGATCTGGGAGCTGATGCGCGCGCATGCGTCGGTTCAGGAGGTCGTCGCGGCGGTGATCGCGGAATACGACGTGACGCAGGAGGCCGCCGAGGCGGACCTGCTTGAGTTGCTGGCGGATCTGAAAGAGAAGCAGATCCTGCTGTAGAGTTCTCCCCCGCCCTGGACGGGCGGGGGAGAGGGAAAAGGGTTTAGAAATCCGAGCGGAGCAGGCCGACCAGTTTGCCCTGGATCGTCACGCGGTCCACGTAGATGGGCTGCATCGTGTTGTTCGCGGGCTGCAGCCTGTAGCGGCCGCCGGGCTCTCGGTAGAAGCGCTTGAGCGTCACCTCGCCGTCGTCGAGCAGCGCGACCACGATCTCGCCGTCGCGCGCCGTGTCCTGGCGCTTGATGATCACGTAGTCCCCATCCTGGATGTGGTCCTCGATCATCGAGTCGCCCTTCACCTTCAGGACATAGAGCTCCGGGCTGTCGAAACGCTCGTCGAAGTTCAGGTACTCGTCGTTTTCGGGGATCGCCTCGATCGGTCGGCCCGCAGCGATGCGGCCGACGATGGGCAGCCCCTTCGAGCGCGGCTCATCCATCGCGGCGGGCAGCACCGGCGCATGTCCCAGCACCCTGATGGCGCGGTTCTTGCCGCCTTCCCACTGGATCAGCCCGCGCTTGGCGAGGGCGGTCAAGTGGTAGTGGACCGTCGACGTGGAGCGCAGGCCAAGCGCTGTACAAATCTCCCGGATCGAAGGCGCGTAGCCGTTCTCCCGGACGTGGCGCATGATGAAGTCGAAGACTTCGCTCTGGCGGTTGGCGCGCGTGCCGCTCGCGTCGGTTTCGGCCTCGGTGTGCTGATCCATGGGGTCGGTCCTCCTGTTACCGAGTATAGAACACATGTTCGCAGCGCCGCAAGCTCGAATTGCGAAGCCCGCCCGTGACCGCCGCCGCTGCCGCTGCCAGGGCGACGTGGGTACATGGAACATGACGTCCAGAAAGGATCCCCGTGAAGCGCCTCGTTCTCTCTCTCGCCCTCGCGCTCTCGACCGCCGCCTGCGGCTGGTACACGAACATCCCCGCGTCGATCTACGTCAGGTCGGTGAAGCCGGGCTCGCTCGTCTATGGCGCGACCGACACCCGTGGCGTCCGCGACATCAAGGTCGAACACCCGGAGGTCGTGCTCCAGGGCGAACCCGGGAGCATCGGGGCCAACTTCGACTCGATCGTGGTGGAATACCTGCTCACCAACGGCGGCCCCTCGAAGAACCTGCCGCGCCTCAGCATGGGCCTGACGTTCAGGGTCGAATCCTCGAACTACCCGTCGCGTCCGGAGGAGCGAGAGCTCGAACAAAACGCCGTGGGCACCAAGATCGCGGTCGGCACGACGCCCGTCGCGGTGCCGATCGTGACCCGGCACGTCGAGGAGTTCGGCCTCAAGGCCAGCGGCGACTCCGAATCGAATGCCGCGGCGGTCACGGCGGTGGTCACGTTCAGCGGCTTCGATGACGCGAACCTGGCCGTCTCGCTCGTCGCGCGCGTGCCGATCTTCTTCTCGGGCACGCCCGGCACGGGCCAATGAGCCTCGTTCGACGCCTGATCGCCGACGAGTCGGGGATGGCGGCGGCCGAGTACGCCCTGATCGTCGGCGTCTTCGTGCTTTGCCTCTTCGGCGTGGCCACCGCGCTGCGCGAGGCGCAGGCTGCGGCCTTCAAAGGGCAACACGACAGGCTCAAGCAGTGGCGGGCCCCCTGATCGGCCTCAGCCTCTTGCAGCAATCTTAACCCCGGTTTTACTCCTTCTTAACCATCCTTTCGCAAGGTCGCGGGGCGGGTCGGCGATAAGTCTTCCAGCGAGGTTCGCAAGCGAGCGGCCCGCAGCGGTTGAGTGATCCCCCCGTAAGAGGAGTACGAACATGGAGAAGCTGCTGACCCTGGTCACCAACGAGGACGGCCAGTCCCTCGTCGAGTACGGCCTGATCCTGGGTCTGGTTTCGGTCGCGCTGATTGCCGTGCTCGGCACCATGCGCACGGAACTGGGCAAGATCTTTGACGCCGTCGCGAAGTCGCTCAAGAGCGCTGCGTCGTCCGTCAAGGGCGGCAAGTAAAGCGTCGAGGACGGACACGTGTTGCGTCGTCTGATTCTCGACGAGGATGGCCAGAGCCTCGTGGAGTACGGCCTGATCCTGGGCCTGGTCTCCGTGGCGCTGATCACCGTGCTCGGCACGATGAAGGCGAACCTCCTCAACACCTACATGGAGGTTTCCTCCCAGATCCGGAAGGGCGCCGCCGCGGTGAAGACCAAGTAGCCGTGTTCGTCGCGGGGGGTCGGTTTGCGCCGGCCCCCCGTTTCTCATGGAGACCGAAAGGGAACATACGTCTTATGGCTCCCGCATGGCAATTCGGCCTGGTCGGTATTCTAGTCGTCGCCTCGGTTACCGACTGGCAACACCGCAAGATCTTCAATTGGCTGACGTTTCCGGCGATCCTCGTCGGTTTCGCCTTGAGCGCCGCCATGGGCGGGCTGAACGGTCTCCTTTCCAGCGTCGTCGCCTTCCTCATCGGCGCCGTGGTGATCGGCATCGGTTGGCTGTTCACCGAGGGCATGGGCGCCGGCGACGTGAAGCTGATGGCCGCGATCGGCGCGTGGCTCGGCTGGCCCGCCATCATGGCCGCGCTGCTGTATTCGACGCTCATCGGTGGCATCGCCTCGATCGTGGCGGCGGCGGCGGCCGGCAACTTGATCAAGCTGTTCAGGAACACCTACGAATACTTCTTCCACCTGTTCACGCCCGGCATGAAGCCGATCTTGAACAAGGAGAACAGCGCGGCCGCGCCGCTGCCCTACGGCATCTCGATCGCCGTCGGCACGGCGCTGTCGCTGTTCTATCCGGAGCCCGTCCACCTCATCAACTTGATCCTGGGTCGGCCTTGATGAAAAAGCGGCAAGCAGATCGCGGCTTCATCGCACCCTGCCTCGTCAAAAACCAGGACGGCCAGGCCATGGCGGAGTTCGCCATGGTCTTGCCCATGCTCGCGCTGCTCACGTTCGGCACGATCGAGGTCGCGCTCTGGCTGCAACAGCAGTCGAGCCTCAACGCGGCAGCGTTCCTCGCCTCCCGCTCGGCGGCCGTGGTCGGCGGCGACACCGCCAAGACCAGGGGCGCGCTCGCCGATTACGCGGCGGCCTCGCCGGGCTGGCTCGGGCGGGCGATCGACGGCATGAAGGTGGAGCGAGGCACGGCCGGCGTCAAGCTCGACGCCAGCGCGGACCGCTTCACGGGCATGATCAACGCGCTGACGAGCGGCGACGTGAACGGCTTCGACCGCCTCGGTGCCGCGGCCACCCTGCCGCTCGAGTACGACCCCAAACGCTTCGAAAACGCGAAGACCGGCCCGAAATCGCGCTTCCTGTTCGACTACCGGGTCGAGAAGACCGAGAAGGCGCTCGCCTCCGCCGCCGTTTCGGGCGCGAAGACCGTCATCACGACCGTCCAGACCGAGGTGAAGCAGGTCATCGACACGATCAAGAAGTACATCGCCGCCCAGCCCAAGCCGACACCGGGCGGTGGCGGGACCGGTGGCGGGACCGGCAAGAAGCCCACCCCGCCTGGTGGCGGCCCCAAGAAGCCGGGCGGTGGTGGGACCAGCCCGGGCGGCGGCGCCGTGATCACGCCGGCCCTCCCCGCCCCGCCGAACATCGGCGCGATCCTCGCGCTCAAGCCCTCGGGCGAAGCGTATGCGACCCGCGGCGCCGTCATGAGCAACCCGCATGACCATGGCAAGAAGAACAGCGGCAGCGTCACCTCGCTGACCTACCTGAGCCCGGCCTTCGAGGCCAAGGACATCGGGTCGCCCACCGCCACGACGTGGAACGCCGCGCACGTCATCAAGGGCCTCGAGGAGCAGGAGAAGAACGTCGGCGAGAAGGGCACGGCGAACCTGAACGACACCTGCGTGGCGCTCAACAAGTACCTCCAGGTCGCCCGCAAGACGCCGCAGCTCGCCCCGGCGGTCGCCGCCTTCGAGAAGCGCGCGAGCGCCTGGGCCAAGGCCCTGACCAAGGGCGTCGACACCGAGTACAAGGGGCGCGAGAAGGCCGAACGCGCCCTGTTCGTGCGATGAGGCCGCCGATGCGCACGCTCGAACGCCTCGCCCGCGAGGAAGACGGCCAGGCCCTGCTCTGGGGCGCGGGCGTCATCGTCATCACGATGGCGCTGTTCTACGGCGCCGTGGACATGGGCCTGCTCGTGCTCGGCAAGATCCAGGCCCAGACCGCCGCGGACGCCGCGGCGATGTCCGCCTCGGCGCTCAAGGCCGGCGTGCACAACACCCGCTCGCTGGCCTACCGCGCCGCCTCGGGCCAGGTCGCGCTCTCGCGCATGCAGCTGGTCCAGGCGACCGGGCTCGCGCTGCAGGGGCTGGTGGACCCGAAGGCCGACAAGACCAAGTTCAAAGAGGCGCTCGAGCGGGCGATCCACCACCGCAAGAACGTCCTCGCCCTCCACACGGGTCTCAAGAACTACAATGCGTGGCTCGCCGGGCCGGACGTCGGCAAGGCTTCAGTGCGCAAGGCCGCCGAGATCGCCTACGCCGGCAACATCGGCGTGCTCGGCGTCATGGACGCCTACAACCTCACGTTGCTGAAGAAGGAAGGCGCGCTGGCGGAAAACGGCGGCGGCGGGATGATTGGCGGCACACTCTACACGGAAGAGGCGATCGACGGATCGGGCGGCAAGAGCTTCGTCGCGGTCGAGCCGCGGGTGAACGCGCTCGGCTCCGGCCTGCTCGGCTACGGCAAGCAGGCCGCGCTCGGCGCCTGGGCCTCCGCGGGCCCGGTGGACGTGGGCCGGGCCTATGGCGACAAGTTCGGCTCGCTCAACCCGACCACCGGCTACGGCATCAACTGGTACACGGTGCGCCTGCTGGGGATCGGCAAGGGCGGGGAGGGCACAGAATGAACCGGCACATCCCCCCCAAGCGCAGCAGGATCAACATCTCCCTGGTTGGGGTGGGTGGGCGGGGCGGCTGGAAGGCGGCAGGCCTGAAGTTCGGCCGTCAGGCCAGGGGCGGCTGGATAGGAGCGCAGCGACTGAAGTCCGGCCGCAGGCCAGGTCAGGCGTTGGTGGAGTTTGCGCTCGTGGCGCCGATGCTCGTGCTCATGCTCTGTGGCGTCGTCTATTGCGGCGGCCTCGTGGCCTCCCAGCAAAACCTCGCGATCGCCGCGCGCGCAGCCGCCCGCGCCATGGCCATCGAATCCACGCGCCAGGGGCTCAAGAACGCCGTGGGCCAGGGCGGCGTGGCGAACAAGGGCGTCGGCTCGAAGGCGCTGGAAGCCGCCCTGCCGGGGCGCGGGGCGACCCTCGCGGGCGTGAGCTGGGGCGCCATCGGTGCGAAAGGCTCCGGCCACGCGGGCTCTTGGTCGAAGACCGGCACCGTCATGCTCGGCGGCGACCTGGGCAGCACAGGCTGCGGCGTCGGCGTCGCCTTCTACGGGGCCACCGCCAAGCGCGACCTCTCGCGGGATCTCTCGCCGATCGGCCGGCTCGCAGCGCGGATGGCGCCCGGCGGCGGGCTGTCGAACATGCTCACGCCCTCGCTCTCGGCCTCGTCCGTCATGCCCGCCGAGCTGCCCATCCGCGGCAACGCGAGCACCGTGCCCGGCGTGCTGGACCTCAACCCCTGGATCGCCAAGGTCGTGAAGCGCCCCTTCCGGCGGGGAGCGTTGGACTGATGCCGGATCAGCGTTCGATCTCGCTTCGCTCGGTCAGTTGCGCGTTCGCCATCGCCTGCTCGCTAGCGGCCCAGACCCCCGCCCTGGCGGCCCGCAGCGTCGTGGAGCAAGTCCCCACGCCAATTCTGGGTACAATGCCAGCGTATCCCGGCGCCGTGCGACCCTTGCCCGGCTGGGAGACGGGCCGGCTGGCGATCGCCATGACGCCAGACAAGCCGGAGGCCGTAATCGCCTATTACTTGAATAAGATGCCGGCCACAGGTTGGAAGCCCGAGCCCGGCATTGCCGCCGAGGCCCATGCCGCGGTGATGGCAGGCCAACCGGCCTGGCTCACCTTCTCCCGATCAGGGCTCGGCAGCCTGGAGCTCCAGGTCACCACCGGGCCGCACCCGAAGACCCGCGCGCCCGTCACCATGATTTTCTACGAGCGTCCCGCCGTCAAACCTTGAGGACACCACCATGAACCTGAGGGACAAGCTGCGCACCCAGGGCGACGAGCCCCCGGAGCACGACGCCGACGCCGAGCCCACCTCCGACTGGAGCGACCTGACCGTCGAGCCGGAGAGCCCCTACGCGCGCATCAAGTCCGTGCCCGAGGTGGCGACGGCGGCAGCGACCAAGGCGAAGGCGTCGGCCTCCATGCCGAAGCTGGACGTGAACCGGCGCTTCTTGATGCTGGCGGGCGCCGCGGCTTTCCTGACGGCCGTCATGGGCGTCATGTACCTGAACAATTCAGCCGCCGGCCTCTCCGAAGGCGGCACGCAAGTCGAGTACGTGGCGCTGGCCGCCGACGTGGATCGCGGCGCGAAGCTGACCGAAGATCGGCTGACCACGGGCAAGATGCCGAAGGCCTACCTGCCGAAGGGCTACATCGCGGTGGGCGAGGACAACGAGGGCATGAAGAAGGCGCTCGAGTCGGTGGCGCTCGCCCCGATGGTGGAAGGCGAGCCGCTGATCGAGGCGCGCATCAGCCCCCCCAACAAGAAGCTCGGCATCGCTTACCTCCTCAAGAACGGCGAGCGCGCCAAGACCGTGAAAGTAGACTCGGCCTCCGGCCTCGCGGGCCTGATCAAGCCGGGCAACGAGGTGGACCTGATCGCCACCATCACCGACCCCAACAACGAGCAACGCCGCATCGGCACGCCGGTCATCCAGAAGGCGCGCGTGATCGCCGTCGGCGACCACCTCCTCGGCGAAATCCGCACGGAAGAGGAAGAGGCCAAGGACGAGAGCGGCGGCATCGATTCGGAGAGCACCGTCACCCTCGCGGTGCCCGGCTCGAAGATCAACATCATGACCCTGCTCGAGGACCTGGGCAACCTCAAGATCGTGCTGCGCGCCGAGGGCGACGACTCGCTCCAGAAGACCGCCTTCACCGACGACGTGATCATGGCCCTGGTGAGCGGCCGGGTGCCGCCCAAGCAGGTCGCCCGCCCGGTCGAGCGCCCGATCCCCGCTTACGTCCCGCCCCGCACGGTCATCCGCACGATCCGCGAGCCGGCCCCGCCGGTCTACCACGCCCCGCCACCCCGCTACACGGCCCCGCGGCCCCGCCCCGTGGCCCCCAAGCCCCGCCCGGTCACCAGGCCGCCGGCGCCCAAGCCGGCCTCGGGCGGCATGCCGAACATCATCCGCTTCGGCGGCGGCGGCGAGTAATCCCGTCACTGAAGGCGGCAGCCCGAAGCGTTAGGCTGGCATAGCAGAAAATTCACCCTGCGGAGCGATCGAGGTCGCCTCGTTCGGGGTGGGTGGGTGGGGCGGCTGGAAGGCCGTTTCAGCCCGCTGCACCCTTCAAGGCTCCTACAGCGTAGGCCTGAAGGGGGTATAAGCAGATCAGCACTCGCTCAATGAAAGAGGCGCCTCTTTGCATCCCCGGATCAACGCCGCCCGCGTCGCTCTCGCCACCGGAATCTTCGCCGCCGTCGCCCTCGTCGCCCCAGCGCCCGCGCTCGCCGTGCGGCCGGACATCTCGATCCCGCTGGGCCAGACGACGATCGTGCAGGTCGCGGACGGGGTCGATCGGCTGGTCGTGGGCGACATCGCGATCGCCGACGTGGTCGCGCTGCCGGGCGGCAACGACATCCTCATCAACGCGAAGAAGACCGGCTTCACGAACTTCATGGTCTTCCCGAAGCGCGGGACGCTCAAGGTCTTCCGCCTCGAAGTGACCCCCGGCGGGCGCGACGAATCGATCGCCGTGCGCATCCAGGTGCTCGAGGTGACCGAACGCAAGACCGGCAACGTCGGCGTGCGCTGGAGCGACCACGTCGGCATCACCGAAGCCGTGCCCAACGCGCCCTTCCGGTTCGGCAACCCCGTGCGCAGCGAGCTCATCACCGCCACGCTGAACATGCTCTCACAGGACCGCGACATCCGCATCCTCGCCCAACCCACGCTGATCGTCCAGAACGGCAAGAAGGGCGAATTCATGGCCGGCGGCGAGATCCCCGTGCCGCTGCTGCAGGCCACCGCCGGCGGCTCGGCCTACACCGTCGAGTGGAAGGCCTACGGCGTGAAGCTCGATGTGACGCCGAGCCTGTCGGGCGCGGACACCATCACGATGGAGGTCCGTCCCGAGGTGAGCACCATCGACGCCGACACCGCCGTCCAGCTCCAGTCCCTCAACGTCCCCGGCCTCGCGACCCGCTGGGCCAAGACCCAGGTTCAGATGCAGTCGGGCGAGAGCCTGGTGATCGCGGGCCTGCTGCGCACCGAGAAGGTGCGGGCGTCGAGCAAGATCCCGTTCATCGGCGACGTGCCGTTCCTCGGCTACCTCTTCGGCAACGCCAACTACGACGAGCGCAACAGCGAGCTCGTCTTCATCGTCACCCCCACCGTCGTGGTGAAGAACCAGGTCAAGCCCGAGTCCGACTACGGCAAGGGCAGGCCGGGCGTGTTCCCCAAACCCAACAACCCCTGATTCATGAGCACCCTCTCCCGCATCGTCACGGTTTTCGGCGCGAAAGGCGGCGTCGGTCGCTCGGTCCTCGCCGCGAACCTCGCTGTGGCGCTGGCGGGCAAGCAGAAGTCGCCGATCGCGCTGGTCGACCTCGACTGGCTGGCGGGCGGGAGCCTCGCGTCGTTTCTCGATCTCGAGCCGATCAAGCACCACTGGGGCGACTGGGTCTACGACCGCAAGGGGCTCGCCCAGGTGCTCGTGCCCCACGCCAGCGGCGTGCGGCTGGTGCCGGCCCCGCCGCCTGGCGAGGCCGTCATCCCGGCCGAGCTGATCGTCGAGCTGTTCAACCAGCTGTCGCAGCACCACGAGACGATCGTCGTCGACACCTGCTGGCCGCACATCAGCCCGCTGATGGTGCCGCTCTTCGACCTCGCGTCGGCGGTCATCGTGGTGGCGACGCCAGACATCACCACCTTGCAAGCCACCAAGGACCTCTTCGAGCGGGCGCGGGACCTGCACTTCCCGAACGACCGCCTGCAGGTGGTGCTGAACCGCGAAGGCGTGACCAACGACATCACCGCGGACGACGTCCAGGCCACCCTCAAGCGCAAGCTCTGGGGGCGGGTGCCCTACCATCCCCTGGTGGTCAGCAGTCTCAACCGCGGCATCCCGCTGGTGGTGAACGCGCCGCAGCACCCGGTCTCGCAGGCGATCGCCCAGATCGCCGACCGCGTGAAGCAGCTGCCGCTCGTGGACCTCGCCCACCGCCGCCAGACCGAGCTGACCGAGGAGGCCAGCGCCGCCGCCCGCCCCGTGCCGACGGCGATCACCGGCCGCCTGCCGACTTCGCCCTCGCACGAGATGCCGGCGCCGACCGCGCTCGAGCCCGAGATCATGGCGCTCGTGCCGATCGATCTCGAGAAGCACAAGCTCCGCGAGATCAAGGTCGCCATCCACGCGAAGCTCGTCGAGCAGATGAAGCTCGAGGACATCCCCTTCGAACGGCTCACCGACCCGGACTTCAAGGCCGTCATGCGCGACCAGGTCGCCGAGCGGGTGAACCGCATCATCGACGAGCTCGAGGTGAAGATCGAGAGCCGCACCGAGCGCGCGCGGATGGTCATGGACATCGCCAACGAGGCGATCGGCTATGGCCCGCTCGAGGGCTTCCTCGCGGACGAGAGCGTCACGGAAATCATGGTCAACGGCCCGCAGCAGATCTTCATCGAACAGAAAGGCCGCCTCACGCTCTCGAACCGCCAGTTCACGGACGAGAAGCAGCTGCGCGTGGTGATCGACCGCATCGTGGCGCCGATCGGCCGACGCGTCGACGAGTCGAGCCCGATGTGCGACGCCCGCCTGCCGGACGGCTCGCGCGTGAACGTGATCATCCCGCCGCTCGCGCTGAACGGCTCGACCATCACGATCCGAAAGTTCTCGAAGAAGCGCCTGCGCATCGAGGACCTGGTCGGCTTCAACTCGCTGACCGACCCGATGGCGAAGTTCCTCGAGGCCTGTGTGCTCTCGAAGATGAACGTCTTCATCTCGGGCGGCACGGGCTCTGGTAAGACGACGCTGCTCAACGTCCTGTCGTCGTTCATCCCGGAAGACGAGCGCATCGTGACGATCGAGGACGCGGCCGAGCTCAAGCTGCACCAGACCCACGTCATCTCGCTCGAGTCGCGGCCGCCGAACATCGAAGGGCAAGGCGCGATCCCGATCCGCGACCTCGTGCGCAACTCCCTGCGTATGCGCCCCGACCGCATCATCGTGGGTGAGGTGCGCGGCGGCGAGGCGCTCGACATGCTCCAGGCGATGAACACGGGCCACGACGGCTCGCTGGCCACCGGCCACGCGAACACCCCGCGCGACGCGCTGGCCCGCCTCGAGACGATGGTGCTGATGGCCGGCATGGACCTGCCCGTGCGCGCGATCCGTGAGCAGATCGCCGCGGCCATCCACCTGATCGTGCAACAGACGCGCCTGACCGACGGCAGCCGCAAGGTCGTGAAGGTGTCCGAGGTGACCGGCATGGAGGGTGACATCATCACCATGCAGGACATCTTCGAGTTCAAGCAGACCGGCCGGAACGCGTCGCGCGTGGAGGGCCACTTCCGCGCCACCGGCATCCGCCCCTACTGCCTCGACACGATCGAGAGCATGGGCGTGACCCTGCCGCCTGAGCTCTTCCACAAGGATGCCCGCGTATGAGCCCGCTGATGCTGTTGCTGACCTTCGTCGGCATCTTCGGCTTCATGTTCGGCGGCATGTACCTCGGGATGCGCGTGATGGCGGCCCGTCAGGCCGCCGCCACCGACGGCGGCGTGGTGACAGGCGGGGCGACCGGCGGCGAGGTCGACGTCACGATGCCCGTCAGGCCGGTCCGGCCCAGCGCCGCCGCCACGGCGCGGCTGGCCCGCGACGAGGAGCTCGCGAAGCGCTTGAAGCAAGCCGGCATCGGGGTCGAGCCCGAGGTCTTCCGCCAGCGGCTGGTGCGCGCGTCGTTGCTGGTCGCGATCATCGGCGTCGTGATGGGCGGCCTCGGCGTCGGCGGCCTGCTCTTCGGCCTGCTGCTGGGCTTCGCCACGTTCAAGGGCGGCGATTTCTACATCCAGTTCAAGTACGACCAGCGCATGAACGAGTTCCTCGATCAATTCACGGACGCGCTGAGCGTGCTCGCGAACGGCGTGAAGAGCGGCCAGACCGTCCTGCAATGCTTCGAGACCATCGCGACCGATTTCCAGGACCCGATCCAGGGCGAGATGGAAGAGGTCCTCCAGGAGCTGCGCATGGGCGTGCCGATGGACGAGGCGCTGGCCGCCTGGGCCACCCGGATGCCCCTGGAGGACCTCGAGATCGCCACGACCGCGCTCATCGTCCAGCGACAGACGGGCGGCAACGTGGCCGAGATCCTCGATACCGTCGCCAAGACCATCCGCGAGCGCAACAAGCTCTTCAAGCAAATCCGCACGCTGACCACCCAGGGCCGCATGAGCGGCGTCGTGCTGTCGCTGCTGCCGGTGGGCCTGTTCCTCGCGATGTTCCTGATCGCGCCGGAGCGGACGGGCCTGCTGCTCTCGCACCCGATCGGCCTCCTGCTCAGCGCCGTCGGCATCGGCGGCATCGTGGCGGGTGGTTACTTCATCAAGCGCATCGTGACGATCGAGGTCTGAGATGGATCCATTCCTGCTCGCGCTTTTCGTCATGATGTTCGCGTCGGTCCTGCTGTTCTTGCTGGCCATCGCGAAGCCCAAGCAAAAAGAAGACGTCGAGAGCCGCCTCAAGCGCCTCACGGCCGACGACGACGAGCGCCCCGCGTTCAAGCTGCCCGACCGCTTCGCCGAGCCCGAGGCCGAAGCCGGGCCGAAGTCCAAGAAGGACGCGATCGCGGACCTCAACGCCCAGCTCGACGCGCTGTTCAAGCCCGTGGCGAAGAAGCGCCTCACCGAGGCGGACGCCGGCGAGCTCGCGAAGATCCTCCAGGCCGCCGGCCGGTACGCCATGACGCCCCTGCAGCTGCGCATCTGGCAGTACAAGGCCGCCACGCTCATGCCGCTCGGCGTCGGCATCTTCTTCGCCGCCCTGATCGGCTTCAACCCGGCCGTGACGCCGATCCTGGTGATCCTGGCGTCGGTCGCCGGATACTGGTATCCTGTGCTCACGCTGAACACTGAAGCGTCGCGTCGTCGCAATGCCATTCTCCGCACGCTGCCGACCACCCTGGACCTCATGACCATCTGCGTCGAGGCCGGGCTGTCGCTCCAGGCGGCGATGGTGAAGGTGGTCGAGAAGAGCCGCCCGAGCCCGTTGCGGGAAGAGATCGACCAGGCGCTGCGCGAGATCCAGCTGGGCCGCCCCCGCGCGGATGCGCTCAAGGAGATGGGCCGGCGGATCAACCTCAAGGAGGTCAATTCCGTGGTGTTGTCGATGGTCCAGGCCGAGGCGATGGGCACGGGCATCGCGAAGAGCCTGCGCATCCAGTCCGAAATCGCGCGCGACAACCGCATGCAGCGTGCCCAGGAGCAGGCGATGCAGGCGCCGGTCAAGCTCAGCTTCCCGCTGGTCTTCTTCATCTTCCCGGTCGTATTCATCGTCATCTTCGGGCCGGTCGCGCTCGAGCTCTTCACCAACTGGACCGCCGGCAAATGAGCCCCTCGACGTTCGAGGTTCGGGTGGCCGGGTCCGGCGCCGTGCTCGGCACGGCGATCGGGCTCGCGAACTCATTTTTGACGCGCCTCAAGGGCCTGATGGGCCGCAAGACGCTGTCGGCCGGCGAGGGCCTGCTGATCGTGCCGTGCAACTCGATCCACTGCATGGGCATGAAGTTCTCGATCGACGCGCTGTTCCTGTCGCGCGAGGGCGAGGTGCTGCGGGTCGCGAGCGACGTCCTGCCGGGCAGCTTCGGGCCGATGGTCCGGGGCGCGCGGGCGGTGCTCGAGCTGCCGGCGGGCACCGCGGAGGCCGCTGGCGTGAAGGCGGGCGACAAGCTGGAAGGTTTGCCGGCTCTTTGACGCGCGTCGTGTCACGGCGGTAGCGGGCGCCAGCCAGGTATAATCTGCACGTGAACCACCGCAGCTTACTCGCCGCTCTGCTCGCCATCCCCATCGCCGCCCTGGCCGCCCAGGCCGCCACCGCTTTCCGTGATCTGCCGCCCGGCCACTGGGCGCGCAAGCCCGCCGGCATCCTCGCCGATGCGAAGATCATGAAGGGGCGCACGCTGGTGGACTTCAGCGGCGAGGTGCCGCTCACGCGCTACGAGCTCGCCGAAATCCTCAGCCAGCTCTACAACGAGGAAGGCCCGCCGGCCACCTTCGTCGTGCTCAAGGACATGTCGCCGGGCCACGAGGCGACGCAGGCGGTGCAGCGCGTGATGGGCTACCAGCTCCTGGCGGCGCGCAAGCCTGGCGTGTTCGCCGGCGAGGAGGCCGTGACGCGCAAGGAGATCGCCGAGGCGCTCGACACGCTGCTCGAGCGGAACGGCGTCTCGCCGCCGGCGCGCAAGCGGAACCCCGTGACGTTTTCGGACATCACGCCAGGCGGCTCGCTCGCGCCCGTCCTCGACCGCATCGTGAACCGCTACGCCATCATCGAGGGCAAGTACGGCTCGCCGTTCTACCCGAACAACGCCGTTACGCGCTTCCAGATGCTCAACATGCTGATCAAGGCGATGCCGTACCTGAACGCGGCCGTCGACCGCGAGCTCCGCGACGCGATGCGGCCCTCGGCCGCGCCGCCCGCCTCGCCGCTGCCGTCCGGCGCGAGCCCCATCCCCGAAACGCCCTCGCCGTCGGAAGAGCCGACGGTGGTGCCCTTCACACCCCCGCCCTCGATCGCCCCCACGCCGGTGCCGGTGCAGGGCGGCGCGTTGCTGCGCAACCGGGGCGGTGGGCGCGCCGAGGTGCTGATGGTCTACAGCGAGGACCTGCCGACGGAAACGGGGGCGGTCGCGATCGGCGAGCAGCGGCAGTTCTCGGGCGGCGGGCTGCCCGGCGGCGGCGTCAACGCCGAGTACTGGGGCGCCCACGCGGGCGGCCGCCTGGACGTGCATTCCTATTACATCGGCTTCGACGTGCCGCACAACGGCAAGCAGGAGCCGATCGACGTGCTGGACACCGTCGCGATGGCGCAGGGCTGGTACAAGGCCGGCTCGGGCGCGAACTGGGAGCTCGCGTTCGGCGGCGCGGGCGTGTACCGCAAGGCCTACAACCTCACAGGCAAGCTGATCGGCCAATACTACCTCACGACCGACAAGGACTACTTCGGCG
Source organism: Candidatus Sericytochromatia bacterium (assembly GCA_036675505.1). Classification (GTDB taxonomy): domain Bacteria; phylum Cyanobacteriota; class Sericytochromatia; order S15B-MN24; family JAQBPE01; genus JAKFEW01. Next base: position 116,159 of record JAKFEW010000160.1, read on the forward strand.
CCGGTCCGGGCCTCATGTTCGGCCATCGCTTCTCGCCGGACCTCGACATGATCGGCACGGCGCTGGTCTTCCCGCTCGTGCAGAGCTACCAGCTGCCGCGCGGCGCCAAGTCGCTCACGCGCTGGGGCGCGGACCTCGACGTGCGCGCCGTCTACAAGCTGGGCGGCGGGCTCAGCCTCGACGGCGGCATCCATGCCTTCCTCAGCGGCGCCTTCAGCGGCGGCAGCCAGACGATGATCGGCGTCCATGCGGGCGCCACGATGGAGTTCTAGGCGATGATCGAGTTCTTCACGACGCTGGGCGCGGTGGTGGTGTTGGCCGTCGGCGCCTTCGTGCCGGGCTTCGTGGGCGGCAACGCCGAGCGTGCGCTGGCCGAGCGGTTTCCAGGCACCCGGCCGCAGGTGCGCGTCGAGGCGGATCCGTTCCTCGAGCTGCCATGGGGCCACCTCCCCCGCGTCACGGTCGACCTCGACGGCGCCGAGTTCGGCCCCCTCGCGATCCCGGATTTCGACCTCGAGGCGACCAACGTCCGGGTGCCGCCGGGCGCGGTCTGGGGCCGCGGCCGGCCCGAGCTGCTCGCGCCGGCCGACGTACGCGTGCGCCTCGGCGGCACGGCCGACGCGTGGCGGGCGTCGCTCGCGAGGGCGATGAGCGGCGGCGCGCTCGCGGATATGGAGATGCCGAAGAGCCCGCTCGGCATGGTGATGGGCGGCAAGGGCGACATGGCCGGCCTCGAAATCACGCTCGAGCCGGGTCGGCTGGGCTTGAAGGCGGAGATCACCGGCAAGACCGGCGCGAAGCTGCCCATGAGCTTCTCCTTCGCCCCCACCGTTTCCGAGGATGGCCGTCAGCTGACGATGCGCGAGCCGCGGGTGATGATCGGCAACCAGGCCCTGCCGGCGGCCCTGATGGGGCTCGCCTCCGCGGCGCCGCTGCTGGATCTCGCCGACACCCGGCTGCCGGGGCGCGACTGGAAGTTCACGTCGCTCGCCGTCGGGCCCGAGGGGGTCTGGGTCGAGGTGACGGGCGTGATCGAGACGTTGTCGTCGAAGTAGCCCTGCTCCCTTGCCCTAAGGGGAGAGGGTGACCTCGGCGTAGACGGGCTGGTGATCGGAGCCCGTGGCTGTATGGTCGATGGTCGCTGTGGTCACGCGCGCGTTGTGGCTCACCAGCACGTTGTCGAAGCGCTTGCGGGCGCCCTTGTGGCTCGCGCCGTCGGCGGCGAGCAGCATCTCGCGGAACGCGGGCGTGCCGGGCTTGAGGGCCTGCAGCGCGGCGCGCGCCTGCTCCGGCGTGTACGCCTTCCCGCCGACCAGCACGGTCCGGCTCGGCGCGGTCCAGTAATCCTGCATCGTGGCCTTGAGGCGCTCCAGCGCCGCGAGGTTGGCCGCATCCGCGGCGTTGCCGGGGGTCCAGCCGTCGTAGCGGTCCGCGAACTCGCTCGCCGTGTCCGTCAAGGTGTCGTAGGCGCCCTTCGCGTCCGCCCGGGCGGCCTGGGTGAAGTTGAAGTTCGTGTTGAAGTCGCCGCCCGCGATCACCACATGGCCCTCCTTCTCCCAGCGCGCCGAGAGATCGGCGAGGAAGCCGAGCTGGGTCGTGTTGGCGTCGGTCATCGCGAGGCTCTGGTGCACGTCGAGCAGGTCGACGGTCTTGCCGCCCACCTTCACCTGCGCATGCAAGACCGTGCGCGCCTGCAGCGGCTCGATCGACTTGATCGGGCTGCCCTTCTCCTTCCACTCCTCGCGGAACTTCCCGATGCGGCGGACCCAACCCTGGCCGGGCACCATGAGCTCCTCGGCCCGCGCGATCGGATAGCGCGAGAGGATCGCCTTGCCGCGCGGATGGAACCGGCTGCCCATGTAAGTCATGTGCAGGCCGAGCTTCTCGGCGAGCCTGCGCGCCGATTCGTCCGAGGCCTCCTGGATCAGCACGACGTCCGGCCGCTGGGCGACGAGCGTGGCCTCGACCTCCTCGATCTTCTGGCCGCCGAGCATGATGTTGTAGCTCGCCACGCGCAGGCCGGTGGCCCTGGGGTCGGGCTTCGCGGCCGGGTTGGTCCAGACCACGTCGGGGTTCCAGACGTGCGAGACGAAGTCGCTCACGGCGTGCCAGACTTTCGCGAGGCCGCTGGGCGCGGCAGCCATCGCTGCGGCCGCCGGCGCAGGCGCTGGCGCCGGGGCGGCGAGCGCGGCGGGCGCTGCAACGCGCGGCGCAGCGGCAGCCGCGGGGCGGCGGGCGGAGGTTGCGCGAGCGGGCTGGGTGTCGATGCGCATCGGGTTACCTCCAGGTCAGCTCGGTCGAGACCGGCTGATGGTCGCTGGCACGGGTGGTCTGATCGATGTGGGAGGCCTCCACGCGCACGTCGCGCGAGGCGAAGATGTTGTCGAAGCGCTTGCGACCGCCCAGGCAGGTGATGCCGTCGACCGCGAGGCGCAGGGCCTCGTGGCGCCTGGTGCCGGCCGGCTCGGCGCGCAGCGCCGCGAGCGCCTGCTCGAGCGTCAGGGTCTGGCCGAGCACGCGAACGGTGCGCGAAGGGGCCTCCCAGAAGCCGGTCATGCCACGCTGCAAGCGGGCTGCAGCGGCCTGGTTCGCGGCGAACCCCATGTTGCCGGCGCCGGCGCCGTAGCGGTCGGCATACTCGGCCTTGGTATCGGTGGGCGTCGCGATCATGCCCTTCCCGTCGGCGACGCCGGGCGCGCCCGGGGCGATCGCGAAGTTCGCGTTCCAGTCGCCCGCAGCCACGACCGTGTGGCCCTGTGCCGCCAGGCGCTCCGTCAGGCCGGCGATCTGGTCGATCTGCCGGGCGTTGGTCTGGTTACCGAAGAGCGTGAGGTGGCCGTCGAGCACGTCCACCGTGCGATCGCCCACCTTGATCGTGGCGTGCAACATATGCCGGCTGTCGAGCGTCCCGAGGCGCGGCCCGCCCTCGCGCAGCTTGCGCCAGAACTCACCGAGGCGGTCCTTCCAGGGGTTCACGAGGTTGACGTTCTCGGCCTTCTCGATCGGGTAGCGCGAGAGGATCGCGTTGCCGCCGTAGCTGTGCAGCGGGTTTTCGTGCCAGGCCACGTGCATGCCGAGCCGCCGGGCCAGCGCGCGGGCCGAGGCCTCGGAGGCTTCCTGCAGGCAGACCACGTCGCCGTCCAGGCCTTGGAGGTCGCGGGCGATGCCGTCGAGGTTCTGGCCCTTGACGTAGATGTTGTAGCTGACGACCTTGAGGCCGCCGCGGTCGGGCGGCGTGGGGGCGGCCGGGTTGTGCCAGACGCCCGATGGCTTCACGAGGTGGCGCAGGAAGCCGAAGGCGCCTGCGAAGAAAGACCGCGCACCGTCCAAGAGGTCGAGCTTCCGGGCGGGCGGCGCATCGGGATGCACCTTGGCCGGCGGCAACGGCGCGACAGGGCCCGGCGCCTGCGCCTGGCGCCGGACGACGGGCGCAGGCGCCAGCGCGCCCACGGTGACCATGCTCATGAAACCCACTCCACTTAACTCCCAACTAACAGCCTTATCGGACCGGTCGGCCGGCAATCGGTTATATGGGGGGTAAACTCGCGTTAATTTCCGCGCGGCGGGGCGGGGTGAGGCCATCGGCGCCGGCGGGAACAAGGGGGCGTGTCCGCCGCCATGTCCGCCCGTCTTCTCCCTTACGTCGTGGTCGTGCTCGCCTGGGCCTTCAGCCTGTGGGCCTCCGCAGGCCTCGGCGACGGCCAGGTGCGCTGGCTCTCGGCCCACACGCTGGCGTCGTTCCAGGGCTACGATCGCTGGGGCCTGGGGCCCACGCTCGGGGCGAACCTGGTCCTGCCGTACGCGCCCGAGACGGCCGGCGTGGACCTGCGGGCGCTCGAGAAGCACGAGGGCGGCTACCTCACCTACCCTTCGGCCTGGACCGTGGCGCTATACCTGCCCTACGCGGCGCTGAGGCTCGTGTTCCCCGGTCTGGCGCCGGGCGAGGGCTACCTGCAGGCCGCCGGGCTCCTGCTGGTGCGGCTCGTCGGCGCGCTCGCGATCTTCGCCGCGACGCGCGAGCTCGGGCGCATCGCCCTGCGACCGACCGCGCCGGCCTGGCATGCGACGGCGCCGGGGTTGACGGTGGCTGTCGCCTGGCTCTGCGCCCCGGCCGTGCTCTGGTACACCCGCGCGGATCTCTTCGCGGACCAGTTCGTGCTGCCGGCCTGTTATGTCGCGATCGCCGTGGCCCTGCGCGCCCGCTTCCGGCTGGCCGCGCTGACCCGGCGACGCTCGATGCTGCTCGCCCTGGCCGGCTTCTTCGCCTGGAGCACGGAGTGGGTCGGCTGGGTCACGATGGGGGTGCTCCTCGCGGCCTTCGCCTGGCGGAGCTGGGCGGAGCTGCCGGGCGCGACGTCGGAGGCGCGGATCGCCGCGTTCCTGCGCGAGGGCGGCATCCTGATCTGGCCCTGCGTGCTCGCGATCGGCCTCTACGCGATCCAGCTGGCGTACTTCCACGAGGCCTTGCAGGACCTCATCATGACCTTCCGCCGGCGCGCGCTCTCGCGCGTGGCCGACGACGGCCAGGCGCTCGCCACCGGCGTGATTCTCGGGCGCCTGCTGAGCTTCGGCGCGAAGAACCTGCCGACCCTGCTGCAGAACGGGCTGCGCGACTTCGTGCAGGCGCTGCTGGGCGGCAGCGGCACGCCCCTCACGGTGGTCGCGCCCGTCCTCGCGCTCCTGGCCGCCGTCGCAGGCACGATCGCCACCTGGCGCGCGGCGCCGGACCGCCGGCTCGCGGGGCTCGCGATCGCCGCCGTGCTCGCCCCGCCGATCCTCCACACGATGCTCCTGCTGCAACATGCCGCCATCCACAAGTTCTCGATGCTCAAGCTGGCGTTCCCGCTCGAGCTGGTGATCATCGGCCTGCCGGCGCTGGCGTTGCTGCAGCGGCTGCCGACGAACCACGCGGCGCGGGGCGTCACGCTCGCGCGCGGCGTGGCCGTCGGGCTCGCCGTGGTGGCCGGGCTGCTGCTCGCCGACGCGCGCCCTGCGGCCATGGCCGTCGCCGAGCCGCCCAGTCGCCTGGTGGCGGACCTCCAGGCGCTCGTCGCGACCGCCGTCCGGCCGAACGAGCTCGTGGTGTCGGAGGCCTTCGGCTACGACACGATGCACGCGCTCGCGCACTGGAACGTGGGGCGGCTGATCTACCACCCCGATATGCTGGCGGGGTTGGCGCCCAAGCTGCGGCCGGGGGCGCTGGACGACGCCAGCCCTGTAGTGCTGGCGCTGGCGTCCGAGGCCGAGCGCTCGCGGCTGGCGCCGCTGGTGGTGGGCGGGTGGCAGGCTGCACCCACGACGGTGCTCGGACAGCCGGTGGTGATCGGGCGGGTGCCGAAAGGCGTGCTCGGGGCCTGGCTGAAGGCGAACGCGCGGCCCTATGCCGGCCGCAAAAGGTGAATCGGCCATTTCCATTGTAGATCGGGTGACCGAGGCCGCTTCCCGGACGCGCGCACCCGATCTACAATGGCGGACCGCCATTTTTAGCCGCCCCACCCACCCGAGACCATGCCGTGATCAAAGCCCTCGAATCGGTGGGGAACACCACACTCTCGTTGCTCGAGCTGTTCGGCGACCTCATGATCCTGGGCGGCCGCGCGCTGCGTCTGCTCGTGACGGGCCAGATCCACGTCCGCAACACCTTCGGCCAGCTGTCCTTCATCGGCGTCGACTCCCTGCCGATCGCCCTGCTCATCTCGCTCTCGGTGGGCATGGTCTTCACGCTGCAGATCACCAACGAGTTCATCAAGTACGGCGCCACCTCGGCCATCGGCGGCGTGGTCTCGATCGCCCTCGCGCGCGAGCTCGCGCCGATCCTGGTCTCCGTCGTGATCGCCGGCCGCGTGGGCTCGGCGATCGCCGCCGAGCTCGGCTCGATGAAGGTCACCGAGCAAATCGACGCGCTCGAGGCCTTCGCCGTCGACCCCAACCGCTACCTGGTGTTGCCGCGCGTGATCGCCTGCATGGTGATGGTCCCGCTGCTCTCCGGGCTCGGCCTGTTGATCGGCATCACCGGCGGCTGGATCGTCGCGACCCAGATGATGGGCATCTCGCCAGCGCTCTTCCTCGACTCGATCCAGGCCTTCCTCACACCCGCCGACGTGTTCAAGGGCATGTTCAAGGCCGGGCTCTTCGGCATCATCATCGCGACCATCGGCTGCCACATGGGCCTCACGGCCAAGAAGGGCGCCCAGGGCGTCGGCGCCGCGACCACGAACTCGGTCGTCTACAGCATGATCGCGATCTTCGTGCTGAATTACTTCCTCAGCATCGCGCTCTTCCCGGGCGGAGGCATGAAGTGAGCGAAATAGGTCCCACCATCCGGCTCGAAGACGTCCACATGGAGTTCGGGTCACGCAAGATCCTCCAGGGCGTCTCGCTCACCTTCCCGTCCGCCCGCACGAGCGTCGTGATCGGCCCCTCGGGCTGCGGCAAGAGCACGATCCTGCGCCTGGTCTCGGGGCTGCTCAAGCCGACCCGCGGCAAGGTCTGGGTCGACGACCGCGACATCACCCTGCTCTCCAGCGGCGAGATGAAGGAGTACCGCCAACAACTCGGCTTCGTCTTCCAGGCGGGCGCCCTCTTCGACTCGATGACGATCGGCGAAAACGTCGCCTTCCCCATCACGGAGCACCAGCGCACGCCCCAGGCGGAAGTGGACCGCATCGTCGCCGAGAAGCTCCGCCGCGTGAACCTGCCCGACCCCGAGATCGCGAAGCTGTTCCCGGCCAACCTGTCGGGCGGCATGCAGAAGCGCGTCAGCCTGGCGCGGGCGATCGCCCGCGACCCCGGCACGATCCTGTACGACGAGCCTACCACCGGCCTCGACCCGATCACGAGCACGGTGATCGAGAAGCTGATCGTCGGCCTGACGAAGGACACCGGCGCCACCTCGATCGTGGTCACCCACCAGCACAGCACGATCTTCTGCGGCGATACGATCACCATGCTCTACCAGGGCGCCGTGGTCGGTTCGGGCACGCCGGATGAGATGCGCGCGACGAAGACGCCCTTGATCAGGAACTTCCTGGACGGGATCGTCTCCGACGAAATGAAAGGCGATTGAGGCCCGACAGTAGGCAGCCGAGGGTCCTGCCTCCAGGGTATATAGCCGGCGTCCCAGCCACGTCGCCCCACCATCCGAGGACCCCATGGCAATCTCCCCCGCCGCCAAAGTCGGCGCCGCCACCCTCGCCTCCCTGGTCGCCATCGGCGCCGGCCTCAGCTGGCTGACCAGCTTCAGCCTCCGGCCGAGCGGTTACGACTTCGAGGTCGCCTTCGCCGACGTCGCCGGCCTGCTCAAGGGTGCGAACGTCTATTACATGGGCGTGAAGGTCGGCAAGGTCACCCAGCTCGAGCCGCACGCGCACATGGTGGACGTGCAGGTCCACGTCGCCGAGACCGACACCAAGCTGCCCGCTAATGGCCGCTATAAGATCATGTCGATGGGCATCATCGGCGAGAAGGCGCTCGAGATTTTCCCGCCCAAGCACCTGCATGGCAAGCCGGGCGCGCCCCAGCCCACCCCGGTGCCTTTGGTCTGGCTGGACACAGGCGGCAAGGCCAAGGTCCGCGGCGACGATCCGGCCCGCATGGAGCTCGTGATGGACGAGCTCACCGAGACCTTCGAGGAGTTCCGCAAGACGACCGATCCCCAGAAATTCCAGGACCTCTTCAACAAGACCGCGGACAACCTCTACCAGACCACCGAGACGGTCAAGCGGATCGGCACGCAGGCCGAGGGCATCCTGGGCGGCTTGAAGACCACGCCGCGCGAGGTGAACGCCTTCGTGGCCGGCATCAACCGCCTCGCCACCAACGCCGATCGGCTCGTGACCGCCGCTTCGCCGCAGGAGATCCAGGGCATCTCGCGCGACATGCGCTCCCTCTCGACGGGCCTGCTGCGCACCTACGAAGGCTTCTTCGGCCAGACCCAGGCGGCCGCCAACCAGCGCACCGCGCAGGATCTCCGCAACCTGGTCGGGCAGGTCGACCAGCTCGCCAGGACGCTCAACGCCACGGTGGGCGATCCCGAGATCCAGCGCGATCTCAAGGACACGGTGCGCAACATCCGCGAGCTGACCGTCCGGGTGGGCGGCATCGCGTCGGTGACCGAAGCGCGGAACTTCCAGGGCTTCAAGATCGAGCCGCACATCCAGGGCATCGCGGCCAACACGCCGGCGGGCACGGGGCTGGCCGCGAACCTGGGGGTGAAGGTCAACCTCGCCAACAACCACCTCGCGGCGGGTATCGAGCAGGTCGGCGAGGGCAACTACTTCAACTTGTCGCTCGGCGACAGCCGCGTATGGGGCCCGACGGGCTATCATTTCGGGTTAATCCGCTCGAAAATCGGGGTAGGAATCGACTACGGCTTGAACGATCAAATCTCGCTCCTGGGCCAGCTTTACGACCCTTTCCGCCCCACTTTCCGGCTCGGCACCTCGTACTTCCCTCTCGCCGGCAGCCAATACGGCCTGCTGGCGCAGTGGGCCCGCACCGTTCAGACCAACGAAAACTACATCTGGCTCGGCGTCGAATGGCGACCCGTGAACTGAGCCAGGAGCGCCGGTGGCTCCAAGCAAGTGACACATTGCGCCAGGGTTACGCATTTGGGGCACAGGGGTAAGTGACATAGTGTCGGATTCGGATCGCCGAATCCCTCGTGCCCGGCGCCCGCGGCACAAGACCAGGCAACGAAATCTCCCGCAGCCGATCGCGGCAGCGGTTTCCCAGTGGAAGAGGATTAATGACGACCGAAGTGATCGCGAGCCGTTACAACGTCATCAAGAAGCTGGGCGAAGGCGGCATGGGCCTGGTCTACCTGGTGGAGGACACCACCAACGGCCAGAAGGTCGCTCTCAAAGCCCTGCTGGCGAAGCTGGGCAAGAGCGAAGAATTGATCCTGCAGTTCAAGCAGGAGTTCCGCCAGATGGCGGCGCTCAAGCACCCGAACTGCTGCGCGGTGTACGACTACGGCCAGCTGCCCGACGGCGCGCCGTTCCTCACCATGGAGGTCGTGCCTGGCCACGGCCTCGACGAGCTCGTGATCGAAGGCAAGACCAAGGATTCCGAGACCTTCAAGAGCATCTTCTCGCAGCTGATGCTGGGCCTGGGCTACGTGCACCAGCAGGGCTTCGTCCACTGCGACATCAAGGACGAGAACGCCCGCGTGCGCCCCGACGGCGAGGTCCGCCTGATGGACTTCGGCCTGATGGAGCGCGCCGGCCGCGCCGGCGGCGCCATCAAGGGCACGCTCGGCTACATGTCGCCCGAGATGTCGAAGGGCGGCCGCCTCGACCAGCGCGCCGACCTCTACTCGATGGGCTGCCTGGCGTACCAGATGCTGACGGGCCAGCTCCCCTTCCCGAGCCAGAACCCTGTCGAGATCATCAAGGCGCACATCAACGACACGCCGACGCCGCCTTCGAAGCTCAACCCCGACATCGATCCGCTCTACGAGAAGATCATCATCAAGCTCATGCAGAAGGAGCCGCTGGCCCGTTACCAGTCGGCTTTCGACGTGCTCGAGGACCTCGGCATCGAAGTCGCCGAGGGCATGGGCGGCAACTTGCTCAGCGCGCCGTTCGTCGGCCGCGTCGACGAGATGTCGGCGCTCACCGGCCAGCTCGGCGCGATCAGCAAGGGCAAGCCCGGCCAGGCGCTGCTGCTCGCAGGCCCCGCCGGCGCCGGCAAGAGCCGCCTGACCGAAGAGTTCCGCTTCGCCGTGCAGATGGAGAACCTGCCCTTCGTGGTCGGTTCCTCCTTCGAGCAGGGCACCGCGCCTTACGGCCCCTTCGTCGAGGCCCTGCGCGGTCTGCTGCCCGCGCTCCGCGAGCATGCGCCCGAAGAGCTCGCCAAGCACGGCGCGATCCTCGTGAAGCTGCTGCCCGAGATCGGAGTCGAGCCCGCGCCGGACCTCGATCCGCCCTCCAAGGAGAAGATGCGCCTGCAGGCCACCGTCACCGACGTGCTGGTCGCGCTCACCAAGCAGAAGGGCGTCGTCGCGGTCCTCGAGGACTGGCAGTGGGCCGACCCGCTGTCGAGCGAGCTGCTCACCTACATGCTGCGCAACACGAAGGAGCAGCCGCTGCTCTTCGTGCTGAACTACCGCAACGCCCCCGAGGAAGGCCCGGCCTGGCTGCCGATGGTCCACCAGCTCTCCTTGCCCGGCCTGACGACCGACGAGATCAAGGGCATGTGCACCTCGATGCTCGGCACCGAGGACATCGGCGAGCAGTTCCTGGGCAAGATCGTCGAGTTCGCCGAGGGCAACCCCTTCTTCGTGGAAGGGCTCCTCGAGCACCTCGTCCGCAACAAGACCCTGGTGAAGACCAAGGGCAAGTGGAACTCCGACATCGAGCTCAAGCCCGACCAGATGCCTTCGGGCCTCCAGAACTTGCTGCTCGAGAAGCTGAACTCGCTCTCGGAAGACGGCATGGCGATCGCGCGCATCGGCGCCGTCATCGGCCGCGAGTTCGGCCTCGACGTGCTGATGCGCGTCTCGGGCCTCGCGGAAGACAAGCTCTTCGACGCGCTCGGCGAGCTCGCCGAGCAGGCGATCTTCACCAAGACCGACGAGGGCGCCTACCGCTTCGCGCAGGGCCAACTCCAGGAGGTCCTCTACGCCAACATCGAGGCGGAAGCGAAGACCCAGCTGCACACGAACGTGGCCCAGGCCCTCGAAAGCCAGATCACGGGCGTCGCGCTCGCCGACGCCACGATGGAGCAAGTCTCGGCGATCGCCAACCATTACATGCTGTCCTCCGAGAAGGACAAGACCATCACCTACGCCCTCGAGGCCGGTATCCGCAGCGCCAACCTCTTCGCGAACGCCGACGCGCACCGCTACCTCTCGGCCGGCCTCGTCCTCGTCAAGGAGGAAGAGACCGCCAAGAAGGGCAAGCTGGCGGCGGCCGGCAAGAAGACCAAGCTCGACTACCTGCGGTACCTGGGCGACGTCTGCCGCGTGTCGGGCAAGTCCGACGGCGCGAAGGAAGCCTTCGGCGACGCGATCCCGCTCGCCGAGGAGCTCGGCGAGCAGTTCCACCTCGGCCGGATGCTGACGTCGATGGCCAAGGTCTTCCAGATGCTCAACGACTACCCGGAGGCGCTCAAGTACACCGATCGCTCGATCGAGGTCTGCCTGGCGGGTGGCGACAAGGCCGGCGCCGCGCGCTGCCTGCTGACCAGCTGCCGCATCAACTTCTTCACAGGCAAGCTCCCGGAAGCCATCGAGCAGACCAACCAGGCGCTCGGGCTCGCCCGCGAGGCGGACGTGAAGACCTACATCGGCGAGGCCCTCGGCTTCATCGGCCTGATGTACGTCTCCTCGGATCCCGACAAGCTGGAGGAAGGCGAGTCCAACCTCAAGGATTCGGTCTCGATCCTCACCGAGCTCGGCGATAAGATCGGCCTGAACAACTCCTACAACCTGCTGGGCAACGCCCAGAACATGCAGGGCAACCTCATCGACGCCTGGGAGACCTTCCAGCAGAACAAGAAGATCTGCGTGGAGATCGGCCTCAAGGACGAAGAGATCTTCGCCCTCTTGAACCTCGCGATCACCGCCTTCGAGCTGGGCAACTTCGCCGACGCGATCAAGATGGCGAAGGAAGCGAACGTCATCGCGACGGCGCTCTCCTCGAAGTTCCCGCTCGGCATGGCCTACACCCTGGAGGCGGCCGCCTCGGCCTACGCCGGCGACCTCACCAAGGCGAAAGACCTGGCGCAGCAGGCGCTCGAGCTCTCGCGCGAGATCAAGAACAAGTACCTCGAGGCGCTGGTGCTCCAGTACCAGCTCGAGATCCTCTTCTACCTGGGTCGCCTCGACGAGGGCAAGGAGACGGGCGACACGCTGACGATTCTCATCAAGGAGACCGGCAACACGGAGCCCGAAAGCCGCATGCAGGCGATGCTCGGCGAGATCCTCGGCCGTCAGGGCCAGCCCGAGCCGGGCAAGGAGCTCATCGACCTCGCGGTCGCGGCCTCCTTCAATGCGCACGCCAAGGGCATCCAGGTCCGCGCGCTCAAGGCGCGTGCCTGGTGGGAGATGCAGGCCGGCCAGATGGCCGAAGCGAAGGCGACGGCGGAGCAGGCCCTGCCCATCTCCGAGAAGATCGGCTCGAAGTTCCAGACCGCCCAGATCCGCGGCCTGCTCGGCGAAATTGCCGTCAAGTCGGCCGATGGCCCCGCGGCGATCGCCCACTTCCAGGCGATGCAGAAGGTGGCCGAGGAGCTCGGCTCGACGCTCTTCCGCGCGATGGCGCTCTACGGCCAGGCGGCAGCGGCCCCCACGGGCAAGACCGCCAAGCAGCAGAGCACCGAGGCGATGAAGCTCGTCAAGAACCTCGGCGACAGCCTCGACGAGGAGAGCCGCAAGCTGTTCTTCTCGCTGCCCGAGCGCGCCCGCGTCCAGGCGGCGGACCTCACCCAGCTCACCGCCATGGGCGGCAGCGGCTCGAAGGAGCAGCGCCTGCTCGCCGTCGGCCGCGAGCTGGTGGAGCTCCTGGGCATCTCCACCGGCGGCTCGTCCGAGGAGATCGAAGCCCTCGAGCAGGGCAAGAAGCGCCTCGAGCTGGTGCTCGACCTCGCCGCGTCGCTGGCCTCGGCGAAGAACGCCGAGCAGGCGATGAGCAAGGCGCTCGACCAGGTCATGAACCACACGCAGGCCGAACGCGGCTTCATCATCCTCGAGTCGGAAATGCTGAACGGCCAGGTGATGCGCAGCATTCGCCCGGACGGCGGCTACCAGGCCGACTGGGCCTTCGCCACCAAGTGGACGGCCGAGGCGAAGTCGACCGGCAGCGGCATCCTCATCACGGACTGTGCCGAGGACGACCGCACCAAGGAAGCCGTCAAGGCCGACACGCTGCAAATCCAGACCGCGATCGCCGTGCCCATCAAGCTCGACGGCCAGGTGATCGGTGAGCTCTACCTGGACCGCGAGTCGTCGGACGGCCTGCAGTTCCAGGAAGACGACCTGCCCTTCGTGGAGCGCATGGCCGAGCAGGCGGCGATCGCCTTCCGCAACGCCGGCGCCGCCGCCGACATGGACCAGCGCTCGCGTCAGCTCGAGATGCTCAACGAGCTCGCCGAGAAGATCAACGAGACCCTCGTCGTCGAAGAGGTCCTCGACCTCGTCGTGAAGCTGACCCTCGAGGTCACCAAGGCCGACCGCGGCTTCCTGATGCTGCGCTCGGACGAGAACCCCGAACAGCTGGTCTGCAAGTCGGCCTTCGACCTCGGCGGCCAACAGCTCCTCGACGAGCGCATCTCGATGTCGATCTGCACCAAGGTGCTCACCACCGGGCAGGCCGTCACGGTCGTCGACGCGACGATGGACGAAGAGTTCCAGACCGCGAAATCGATCATGTCGCTCAACCTCCGGACGCTGATGTGCGTGCCGCTGCAAGCCAAGGGCAAGAGCCTGGGCGTGCTCTACGTCGACAGCCAGGCCGTGGTGAACACCTTCACGGAGAAGGACCTGGATTTGCTGAAGGCGATCGCGGGCCACTCCTCGGGCGCGATCGAAAACGCGACGCTGTACTCCAGCCTGAACACCCGCGCGGCGGAGCTGGAAGAGGCACTCGCCAAGTACCGCAAGGCCGAGCACGAAGCCTCGACCGACATGCTCACGGGCCTCAACAACCGCCGCTACTTCCAGGACCAGTCGGCCCGCGAGATCGAGCTCTCGAAGCGGCACCACCGCAACATGTCGGTCATCATGCTCGACGTCGACCACTTCAAGAAGTTCAACGACACCTACGGCCACGCGATCGGCGACGAGGTCCTCAAGGTCGTCGGCAAGGTGATGCACGAGACCGTCCGGCTCTCGGACATCGCCTGCCGGTTCGGCGGCGAAGAGTTCGTGACGCTCTGCCCCGATACCGATGCCCAGGGGGCGGCGGTGGTGGCCGAGCGGCTGCGCGAGGCGATCCAGAAGGTCCAGCTGACGGACCTCGAGGGCAAGCCGATCCCGAACATCACGGCGTCGCTGGGCGTGTCCTCGCTGATGCCGACCGACGAGCGGGTCGCCGAAATCCTCGAGCGCGCCGACATCGCGCTGTACGCCTGCAAGGCGGGCGGCCGCAACCAGGTGCAGATCTGGCGCGAGGGCATGCTCTCGCCCGAAGAGCTCAAGAAGAAGGCGGCCAAAGAAGCCGAAGAGGCCGAGGCGGCCAAGGCCAAGGCGGCAGCCAAGGCCGCGGCGGCCAACGCCTGAGCCGGAACTCAGTCGGGGCGCCGCTCCAGCGCGTTGTCCCGCTGCTGGGCCGCGCGCAGGCGCGCGACCACGTCGGGGTGCCGGCTGGCGATGTCGGTGAGGCCCTCAGGATCCGTCCGCAGGTCGACCAGCCATTCAGCCGGTTGGGCCGCCCAGCGCTCCCAGTAGGCCACGTAGCGGTAAGGCCCGGCATAGGTCGCGAGCGACGACCGGTACCGCCCGCCGTGGCCGAGCTTGCCCACCATCGCCCAGGTGTGGACGGCGCGGTCGGGCGCAGCGTCGCGCCAGAGCGAGCGCCCGGGGAAGCCCGCGGGGATCGTCTCGTAGACGCGCTCGAGCACGGACGGCACGATGTCGATCGACGACGCCAGGCGCTCGTCGCGCCGCGCCGGCGCCCCGCCGGGCGGGCGGACCACGAGGGGCACGCGCGTCACCCCTTCGGTGATCACCCCCTGGCCGTGCATGGGATAGACCGCCGTCAGGCCCTCGCCGTGGTCCGCGCTCACGATCACCATCGCGTCGTCGTACAGGCCGGCGGCCTTGAGCCCGCCGATGAAGCGACCGAGCTCCGCGTCGCCGAAACGCAGGTAGTTGCGGTAAATGCGCCGATATTCCTCGAGGGTGACGCCCTTGGGTAGCTGGAAGGAATCCACCTTGTACCGGGGGAACTGGCGCATCGGGTCGTCGACGACGCCGGGCGGCGGGATGTCGTAGGCCGGGTGGTGGGGCACGGCGATGTGGACCCACACGAACGATCGCTGGTCGCGGTGCCGCTCGAGGAACGCGCGACCGCGGGTGAAGACCTCGCGCGTGGCGAAGGGCTCGTACTGGAAGCGCGGGTCCGGCACGTCCGGCCGGCCGGTGGCGCGGGCCACGATCCAATCGAGCGCGGGCGCGAGCGGCAGGTAGTTCCGCACGTTCAAGGTGTTCGGCCGGAACGCCGGCGAGGTGTGGAAGGTCTCGGTGAACTCTTCATCGAACCCGAGGGTGCGCATGCCGATGGCCATCGTGAAGGCCCCCGAGGCGTAGCCCGCCGGCGCCAGGTGGCCGGCGAGGCTCGTCACGGAGCCTGCCCGGTTGACCGCGCCTGGCTTCATGCCAGGCCACACGGTCCGGCCGGGTGGCATGCCCGAAAGGATCGCCGGCGTGGCGTAAATCGTCAGATCCGCAGCGGCGCGCACGCCGTTGTACGCCGTGCCTTCCCGCGCGAGCGCGTCCATGTGAGGCGTGGTGTCGAGCGCGGGGTCGAAGACGCCGGTGCTCTGGATCTGCAAGGAGTCGAAGGTGACGAGCACGATCCGCTTCGGCGCGTCCGGCCGGATGGCCGCACCCGCCGGCGGGTTCGGCGCCCCGGTCAGGCGGACCTGATCGGTCGCGGCGCTGTACGCCACGTAGGGCAGCATGGCGATCGGCAGGGCCAGCAGCAAGACGCCCAGCCCCCGCAGCGGGCGATAGAAGAGCGCGCGTTCTTCCTCGCCGAGGGCCGCGAAGCGCGCCGCGACGAGGAGCGGAATGATGGCTGCGGCCGCCAGCCACGGCCGCGGCGCGCGCAGCGGGCTCATGAAGTAGATGACCAGCCCGATCAGGGCGGCGCTGTAAGCGGCCATCCCCACGAGCGCCGTCTGGCCGACATGGCGCCAGCCCGGCGTCCACACCGGGAGCCGGCGGAGCAGCAGCGTCGCCGGCACCGCCGCCGCGAACAACACTGCGGCGAAGACGGCGACCACCCCCAGCATGCGCGGCGTCTCGACCTGCGCGTGGAGCAGCGTCGCGACGCGGAAGAGCGGCATCCCGAGGGCTGCTAGCAGAAACGCGCAGACCCCGGCGAAGGCGGTGCGGAACGGCGGCATCGCTGCGCTAGCGGAACAGGCCGGTGACGAGCATGATCAGCAGATATTCGGCCACTTGCAAGGTGAGGATCGCGAGGATC
This sequence comes from Candidatus Sericytochromatia bacterium, assembly GCA_036675505.1. Taxonomy (GTDB): domain Bacteria; phylum Cyanobacteriota; class Sericytochromatia; order S15B-MN24; family JAQBPE01; genus JAKFEW01. The sequence continues at coordinate 132,310 of JAKFEW010000160.1, forward strand.
GGCGAGAAGTCGAGCCCCGCCATCGGCGGCATCATGCGCTGGAAAGGCCGCAGGATCGGCTCGACGATCGTGTCGAGGAACTTCACCAGCGGGTGGTGCCGATCCATATTCGGAAAGAACGACATGAACGCCCGCACGATGACGAGCAGGATGAGGGCCTGCACCGTGTAGTGGATGGTGGTGGCGAGGGTGGCGCTGAGTGATGAATCCACGAGAAGCTCCCAAAGGGCAGGACGCGGGCCATTCTAGCACGTTTCAGTGCGTCGGCTTCACGTCGCCCGAAAGCGCCTCGGAGCGCAGGGTGGCCGCCTTGACCGCCTGAATTAGGATCGACCGCAGGGCGGCCGCCTCGAGCACCTGCAGGCCCGCGGCCGTGGTGCCGCCGGGCGAGGTCACCTGCTCCTTGAGCTCGGCGGGGTGGTGGCCGGTCTCCTTCACCATGCGCGCGGAGCCGATCACGGTCTGGAGCACGAGCTGGCGCGCGATGCGACGCGGCAGGCCGGTATAGACGCCGGCTTCGATCAACGCCTCGAGGATCAAGAAGACGTAGGCGGGGCCGCTGCCGGACAGGCCGGTGACGCTGTCGAAGTAGGACTCGGGCAGCTCCACGACCTCGCCGACCGCCTCGAAGAGGGCGATCGCCCGGGCCTTCTGCTCGGGCGTCGTGGCCGCGTTGGCCGTGAGGGCCGCCATACCCTCGCCGAGCAGCGACGGCGTGTTGGGCATGACCCGCACGATCGGCATGCCGTCCGGCAGGTGGGCGGCCAGGTCGCGCAGGGTCTTGCCGGCCAGGATCGAGGTGACCAGCGTGCCCGGCCGCCAGACGTCCTGCAGGCTGTCGAGCACGTCGGCCATGTTGTTCGGCTTGACCGCGAGCAGCAGGTGCGGCGCGACCGCGCAGTCGCGGTTGTTGGCCGTGACCTGCACGCCGAACTCAGAGGCGAGGTACTCGCGCCGCGTGTCGAGCGGGTCGCTGATCAGGATCTGGGCCGCCGGGTAGAGGCCCCGCGCGAGGATGCCGCGGACGAGGGCTTCGCCCATCGCGCCGCCGCCGATGAATGCAATCTCGGCCATGCTTCCGCAGTGTTACCGCACCCGCCAGAAGAGATCCTTCGGCTGCTGGGCGCCCATCCAGTCGCGCTCCGAGTGGAACGTGTTGATGACGACGTTGGAAGGCGTGAAGAGGAAGATCGACTCGCCGATCTTTTCCTGGTGCCCGTCGAGCGCATGGCAGGCGCCGGAAACGAAGTCCACGAGACGCTGGGACTGGTCGGGGGCGAGGCCCATCAGGTTCAGGATGACGGCCTTACGGGTGCGCAGGTTGTCCAGGATGGCGAGCGCCTCGTCGAACGAGCGGGGCTCGATCACCACCACTTCATGGTTCGTCGAGGTGGGCAGGCCGACGATGTTGCCGCGGCCCGCGGGCGCCGGGGTCGAGGGCGTCGACATCGGGGTCTGGTGCAGGCGCGGGCGGGCCTTGGACTCCTGCTGCGGCTGAGGCTGCTGGAAGTCTTCTTCCTCCTCGTAAACCTCTTCGGGCTCGTCCAGCCCGACGAAGTTCTTCACCTTGGACCAGATCTCGGCGCTCATCGAATTCCTCCTCATCGTCAGATGACTTTCGTGCTCAAGTCGCGTGGGTCCTGGAGTCCCGCGGGCGGGGGACGAGGGGGTTCAGAGAAACAGCCCCGATCCGATCCGTATCAGCGTGGCGCCCTCTTCGATGGCGACCGTGAAATCCTGCGTCATCCCCATGGACAGGTGCTCCATCCGAGCGTCGAGTGGAAGTTCCGCGTTGATTGAATCTCGCAGCGTGCGGAGCTTCCTGAAGCAAGGGCGGGCGACCTCGGGGTCGGCGGCGTGCGGGGCCATCGTCATCAGACCTTGGACCACGACACCGGGCAACTCGCGGGCGATTCGCCCGATGGCTGCCGGAACCTCTTCCGGGGTCATGCCGTACTTACTCGTTTCGCCGGATGTATTGACCTGAATCAGGATCGGTTGGACCAGGCGCCGGGGGGCGGCTTCTCGGCTGAGCGCTTCTGCCAACTTCCAGGAATCGACCGAATGGACGAGCTCGAACGCTCCGACCACGCGTTTGACCTTGTTGGTTTGCAAATGCCCGATGAAGTGCCACCTGGGAGCCAGGTGAGACAACGACGTGAGCTTGGGGAGCGCATCCTGGAGCTTGCTTTCGCCGAATTCCCGGATGCCCGCGGCGTAAGCCTCGACCATCTTGTCGGTGGATACGTACTTGGTGACGGCGACGAGGCGGATCGACTCCGGAGAGCGACCAGCCCGGCATGCCGCGTCCGAGACGCGTGCCATGATTCGGCGATAACGTGCTTCGAAGGGCGAGCTTTCCAAGTCCCCTTTCCTGAAATTCAGGTGCCACCTACATCTTGGGTGAGTGACCGAGTAAATATAGCACCTGGTCCCTACAATAACAACGGTCGCGGGCCGCCATCTGTGCGACGTGTCACCTATGATGCCCAACTAATCCACGTTCGCCCGGTTGGTAAAATAATGTGAAGTCTTCACCATAACCAGGTTTGCGGGCTATGGAGCCCGCCAAACCTGGGTTCCAGCTTGATTGTCAATCTGGCATCGGGTCACCGCGCGGCAGCCACGAGACATCTCGTTCACGATGGCCAACGGGGCCCTGGAGGCGTCATGTTACGGTGACCCCCGGAGGCTTTGGACGCCATGGTTCGAAACACGACGATGTCGGGCCTCTTGGCCCTGCTTTCCACGCTCGCCTTCGGCTGCGCGGGCGCCCCGGGCACACCGGGCTCGCAGGCCGACGGCGCTCAGGCCGCGCAGCCCGCCGCGGACGGCCCCGCGCGCAGCGCCGGATCGCTGCCGCGGCTGGCCCCGGCGGCCCCGGGCCAGGGCCGGGGCGGCGTGCCGGCCCCGGCCCTCACCGTGCCGCCGGCGTCCACCAGGGGCCTGCCGGCCGGCACCCGCGTGCTGGACCTCTCGGTGAGCGGCGATCCGACGCGCCTCGTCCTGCCACCGGGCGCCGGCGACGGCACGCGCCGCCCGCTGCTGGTCTTCCTGCATGGCCACGGCATGGATCAGACCCAGCTCACGGACCGCACGAGCCTCGCCGAGGTCGCCGCTCGCCAGGGCTGGCTCGCCGCAGCCGGCACCCTGGGCAGCCGCGCGCACTGGGCCAACGACGGCGCGCTGCGCGCGGTCGGCGCTCTCGTGAAGGAGATGGTCGACACGCATGGCGCGGACCCGAGCCGGATCTACCTGGTCGGCTTCTCGATGGGCGGCGGCACCGCGCTCCTCGCCGCGGGCAACCCGCTGGGCCTGCCGTACAGGGTGGCGGCCGTCGTGAGCACGCAGGGCTTCACCGACCTCAAGGCGATGACCACCGAGGAAGCCGCGGGCGGTGCGTACGCCCGCAGCATCGCGGACGCCTATGGCGGCGGGCCGAGCGAGACCGATTACAGGGACCACTCGCCGCAGGTGCAGGCGGATCGGCTGCTCGACATCCCGGTCTACCTCGAGCACGGCGAGGCCGATCGCTCGGTGCCCGCGATCCATACGCGCGCGATGGCCGAGCGGCTGCGGGCGCTCGGCGCCCAGCCGACCGTCAGCCTTTACCCGGGCTCGGGCCATGGGGAGCAGACGATCTCGGAGCAGGCGATCATCAGCTTCTTGAACGGAAAGTCCGCGCCGTAACAGCCGCAAAGCCCGCTTGCCGCGGGTTTCGCGCCGCCATCGCGCGGGCATAGGGAGGGGGCTCCCCTGCCCACGTTATGTTCACGATTGTGACGGAGATCCCAGACCCTCGGTCGTCGGGTAGCATTTACTCGATGATACGTTATCTGGAACCCCTTCCTTTCGCGGACGCCGAGCCCATGACCACAGCCCCGATCCTCCCCCATACGACGTACGACCTGATCCAGGACTACCTCGACCGGCTCAAGCTCAAGAACTTCTCGGGGCACACGCTGCGCTGCTACGGGCTGGATCTCCGCCAGGCGGAAGGCAGCATCGGCAAGCCGCTCGCGACGGCCTCGAACGAAGAGCTCGAGGCCTACATCGCGGGCCTCGGCCGCAAGGGCATGAAGGGCACCACGGTGCGCCGCAAGCAGGCATCGCTGCGGGGCTTCTTCAACCACTGCATCCGCGCGAAGGTCGTGGTGGTCGATCCCACCGGCAACTTCGAGCCGCCGAAGGTCGAAGACCGGCTGCCGATCTACCTCAACGCGGCCCAGGTGCAGGCGCTGCTCGATAGCCTGCGCGATGACTCGCCGCCCGCCCGCCGCGAGGCGGCGATCGTGAAGTGCCTCTACTACACGGGCATGCGCGCGGGCGAGCTCGTCGGCCTGAACATCGAGGACCTCTTCATCGAGGAGCGTGAGCTGCGCGTGTTCGGCAAGGGCCGCCGCGAGCGGATGCTGCCGATCAGCGACGCGCTGTCGCTCGCGATCGCCGCCTGGCTCGAGGTCCACCCCTCGGGCAAGGGCCCGCTCTTCGTCTCGCTGCAGAACCACAACCGCCGCCTGAGCTACGACAGCGTCTACAAGATCGTGAAGGGCGTGATGGCCCGCGCCGGGCTCGGCAACCGCAAGTTCAGCTGCCACAAGCTGCGCCACACGTTCGCCACCCGCCTGATCAACCGCAAGGTCTCGATCGACAAGATCCAGAAGCTGCTCGGCCACCGGCGCATCGACACCACCACGATCTATGCCCATACCGAGCTCGGCTCGGACCTGCGCTCGGCGATGGAGAACGCGCTGTGATGGCGAGGCCCAGGCGGAAGGGCTTCGAGCGTCTCCTGCTGGCCTCGCTGGTCGCGCTGTTCACCGGCTGCGCCGACGGGCAGCCCCCGGCCCCAGGCAACGGCGGCGTGACCCTCACGCCCGACGAGCGCCAGCTCATGACGGCCTGGCGGTCGGAGCGCGGCCTCAGCGAGGGCGACGCGCTCTCCAACGTGATGCTGCGGCGCTACTCGACCTCGGGGCACAAGGTGCGCTACGCCGGCGACGGCCTCTACGAGGTGCTCGATCGCAAGCGCCCCACCGACGTGGTGGCCACCTTCTACGTGAAGGGCGGGGCGCAGTAGACGCGCCCGATTCGGGGTGGGCCTGGGAATGACCGTGACCTGGCGGCTGCTCGACACCGGCGCCGGGCCGGGCGACTGGAACATGGCCGTCGACGAGGCCATGCTCGAGGCCCACCGCCTCGATCTCGCGCCGCCGACGCTGCGCGTTTACAGCTGGTCGCGGCCGACGCTCAGCCTGGGCTACGCCCAGAAGCTCGAGGGCCTCGACGTCGAGGCCCTGCGCGCGGCAGCCGTCGAGCTGGTCCGGCGGCCCACCGGCGGCCGGGCGGTGCTTCATGCCGGCGACCTGACCTACGCGGTCGTCACCTCGGGCCTGCCCGACGGCGTGTCGGCCTCCTACCGGGTGATCGCGGCCGCGCTGGTGGACGGCCTGGCCCGCTGCGGGCTGGCCCCCGCGATCGTGCCCGGCGCGACCCGTCCCGGCCGCTCGGCGGCCTGCTTCGCCTCTTCGACGCGTGCCGACCTGGTGGTGGACGGCCGCAAGGTGGTCGGCAGCGCCCAGCTGCGCCGTGAGGGCGCGGTGCTGCAACACGGCACGATCTACCTCGAGCGCCCCACGGCGCTCGCCGCGCGCCTCTTGCCGGACGAGCGCGACGTGGCCGATCTCGCCTCGCTGAGCGGCACCGCGCCCAGCGCCGAGGCCGTGCGGGACGCGCTGGTCGCAGGCATCGCCCGGACCTTCGACGTCACGCTCGTGCCGGGCGCGCTCACGCCCTGGGAGACCGAGCGGGCCGCGGCCGCGGCGCCGCGGTTCCGCGTGCCGTATGCGTGAAGCCATCACTCTATGCGACAAAGTACTTGACGACCATGGTCGGCCCATGCCAAGATGGGGCCATGGGCAGCATCCATCCTATCCGGCCCGAGCCGCCTGACCAGCCTCCCGAGGTCTTCGCGATACACGACCGTGTCGCGGACAACCTGAAATTCATCCGCGAGACGATGGAGCGGGCCGCGTCGTTCACGGGCGTGCCCGGCTGGGGTGGCGTGGCGGTGGGCTTCGTCGCGATCGGCGCGGCGGCGATCGCCCACCTGCAGCCCTCGATGGTGGGCTGGCTCGCCGCCTGGCGCATCACGGCGTTCGTGTCGTTTTGCCTGCTGGCCTTCGCGATGTTCCTCAAGGCGCGCCGCGCGGGCCAGCCGCTGCTCGGCAGCACCGGCCAGAAGTTCTTCCTCTCCTTCGCCCCGCCGGTGCTCGCGGGCGGCATCTTCACCACCGCGTTCGCCTTCCACGGCTACTGGCACATGCTCCCCGCGATGTGGCTGCTTTGCTACGGCGCGGGCGTGGTGACCGGCGGCGCCTTCTCGATCCCGCTGGTGCCCGTGATGGGCGGCTGGTTCATGGTCTTCGGCGCGCTCGCCGCCTTCACGCCCTGGTCCTGGGCGGACTACTGGATGGCCGCCGGGTTCGGCGGCCTGCACATCGTATTCGGCGTCTTGATCGCGAGGAGGCACGGTGGCTGAAGCGGAACGCTCGGAACGGCCGCGCGCCTTGAAGCCCGTGGCGGGCGGCGCGGCGCTGCCGGATTTCGACAAGGTGATCCACGAGCGGCTGCGGCTCGGCATCGTGAGCGCGCTCGCGGTGAACGAGGCGTTGACCTTCAACGAACTCAAGAAGCTGCTCGAGGCGACGGACGGCAACCTCAGCGTGCATGCGCGCAAGCTCGAGGAGGCCGGCTACGTGGCCTGCTCGAAGACCTTCGAGGGACGCGTGCCGAAGACCGAGTATCGGTTGACGGTGGCGGGCCGCGAGGCGCTGGATCGGTACCTGGCGCACATGGAGGCGCTGATCCGCTCGATGAAGACCCCCTAGCCCCTCTCCCCGATGTGGAGAGGGGGAATTTTTCGCCACATACTTTGTGATTCAAAGTTCTTTTCAGAAAGGATGAAAGGTCGATGCACGACGAGGTTTCTCCCGGGCTCCACGCGGGCGTGATCATGGACGGCAACGGCCGCTGGGCCGAGGCCCGCGGCTGGCGGCGCACCGCCGGGCACCGCGCGGGCGCCGAAGCCGCCCGGCGGGTGATCGAGGCCGCGCCGGGCCTGGGCGTCTCGGCGCTCACGCTCTACGCGTTCTCCGGCGACAACTGGAAGCGGCCGCGCCGCGAGGTCGCGGTCATCTTGGGCCTGCTCGCCGCCTACCTCGAGCACGAGGCGCCGCGCCTGCGGGACGCGGACGTGCGGCTCTCGGTGATCGGTCGCCGCGACCGGCTGCCCGGCGCCGTGCTCACGGCCATCACGCGCGCGGAGGCGACGACCCGCGGCGGCGAGCGCCTGCACCTGCGCGTGGCCATCGACTACGCCGGCCGCGACATGATCGTGGCGGCGGCCGGCCGGCCCGGCGCCGGCGCCTCGCGCGCGGCCTTCGAAACCGCTCTGCTCGCGGCCACCGGCGGCGCCTGCCGCCAGGCCTGTGAGGTGGATCTGCTGGTGCGCACGGGCGGCGAGCAACGCCTCAGCGACTTCCTGCTCTGGGAGTGCGCCTACGCCGAGCTCTGCTTCTCGCCGAAGTGGTGGCCGGACTTCCAGCCGGCGGACCTGGCGGGGGCGATCGCCGACTTCCGGCGCCGCGACCGCCGCTTCGGCGGGCTTCCGGCCGTGCGCGACTGCATCCCGTAAGCCCGCGCAACTTCCTTAACGGTCCATTACCATGTCCTTGGCCATCTCATAAGACGATCACCCGCCGATCGGCCCGACAAGCTCCTCGTCCCAGAAGGAGGTCCGTCGTGTTGGAATCGTCGATCAAGCGTGTCGTGAAGCAGGGCGTGGAGAAGGCCGGCATGGGCCGCCGCGCGACCCGCGCCGCCGCGAAGGACGGCGCCCAGATCGTGGCGAAGGACGCCGCCCGCACCACCGGCCGCAAGGCCGTGGTCACGGGCGACCACGTGCTCGTCAAGGAAGTCACGACGAAGGCCGAGGCCGCGGTCCTCAAGAACCCGACCCTCCGCAACAAGGTCACCTTCCACGTGAACGCCGCCGAGTCGCACCAGGCGATGATCGACTCGATCCGCACGTCCGAGAAGAGCTTCTTCATCGAGACCTTCATCTGGCACAACGACGAGGCCGGCAACGAGATCATCCAGGCGCTCGGCGAGCGCATCAAGCGCGCCAAGGCCGAGGGCAACACCTTCGACGCCAAGGTGCTGATCGATTGGTTCGGCCTGCGTCAGGGCACCGGCGGCGCGACCGACACGGAGATCGTGAACAAGCTGCGCGCGGCCGGCGTCGACGTGCTCGAGTTCGCGCGCGGCTACCTCGACGAGGGCAAGCTGATCCCGATCACGCACCGGAAGTTCTACATCAAGGACGGCACCTCGTTCATGACCGGCGGCCGCAACATCGGCGACGAGTACGGCAAGGCCACCTTCAAGAACCCCAAGGGCGTCGTCGAGCCGGCCTGGCACGACCTCCTCTACACCGTCGAGGGCGACGAGACCGGCCGCATCATCGACGAGTTCTTCCGCAACTGGAAGCGCGCCGGCGGCGCCGTGCCGGCCGTGAAGCCCGAGATCCGGCCCCACGCCACCGGCCGCACGAAGATCGAGTCCTTCATCACCGACCCCCACGAGAAGATCCGCACGCTGGCGAAGGCGCACTACGACCTCGTCGCGAACGCCGAGCGCGAAATCATCGTGATGTACCCGTACCTCTCGGACGACAAGTTCGTGGCGGCGCTCATCAAGGCCAAGAAGAAGAACCCGGCCCTTTCCGTGAAGATCATCCTCCCGGCCAACAAGGAGGCCTCGGCCGAGGGCGGCATCTACTCGCTGCTCAACAAGGAGTCGGCGCGCCAGCTCATGAAGGTGGGCGCCGAGGTCCGGATGAACGCGGGCGGCGTCCTGGACGGCAAGGCCGTCAACCGCTTTAGCCACTTCAAGGGCTTCGTCGTCGACCGCAAGATCGTGTCGGTGGGCTCGGCGAACGGCGACGCGCGCACGTTCAAGAACAACCACGAGCTCAACACCGTCATCGCCGACGCCGCGACGGCGGCCGACTTCCTGCGCCAGGTGGCGGACAAGGACTGGGCGCACTCGACGCCGCTCACGCTGGCGGACCTGAAGGCGGACACGCTCTGGGTCCGCATCAAGCAGAAGGCCCTCGAGATCCTCGACTTCCTGCTCTAGCGGTGGGCTATCCGATGAAGTGCCCGCTATTCGGACGCGCGCTGGCGGCGGGCGTGGCGGCCATGTCCGTCGCCTCGCTGGCCGGGTGCCTCCCGCCCGACGGCGCCCCGAACCGGCCCGCCGGCCGGACGCCCGTGCCGGCCCGACCGGCGACCAGGCCTTCCCCCGCCGGCGGCGACGCCACGCCGAGCGCGGGGGTCGCGCAGGGCGTGGTGCTGTTGACCGGCAAGGTGAAGGTGATCGCCGATCCGGGGATCGGCCTGGTGTCGGACCAGGGCAGCGGGATCATCAGCGACAACGGCGGCGGCATCATCAGCGACCACGCCGGCGGGCTCGTCGCCGACCAGGCCGGCGGCATCATCTCCAACAACAGCGGGGCGATCGTCGCCAACAACGGCGGGGCGATCGTCACCAACAACGGCGGCCGCGGCTACGCCCTGCGCCAGGCGCCGCGGCTCGCGGCGTTCGCGCTCGCGGACGCGGAGATCGCCTTCACCGACGCGGCCGGCGCGCCGGCGCGCGACGCGGCCGGCCGGCCGATCGTCGCGCGCACCGACGCCCAGGGCGGCTACGCCCTCCGCCTCGAGCGGCCCGCCGGCAACCTCGTCGCGCGCGTCCGGCTCGCCAACGGCGGCGAGCTCGCGGCGCTCGTGGTTCCGGCCGGCGCAGGCGAGGTCGCGCTGGACCTGGACACCGCCTCGACCCTCGGCGCGGCCTACGTGCTCGGGCGCTACGTGAAGGGCGATCAGCGCGTCCTCGACCGCCTGCCGAGGCCGGAGGCCGAGCGCCTCGCCGGGGAGCTGGACGCCGTCCGGCGCTTCCTCGGCGCCGCCCCGCGCTACCGGGCGGACGAGATGATCGCGGCGACCGAGGCGCTCCGCACCCGCGTCCCCACCGTCGACCAGGCGATCGAGGACGTGAAGGCGCTCCTGCTCGGCCAGGCGCGGCTCGGCGAGGGGCGGCGCGGCACCGAGGTGCCGCTGGCCGGCCCGATCGGGCTCGCCGCGCTGCCGACCGGCGAGCTGCTGATCGGCGAGGGCTTCCTCGGCCGCGTGCGGCGGCTCGCGACCGACGGCACGATCGCCACGCTCGCGGACGCGGGCAGCGGCGAGATCCGGGCGAACTTCCTGCGGCTCAAGGACCTCGCGCGCGCGGCGGACGGCACGCTCTACGCCGCCTCCGACACCACCGGGATCTACCGCGTGAGGCCCGACGGGGCCGTCGACCGCGTCCTGACCGACGCGGCCGCGACCGGGGGCCGGGGGGTCCAGCCCTGGTCGCTCGCGACCGCCGCGGACGGCACGCTCTACGTCGGCGAGTTCGTATGGTCGCGCGGCCAGGCGCCGCGCCTGCTGGCCTGGGCGCCGGACGGCACGGCGACGGCGCTGCAAACCGATCCGGCCTGGGACCGCGGCCGCGTGGCCGGCCTGGCCGTGGCGCCGGACGGCGCCGTCTACTTCGCGCACGAGGACGAGGACGGCGACGCCCGGGTCTACCGCTGGCGCGCCGGGGCCACGACCCGCCTCGCCGAGCTGGCCGACGGCGAGGGCGGCGCGGATCTGGCGCTCGGCCCGGACGGCACGCTCTACCTGGCGCGCCCCAAGGGCGGCCGCGTGGTGGCGATCGCCGCCGACGGCGCTATCCGCACCATGGCCGGGGCCGGCGGCCCGGCGGCGACGGCGGCGCTGCGGGCACCCGGATCCCTCGCGGTCGGGCCGGACGGCACGCTCTTCGTGGCCGACGCCACGACCTCGCTGGTGCACGCCCTGCGGCCCGACGGCGCCTGGACGACCGTGGCCGGCTCCGCCGCCGTCACCGAGACCGGCGACGCCACGGCCTTCGCGATCAACCAGCCCACCGCCGTCGCGTTCGACGACGCGGGCGACCTCTACGTCGCCGAGTCCGGCAGCTCGCGCGTGCGCCGCTACCGGGCAGGCGGCCTCGAGGTGGTGGCCGGCACCACGTTCGGCTACGCCGGCGACGGCGGGCCGGCCAGCGAGGCCCAGCTGCAGGGCGCCGCGGCCGTCGCCCATCGCGCCGGCACGCTCTGGATCGGCGAGGTCTTCGGGCAGGGCGGCCGCATCCGGGAGGTCACGCCCGCGGGCGTCATCGCCACGCTCGGCGGCGCCGTCGGCGCGCTCGCGAAGCTCGCGCCGGGCACCGAGGTCGCGGCGAAAGGTCTGGGCCTCCCCGCTGTCGCGGCCCTGGCGATCGACCAGGCGGGCCGGCTGGTCTTCACCAGCGGCACCGGGACCCACCAGCTGCTGCGCTTCACGCCCGGCCCAGGCGGCGGGACGCTGCGCGCGCTGGCCGGGGCGTACCGCCACGACGGGCCCGACGTCTACGGCCCCGAGGCCTACCTGGCGCAGGACGAGGCCGACCCCGCGGGCGTGCTCGGCTTCCCGAACGGCGTGGCCATCGGCCCGGGCGGCGAGCCCTACTTCGCGGAGATCGTGCAGTGCCGGGTCTCCCGCCTCGTGGGCGCGGATGGCCCCGGCCCGGCGCGCCTCGAGCGCGTCGCCGGCCGGTCGATGGCCGACATGCTGGCCGCCGCCGGCCAGGCCGAGGGCGGCTCCGCCGCCCCGGACGGCGTGCCGGCCACTGCTAGCAACCTGGTCTTCCCCACGGCCGTCGCCTTCGACCGCGCCGGCAACATGTACGTCGCCGAGGCCGGCACGATCCACGTCGGGGCGCTCGCGAACGTGGGCGATGCCGGCGCGGGCGGCACGTCCTTCGGCCAGGCGGCGCTCGCCGCGCTCGGCATGCCCCGCATGGCGGGCCGCGTGCGGAAAGTGGGACCGGACGGGATCATCACCACGGTCGCGGGGCGCGGCAGCCGCTTCTTCCCGGCCGACGGCGGCGACGACGCCCTGGTGTTGCCGATGGCCCTCGCGATCGCGCCGGACGGGCGGATGGCGATCGCCGACGTCGGCGCCAACATGATCCGCATCCTGCCGGCCGGCAGCTACTAGCCCTCGAGCCCGTCCAGGAGGGCCATCCAGGCCTCCTCGGCGGCCGCCAGGTCGGTCTTCACCTGCGCGTACTCGCCCTGGAGCGCGGCCGCGCGGTCGCCGTCCTGGTACGTCGCGGGCTCCGCGAGCGCGGCCTCGACGGCCTTGAGCCGCGCCTCGAGCTCCACCACCCGCGCCTCGGCCTCGCCGAGCAGCTGGGTCTGCTTGTAGCTGATCCTGGCCGGCTTCGCGCCCGTGGCCTGCGGCCTGGCTGCCTCGGGCGCCTTCGCGGCCTCGGCCTGGCGGGCCGCCTCGAGCGCGGCCTGGCGCTCTTCCTCGCGCTTCCCGAGGTAGTAGGAGTAGTTGCCGACGTACATGTCCGCGCGGCCGGCTTCGATGTGCAACACGTGGGTGGCCGCGCGATCGAGGAACCAGCGGTCGTGCGAGATCACGACGGCCGTGCCGTCGAAGGCCTCGAGCGCCTCGGCGAGCTCTTCCTTGGCGCCGAGGTCCAGGTGGTTGGTCGGCTCGTCGAGCATCAGCAAGTTGTGGGGCTCGAGCAACAGCTTCGCGAGCGCGAGCCGGCTGCGCTCGCCGCCGGAGAGCTTGGCGATCGGCTTGAAGACGTCCTCGCCGCGGAAGAGGAAGCAGCCCAGCAGGGTGCGCAGCCGGGCGATCGGCAGGGTCTCGTCGACGGCCCAGGCTTCCTCGAGCACGGAGTTGGTGGGATCGAGGCTTTCGGCCTGGTTCTGCGAGAAGTAGCCGGGCGACACGCGCAGGCCGTAGGCGATCTCGCCCCGGGTGGGCTTCTCGACGCCGGCCATCAGCTTCATGAGCGTCGATTTGCCGGCGCCGTTCGGGCCGACCAGCGCGAGGCGCATGCCGCGCTCGAGCTCGAGCCGCTTGATGTTGAAGAGCGGCCCCTTGCCGTAGTCCTTCGCGAGCTCCGTCAGCGTGAGCACGATGCGGCCGGGCTGCGGCGCCTTCGCGAAGCGGAAGCGGATCGAGCCGGTTTCGTCGGGCGGCGCCTCGACGCGATCCATGCGGTCCAGCATCTTCTCGCGGCTCTTCACGGCCGTGGCCTTGGTGGCCTTGGCGCGGAAGCGGTCGATCCAGGCCTGCATCTTCTCGATCTCGCCCTTCTGGCGATCGAAGGCGGTCTGCTGGGCGGCGCGGCGCGCCTCGCGCTGGTCACGGTACTTCGTGTAGTTGCCGGTGTAGACCTCGAGCCGCCCACCGTCGAGCTCGGCGACGTGGTCGACGACGGCGTCGAGGAAGTGGCGATCGTGGGAGATCAGCACCAGCGTGCCCGGGTAGTCGGACAGGTAAGACTCGAGCCAGGCGATCGCCTCGAGATCGAGGTGGTTCGTGGGCTCGTCGAGGAGCAGCAAATCGGGCTGTTGGAGCAGCAGCTTCGCGAGGGCCGCGCGCATCTGCCAGCCGCCCGAGAACTCGGCCACCTTGCGCGCGCGATCGGGCTCCGAGAAGCCGAGGCCGTGGAGCACGCGGCCGATCTTCGCGTCGGCGGCGTAGCCTTCCAGGCGCTCCCACTCGGCGTGGCGCTCCGCATGGTCGTGCACGAGCGCATCGAGCGCGGCACTGTCGGCGTGGGACATCCGCGCCTCGAGATCGCGCAGCTCGGCCTTGAGCTCGAGCAGGCGCGGGAAGGCCGTCCACATCTCGTCTTGCAGCGTGCGGCCCATGTCGCCCAGCAATTCCTGGGCCAGGTGCCCCACCGTGAGCTTCGGCCGCAAGTAGACGGTGCCGGCGTCCGCGTCCATCTGCCGCAGCACGATCTTGAAGATCGTGGATTTTCCCGCGCCATTGGGTCCGACCAGCCCCCAGCGCTGGCCGGGCGCGACGTGCCAGCTCACGTCGTCGAGCACGATCTTGGTGGGGTACGTTTTTTCGACGCCGGTGAGGCGAAGGCACATGGTCGGAATACCAGGCAGGACGGGACAATACGGCCCCCCCATTCTACAGCATCGGGGGCCCATGCCGCTGGCGGGGCCCCGGAACCCGGGGCCCCGCCAGCGGTGGACGGGAGGAAGGATCGGAATCGAGGACGGACTACTGGGCTCCGGACGGACAGGTGAACGTCACGCCATCAGGCGTTCCCGTCGGTTCGAAGAAGAGGTTGATGCTCGCCACCACGCCGATCAGGTCGGTGGCGCTCATGCCGCCCGGCAAGGACGCCGTCGTGCCGCCGATGAACTCCTCGGAGAGCTGGAGGATGGCCTGGATCGACCAGCCGTTCAGCGGGCCGCCGCCCGTGTAGATCACCGGGTTGAGGTCCTGCGTCCCGAGCAGGCCACCCGCCAGGACCTCGAGCTTGAGGGCGGTGGTGTGGCTGACCAGCGTGCTCGCGATCGACGTGGTCGCGGGGTTGGTGGCCGAAGCCGCGATCGTCTCGTTGCCGCCGTTGCAGGGCAGGAAGTCGGTGAGCGCCTGCGCGCTCGTGAAGGTGAGCGTGTTGCCGATGCCGACGGTCACCGTGCCATCGGCGCCCGCGATGTACGACCAGTTGTCGTGCAAGATCGAGCCGGCGTTGCCCCCGGTCGGCGGCGCGCCCCAGGCGCCGGGGGTGTAGGTCATGTAGGTGCCGCAGTCGACGCCGGCCGCGCCGCCACCGGGCGTCGCGGTCGCCGCGGGCGGGGTCGGGGTCGCCGCGGGTGGCGTCGGGGTCGCCGCGGGTGGCGTCGGGGTCGCTGCGAGTGGCGTCGGGGTCGCCGCGGGTGGCGTCGGGGTCGCCGCGATCGGTGGGTCGGTGGGCGCGCTCGTCGGCGCGATCGTGGGCGTCGGGGTCACCGTGACGCCACCGACGCCGCCGCCGTTACCGCCGGCATTGCCTCCCCCCCCGTTGCCGCCGGCGTTGCCGCCGCTGCCACCGCCATTGCCGCCGGCGTTGCCACCGCCGCCATTGCCACCAGCGTTGCCGCCGTTGCCGCCACCATTGCCACCGGCGTTGCCGCCGTTGCCACCACCATTGCCACCGGCGTTGCCGCCGTTGCCACCACCATTGCCACCGGCGTTGCCGCCGTTGCCACCACCATTGCCACCACCGTTACCGGTGCCGGTGCCACCACCGGGCGGGGTGCTGGGCCAGATGCTCGGCCAGGTGCTCGGCGGCGTCCAGGTCGACGTGTCGCAGAAGTTCGCGTAGCAGACCAACAGGTCGCACAGGTTCTCGTTGGGGGCCGCGAACTCGATCCGCACGGTGTTCGCGGCGGTGGACGGGAAGTTGAACGTTTGCAGGACGGTCTCGTCCGGGTTGATGTCGTTGGCCGCCTGGGTCCAGGTGGCGCCGCCGTCGTCCGACGTCCAGATGTCGACGAGGACCCGGCTGTTCGCGGGCGACGACAGGCGCCCGAGGCTGAGCTTCAAGCCGACCTGGCCGATCTGCACCAGCTGCGAGTAGTGATAGGTGAGGGACACCGTCTCGTTGCAATCACCGGGGGCCCAGGCCGTGTTCAGGGCGCCGTCCGTCGCGTTCGCGACGCCGAGCCAGGATTCGGGGCGCGTCGAGCTCGCGTCGACGCTCACGAGCGCGGGATGCCAGTCGCCAAAGGCGAGAATCTGGTAGCCTCGCGGGTCGATGCTGGTGAGGACGTCGACCTTGCCCACGTGGGCCTTCGCCCTGGACGTGCCCTTGCGGGCGCCGTCCACCTGACCGGGAAGCGGACCGGACGCGCAGCCTATTGCCAAAAGGGCGGCCAGGACCGCGCCGATGTGTTTGGTTCTCTTCATCGTTTCACTCTCCTCAGTACACGCGGGCCAGCGCCCTTGCCCTGGGCGGCTCAGGCTTCATCTAGGTTCAAAGGTAAAGGATGGAAGTGGAGGGCCGGGATTGGAACAACGTTTCAATCACGCAACCCGAGCCGACGGGCGCATCACCCCTGAAGCGCTACCGGGGCCCCGTTGTGGGGCCCCGGCAGCATGGACGGGAGGAATGGACGAAGGTAGTGGATAAGTCCCCGAGACAGGCGCGATCAGAGGTTCGGATTGCCGCCGCCGCCGCCGTTGCCACCGGCGTTCCCGCCGCCACCACCATTGCCACCGGCGTTGCCGCCGCCGCCGCCGTTACCACCAGCATTGCCACCGCCGCCGGCATTGCCACCGCCGCCGGCATTGCCACCGCCGCCGGCATTGCCACCGCCGCCGGCGTTGCCACCGCCGCCGGCGTTGCCACCGCCACCGGCGTTACCGCCGCCACCGCCGACACAGTTGCCCTGCGGGTTGAGCTGGCCTGCGCACGGAGGTGCCGTGGGACCGGGGTTCGCACCGCCGCCCGAGCCGAGCAACGCGACGTCGCAGACCAGCAGGTCGTTGATGGGGTCCGCGCTCGAGAAGTCGAGCCGCACGGTGTCGGCGTCGGCCGCGGCGAACGCGAACGAGCTCACGACCGTCTCGTCGGGCTCGAGGCCCGTCGCAGCCGCATCCCAGGTCGCGCCGCCGTCGTCGGAGGTCCACACGTCGACCGCGACCCGGTGGTTGGCGGACGACGACGACCGGCCGAGGCTGAGCTTGATCGCGAGGCCATCGACGCTGGGCTGGCCTGCGAGGTCGAAGGTGATCGACGGGTTCGCGTCGGTGGACGCCGGGGCCCAGGCGGTGTTGAGGATGCCATCGATCAACCGGTCGACGTCGTGGAACGCGAGGCTCTGGGTCGAGGTCGCCGAGACGGCGTCGATCGCGAGCGGCGTGCTCGCCTGGAGCAGCGCGTAGCCGGCCGCGTCATGTGAAGTGAGTACGTCCACCGGACCGACAGGCGCGACGGCCAGGGTGCCCGAGACGGGGGCGGTGCCGCAGCCGACGGCCAGCAGCGCGGTCGCGAGGACGCCGAAACGAATACGGTTGATCATGGTGGTCTCCCTTCCCTCATACGATGGCCGCGCTCCTCATCGAGGGTGAGCGGCCTGCCATTGGTAACTAAGGGATAGGTTAGGGGACCGAGGTTGTGAGCCTCGTCTTGATCCGGGTTGAAATTCCGCTACCGACGCGCTGGTCAGCGCGCCGGCGAAGCGGCACGCAGCGCCGCTTCCACCGCGTCGAGCGCCTGGACGACGCGCGGGCCGGGGCGGGAGATGAGATCATCCGGCAGGGTGCGCACGCGGCCTGCGCGCACGGCCTTGAGCCGGGGATACCGAGCCTTCAGGTTCTCCAGGGCCGCACCCCGATCGCGCGCCGCGAGGATCACGTCGGGATCAGCCGCCAGCAGCGCTTCCCAGGAGAACGTCGGGTACGATCCCGCGTTGCTCTCCGGCACGATGTTGCGCCCGCCCGCCAACGTGACGAGATCGCCCAGGTAGCTCTGCGGTCCCGCCGCCATCAGGGGCTGGTCCCACACCATGTAGAACACCGAAGGGTGCTCGCGCCGCGCCATCGCCGCCTTGCGGCGGGATTCGACCTTCGCGCGCAGGTCGGCGACCAGGCGCGTCGCCCGGGGGCGCTCGCCGACGAGCTCGCCGATCCGCGCGAGGTTGCGCCACACGTCGGCGAGGTGGCGCGTCGGCAACACCTCGAGCCTGGCGCGGCTGAGCCGCGCGAGCCGCTCGACCTCGGCGGTGCGCCCTTCGAGGGCCAGGATCAGATCGGGACGCAGGCTCGTCACGAGCTCCTCGTTCCAGCCCGTGGCGCCGCCCACCGCCGGCACCTTGGCGGCCGCGGGCGGGTAGTTGCAGAACGAGGTGCGGCCGACCAGGCGATCGCCCGCGCCCACCGCGTAGAGCATTTCCGTGAGCGCAGGCCCGAGCGACACCACCCGGCGCGCGGGGGAGGCGCCAGCGGCCCGCGCCGGCGCGCCGCGCATCACGAGCGCGCAAAGGAGCAGCGCGAGGGCGACGATGATTGCGCCCTGGCGGCAATTCGGGACCGGCGCCCGGAACGAGCTCACTGCTTGCTGGTGGCGAGCGCGATGCGCTTGGCGCCGCTGCCCTTCACGCGGTCGATCAGGCCGATGACCTGCTCGTAGGGCAGGCTCTTGTCGGCGGCGATCACGAACGAGGTGTTCGGGTCCTTCGCCACGGCGGCCTGCACCGCCGCCACCAGGGAGTCCGGCGTCTGAGCCTTCTCGTCCATGGTCAGGCCCTCGCGCGTGAGCTCGATCGTGAGCGACGGCGGGGTGTCCTCCGCGTGCGAGGCCTCGGGCAGCTGGGCGGCAATCGAGGTGCGGACCTGGGGCAGGAAGGCCATGACCGCCAGGAAGATCGTGAGGATCATCATGACGTCGATCATGGGGATCAGCTCGAAGCGGGGAGTCCGCTCGCGCCTACTTTGCCTGGTGAGCAAGGGGCATCCCTCCGGGCTGGACGGCCGAGGCGTCGGTGTCCTTGAGCCAGGCCTCCATGTCCATCGCGAGGTCGTCGTTGCCGTTCAGCAGGAAGTGGTGGGCGATCGCCGCCACGATGGCCACGATCAGGCCGCCCGCGGTCGCGACGAGCGCCTCCGAGATGCCGCGCGACAGGTCGGCCAGCGGGTTGGCCGGCGGCGCGGCGGAGATCTGGAAGAAGATGATGATCATGCCCGACACCGTGCCGATGAGGCCGAGCAGCGGGGCGATCGCGGCGATCGTGCCGAGCCACGCGATGCGGCGTTCCTGGGCCAGGACGAGCTGGCTCGCGAGGTGGTTCTTCTCGTCGAGCCTGGTGACCTGACCCTCCTCGACCTCGGCGAGGTACTGGGTGACCACGTCGTTGGGCTTCTTGAGCAGCAGCTGGTCCTTCTTCTCGGGGTACTGCCACAGCCAGCTGAGGTGCTTCTTGGCCCGCGCCAACGACCAGGCGTGCTCGATGATGAGCGCCACGGTCACGAGCGAGGCGATCAGGATGGGCACCATCGTCCAGCCGCCGGCACGGATTAGGTTGATGAGATTCATTGCCCGGAACGGTCCTTCCTGCGTAACTTGCGACGTTCGCGCGCCCCGGAAACCGCCCAGGGACCTCGCGCACAGGCGCAGTATAACATAACGGCGTGCGGGCATCTGTGAGCGATGCCCGCGCGGTCAACGGTAAGTATGACTGCCCCCTGGGGCAGGCGGTTCCGTGGCACCTGCCGAACGCCTCGATCGCCGGCCGGGCGTCTGCCCCCGCGCCGCTTCTAGTTTCCGACGTTTGGGGCCGCCACGTAGGCGGGAAATGGACCTTGACGAGGCCCCCGACGCCGAGGAATGACTTTGCACCCGATTTTCAGGGCGACCTTCGCGGCCGCGATCCTGGCGACGATCGCCACAGCGGCCCTCGCCGCGCGATTCGGCACCTCTATCTTCGAGACGTCGCCCGCCGAGCGCCCCTGGACCCCCGGGCCGATGTGGGGGTCGGGCTCACCGCCGCAGGCGTGTCCGTCGGAACGATTGAGCGAAGAAGGGTGGTCCGATCCGGGCGCGGGAATGGGGAAGGTCGGCGCGGGCGAGCAGCCGCTCGAGCTTCGGGACTTCGAAGACATCAGCGGGCCGCCGCGGATCGCGGGCGGACAGGTGTACGACGTGACGTTCGTCGACACCCTCGAGCCGGGCGCCCGCTGCATCCTGCGGGTGAAGTGGCCGCGGACCTGGCGACTCGCGATCACGGCGGACGTACCTGTCTCGATGTTCGCCTTCGACGCGAACTGCGACATCCGCAAGAACCCCCAACCCAGCCTACGACGCGTGCCCGCCGCCCCGCCTTTCAAGGCGGCCTACGAAGTCGACCTGCGGGCCGGTTGGTACGACATCGCCTTCCAGCACGCGAAGCCGCCGCCGCTGAAGCTGCTCGCCCAGCCGATCGGCGAGCCCCGGTAGGGGGCTCCGGTAGGGGGCTCCGGTAGGGGGCTCCGGTAGGGGGCTCCGATAGGGGGCTAAGGCAGCGCTTCGACCCGCACGTCGTCGAAGCTGACCACGTTGCCGATGCCGCGCAGCGTCATCCAGGCGGGCTGCGGCTTGATCAGCGCGCTCTTCACGCTCGTGAGCCGCTCGCCGTCGAGCCAGGCCTCGAAGGTGCCGGCCTCCACGTCGACCTGCGCGCCGATGCGGCGCACGTCGCCGGCCTTGGTGACGAGCGCCTTGTTGTACAGGCGCTTCCAGCCCTTGTTGGTCCTCGGCTCGGCGCCGTCGGCCTCCCAGATTTCGATCTGGTCGGGCTTGATCACCACCTCGACGTACCGGCCGGTGCTCAGGTAGTAGAACTGCACGGCCTGGTCGCCGGTGGGCGGGTAGTTGTACGGGCTGTGGATCGGCCGCATCGCGACCTCGGCGTGGTACCGCGCGGGCAGCAGGCCGTCGGCCGTGCCGAGCGCCGCGCCGCGGTAGCGCTGGAAGCTCACGGCCGGCTGCTCGCGCACGTCGTCGTGCAGGAAGACGTGGTTGCCGTCTTCGGTCTGGACGACGCGCCAGTTGCCCGCGTAGACCCAGGACGGCACGGTCGTCTCGGTCGCGACGTCGACCCAGTCGGCAGGCGCGGCGCCGATCGGCGCGGCCTCGAAGCTCTCGAGGAGCAATGGCTGTGCGGGCGTCACGTCCGGCACAGGGAAGCCGAGCGCCGACGACGGGTCGCTGGCATCCGGCGTCCCGCTCGCGGCCGTGGCCGTGGGCGATTTGGCCGGGGACCTGGCGGCCGGCGAGGCCACCGGGGCGGCCGCCGGCGCCTGGCAGGCGGCCAGCAGCGAGGCGACGAGCGGGACGAGCACGCGGATGCTGGCATGACGCATGGGCACGAGTTCCTTGCAGGGCGACGATCCGATGCTCAGCGTAATCGAACCACCGAGGGTTGCCCTCGCCGGGTTGCACAAACCGGATCGGCCAGGACGCGCTAAATCGCCTGGCTATTACCGTTGGGGCCTCGCCGGTCCAATTACGGCGCTTCGTCGATGGTCGCCGGCTTGACGGCCTTGCCGGCGTCGATGCGCCCGGCGCCGAAGTAAGGGTCCCAGCCCGGCGTGCCGAGGTCGTCGACAGCGGTGAGCATCCGTGCGCGGACCTTGTCCGCGAAGGCGCCGGTCAGCGCGGCGTTCTGCTTGTCGTAGCGCGCATAGACCAGCGCCGCGACGCCCGCCGCGTAAGGCGCGGCCATCGAAGTGCCGCTCATCCGCGCATACTCCGGATCTTGGCCGTACGCGCCCTCCCTGGGCGTGGTGGCGAGGATGTCCGAGCCGGGGGCCGTGAGATCGAGCCGTTCCCCGTAGTTCGAGAAATGGGCCAGCTTCTCCCAGGCCGCATAGGTCGCCGTCGCGCCGACCGCCAGGCAGTTCGGCGTGTTCGCGGGCGAGGCGATCTGGCTCAGGCCGCTGTTGCCGGTGGCCACGGTGACGGTCACGCCCGCGGCCCGCGCTTCCGCGAACACGTCGGCGTACACGCCGCTGACGACGCCCACGTCCGAGCCCAGGCTCATGTTGATCACCCGCACGCGGCCGCCGTTGTCGGGGCTCGGCCGGTACCGCACCGCATGGAGCAGGCCGGCCAGGATCTCGAAGTCTTCGCCGCCGCGCTCGCCGAGCACCTTCACGGGCAGGATCCGCACGCCCCAGGCCACGCCCGCGACGCCCTCGCCGTTGTCGCCGGCGGCGCCGATGATGCCCGCCACGTGGGTGCCATGGCCGACCGAATCCGACACGTCGTCCGGGTCTTCGCTGTCGGACGCGAAGTTCCGCGGCTTCTCGACGCGCCCCGCGAACTCGGGATGGCCGACGTCGAGCCCTGTGTCGAGCACGGCGACGATCACCTTGGTCTGGTCGGCGACCGGGACGACCTGCCAGGCGGCTTCGGTGTCGGCGCGGTCGGCGCGGTGGGCCCACTGCTCGTCGAGTTTCGGGTCGCGCCGGGCGAATGTGAAGCCGAACGCCGTCCGGACGGCGTTCTCCTCGGCCGTGCGCACGCCTTCGACGCGCACCACGCGGCGGCGCGCCTCGGTCAGCGTCATCCCGCGCGGCGGCGCCAGCTTGAGCACGGTGCGGCTGCGAACGCTCAGGGTGCCCAGGCGCTCGAAGCCGACGAGCTGCGGGTCGGCGAGGACGCGCGCGGGGTCGGCATCCGGGGCGAGGCCGACAAGCAGCGTGGTGGCGGGGCGGGGGGCGGGGGGCGCGACGCCACCGCCGGCGGGCCTGGCGACGGGACGGGGGACGGGGGCCGTGACCCATTCGGGGGCGGCGGTCTCGCTCTGGTTCGCCTCCTCCTGGGGCGGACTGGCACCCTTTTGCTCCCTGGGCGGGTTCGTGGGGGGGCTGGAAAGGAGGGGAGCTCCCGCGGAGCGGGTGAGGGGAGGCACGCCAGGCGCCGAGAGAGCCCCCTCACCCCCCTGCGGGGACCTCTCCCTTTCCAGCCCCCCCACGACCCCACCCAGGGAGAGGGGAAGGGTGCTGGGGTGCGCGTTATTAGCTTGCGGCCGATTGGCCGGCGGCCCCTGGCAGGCCGTCAGGGCCGCCAGCACCAACCCGAGGCCCAGCGTGGCCGTCGTACGACCCCTCATGGCCGGTATACCTCCACCACGCCGCTCGGGCGGTCGTCGGCGCCCATGCCGCCGATCGCCCACAGCCGCCCCGCGTGGACCGCCAGCGCGAGCAACGCGCGCGGCGTCGGCAACGCGGCCGCGCGGGTCCAGGCGCCTGTAACGGGATCCAGCACGTCGACCTGGCCGATCACCTTGCCGTCCGCCCCCATCCCGCCCACCAGGTAGACCTTGCCGTCGAGCACCGCAGCCGCGGCGGAATGGCGGGCCAGGGGCAACGCCGCGGGTGCGCCGGCGTCGCCGCCGTCACGCGTCCAGCGATCCGCGACCGGGTCGTAGACCTGCACGGCGGCGCGCGCCACCGGCTGGCCGGCGAGCAGCTCGTACCCGCCGAACACCCACAGGCGGCCGCCCGCCACCGCCGAAGCCGCGCCCGCGACGCCAAGCGGCATGTCGGCGGCTTTCGCGTCCTCGAAGTCAGGGAGCATGAAGACCTGGGTACGCGGCTGCGGGCCATTCTTCGCGTCGGCGCCGCCCGCCACGATCAGGCGCTCACCCACCACGCCGGCGGCGGCGGCCTGGACCGCCGGATCCAGGATGAACCGGGTTTCCGCGATGCTCGGAGCCCTGTACCGCACGAGGTCGCCTTGCAGCCCGGCGTCGATGTTGCCGCCGATGAGCCAGACTTCGCCCTGGCTCTCGGCCAGCGCGCCGAACGACCGACCGATCGAGATGCCGCCGAACGCCCCCGGCCCGGACACGAGGCGCTCGTCGAGCTGCCAGCGCCCACCTGCCGGCTCGAGCACCTCGAGCGTCGGCTGGACGTCGCCCTCGAAGACCGTCAGCGCACCGGCGAGCATCGCCGCGATGTGGCCCGCGCGAGGCCGTTGCAGCGTCGGGCCGGTGAGCCAGGTGTCGGCGTCCTGGCTGCCGGTGCGCAGGGTCAGGCGCGCGCTGGGCATCGGCGTGGGCGCGGGCGGAAGCGTGGGTGCCGGGCTGGCGATCGCCACGTTGGCGTCGCCACCGGTCGTCGCGGTCGGCGCAGGCGCCGTGGAGGCCGCGGCGGGCGACGAGGACCCAGCCGGCGCCACGGCAGGCTCGGGAGGCTTCTTGGTGCTGACGCCGGTCTTCTTGGGCGCGGCCGGCGGCGGGTCGCCGGCGCAGCTCAGCGAGGCGAGGGCTACCGCCAGGGCCACGGCACGCGGCCAGCAACGGCGCGTGCTCATGGCGTCACCTCTTCCACCGAGGCGATCGGCGCTGCGTTGAAAGGCTGATAAAAGCCGTCCAGGCCGCCCGCCACCACGATCTTGCCGCCGAGCACGCCGGCCGCGGCGAAGGCCCGCCGGGTGGTGAGCGGCGGGTGGATCTGCCAGGTGTCTGTCAGCGGGTCGTACGACTCCACGTCGTTCAGCGCGCGGCCGAGCGCGTCGTGCCCGCCGAGCACGTAAATGCGGCCGTTCGCGACGGCCGCGACCGCCCCGCCACGGGCCGTGGGCATGGCCGTGAGGCGGCGCCAGCGGCCGCTGGCGTTCGCGGTGGCGGGCACGTACGCGGTGAGGAGGTTCGTGACCGAAGGCGGCCGGTACTCGCCGCCCACGGAGTCGGCGCCGCCGGCCAGGTACCAGACGCCGCCGGCCGCGGCGCTCGCCATGGCGTAGCGGTGGTAGCGGTCGTTCTCAGCCTGCTCGACGGTGAGGGCGTCCGCCACCGGATCGTAGCGCAGCACGTCGCGCAGCTGGCTGCCGTTCGCGTCGCCGCCGGTCACGAAGATGGCGTCGCCCAGCGAGACCGCGCTCGCGAGCTCGAAGCGGAGCGCCGTGGGCTCGGCCGGCGTGAAGCTGCTGTTCGGCGTCGGGACGTTCGAGGGCCACCAGCTCGGCAGGCCCGACGCCTGTGGGTTGGGCCCGCTGGCCTGGTCGAAGGGCTCGGGCGTCGCCGTGGGCGGATAGCTCGCCTCGGGGTCGTCGCTCGGGTACGCGCCGTAACTCGGGTAGGGATAGGGATCGTAAAGCGTGAGATCCGCAGGGACCGGCAGCGGCGGCAGGGCCTGCGGCGGGGTCGCCGAGGCCGGATCGATCCGGTAGACGTGGTCGCCGCCGAGCAGGTACAGCCGGCCCGCGTGGGCGACCGCGACTTGCGCCAGGCTGCTCTCCGGCAGGTCCGGCCCCGCCGCCCAGCCGGTCGCCTGTGCGAAGCGCCGGAAGCCGTAATGGAACGTGTTGTCTTGTGGATCCTCCTCAGCGTCCTCGCCCGTCGGCACGCCGCGCGCCACGCCGCCCGCGAGCACCAGCGTCGGCTGCCCCGCGAGGTCGAAGACGCCGTACGCCGCCACGCCGATCGGCGTGGGCAGCGCCGGCAGCGCCACGCTCGTGCCGAAGGAGAGCTCGACTTCCGCCGTGGCGCCAGCCGCCACGGTGATCGTGCGGACGAGCGGCGCGAGGCCGGGCCGGGTCGGCGTGAGCGTCAGGGTCCAGGTGCCGGCCGGGAGGCCCGCGAGCACCGCTGGGTGATCACCGAGCTGCATCGGCGCGCTGACGGGATCCGTGAGCGTGACGTCGGCCGTCAGGCCGCCCGGCCAGTTCTTCGGCCGCAGCACCAGGCGCCCCGGCGCGGGCGCGAAGGCGGGCTGGGAGACGAGCCCCGTGCCCCCACCCGCGTGAAGCGCGGCGCCGACCGCCACCGCGTCGAGCAAAGCCGGGTGTGCGACGCCGAGCGCCCGCGGAAAGCCCGATAGCGTTTGCGTCAAGGCCGCGAGATCGACCTTCGTGGCGACCGACGTGCCGTTCTTGGCGTCGAGCGCCATCACCTCGGCGAAGACGTCGCCCATGAACGTCGCGATCGGTGAAATCGCCACATCGTTGTCGCCCGCGCCGAGCGCGGCCATGACACGGTGGCGGCCCCCCGCGATCGGCTGCCCCGCGCCATCGAGCGCCTGCAGCGTGACGAGCCGCCGGTCGCCGACCGGCACCGCGTCGACGCGCACCTCGGCCGCGAGCGTGATCTCACGCTCGAAGGGCGCCTGCAGGTCCGGGCCCGCGACCGTGAGCCTGGCGCGCGTGGCCGAAACCCCGAGCAGCTGGCGCCGGCCCACGAAGAGGCCGTCGAGCTTGAGGCGCAACGTCGCGCCGCCAGCCTGCACGCCTGGCGCGATCCCCAACCGCGCAGGTCGCGGCGGCCCTTCGGCGGAACAAGCCGCCGTCAGGATCAGCAACGCGAAAACCCCCGCGCGCCAGCGCATCCCGCCGCCTCCTGGTCGAGGCGGTGCGATACCGCCAGGTTGTCTCTTCCCTCAGATACCCGGCAAAGTTGACACCGAAACGTTCAAGCCGGCCCGCGGCCGCGCTCAGCCCGCGCGCGCGACGAAGGCCCCGAGCATTTCGCCGATGCGCACCAGCGTGTGCAACGCGGCCGGATCCTCATCGACGATCTGGGGGTGGTCCAGGTACAGCACGCCCAGCTTGCGGCCCTCGAAGGCCACCGGCACGGCGAAGATCGTGTGCAAGCCGAGCGCCATCACGCTGGCGCGGCTCTGGAAGTGCTCGTCGGCCTGGGCGTCGACCAGGTGCAGCGGCTCGCCGGACTCGTTCACCCAGCCGCTGACGCTGTGGGAGACCTCGATGCCGGCCGTCGGCAGGGTCATGCCGGTTGCGTCGAAGGCAGTCCGCACCTTGAGGTCGGGGCCCGCGAGCAGCAACGCGCGGGTCGCGCCGCAGAGCGGCAGCGCCTCGGCGGCCACCGCCGCCATGGCCTCCTCGACCGTGTGGCGGCCGAGCATCGCGAGCGCGAGCCTGTGCAGCACCTGGCTCTCCTCGAAGGCGTTCTGGAAGCGCTGCAGGCGGCGCGTGTTGGTGATCACGATGGCGACCTGCCGGGCCAGCGCGAGCGCCAGCTCGAGGTCCTGCGGGGCGAAGCGCGTGTTGATGCGCTGCGAGTCCGCCATCATCACGCCGACGGTCTCCTGGCCGTCGTTCAGCGGCACCGCCACCACCGAGCGCAGCGAGAGGCTCTGCACGCTCTGGCGGCCCATGAACTCGGTGTGCGACGAGGCGTCCTCGACGAAGAGCGGCTCGCCGGTCCAGAGCACCTGGTACGCGAGGCCCGAGCTGAACTCGTCGTTGTCGCGCTCATCCATGCCATGGAAGATCTGCTGGGTGACCTCGAAGCCGTTGTAGAGCAGCAAGAAGCCGCGCTCGGCGCCCGCGATCTCGACCAATGCCGTGAGGGCCTGCTGCATCACGCGCGGCAGGTCCGGCTGGGACGTGACGAGCGCGATGAGGTCCGTGAGGTGCTGAAGCCGGTCGGCGGACATCAGGTCGCCCGCCTCGAGGCCGAGCCGCAGCGCGGCGGCGCGCTCGGGCCAGGCCAGGTAGTCCTGGCGCTCGGCCTCCTCGAGCGGCTCGATCAGGGCTTCGAGGCGACGCGGGGCCTCGAGCCGATCCAGGCGCCCGCCGGGCGAGGCCTGGCCGACGCCGGCCTGGCACAGGATCTCGACGACGCGGCAGCCGGCGTCGCGGGCGAGCTCCTGGCCCTCGGCGAAGCGCTCGGCGGCCGCGGCCGGATCGACGGCCATCAGCAGGCGCCCCCAGAGCTCGCGCAGCTCGGCGCCGAGCAGCACCAGGCCGCCCACCGCGGCGAGCTCGGCGGCCTCGGCGACCAGCGTGATCGCGATGTCGAGCTCTTGCTCGCGCAGCAGGCGCGCGACCTGCCAGCGCAGCGCATGGGCGATCGCCACCGGCTGGTCCTGGCGCCGGGCGACTTCCAGCACCTTGAGCACCTTCTCCTGCGCGTCGTTCGACCACGCGAGCACCGCGAGCGCCGCGGCGTGGCGATCCAGCTTGGCGTTCTGCTCGTCGTTCTGGATCGCCTCGGCCAGCTCGCGCGCCTTCGCGAGCTCGGACTCGGCCTGCGCGAAGCGGCCCAGGTGGATCAGGCCCTCGATGCGGTAGGCAAGGACGTTCAGCTCGAGGTAGCGGTTCGCGATCTCGCGCGCCAGGCGCAGGCCGGTGTCGAGGTGCTCGACGCCGGTGGCGAGCTCGCCCTGGTAGATCAGCGCGAGGCCCTCGATCGCATGGGTGAACGCCTCGGGGAACTTGCGGCCCTGCTTGCGGCTCATGTCGCCGGCCTTGCGCGCATGGGCGCTGGCGTCCGCCAGGCGGCCCAGCTCGAGCTGCACGGCACCCAGGTTGAGGTGGGCGAAGATCTGCTCGTTGGCGCTCGCCATGCGCTCGCACAGCACGAGGCACTTCTCGAAGACGCGCTGCGCGTCGCCGAGGCGGCCGGCGGCCAGGAAGACGTTGCCCTGGTTGTTGTGGGCCTCTTGCAGCTCGTAGAGGTTGTCGATGCGCTGGTTGATCGCGATCGACTCGTCGAGCATCGCGAGCCCTTCGTTCATCTGGTTGGCATCGGTCGAGGCCAGCACGTAGCCATAGAGGCTGAGCGCGCCCGCGAGCAGCGCCTGCTCGTCGCCCGCGCGGGCGCGGCGGATCGCCGCGGCGAGCGAGGTCCTGGCGGCGCCCGTCTCGCCCGAGAAGTACGCCGTGCGGCCGGCGAAGATGCGCGCGCGCACCGAGGTCGCGATGTCGCCCGCGGCGTCGGCCAGGTTGATCGCCTCGGCGTAGGCGGCCAGCGCCTGCGGGTAGCGGCCCTTCATCTGGTGGCAGACGCCGAGCGTGACGAGGTGATCGGCGAGCCTGGGCGAGCCCGTCGCCCGCGCGTACGGGATGACGTGCTGCTCGACGACCGCGAGCGCCTCGTCGACCTGGCCCTGGAAGCGCATGACGTGCGAGGCGATTTCCTGCAGCTCGGCATGGGCGCCTTCCGGCAGGTCCGGCAGCGCGAGCGCCTTGCGCACGAGCGGCTCGACCGGGTTGTTGGCGAAGATGGCCATCGAGCGGCGGCTCGCGGCGATCGCCCAGTCCAACCCCGCGGCCGGCGTATCGCCCGCGAGGTGGTGGTTGGCGACGGCGAGCAGGTCGCCGAGCGCGACACCCGCGTCGTCGGGCTGGCCGACGCGCGCCGCGAGCCAGCGCGCGGCGGTGCCATGCAGGCGGCGGGCCTCGTCCTCGGGCCAGGACGCCGCGAGCGCCAGGGCCTGGGGCGGCCGCACGAAGCGGAAAGAGGAATCCTCGCGGACGAGCACGCCCGCGCCCTCGAGCTCCGCGAGCGCCGCGAAGAAGGCACCCTCGGGCAAGTCGATCAGCCCCGCGAGCCAGGGCAGCTCGCCCGCGGCGCCCAGCAGGGCGGCCGTGCGGCCGACGCGCCGGGCGTCCTCGCCGAGCGCCTCGAAGCGCGCGTCGAGCACGACCTGCAGGCCGCCGGGCAGATCGAGCTTCTCGGCCGCCTGGGCCTCCCAGCGCCCGCCGATGCGCACGAGCGCGCCGCTGCGCACCCAGTGGCCGACGACGGCCTCGACCATGCCGGGGTTGCCGGCGGTGAGCGCGGGCAGCTTCTCGATCACGGCGCCGGGCAGGTTGTCCTGGCCGAGCAGCGCGCCTGCCATGGTGAGCGTCTCGTTCTCGTCGAGCGGCGCCAGCACCAGGGCGCGGTCCGAGCCGCTCGGCGCCTCCTGACCGGTAAAGACCCAGCGCCAGGCGCGCGCGCCGCCGCGGGCGCGCATAAACTCGATCAGCTCGCGCGAGGCCGGGTCCAGCTGGTCGGCGTCGTCGATCAGCCAGGCGGCGGCGGGGGCGGCGGCGATCGCGAGCTCGGTCACGGCTGCATGCAGGCGCAACTTCTCCTGCGAGCCCTCGAGCGCGGCCGCCGGCTTCAGATCCGGGATGCCGCAGGCGCGCCCGATCTCGGGCACGATGCGGGCCAACACCGGCGCGAGGCGATCACGCTCGGCGCCCGTGCTGGCCGCGAGCGCCTTGAGCCAGGGGCGCAGGGCCTGGTAAGGCGTGCCGTCGGCGCCGAGGCCGCTGGTGATGAAGGTCGCGAGGCCGCGCAGCTGGGCCTCGGCACGCACCTCGGCGAGCAGGCGGGTCTTGCCGGCGCCCGGGCCGCCCACCAGCCAGGCGACGGTGGGCTGGAGCGAGGTGAGCGCGCGCTGAACCTCCGCCTTGACGTCGTCGCGGCCGATCAGCGGTGCACCGAGCAGGCCGATGGCTTCCTCGCCCTCGGCGGCCAGGCCGACCGCGGCGAGGAACTCGAGCGCGCTCGCGTAGCGGCGGGCGGGATCCTTCTCGAGCAGCCGCATCACGGCGAGCTCCATCTCCCGCGAGACGCCCGGCGCGAAGCGCGCGAGCGGCTCGGGCTTCGCGTCGATCTGGGCGCGCAGCAGCTCGATCGGCGGCAGGCTGAACTCGGGATCGAAGACCGGCCGGCCGGCGAGGGCATGGTAGAGCACCGCGCCGAGGCCGTAGAGGTCCGTGCGCGCGTCGACCGCGCCCTGCTTCGCGAGCTCGGGCGCGAGGTAATGCAGCGAGCCGCGCACCGCGCCGCCGGCGCGCCCGGCGCGGGTCAAAAGGCCCAGATCCATCAGCTTGGGCAGCCCGTCCTCGCGGACGCGGATGTTCTCGGGCTTGAGGTCGCCGTGGACGTAGCCGCGGGCATGCAGGAAGGCCAGGGCCGCCGCGATGCCGGGCAGCCAGGCCCGCACCTCGGCCTCCGGCAGCGGCTGCTCGACCTGCAGGTCCAGGCCGGGCACCGGCTCCATGGTGAGATAGGGCGTGCCGTCCGCCAGCTCGCCGAAGTCGAAGCCTTCCACGAGGTTGGGGTGGCGCAGCGACGCCATCGCCCAGAATTCCTGTTTAAAGAGGAACCGGGCCTCCTCGGCCGCCTCGGGGTTGGCGGGCAGGCGCAGCGTCTTGAGCGCGACCTCGCGATCGGCCTCGCGGTCGAGGACCAGGTACACCTGGCCCATCCCCCCCTCGCCCAGGAGGCGGCGGTGCTCGTAACGGCTCGGCAGGTCGGTCATGAGGTCCTCGGGTCGCTAGGTCGGACGCATTATACCCACCTCCGGAGGGGTGCCGGGTTGTGTGGACCTTGCCGGGCTGGGCATAATGACCGGGCTACACGCGGAGTGAGCACGCTTGAGCAGTAGGGACTCTTTTCAGCGCCAGACGGGCCTCCTGAATCAGGCAGGGGGCACGCGGCCGCTGCGTGGCGCCACCAAGCCACTCATCGATCCCGACGCCCTCAGGGACCAGACGCGCGACATCCTCGAGAAGTCGCGCGCCTCGCTCGAGACCCTGCAGCCCCGCATCGAGCTGCTCATGCGCGCCTGCCTGAACGCCCGCCTGCAGGTGCCCGGCGTCGGCGAGGTCGAGTTCAGGCACCCGCTCTCGCCCAAGGGCGAGCAGATCGTCTCCTACCTCATGGGCACCTTCGCCGCGCGACCCGAGGTCGCGAAGGAGGTCCAGGTCGCGACCTTCCGCTATTACGAAGCAGCCAGGCAGGTGGAAGCCGTGCAGGCCGCGCTCGATGTCGATCAGCTGCGCCAGCAGATGCTCGAGGAGCTCAAGCTCAAGCTCTTCTACCTCTCGCGTTTCCATGAGGTCTTCAAGGCCGACCGCGTGCTCACCCAGCTCTTCCCGCCGCCACAGACCGTCACGGTGGGCCCGGGCGAGGACAAGAAGCTCAGCACCGTCGAGCGCCTCAAGCAGAAGAAGCTGCGCGAAGAGGTGCTGCGCAAGGCCGAGATCCTGCACGGCAGCCTCGCGCCCAAGATGGACCAGCTGAACACGACGCTCGACATGATCGACAAGGGCGGCGCGATCGACATCAAGGCGTTGATCACCGGCAGCACCCGGGCGGTTCGCCTGATCGCGCTCGGCATCGGCACGAGCCCCCAGCTCGTCGGGCACCTGCGCGAGGCCAAGCGGATGTTCGAGCTGCTCGCCCAGCAGCTCGAGGAAGCCAAGGGCGGCGGCGAGGTCGCACCGCTCAAGGAGACGATCTACCCGCTCTCGCGGCTCGCGATCACCTGCCGCGCCCACCCGATGCTCAAGGAGCTCTTCCCGGCCTCGGACGAGGGGCTGTTCCCCGATGAATCCACGCCCATGCGGACGCCGCCCCCGGAGGCCGGCGCCGGGACGTCGAGCGCGGGCGCCAGCACGCCGGCGAGTTGAGCGCCGACGCGCGTTAGGGGGCACAGGCGGCGGGTACATTGTTCCCGGCCTGGCGACGTTCAGGCCTCGCTGCGGCATGTGGCGCGCTCCTCCGCCCTCTTCGACAGGATACAGCCTTGACCGAAGCCTCCTCGATCGTGGGAACCGTCGTCGGCAACCGCTATACGGTGTCAGAGCGCCTGGGCGCAGGCGGCATGGCGGTGGTCTACCGCGCCGCCGACCAGGTGAGCAGCCGTGACTGGGCGCTCAAGGTGATGACCGCGGCGCTGCTCGGCGACGTCGAGGCGCAACGCCGCTTCAAGGGCGAACACCGCGTAATGGCGGCGCTCGATCACCCCGGCATCCCCAAGGTCCAGGACCTCGGCCTCACGTCGGACGGGCTGCCCTTCTTCGCGATGGAAATCGTGGAGGGCGCGAGCCTGGAACATGAGGGCCCCTGGACGCCTGACCAGGTCAGGGCGCTCGCCGCGGAGCTGATGCCGATCCTCGGCCACCTCCACCGCCGCGGCCTGGTGCACGGCGACCTCAAGGGCGAGAACCTCATGCGCAACGCCGATGGGCGCCTCATGCTGATGGACTTCGGCCTCGCCGGGCCCGCCGGCGCGCGGCCCAACGGCCTCGAAGGCACGGTCTCCCACCTCGCGCCCGAGCTGATCCAGCGCGGCAAGGCCGACCTGCGCTCGGACCTGTACGCCGTCGGCGTGATCATTTACAGGCTGATCACAGGCACGCTGCCGTTCGACGGCGGCACGCCCGCCGAGACGCTCAAGCTGCATGTCGGGGCGGTGCCGGCCTCGCCGCGCAAGCACGTGCCGGACCTTTCGTCCGAGCTCGAGAGCCTCGTGATGCGGTTGCTCGCGAAACGCCCGCAGGATCGGCCGCAGTCCGCGAACGAAGTCCTGCGCGCCCTCGGCCTGCCGGCCGACGAGGAGGACACGCTCGCGATCCCGCTCCAGGGCCCCTTCGTCGGCCGCCTGGCGCTGATGGGCGAGCTGCTCGCCGGCGTCGGCGAGGCCGCCAACGGGCACCGGCCGAAGCCGGTCGCGCT
Organism: Candidatus Sericytochromatia bacterium; assembly: GCA_036675505.1. Taxonomy (GTDB): domain Bacteria; phylum Cyanobacteriota; class Sericytochromatia; order S15B-MN24; family JAQBPE01; genus JAKFEW01. The sequence goes on from JAKFEW010000160.1 coordinate 164,990, forward strand.
GGTCGGCGTGCCGGGCGTCGGCAAGTCGCGCCTGCTCGAGGAGCTCGGCGCGCAGTCGCGCCTCATGGACCTCAAGACCGCGACGGGCGGCTGCCCCGCGGACCCCACGCCCTTCGGGCCGTGGATCGATCTCTCGCGCGACCTGCTCGCGCTCGCCCGCAGCATCGCGCCCGAGCAGGCGACGGCGCTGCAGCAGGCGATCGCCCCGCTCACCGGCGGTGGCGCCGCCGGCACGGGCGATCCGGCTCAGGTGCTGCGCGTCGCCCTCACGCGCCTGCTCGAGACCGTCGCCGGCGGCCGCGGCCTCGTCGTGATGCTCGACGACTGGCACCGCGCCGATCCGCCCAGCGCCACGCTGCTGACGCAGGTCATGCAGGCCACCGAGCGCACGCCGATCGCCTGGATCGCGACCTCCGCCGCGCCCGTGGCGAGCGCCTTCGACGTGAAGGCACTCGGCGAGCTGACCCAGGCCGAGACGGCCCAGCTCGTGGCCTCGAACGTGGGCGCCACCGAGATGCCCAGCGCGGTCACCGACCAGATTTTCGAGTCGTCGCGCGGCAACCCGCGTTTCGCCGAAGACTTGTTGAGGTTCCTGCTGGCCAACAAGCAGCTCGTCCGCAAGCAGACCGGCTGGGGTCTGGTCGAGGGCAGCGCGGGCAAGCTGCCTTCCGGCCTGCAGGCCCTGTATCAGGCCCGCCTGGGCGACGTCGCTGCGGGCTCGCGGCAGCTCGCCGAGACGCTCGCCGTCCATGGCGGTCCGCTGGCCCTCGAGGTCGCGGCGCGCGCCGCCGCGTTGTCGCTGGATGCTGCGGAAGAAGCCGCGGCGGATCTCGTCGCCCGCCAGCTGGCGGTGGTCGGCCCCCACGGCCTGGGCCTCGCCGACCAGCAGCTGGCGAGTTGGCTCGCCGGCGAGCTCGCGCCGGAAGACCGCACCACGCGGCATGGCGCCCTGGCCGGCGCCCTGGCCGTGGAGGCCGGCGAGTACCCGTCGCTGCGCGTGCTGAACGCGCTCGCGCACCATGGCCTGATGGGCCCTGAGCCCGCCAGCGCGCGCCGCTGGCTCTTCGAGGCCGCCCGCCAGAACCTCGCGCTGCGAGCGCTCGCCGAGGCCCGCCGCTTCGGCCGCGCCGCCGCCGACCACGCCGACGGCCTCGCGCCCGCCGAGCGCCTCGAGGTGCTCGAGGTGCTCGCGTCGGCCCACCGCGGCCTCGACGAGGCCGACGCGGCGCTCGCGATCGCCGCGGAAGCCGTCTCGCTGGCCGAGGACCTGGGCGACCCCGCGCTGCTCGCGCGCTCGCTGAACGGCCTCGGCAAGATCCACCAGCTCGCGAGCCGCTACGACCAGGCCCGCACGGCCTTCGAGCGCGCGAGCGAGGTCGCGGGCGAGGACGTCCCGCTCGAGCTCTGCCGCAGCCACCGCGCGATCGCGCGCCTGTGCTTCTTCGCGGGCGACATGGAAGGTGCCTACCGCCACGGCCGCCAGGCGCTGATCCTGGCTCGCCGCCACGCCCAGCCCGCCGAGCGGGCCCAGGTGCTCGCCGAAGTCGGCGAGACCTTCCAGGGCGAGGAAGACCGCCTGCAGGAAGGCCTGGCCTGCCTGGAAGAGGCGCAGGCGATCGCCCGCGACCTCGCCGACCGCCACCTCGAGTCGATGGCCTCGGCCGGCCTCGGCAACCTCCAGCTCGCGCTCGGCCAGCTCGCCGGCGCCAAGGCATCGTTCTCGCGCGCGGCGGAGCTGTTCGAGGCGATCGGCAACACGGGCGAAGGCCTCTTCGCCCGCCTCAACCTGGCGCTCGTCGCCGAGGAACAGGGCCACTTCGCCGAGGCCGAGGAGCTCGCCGCGGCCGTCGCCGCGGACGCGAAGCGCCTCAACCGCAAGTTCCCGATGGCGGCCGCGATGGCCGTCGAGGGCTCGGCGCAGGCCCACCTGGGTCGCACCACGGAGGGCCTCAACCGCCTCGCCGAGGCCACCGAGATCGCCGAGGAGATCAAACACAAGATCCTGCGGGCCGTGATCCGCCAGCTCGAGGCGCCCCTGCGTTGCCTGCTCGGCCAGTTCGACGAGGCGCGCGCCGAGGCTCAGGCCCTCGCCGAGTTCGGCGAGGCCGCGGGCGCCCAGGAATTCGTCCAGCGCGCCGCGCTCGTGAAGGCCGAGGTGGCGCTCGAGACGGGCGCGATCGAAGAGGCGCTCGCGGAGCTCGAGCCGATGCTGCACGTCTCCAACGCCGCCGTGCGGCTGCACGCGCAGATCATGCGCGCCGAGGCCGCGCGCCGCCTGGGCCACGAGGCCACGGCCTACCAGGCCCTGCACGCCGCCCGCGCCCTGACCGACGAGGTCGACGCGCCACGCGCCGAAGGCCCGCTCATGATCCTCGAGGCCGAGCTCGAAGGCGGCGACGTGGCCGGCACCCTCGCCGAGGCGGCCGTGAAGGTGCTCGAGAACACCCAGCAGCGCCACACGCTCGTGCTCGCGCTCGACGCGCTGGCGCGCCTCGGCCCGACCAAGGGCCGCAAGGCCGCGTCGGGACGCGCCCGCGAGCTGGTCAACTCGCTGGCGTCGGCGCTCGGCGCCAATACCGGCCGTTACCTGGCCGCCTTCGGCCGGGCGATCATCGCCGCCGAGCCCGCCGCGCCCACCGCGACGGCGATCGACCTCACGGGCCCGGTGCCCACCACCCTGAACGGCCTCAAGGAGCTGGCCGCGCGCCTCGCCCAGGGCCTCGGCCAGCTGGACGCGCAGGGCCTGTCGGCCATCGGCGGCGGGATGGACGGCGACCTCGCCGCCCACCGCCTCGAGCAGATCGTGTCGTTCGCGCGTGCGGTCAACTCCACGCTCAAGCTCGACACCGTCATCGATCGCGCCCTCGCGCTGGTCATCGACATCACCGGCGCCGAGCGCGGCCTGCTGCTGCTCAAGGAAGGTCCGAACATGACCAGCCAGCGCTACGCCACCGCCCCCGGCTTCGAGGACGAAGGCGGCGGCGGCAGCGAGCAGTACAGCCGCACGATCGCGCGCACGGTGCTCGAGACCGGCGAGACCGTCTGCGTGCTCGACGCGCTCTCGGACCCGCGCTTCGCGCAACAGGCCTCGATCATGGGGCTCAACCTCCAGACCATCATCGCCGTGCCGCTCAAGGACCAGGACGAGGTGATCGGTGCGATCTACGTCGACCGCCAGGGCCTGTCGGACACGTTCAGCCAGGGCGACCTCGAGATCGTGCTCGCGCTCGCGGGGCTCACCGCCACCGCGATCGTCAACGCGAAGCTGATGAAGTCGCAGGAGGAGCGCCAGGTCCACCTCGAGATGCTCAACCAGCTCTCACGCACGCTGTCGCGCACGCTCGAGCTCGAGAAGGTGCTCGACGTGATCGCGGACATCGCGCTGGAAGTCGCGAAGGCCGAGCGCACGTTCATCTTGCTGTGGGAAGACGAGCAGCTGGTCTTCGGCGCCGGCCGCGACCACGACGGCCCGCTGCCCCCGCAGGCGGCCCGCGAAATCTCGCGCACGATCTGCCAGAAGGTCGTGGATACGCAGCAGCCGATCTCGGTGATCGACGCCGGCCGCGACGAGGAGTTCTCGACCAAGATGTCGGTCGTGAACCTCAAGCTGGCCTCGGTGGTCGCGGTGCCGTTGATCGGCCAATCGGGCCTGACGGGCGTGCTGTACGTCGACTCGCGCTCGAAGGTCGGCCCGGCGCTCGAGAAGGAAGTGGCGGTCCTGCACGCGATCGCGAACACCGCCGCCCTCGCCGTCGACAACGCCCGCCTCTACCGCCAGGCCACGGTGGACCACCTGACCGGGCTGTACGTCCGCTCGTTCTTCCTCATGCGCCTCGAAGAGGAGATCCGGCGGACGCGGCGCTTCGGCGGCAAGTTCTCGCTGCTGGTCATGGACATCGACCACTTCAAGAAGTTCAACGACAACTACGGCCACCAGACCGGCGATGCCGTGCTGCGGGTGGTCGCCAAGACGATCCGCGACGCCATCCGGGTCGGCCTCGACCTGCCGTGCCGCTACGGCGGCGAGGAAATGCTCGTGCTGCTGCCAGAGACGGACACGACCGGCGCGCTGATCACGGCCGAGCGCATCCGCAAGCTGATCGAGACCACCGGCGTGCCCGGCCCGGATGGCGAGGCGCTCAGGGTGACCATCTCGATCGGCCTCGCGACCTTCCCGCAGATGGCGGATTCGTCGACCGAGCTCTTCGAGCGCGCCGACCAGGCGCTGTACGCGTCGAAGCACAACGGCCGCAACCGCTGCACGGTCTACGAGCTCGAAGTCCCGAGCTCTTAGAGCTCGTCGCTCTGTTCCAGATCCCAGATGTACGGGCAGCCGCCCTTGAAGAGCGCGCGCAGCAGGTGCCGCTCGGGGTCGGTCAGCTCGACGTAATGGAAGTCGTCGATCGTCTTGTAACCCGTCAGCAGCGGGCCCCAGACGGTCGCCGGCAGCCGGATCTCATGGCCCATGTGCCCTGGCCCGATCACCACGCGGCCGCCCGACCAGCGGATGTTCACGGCCTCGTCGGCCCCGGCCCCGGTCATGACGAACGTGGTCTCGAAGTTGTCGCGTCCGTACCGCGAGTCCGCGAGCCGCGTCTCGAACATCGACTTGAGGCCTTCCACCAGCGGTTGGAAGCGCATGACCTTGATCATGGCCGCCCAGTTGCCCGGGAACAGCGCGTGTGGGTTCGCCACCAGCGCGCCGCAGCGGTGGGCGTAGCGCGCGAAGGTCTGCTCGAGCGGCACCTGCGCGGTGAACTCGGGCAGCTTGCGCTCGGTCAGCTCCCAGCGCATCCACTGCAAGATCGCGCGGCAGGCCTCCTCGTCGGCGGCCACGACCTCGCGCAGGCGGGCCTTCTCGAGGTCCGCCCAGACGTAGCCGTGGGGCGTGTTGTTGGCGTCCACCGCCACCCACCAGCCGAAGCCGCCGCGGTGGGTGCGGGCGAGGCGGTACATCCAGTATTCGTGCGAGCGCACCTCGGCCATCGGCGTGCGGCAGTTCGCGCGGTCGTAGAGCTCCTCGATCAGCGGGATGTCCGCCTGGTTCAGCGGCCGCATGCGGTAAGGCGAAAGGATCGGGTCGAGCACCTCGCGGGCCATCCGCAACGAGGCGAAGTGGTGCGCGGGGGCCGCGTACGAGAAGCCGTAGCCGTCGTAGAGGCGCGGCACGCCGTAGAGGTAGACGTAGGCGTAGCCGCGCTGCTCGGCGATCTGCAGCCAGTGGCCGATCAGCCGGCGTGCGTGGCCCTCGAGGCGCCGCTCGGGGTGCGTGCCCACCAGCGCGAGCTCGCCCACCTCGAGCTCCGTGTCGCCGAAGTAATGGTGGTGCTGCAGCAGCGAGGCCGTCGCGACGACGTCGCCGGCATCGTCCACCAGCATCGCGTGGTCGGTCGGCTGGATGTCCGGCCGCTCTTTGTAGAGCCGCACGAACAGCGCCTGGTCGTCCTGCGGGTGGACGAGCTTGCTGAACGCGAGCAGCTTCTCCCAGTCCTCGTTGGTGGCAGGATGAGTCAGAGTGAGGGTGGTCATGAAGGCCTCGTGATCGCCGAATGGGCGCAAACCGTTGATTTTAGGCGATCGAGCGGCCTTTCGTCAAGCCGGACGGGCGGGAACGAGCTCAGCCGTTCGCCAGGCCGTCGCGGCTGATCTTGCGGACCCAGGCCAGGTCCTTCTTGAGCGCCATCTCGAGCTCCCGGAGGTTGACCGTCTCGGCCTCCGCCTGGGCGAGGAGCGCAAACAGCCCATGTGTCGCAAGGTCGGCCAGGGCCAGCTTCGGCCCTGGGCCTTCGCCCGACACCACGGCCGGCGCCTGGCGCTTCTTCTGCGAGCCGAGGCGCATCAGCACCTCGGAGGCCGGGGTGCCGGCCAGCGCCGCGACCTTGAACGGCACCACGTCCTCCGGCTCGAAGCCCTCGGTCTCCGTGTCGAGCCGCTTGACCAGCTCGAGCCGGCGGCGCGTCTCGGCGACGGTCACGCCGCCCGCCAGGATCGATTCGCGCAGCGTGCCGCGCAGCGCGTCGTCCTGGACCTGGTTCACGAGGATGGCGTGCGAGGGGGTGAGCGTCTCGAAGACCGACGTGCCTTCGGCCTCGCGCCAGACGGCGAGCAGATCCGGCGCGAGGTTCAGCAGGCGCGTGCGCATGTGGATGTAATCGCGGGTCTTGCCGAGCTTCTCGCCGAGACCCTCCTCGGTCCAGCCATACTTCTGCTTGAGCTGCATCAGGTACTCGGCCTCCTCCAGCGGCGTCAGGTCCGCGCGCTGGAGGTTCTCGAGCAGGGCGAGCACGGCCGCCTCGTCGGCGTCGTAGTCGCGCACGATCGCGGGCACCGAATCCAGGCCCGCGAGGCGGCAGGCGCGCCAGCGGCGCTCGCCGCAGACCAGCTGGTAGCGCACCGGGTCGTCGGGCGCGGCGTCACGCCGGGCCACCACGATGATCGGTTGGATCACGCCGTAGGCCTTGATGCTCTCGGCGAGCTCGGCGAGCGCCTCGGCGTCGACCTTCGTGCGCGGCTGGCCGGGCATCGGGCCGATCTGGTCGAGCGGCAGCTGGGGCAGGGGCGTGCCGCGGTTCTGGCGCTTGGTCTGCGCCAGCTGGTCGAAGGCCTTGATCGAGGAGGAGGTGGTGGTGGTGGTCATGGTGGTCTTCCTCAGCCGGCCACGGCCAGCGCGGGCAGGTCTTCGTTCAGGGCGTGGCCGCGGGCGTTGGCCTCGCGGTCGCATACGGCACGCGCGCGATCGCCCGAGATGAAGAACGCGCCGTCGGCGAAGGCGGCCTGCATCATGTTGAAGGCCAGCGTGCAGACGCGGCGAGGGATGCCACGGCTCGCCACGTAGAGCGTCTCGAGCGCCTCGGGGGCGAAGAGCGGCGCGCCGCCCCAGCCGGCCACCTGCAACCGGAACTCGACGAGGTCGGCCACCTCCTGGCGGTTGAGCGGGTCGAGCGTGGAGGTGGTGAAGATGCGGCTTTCGATCTCGGGGTGCTTGGAGAGGTTGACGCGCAGCGCCTCCTGGCCCACCAGCACGATCGAGATGGACTTCTCGTCCATCGCCGAGAAGTTGTTGATTTGCTTGAGGATCGGCAGCCCGCCGTTGCCGCGCGTGCCGTCGCTGAGCAGCTGGGCCTCGTCGATGATGAGGACCGGGTGCTTGCCCGAGGCGTAGGCACCCATCAGGTACTGGGCGAAGGAATCGAACTGGCCGAGCTTGGTGCCCTTGCGCGGCACGCCGTAGAGGTCGCAGATGTGCTTGAGGAGCTGCAGGCCCGTGTAGCTCGGGTTGCTGATGACCTGCACGTCGTAGCCGGGGTTCTCGGCCAGGATGGTCACCAGGCGGCGCACCAGCATCGACTTGCCCGAGCCGTACGCGCCGACCACGCTGACCATGCCCTGCTTGGACTCGATGCCCATGATCGTGCGCGTCAGGCACGCCTTCAGGTGGGGCGTCAGGTACTGCCAGCGCGGGTCCTCGGAGAGCTGAAAGGGCAGCTCGACGAGGCCGAAGTGCGACAGCAGGTCGGCGAGGGTCTTGACCTGGAACGGGGCGGTCAGGGCGGACACGGATACCTCGGTTTTGCGCTCGATGGGGAAAAACGGCGTCGAAATCGGCTGGAATTTCATGGTTTATGTAATTCCTGGCGACGTGGGCGCCATTTTTACATAACGGGGATCAGCGGTCAACCAAAGTTTTGTGCACCCCGCCGGCCTGGCTGGCGGGGGTTTGACGCTCCGGGCGCCGGGCGCCATCATGGCGCCATGTCGAAGAGCAGCAAGAAGCAAAAGGCGCGCGAGCGGGCCCGAGAGACCGAGGGCGGGGCCCCCGCGCCGCCCGCCTCCCCGCAGGCGGCCGGCGCGACCGCCGTCGACGAGGCTCTCTTCGAGCGCGTCGCCGAGGCGGTGATGCTCGCCGGCGAGCCGCACGAGGAGGGCGATCGCCAGGTCTGGCTCTACAACGGCGACACGCTCAGCATCAAGTACGTCGAGGAAGACGACCAGCACCCGCGCCGGCTCATGGTCGCGGCGTTCCGGCGCGGCGTCGTGTACCAGGTCGAGGGCGATCGGCAGGTCGTCCACCAGCCCGGCGACTGGCGCGAGCGGCTGCCTGCTCCCGACGAACCGCTTTAGCTGATCTTCGTGCTCGGCTTCGCGCTCGGCTTCGCGGAGGGCCTGGCGCTCGGCGCCGCGGACGGTGTCGACGCAGGCACGGACGTGGGCGCAGGCGTTGCGCCGCCCTTGCGGATGTACCGCAGCCCCAGGGTGGTGACGGCCTGGCTGGCGCGCTGCAGGGCCGCGGCCTCCCAGCTCGCCGAGGCGCTGAGGTCCTCGTCGTAAGAGAGGTGCTTGAGCAGGCCGCCCACCTCCATGCGCAGCTCCGGGCCGCGCAGGCCGCCGCCCTGGTCGTAGGCGCCGTAGTGCCCGTCGTAGAGGTCGAAGATTTTCGAGGTCGTTAACTCGTCGATCAGCAGCGTGAGCTCGGCCTTGGTGGGCGTGAACTCGCCGCCCGTGTCCGCGGTGCCGGCCAGCCGCGGGCCGAAGCTCGAAGTGCCCTCGGAGCGCAGCACCAGGGCCGAGTCGCTGTGCGCGCTGGCGCGGTAAGTCAGCGTCCAGCTCATGGCGCGACCGCCCTTCCAGGCGTCGAGCCGCTTCTTGAATTCTTCCTGGCTGTGGTAAGGCACCGCGAAGGCGGTAAACCGCGCGAACGGGGACACCGGGAGCTGGCAACCGGCGAGGACGACGAGGCTGGTGCAGAAGAAGACCTTGAAGCGCTTCACACCCCCGTTATACCCGCAGGCGGGCGAGCGCGTCGTGAGGGTCAGCGAAATCAGCGTCGGGTGACGCGATCGAGCAGTTCCTGGTAAGTCGCGATCTCATGCTTCACGTACGCGATCATCACGAAATCCGGCTGGGGCGCCGCCTGCTCGCGGGCGAGGCGCTCCGTCAGGCTTGCGACGTAGCTCTTCGTCCAGCCGAGGTTGTCCTTGTCGAGCTCCTCGACGTCCGCGATCGCCACGATGGCAGGCTCGGCGAGGACGGCCTCGGGCGTCGCGGGGGCGGGCAGGGCGGATGCGTGTTCGGCCATGAGGGCATCGACTCCGGTTTGACATAACGTGGAAAGGCGCGTCCGGCCTACCTTTCCACTCTACCGGCGGCACCCGCAGCGGGCAAGGGTGGCGGTCACGAACTCGTAACATTCAACGAGCGGACATCGGGTATAAGAGGCCTTGCACCCCTCAAGCGTAGGGGGGATCCGGCCGATGGATCGATCGGAGCAAACCGCCCGGGGACGGACCCCTGGGCCGCGTTCAAGGAGGGACCCCGTGAGCGACTTCACCATGCCCGGTCTGGCGACTGGTCTCGACACCTCGTCGATCATCCAGCAGTTGATGTCGATCGAGCGCCGGCCGGTCACCATGCTCCAGAGCCGGAAGAAGGTCGAGAACACCGGGTTGGAGCGGCTGCGGCTGCTCAACACCAAGTTCCTGGCCCTCGAGGCCGCCGCCAAGGCCGTGATGGGCTCGAGCACCTCCGCCACCTCGCCGTTCGGCGCGAAGACGGCGAGCTCCAGCAACAACGCGATGTTCACCGCGACGGCCGGCAGCACCGCGACGCCCGGCTCGTATTCGCTGGAGGTGCTCGCGCTCGCCAAGTCCCAGAAGGTAGGCGGCAACGCCTACACGGGCGTGACGGCCGCCAGCCAGCTCCAGATTTCGAACGGCGTGAACACGGCCACCATCAACATCGCCGCCGGCGACTCGGTCGACACCGTCGCCGCGGCGATCAACGCCGACTCGAACTCGGGCCTCGCGGCTTCGGTGGTCAGCGGCAAGCTGGTCCTGCTCGGCAAGGGATCCGGCCTGGCCGAGAACTACACCCTCACCGAGGTCTCGGGCTCAGGCTCCCTGCTCTCCGAGCTCGGCGTGCAGGCCGCCGGCACCGACGTGGCGGCGGCCGACGCCTCGATCAACATCGCCGGCGTCAACGTCACGAGCGCGACGAACACCTTCACCAACGCGCTGAACGGCGTGAACATCACGGCCGTCGCCACCACCGCCGTCGGCGTACCCGAGACGCTGACCGTCAACAAGGACCAGACCACCGCCGTGAACGCGGTGAAGGAGATGGTCGCCAAGTTCAACGACATCGTCGCCCAGATCAAGGAAGACACCAAGTACGACACCGCCACCAAGAAGGGCGGCCCGCTGATCACGGACCCGATGGTCAAGGGCATCACCCAACAGCTGAACCGGCAGCTCACCGAGGCCTTCGCGGTGACCGGCCAGAACGGCGAAATCCTGAACTATACGGACGTCGGCCTGCAGATCCAGCGTGACGGCACGCTCGCGCTCGACGAGACCAAGCTCAAGGAAAAGCTCAACTCGAACCCCAACGAAGTCCTCGCGCTCTTCGCGAACGAGGACGCCGCCACCGACGGCGGCGACGCCACGATCCTGATCAACCAGGCCGCGAACGCCGGCAACCTCGGCGACGGCATCGCGAACCGCCTGCGGGCCTTCGCCAACGCGATGACGTCGCCGAGCAGCTCCTACAACTACAAGGATGCGAGCGGCAACCGGTACGAAGGCGGGCTCCTCGGCCGCATCAACACCGTCCAGAAGAGCCTCACGACGTACGACTCCCGCATCGAGGCTTACGAGCGCCGGCTCGAACTCCGCGAGAAGGCGCTCCGCGCGCAATTCGTGACGATGGAGAAGACCATCTCCATGCTCCGCAACCAGGGCAGCTACCTGTCGGGCCTGCAGGCCCAGGGCTGATACCGGCACGCGACGCCAGATAGCCGGCGACATTTCCACTTACGCGTTTCGGTGCGCCGATCAACGCTCCATCGACCGCTCCGGACCTCCGGAGCGGTCGAGCGCCGGAGGACCACCGACCGGGCAGCAGGCGCCGAATAGACATGGCTAAAACCGCCTGAATACGCCACCCTCAGACCTCAACGCTTGCTCGGTCGTGTCGATTGACATGGTATCCTTGTTATGTTAATTTCTGGTCAGTTACTGCGTCATCAATTCGCGAGAACTGCCTGGTATCGCTTGTTTCCAGGCCGTCCAACGATCCGGAACTTTCAGACGCGCGCCACCGTCTTCAAGTAGCGCCCCCTCACAAAGCTGCAAATCGGCCGCTCCCCCCGACGGCCCCTGCCTCGCCGCTCCGCGTCCACCGGCGTCGGTGTCGCATCCCCGTGCGACCCGACGAGCGGCCCACGAAGGAGGTCCCCCATGCCACTCCTGATTCGCCATTCGGCCGTCGACGGCGCCATCGTGCTGGCGGGCGAGTTGGATGCCGCCACCGTCCAGGATCTCGATGCCCATTCGGCCTTTCTGGTTTCGAATGCCGGCGACGCGCTCGTGCTGGACGTCAGCGCCATCGTTTACCTGGACAGCGCCGGCATCGGTGCGCTGCTGCGACTCGACAACGGCTTGCGCGCCCGCGCGGCGCGGCTCGTCCTGCGAGACGCCCCGCCGCGACTCCGCCGAATGCTGAATTACAGCGGTATGGGCGCCTACTTCGCGCTTGCGGACGGCGGTCCCGTCGAGGCCGCCGGCGCCTGAGGCGGCCTCGATGGCCACTATCGCGTTGATCGATCGAGACCCGGCTTTCGAGCAGAAGCTGCGCACGGCGCTGCGCCCGCACGCGCTCGCCCGCTGCGCCGGCTGGCCCGAGGTCGGCGGGGCGGCGCTCGTGGTCTGGAACCTCGACGTCCGACCCGCCGAGTCCAGGGACCTGGCGGCCCGGGCGGCCGAGGGTCCGGGGCTGATGGTCGTGTGGGACGGCGAGGCGCCCGGCCCCATGGTCGCCGCGGCGCTGCGCGCGGGCGCCGTCGACGCGCGCTCGAAGCTGGGGGGCATCGAGCCGCTCGCCGCCGCCGCGGAAGCCTACCTGCGCCGCCAACTGACGCCTGCGGGCTCGGCCGACGACGGTCGGCTGCTCGCGCACGTCCAGGAGCTGTTGGCCGGCCTTGCGGACTGCACGGATTTCGAAGCGCTACGCGCCCAGGTGCTGCCGCCGCTGCTCGGCCTCACCGGCGCGGACGCCGGCTGGTTGTGCGCCCCGGCGCTCGACGGCAGCGACGTGTTGCCGCCTGGTCAGCTGATCGCGGCCGAGCGCCTGCGCCGCGAGTTCGGGCATGAGCCGACGCTGCGCTGGCACTTGCGCGGCGACGGCTACCTGGCGCGATGTACGCTCAACGCCGGCAGCGACGCCGAGGGCGAGCTGTGGATCGTCGGCGACGTCGCGCACCTCGACCGCCTGGCCGGCGCGGCTCCGCTGGTGCGCGCCATCACGGGGCAGCTGGGCCTCGCGATCGCGCACCTGCGCCACCTGGACGAGACCCGGCAACGCGCCGAGCGCGACGGCCTCACGCGGCTCGCCAACCACGCCCACCTGCGCCGTGAGCTATACGCGGAACATGAGCGCGTGCGGCGCTATGGGGGCTCCTACGCGCTGCTCCTGCTCGACGTCGACCACCTGGAGGCCGTGAACGAGGCCCGCGGCCGAACCTCGGGTGACGCCGTGCTACAGGCCGTCGCGGGCCTGCTGGACGCCCGCCGGCGCAGCTGCGACCTCGCCGCACGCCGTGGCGGCGGCGAGTTCGCGCTGCTCTTGCCGCAGACCGACCAGTCAGGCGCCCGCCACATCGCCGAACGCCTGATGGCCGAGGTGCGCGCGCTCGACGTGCGCGGCCCGGGCGGCGAGCCGATCGGGCCGATCGCGGCCACCGCGGGCTTCGCGGGCGTCAGCGAGAACGACGTCGATCCGCTCGCTTTGCTCGCCCGCGCCGAGGCGTCGCTGGGCCGCGCCAAGGCCGAAGGCCAGGCCGTAGCCGCTGCGATCGCCGCCGCACCGGGTAGCACCTCCTCGGTGCCGGACGCCATCCGGGCCGGCCACGAAATGGCCGTGCGGCTGCCGGCCGCCCCGGGCGCCGCCTGCCGCACCAGCGACGAGGCCGCCGTGCTCGTGGCCCGCGAGTTCGAGCGCCTCAAGGCCGATTTCCTCAGCACGGCCTCCCACGAGCTGCGCACGCCGCTCTCGGCCATTCTGGGCTACGCCGAGCTGCTCCAGGACAACCTCGTCGGCCCGCTCAACCAGGAACAGACGGACTTCGTCGCCCAGATCGAGTCGAACGCCCAGCGCCTGGTCGCCCTGGTCGAGGCGATGCTCGACGCCGCGCGGCACGAACACGCGCCGATCGCCCTCGTGCACGCCGACATGGATCTCCAGGGCCTTTGCAGCGAGCTGATCGCGGCGCTCGAGCCGGCCGCCCGCCGCGCCCGCATCGAGCTGGCCTTCAACGGCCCGACCGGCGCGCTGGTGACCCGCGTGGACGCCCGCCGCATCCGCCAGGCCGTGGCCGCGTTGGTGGAGAACGGCGTGAAGTTCACGCCGGAAGGCGGGCGCATCGAGCTGCGCCTGAGTCGGATGGGCGACAACGCGCGCATCGAGGTGGCGGACGACGGCATCGGCATCCCGCCGTCCGTGCAGTGCCAGCTGTTTCAGAAGTTCTACCAGGTGGACGGCGGCCCCACGCGCCTGCGCAACGGCGCCGGGCTGGGGCTGTACGTGGCGAAGGCGATCGTGGAGGCCCATGGCGGCGTGATCGGCGTGCAGAGCGAGTACGGGCTGGGCAGCACGTTCTGGATCACCCTGCCCGGCGTGTTGGCCCCGGTCGGCTAACGCCGCTTCTTCTTGCCGAACCCGCTCCGCGCCACAGCTTCCGCGGGCTCACCAGCCGGCACGCCGCCCGTGAGCAAGTAGGCCAGCACGTCGGCCGCCGGGCCCTTGCTCGTCACCAGCGCCGCCACGCCCGCGGCCTCGAGGCGCACGCGCCAGGCCCGCTGGTGCTCCTCGCCGCCGATCACGAACACGCGCCGGTCCGCGGGCAGCCGTTCCAGCACCCAGCGTGCGAGCGGATCATCGGGGGCCGGCGGCGCGATCACCACCCAGGTCGCCGCGGCCCGCAGCGCATCGGCCGCCTGCTCCCAGGTCCGACGCAGCGGCGGCGGCAGCCAGTCCGACGTCTCGGTCGGCGCGACCAGCGGCCACGCGGGCCCGCCGCAAGTCGGGCAGGCCGCCACGATCGCGCCCGCGGCAGGCGCGGCCTCGCGACAGGCCTGGCAATAGGCCCAATCGAGCGCGCCGCCCAGGGTGAGCACCTCGATGCCGGCCGCCGGACCCGTCACCGGATCGCCGGTCAGCACCACCACGGGCCCCTGGCCGTCGAGGGCCTCCGTTAGCCCGGCCGGGCCCGGCAGGACGCCCGCGGTCACGGCCCGCAGGCCGGCGAAGAAGACGTCGGCCCAGGCCGGCTCACCGGCGGCCAGGCCCGCGGCGTCGGCGGCGAGGGCGAGCTGGGCGCGGGTGGCGATCGCCGCCAGCGAGAGCCCGTCGTCCAGCCAGGCGGCCAGGCGGCGGCGGCCCGCAGCGGCCGAGGCGGCGCCGGGTCGGGCCAGCCACAGGCGGAAGGCGTCCCGCAGCACGGGGTCCAGCAACGGGGAACGCCAGAGGTCGACGACCACGACGGCCGGACCACCGGGCGCGGCCTGTGCGGGCAGGCCGAGCACGCGGGCGTCGACGTCGAGCATCCGCGCGACCACCTCGCGCAACGCGTCCGCGAGCGCCGCCGGCAGCGCCTCGTGCTCGCCCGAACGCCGAACCAGCTCACGCCAGTCCGCGAGCCGCGCGAAAGGCGAGCCCCCCGCGAGCTGCTCGCCGAGGCGCGCGACGGCGTCGCCGAACATGCGCCAATCGGCCCGCTTGAGCGCGATCTCGAAGCGCCTGAGTACGATCTCCTCGTCGAAGACGTCGACCACCGACAAGCGCTACTGCCCCAGGCCCGAACCGTGGAAGGCGCCGCGCATCATCCGCTGCAGCTCGTTGGGGTTGTCCGAGTAGGAGAGGGCATCATCCAGCGAGATGATTTCGTCCTGGTAGTAGCCGAAGATCGAGTTGTTCATCGACATCATGCCGTCCATCGAACCGCCCGCGATGATGTCGTAGCACTGGCCGATCTCGTTCTTCATGATGAGGTCCGAGACGGTCGGCGTGCCGATCAGGATTTCATGGCAGGCCACGCGACCGGGGCCGTCGGACCGCTGGATCAGGCGCTGCGCGATGCAGCCCTTGAGCACGACGGCGAGCTCGTGGCGAAGCGCCTCGCGCTCATGGGGCGGGAACGTGTTGAGAATTCGGTTGATCGTCTGGACCGAGTCGGTGGTGTGCAGGGTGGAGAGCACCAGGTGGCCGGTTTCCGCGGCCTTCATGGCCGACAGGATCGTCTCCTGGTCGCGCATCTCACCGATCAGGATGACGTCGGGGTCCTGACGCAGGGCGTACTTGAGTGCCGTAGGGAAGTCGCGCGTGTCGGTGCCGAGCTCGCGCTGGGTGACGATAGACTTCTTGTTGGAGTAGTAGAACTCGATCGGGTCCTCGATCGTGACGATGTGGACGTCTTTCGTGGTGTTGATGAAGTCCATCATGGCGGCGAGCGTGGTCGACTTGCCCGAGCCGGTGGGCCCGGTCACCAGGACGAGGCCTTGCCGCTCCAGCGCCAGCTTCTTCAGCACCGGCGGCAGGTTCAGCTCATCCATCGGGATCGGCTCCATCGGGATGACGCGGAGCGCCGCGCCCACCGCGCCCTGCTCGGAGTACACGTTCATGCGGAAGCGGGCCAGGCCGTCGATCATCAACGACATGTCCATTTCCTTGTTCTTCTCGAAGCGCTCGCGCTGCTCGGAGCTCATGATCGCGTAGAGCGATTGACGGGCCTCGTCCGCGCTCAGCGGCCGGTACTCTGTCGGCACGATGCGCCCGTCGATGCGGAGCATCGGCGGGCTGCCCGTCTTGATGTGGATGTCCGAGGCGCCCTTCTGGACGGCCACGCGCAGGAAGTCGAGAATATGCATGGGGGCGGGCTTTCCAGTCTTCCGATCAGTGCTGAGTGGAGGCGCTCTGGGGCTGTTGGGTCGCCGAGGCCGCCTGGGCGAGGGGCAGGCCGACCATACGCCCGAGCGCGCGGTTGATCTCGAGCAGGTTGCGCACCTTGTCGAGGTCGGCCGCTTCGGCGACCCAGGTCTCGACGTTGGCGCCGCGATCGTTGGCGAAGTGGACCTCGAGCTTGACCCGGTTGGGCACGAAGTCGGCCGCCTTAATGTCTTCCAGCTCTTCCATCGGCGGCGCCGGGTACTCCACCTTGATCTCGGAGATCACGTGGATGCGCTTCTTCACCGCCATGTGGGTCTTCGGATAGAAGTTGATGCGGATGAAGAAGGCCGTGGTCACCAGCACGACGTCGACCGAGTAGTAGGTGAATTCCTTCTCCTCGGTCGCGCCGGACGTCTCGACGAGCGCGTAGCAGACCAGGATGCGGTCCTGCGGGTGCACGAGGTCGCGCACGGTCTGGATCAGCACCTGCCCGATGAAAGGCGTCTGCCCCGCTATGTGGAGGAGCTCGTTCAGCTTGGGATGACCGTACGAGGCGGCGGTTCCGGTGCTCATCGTGCTCCTCCGTGGGCTATGTATCGGCTGGAAGCTGGTCGGGACCGGCTATTCCGGCTTCGCCGCCCCGATCTTTTCTACCCCGCCCATATAGGGCCTTAACGCCTCGGGCACGCGGATGGAGCCGTCCGCCTCCTGGTAGTTCTCGAAGATGGCCGCGACCGTGCGGCCCACCGCCAGCCCCGAGCCGTTCAGGGTGTGCGGGAACGTGAGCTTGCCGTCCTTGTCGCGGAAGCGCATGTTGCCGCGCCGCGCCTGGAAGTCCGTGCAGTTCGAACAGCTCGAAATTTCGCGGTACTTGCCCTGCGACGGGAACCAGACCTCGAGGTCGTAGGTCTTCGCCGCGTTGAAGCCGGTGTCGCCCGAGCTGAGCAGCACCACCCGGTAAGGCAGGCCGAGGCGTCGAAGGATCGCCTCCGCGTTGCCGACCATCGTCTCGAGCTCGTCGAAGCTGCTCGCGGGCGGCACGATCTTCACCATCTCGACCTTGTCGAACTGGTGGACGCGGATCATGCCCTTGGTATCCTTGCCTGCGGCGCCCGCCTCCGAGCGGAAGCAGGGCGTGCCGGCCGTGAAGTACATCGGCAGCAGCGCCTCGTCGAAGATCTCGTCGCGGTAGATGTTGGTGAGCGGCACCTCGGCGGTGGGGATCAGGTAGTACTTGGTGTCCGCGAGGTGGAACAGCTGGTCCGCGAACTTGGGCAAATTGCCGTTCGCCGTGAGCGTCTCCTCGTTGGCGATGTAGGGCGGCTGAATTTCGGTGTAGCCGTGCTCGCCGGTGTGCATGTCCAACATGAGATTCAGGACCGCGCGCTCCATGCGGGCGGCCAGGCCCTTCATCAGCACGAAGCGCGAGCCGGCGAGCTTCGTGGCGCGCTCGAAGTCGAGCAGCCCGAGCGCCTCGCCGAGTTCGTGGTGGGGCCTGGCCACGAAGCCCTCGGGCTGCTTCGCCTCGCCCCAGGCGCGGACCTCGACGTTGTCGCTCTCGTCCGTGCCGTCCGGGACGCCCGCGTCGAGGAGGTTGGGGATCGTCAGCATGAACTGCGAGCGCTGCGCCTCGATCGAGGCCTGGTCCGCTTCCAACGACTTGAGGTCGTCGCCCAGCCGCTTCATGTCCGTGAGGATCGCGGTCGCGTCCTGGCCCGATTTCTTGAGCTTCGCGATCTCCTGGGAGGCCGTGTTCCGCTCGGCGCGCAGCGCATCGAGCCGGGTCTGGGTTTCGCGGAAGCGCGTGTCGAGCGCCTGCAGCTCGCCGAGGTCGACGCCGCTGTGGCGACGGCGAAGGCTTTCGACGACCTTTTCGGGTTCCTGGCGGATGACGCGGATGTCGAGCATTGAATCCTCACTTGGTGTGCGTGAGCGGCATGATACCGCACGAGGTTGCTGAAGCCGAGAGGCCGGGCCCCATAGGGACCCGGCGCCTCGGCTTGCGTTCAGGAGGAGGAGCGGAAAACTCGTCGCTTACCAGATCTGCAGCTGCTTGGGCTGGTTGATGGTGATCTGCTGGTGCGAGATGGAGATGATGCCTTCGTCCTGGAGCCGGTTGAGCGCGCGGGTCACCGTCTCGCGGGAGGAGCCGACCATGTTGGCGAGGTCCTGGTGGGTCATCTTGAGGTTGATCAGCACCTTGGCGCCGATCGGGCGACCCTCCACCTCGGCGAGGTTCTTGAGGGTGCTGGCGACGCGCTCGTGGACGTCCTTGAACGCGAGATCCTCGACCTGCTGGTTCACGAGACGGATGCGGCGGGTCAGGTCACGCATGATCTTGAGCGCGATGGTCGGATGCTCGATGATGAGGCGCTCGAAGTCGCGCTTGGCGAGCGTGTAAACCACGGCCTGCTCGTCGAGCACCTCGGCCGTCGCCGAGCGCGGCTGCTCGTCGAAGATGGCCATCTCGCCGAAGAACTCGCCGGGCTGCATCAGCGCCAGGGTCTTCTCGCGGCCGTCTTCGGTGATCTTCGAGATCTTCACCCGGCCCGACTTGAGGATGTAGAGCGTGTCGCCCCGGTCACCCTCGTGAAAAATGATGCTCTTCTTGGGGAAGTTCTTTTCCTGCGTGATGGTCGAAATCCGCTCAAGGGAATCCTGTCCGACCCCGCTGAAAATCGAAACGCGCTGCAAGAAGACGAGGCTGTTTCCCATCGGAGGTAGTGCTCCCTTGTCGGTGGAATCGGGTCCACGCTGGCCCGATCAGGACGTGTGCAGCCCCTCACATGGCGGCGTCAGGCGGCTTCGCCCGCGCTCGGCTGGTGCATGTCGAGGTAACATAATCAGAGTAGCGGCGATTATATCACGGGGGCTGTGACGGAAATCATAACGCCGAATTTCATGCCATGCGCCTGGAAAATTCGCTGCCGTGCCGATCGCAAGCGTTCGCGCAACAATACTTTAAATGTGATCGACGCCGGGTCCCTCAAGACCCGGCGCCGCTGCCAGTAGCCAAGCATAGCATGAAAATAAGGCGCCCGGCCGCTTTCGCGGCCGGGCGTCGGGATTGGGCGCGTTAGGCGAGCATCGACGCGACCTTGGCCTTGGCGCTGTTGTAGAACGAGGTCTTCTTGAGCACGCCGTCGGCGAGCATGTAGCCGGCGATGCCGAGGCCGATGCCGGCGAGGGTGAGCGGCAGGCCGGTGCCGAGGATGCCGGCGAGCGCGAAGGTGCCGAGCGCGGAGGCCGCGCCGCCCGCAGCGCCGCCGACCACGGCGGACATGAGGTCGCCGGTGACTTCGCCGCCGGCCTGGCCCACGGTCGACTGCTTGGCGTAGACTTTGTAGCCGTTGATGGCGAGCGAGAACAGGCCGTTGAAGATGACCGAGGTCTTGATGGCGCCGAGGATCGAGCCGAACATCGCGCTGCGGCCGGCCTCGCCGGCGCGCGCCGCGGTCGCCGCGGACTTGGACTTCTTCGCCTTGAGGAAGAACTCCTTGGCTTCCCGAATCTTGCTGACGGCGGCCTTGCCGGGCGCGATGCCGGCGCCGTAAGGCGCGGCGCTCACGGCGCTCTGGATGTAGGAGTCGTAGCCCTGGGTGTTGCCGTAGGCGGGCGCGTTGTTCACCGGCACGGTGACGGGCGCGGGCCACGGGTTGGTCGCGGCGGAGCCGGCGGGGTAGGGCATGCCGGGCGGCGGCGGCGGCGGAGGGGCCACCGGGGGCGCCGGGGGCATCGTGGTGGTGGCGTAGTATCCGTTGACGCCGAAGTTGCTCATCGCTTCCTCCTAGCACCGACCCTCTCTCGGGGCCCGCTGTGAGATCGTTATCGCGGCCCCGCCCCCAAATCCGGTAAAGGGCGTATTAATCCTTTCCGAAGATTGGCTAAAGATCGCGCCACGCGCGGATGACAGATCGTTGACGCCTGCCGATCGGCGCCTGAAGCCAAAAAGGGCCCTCCGCGCATGCGCGGAGGGCCAGCGCCGAAGCGCAGCGGACCTAGAACTGGATGTCGCTCACTTCGCCGGCCTTCACGGTGGCGTTCACGGTCTTGCGGGCGTAGACGCCCATCGCCTTGTTGTAGCGCACGAGGATCAGCTGGTAATCGCCGGGCTCGAGGTTCTCGGCCACCGCGGCGATGGTGGTGCCCACCAGCTCGTCCTTGTCCCAAACCTTGGAGAAATGGCTCTCTTCTTCCTTCACGACCGCGACGCTGATCGCGCCGGTGGAGCTCGTCACGCCCTTGATCGAGATGGCCGTGCGGATGTGGCCCTTGCCGGCCTCGGGGGCGGCCGCCGCCGGCATCGTGAACGGCGCAGGGGCGTCGCCCTCCGCGTACACGCGGCCGTCGACGATCACGGGCTTGGTCTTCGGCGCGCCGCGGTTGGGCACGTAGGGCACCGCACGCTCTTCTTCCGTGAACAGCTCGTCGGCGCCGGGCGCGCGGCCGCAGGCCGTCGTAACGCCTGTGGTCAGGACGATCAGGGAAGCTGCGAGCAAGCGGGTGATCATGGGAAACGGGCCTCCGGTGGACGATGTATCTGGGCTTGGAGTACCTATCGCCTGCGAATGGCCACCTTCTGCGTTCCTTTACGGAATCATGACGTGATCTTAACAACCGGATCGGCGCCATCATGAAGGTGGGCCGGGCACCGCGATCGCGGTGCCCGGCCCACCTTCATGATGGCGCTACGTTACATCGGGGTGACGGTCAACCGGTTGTCCACGTTCCGGACGCCCCAGACGTAATAGGTGTCGTGCTCGGCGGCCATACGCTCCTCCTCGCTGCCCACCGTGCCGACCAGCGTGACGGTGCCTTCCTGCACCTTCACGCCGACCCGCCCGGGATCGACGAGCACGTCCTTGTCGAAGACATGGCGGATCGAATCCGCCAGATCGCCGTCGTCGCCGTATTGCTCAGGGTCGACCACGATCTGGTTGTCGACGTCGGCCACGCCCGGCACCCACCAGGCCAGGACGCCCGCGAGGCGCTTCTCTTCGAGGTTGTCGGTGAGGCCGGTAAGGGTGACGACGCCCTCCACGGCCTGCGCGTCGAACCGGCGCCGGTTGAGCGCGAGGTCCTGGGCGAACGCGTCGCAGACGTGCTGGGTGATCTGGCGGTCGGTCAGCTCGTTCGCGGTGGGCAGCCGGAGCTTGTCGCGCACCTCGCCGACCTCGCGCAGCTGCCTGACCAGGTTGACCGCCAGGCGCTTCTCAGCCAGCGCAGGGACTTCGCCGAGCAAATCCACGCGGCCTTCCTCGACCGCCACCCGGATGTTGCGGCCGCGCAGGCGTACCTCGCCATGCAGCACGGTTTCGACCGCTTGCTTGAGCTCGCTGTCCGTCATCCTCCCAGCCTCCTTACCGACGCGGGGTCGCTTTCGGACCCCTAGCGTAAGTTAGCACCGGGGGATTAGCCGGCTCAACCGGCGGTCCCTCGGTGCTGGCGGGAGGAAAGCTGCGAGAAGCTACGGCTCAGAGGATCTCGACACGAACGCCGAGCGTGCCACCGTAACCGGGGCCCGCCGGCGAGGCGGTCGGCGCCGGCGTGGGCGACGGCGACGCTTCGGGCTCGCCGGCCGCGCCGGACTGACCGCCGGCGTTCGTGGAAGGCTTGGGGGTCGGCGTGGGGGTGTCGATGCCGAGGTCGATGGTCAGGTCCGTCATCGCGTTCGCCTCGACGATCGCCTCGGTCGAGGCGATGCCCATCGGCGCGCCGGTGGTGCTCAGCGCCTTCACGCGGATCGTGTAGCGGCCGGCGGGCACGTCGGACTGCTCCCAGTGGGCCTCGGGGCCGGTGAGCTGCAGCGGGATCTCGGCGGACTGCGTGGCGTCGACCTGGCTGAACACGTTGAGCACGAGCGAGCCGATCGGGTCGGCGCCCCAGGTGCGGATCACGAGGCGCAGCGCGCCGTTCGCCTCCGCGGCGGGCTTGCTGGCGCCGGGCTTCGCGGGGGCCTGGCTGGTCGGGGCCGCCTGGGTCGGGGCGGCGCCGGGCTTGCTGCTCACGCCGGGGGCCTTGGCCGCGGCGCCGGTGCGGCTGGGCGCAGACAGGCTCGCGGCGCCGCGGGCGGCGGGCTGGGCGACGGTCTTCGCGCCCTTGAGGCCGGCGCGCTGCTTCATGGTGCGCTCCCCCTCGGGAGCGGCGGCGGGGTTCTTGCCACAGCCGCTCAGCGCGACTGCCGCGAGGATGGCCACCGTGATCTTCTGCCAGGTCCGCATCGTTTTGATCCTCACCTTCGGGCGCCCTAGCCGTCGACGATTTCGAGGTTGACGCCGATGCCCGTGCCGCCGGCCGGGGCGGCCGCGGTGGTGGCGGTCAGCTTGAGCTGCGCGTCCACCGGGGTGGTCTGGCCGTCGATGACTTCGGCGTTGGCCGTGGTGGTGCTGGCGAGCGACGCGCCGGCCGCGTCGAGCGCGGCGATGTCGAGCCAGTAAGTGCCGGCCTTGAGGCCTGTGAAGTTCACGGCCGCGCGGCCGTTCAGCATCTGCGCCTGGGTGACCTCGGCGGTCGCCACGGTCTTGGTGAGCAGGAAGCTGCGGGTCTTGAGGGCGACGGTGATCTTCGCGACGTCGGCGACCGTGGCCTTGAGGCTGTAGCCCTTGTTCGGGAGGACGAACTCCATCGTGATGGCGCCGGTGCCGGCGTCTTCGGCAGGGGCCGCGATCTGCAGCGCGGCGTGCTGCTTGATGACCTTGAGGGCCGGGGCGGCGGCGGCCGGGCGGGCCGCGGGCTTCGCGGCGGCCTTGGGGGCGGTCGCGGTGGGCGCGCCGCTCTGGGTGCAACCGGTCAGGACGGCGATCGCGGCGATCAGGGAGATGACGTGCTGCCGTTCCATCGGGGATCCTCCACAAGCGTGCCATTCGGGTGGCTGCTTTTCTTATGGCGGGAGCCCCGCGGTTCAATTCGGGTTTTAACCGAAATATGAACCGGCTATAACTAACACCCTCTTAACGAGTTACATCCCCCACTGCAGCCACAGCCGGCGCACCTTGGCGGCCCGGCTGTCGCAGAACAGCAAGTTGCCGTCAGCCTCGAGCGTCAGCTCGTGCGGCTCGCTGAACGCCAGCGATCGCGCCTCACCATCGCCCGTGTACGTGCCGCCGCCCGCGATCGTGCGGATCGTCCCGTCCTTGAGCACGATCCGGATCCGCCGCGAGCCGCGCTCCGCGATGAACACGCGCCCATTCTTGTCCACCGTCACGCCGTACGGGCTGCTGAGCTGCGCCGAAACCGCCGGCCCGCCGTCGCCGTTGGTGCCCTCGGAACCATCCCCGGCCACCGTCGTGACGACCTCGGTCCGCGCGTCGTACTTGCGCACCCGGTGGTTGCGCGCGTCGGCGAAGAAAACGTTGTCCTGGCTATCGACGGCCACCTGGTTCACGTAGTTGATCTCGGTCTCGCGGCCCTTGCGGTTGTCGCCGTTGTAGCCGTGCTTGCCGTCCACGCCCACCAGCGACGTGACGACCCCATCCCGATCCATGCGGCGAATGTGGTGCCAGGAGCCGCCGTCGTTGTCCCAGGTGTCGGCGAAGACGACGCCGCCGCGCGAGTCGAGCGCGAAGCCGCGCAGGCCGGCGAACTTGGCCTGCATGGCGGGCCCGCCGTCGCCTGCGAAGTCGTTGAGGAACGATCCGTTGGCCTGGGCCGGCGCGCCCGCGACGGTGGTGATCGTGCCGCTGACCAAGTTGACGCGGCGGATGCGCATGTTGAGCGTGTCGCCCACGTAGAGCTGGCCCCCCGCACCGATCGCGAGGCAGCGCGGCCACCAGAGGCCGGCGTCCTTGCCCGCGCCGCCGTCGCCGCTGAACTGCGGCACGCCCTTGCCGGCGAGCGTCGTGATCACGCCTTCGGAGTCGACCTTGCGGACCATGTGGTTGCCCTCGTCCGCGATGTAAAGGTTGCCGTCGGCGTCCTTCACGACGCTCTTGGGCTTGTAGAGCTGCGCGTCTTTCGCGGCCTTGCCGTTGCCGCCCAGCCCGCTCTCACCGTTGCCGGCCACCGTCGTCACGGCGAGCACGCGCGCGCCGAGCACGTCGGCCCACGCGTCGCCGAGCTTCTGCTTGTTGAGGCCCACCGCGAGGGCGTAGGCCTGGTTCATCTCGCCGATCTTGCCGATCGCGAGGTCCGGCACCGGCAGGTCGCCCTGGGCGAGCGCCGTCTCCGTGAGCTGTGTGAGCTTCGACAGGCCCGCGAGTTCGTAGTCCGCCATCGTCTTGCCGAGCCGCGCCGCGCGGTCGCGCAGGAACTCCGTGACGTAGGTGGTGGCGAGGCTGACGTCCACGACGTTCTTGCCGCCCTTCGAGACCGTGAAGCCCACCTCGCGCCGGTTGTCGGCGAGGATCACGTTCACGATCACCACCTCGCCGGTGGGCACGCCGCCCGGGAAGTCGTAGCGGCCCTTGTCGTCGGTGGTGGCGGTGAGCGGCTGGCCGTCGAACGCGTAGAACCGTTCGTCGGGGTCGGTGAGGTAGACGATCGCGTTGGCGATCGGCTTCTGGCTCACGGCAAGCGTGGCGTAGCGCGTCGAGTTGTTCGCCACGATGCTCGCGCCGTTGTGGCCGATGATGCGCCCGCTGTTGTTGGCGACGATGTTCGCGCCCACCACGCCGGCGGGGCCGATCGCCTGGCCGAGCACGCGGGCGGCGCCTGTGGCCTCGCGCAGCTTCGCGCGCTCGCGCTCGACCATGGCGGTGCGGTCGACGGAGGCGATGGACGTGGTGAAGACGTCCTTCGCGCTGCACGCCGCGAGGGCGGTCGAGAGCACGGACGCGGCGGCGACGAAAAGTAGGGGGCAGCGGACGGACATGCCTTCCTTATACCACCGGCCACGGCGCGCCTTGTGTGACGCCCATGCCGAGGAAGTATCGAACTCGCTTGATGTCGAAACGACCATTTCAGAATAACATCACAAAGCTCCGCCGCGAAAGGAGTCCGAGATGAGATACGTTCACGCCGGGTGGATGGTAACCGTCGGCCTCGTCATCGGCGGGTGTAGCCGCCCGCTTGCGGCGCCCGGACCGGTCGCCGCGACGACGCGCCTGGCACCTGGGTCCGTGGTCGCCCCTGCCTTCCGTGTCCAGGCCGCCGGGGCCTGCCAGGGCTGCGTCGCGGCCGGCAGTGGCGGGTTCAATAACCCGTTCCTGGGGATCACGGGAACCCATATCTTCGAGGTCGCGGGAACCGATGGAGGCAGCGACGGCAACGGAACCATCATCGTGGGCTTCCGAACCGCGCCCGAAAACCCGCAACAGCTGTTTGCCGGCGACGTCAGGGATGTCACGTGCGAGGAATTCGTCGGAAGCAAGGGCGAGGTGCGCGAGCAGGTCAGCGCGACGGGGATCGGGATCCTGGACAACGTCCGAGGGACGTTCAGCTTTGTCGTCTCGAACCCCAGCCCGTTCGGACCAGCCCCGCTCATGGCTATACGATTCACGCCACCAGCCGCCGACTTCGTGACAATCCTCGATACCCAGCGCGGCGACGCCGTGACTTTCGACAGCCTCAAAGTCGCAGCCGAGGTCTGCAACCCGGCCGCCGGGCTTGCAACGCAGACCCTCATCAGGGTGATCGCGTTCACGCCGACCTTGAACTCCGCCCAACGGAAGACACTGGTCACCCAAGTCGAGAGCATCGCTACCGCCATCGAAGCCGACGACGTCACCTCCGCCAATGCGCGGATTCGGAGCTTCATCACGCAGGTCGAAGGGCTGATGCGGCGAAACGTGGTGACGGTGGCGGAAGGCGAGAGGTTGATTGCGCTCGCCAATGACATCCTCGTCGCCTTAAGCCCCTAGGCTCGAGTAAGGCTGGGGCTGCTCTAGCGTTTTCGAGTTTGGAGGGAGAGGGGAAGGGTGCCTTAGAAGCCCCACCTGAGCCACAGCCTCCGGACCTTGGCGCCCCGGCTGTCGGCCACCAGCAAGTTCCCGTCCGGCTCGCGCAGCAGCTCGATCGGCTCGTTCAGCGCCATCGCCCGCGCCTCGCCGTCGGTCGTCTTGTCGCCGCCGCCCGCCAGCGTGCGGATCTTCCCGTCCGGCCCCACCGCGCGGATGCGGCGCGCGCCGCGCTCGGCGATGAAGAGGGTCGGCGGCGTGGTCGACGGGTCGAGCTGGAGGCCGTAGGGGCTGCTCAGCTCCGCGGCCGTGGCCGGCCCGCCGTCGCCGGCCTTGCCGTCCTTGCCGGTGCCGGCCACCGTCGAGACCAGGCCCGTGGCGGCGTCCCAGCGGCGGATCCGGTGGTTGCGGGCGTCGGCGAAGAACAGGTTGCCGGCCGCGTCCAGCACGAGCTGGTTCACGAAGTTGACCTGCGTCTCGCGCCCGGGCTTGCCGTCGCCGTTGAAGCCGTGCGCCCCGTCCACGCCGACGATCGTGTCGATCGCGCCGCCGGGCCGGATGCGCCGGATGTGGTGCCAGCTGTTGCCGCCGGTGTCCCAGCAATCCGCCACGAAGAGCGTGCCGTCCGGCGCGAAGGCCAGGCCCCGGAGGCCGGCGAAGCGGGCCTGCGCGGCCGGGCCGCCGTCGCCCGCGAAGTCGTTGATCGCCACGCCGTTCACGACGCTCGGCGCGCCCGCGAAGGGGCCGATCAGGCCGGTGGCCGGGTCGAGCGTCCGGAGGCGCTGGTTGACGGTGTCCGCGAGGTAGAGGCGGCCGTCGGGGCCGAAGGCCGCGGTGCGGGGCCAGTTCAGGGCGGCGTTGGTGGCGAGCCCGCCGTCGCCGTCGAACGCGGCCCGCTCCACCGTGCCGGCCCAGCGCACGACGGTGCCGTCCGGGGCCACGCGCCGCACGGTGTGGGCGCCCTCGTCGGCGACGTAGAGGTTGCCGGCCGCGTCGCGCGCGAGCCCGATCGGCTTCATCAGCTCCGCCTCGGTCGCCGGGCCGCCGTCGCCCGTGGCACCGAAGTTGCCCGTGCCCGCCACGGTGGTCATCGCGAGCACGCGCTCGCCGAGCATGGTCGCCCAGGCGTCGCCGAGGCCGCGCAGGTTCTGGCCGACGGCGAGCGCGTAGGCGTGGTTCATGTCCGGGATCCGGGCGATCGAGAGGTCCGGCACCGGCAGGCCGCCCGACCGCAGCACCTGGGCCGTCAGGTCGGTGAGCGGGCCCAGCTGGGCCAGATCGTAGTCGCCCATCTTCTTGCCGGCGAGAGCCGCGCGGGCGCGCAGGAACTCCGTCACGTAGGTGGAGGCGAGGCTCACGTCCACCTTGTTCTCGCCGGCCCTGGTGCGCACGAAGCCCACCTCGCGCCGGTTGTCGGCGAGGATCACGTTCACGATCGCGACCTGGTCCACCGCGATGCCGTCCGGCACCTGGTAGCCGCCACGGTCGTCGGTGGTGGCGGCGATCGGCTGGCCGTCCTTGGCGAAGAAGCGCTCCTCGGGATCCGTGAGGTAGACGAGCGCGTTGGCGACCGCCTCCTCCTTGTAGGTCGCCTGGGCGACCTTGTACGAGGGCTGCGCGGCCTCGCACGACGCCGCGGCCAGGCCATAGCGAGACGTATTGCTCGACACGATGCCCGCGCCGTTCTGCCCGATCACGGCCGCGCTGTTGTTCGAGACGATGTTGCCGCCCACGAGGCCGCTCGGCCCGGTCGCCGTGCCGCTGATGCGCGCGGCGCCCGTGGCCTCCCGCAGGCCCTTGCCGGCGGTCGGCACGAACCGCTGAGAGCGCCGCACCTCGCGGTCCGCGTTCGGCGTGGCCGGCGGCGTCCCGGGCGCGGGGGCGCAGGCCGCGAGGAGCAGGGCGGCGAGGGCGAGCGAAGAGCGGCGGGCGCGAGGCGGCATCGGGGTTCCCCTTCTGGACGCTCATCATACCCGCCGGGACGGCGTTTCCGCCTCCACGTGGCCCGTGGACCGAGCTTCGTTTATAATGGGCGCCCCGCCCCCCAGGAACCTACATGAACCTCGACCCCATCGCCTCCCGCCCCCCCGCGGACCTCGCCGGCCTTCCCGGCCGCGAGGCGGTCGTCGAGCGGCTGTTGGACGCGCTGCGCGGCGAGCACGCGCTGATCGTCCAGCTCATGAGCCACGGTTACCGGCTGCGCGACGAGGATGCGCTGCACGTCATCGAGGGCATCTCGCGCCAGGACATGCGGCACTTCAAGTGGCTGGCCGAGACCGTCGTCCGCCTCGGCGGCACGCCGACGCTTGCGCGCGGCCCGGTGGCGCTCGAGCCCGCGGCGCCCCATGTGTGGCTCGCGGCGGACGTCGCGCTGATCGAGACGCGGATGGCGGCCTACAGCGAGTTGCTCGACAGCATCGACGGCCTGACCGGCGAAGAGCCTGCGCTGGAGGTGCGCCAGCTGATCGAGCGCATCCTGGGCGACAAGATCTACCACCGCGAGAAGGTCCTCGCGCTCGCCGCGGCCTGGGAAAGCCGCGAGCACCCGGAGCCCGCGCCCATAGTACATGACGAGGTTGACGACGCCACGCGCGGTTTCCTCGATTTCGCGATCGGCCACGAGTACGAGGTGATCCTCCAGTACCTCCACCATGCGTTCCTGCTCGAGGACCAGTGGGCCTCGCGCGTGCTCGAGGACGTCGCGATCGAGGAGATGCGGCACCTCGGCTGGCTCACGGAGGCGCTCGTCGACCGCGGCGGCTGCCCGTATTGGGAGGCCCGGCGGCTCGAGCTGAACGACGACGCCGTGCGCATGCTCGAGCTCGACCAGCAGCGCGAGATCGAGGTCGAGGCGGACTACGCCCAGATGACCGCCGCGATGGCGGATTCCGAGATCCGCCGCCTGTTCGATCGGATCGGCGACCACGAGCGTTTCCATGCCGGCACACTCGGCCGCCTGATCACCCGCCTCAAGTCCACTTCAGTCGCTTCGCCCATCGACCTCACGAGCGAGATCTCAGATCCCGCTTCGCACGGTACTTTGCCATCCCCGCCGAAATCCTGCCCCTACACCGTGGGCAGCCTTTTCGGCCAATCGCAATCCTGAATCCCGCGTAGACCCGCCACCAGGAGGACCCCATGTACGACTTCCTCGACCGCAGCAACGCCCCCCTTCGCGAAGAGGAGTGGCGCCAGATCGACACCCTGGTGGTGGAGGTGGCGCGCCGCCAGCTGGTCGGGCGCCGCTTCATCCCGGTCTTCGGCCCGCTGGGTGCCGGCACCCAGGACGTCGACTACGACGTCTTCACCGGCACCGATGCGGCCGTCGTCAGCACGCTGGGCGAGTCCACCGATCCGGTCCGCGCGAAGCGGCGCGTGCACGAGCACATGCCGTTGGTGTTCAAGGATTTCATGCTCTACTGGCGCGACCTCGAGTCGAACCGCCTGATGGGCACGCCGGTCGACCTCGGCGCGGCGGCCGCGGCGGCTTCCTTCTGCGCGCAGAAAGAAGACGACCTGATCTTCAACGGCCACGAAGATCTCGGCTACCCCGGCCTCACCACCGTCGAAGGCCGTCAGATCCTCCAGGCCAGCGACTGGGACGTGGCCGGCAATGCGTTCAACGACATCGTCGCGTCCACCCGCATGCTGATCAACGAGGGCTTCTTCGGGCCCTTCGCCCTGGTCGTGAGCCCCAAGGCCTTCAGCCAGATGCAGCGCGTTTACGCGAACTCCGGCGTGCTCGAAATCAACCACGTGCGCGAGATCGCGACGGGCGGCGTCTATCAATCCCCGCTGCTGCGCGACAAGCTCGGCTTCGTGGTGTCGATGGGCATCCAGAACTTCGACATCGCGATCGGCCAGGACCTCATCACGGCTTACCTCGGCCCCGAGAAGATGAACCACCCCTTCCGCGTGATGGAGAGCCTGGTGCTCCGCATCAAGCGCCCCGGCGCGATCGTCTCGCTCGAGCAGCCCGTCGCCACGCGCAAGCGCTAGGCGCCGGAGGCGGTCGGCGTGCAGTTTCGGACGGACCGCCGCTTGCTCTTCGCACCCGCCGCCCTGGGCGCCCTGAACGTGGCGCTGGGCGGCGGGTATCTCGCCTCGCGGGCCGCCACGGGCCCGCTGGTGCTGGATCTCAACACCTCGGGCGCCGCCACGCTGGTCCTGTTGGGCGGCTTCTTCCTGATCGTCGCCTGGCGGCTCTATCATTACCGCCTCGAGGTGACGGACAAGGGCCTCGCGATCGGCGTCCGCCCCCGCGGCCCCTCGGGGCTGATCCCATGGCCCGAGATCGAGCGCCTCGCGCGCTTCACGGGCCCCGCGAAGCGCGGCCGGGCCTTGACGGTCTACCGCGTCACCGCGGGCAAGCGCCAGATCGGCTTCACCAGCCAGCTTTTCCCGCGCCACGCCGACCTCGCGAGCGCGATCGCCGAGCACACGGGCAAAAACTGGGTGGACGTCGCGCCACAGGGCTGATCGGCGTCGATCAGGGCTGAACGTTAAATTTGAAGCGCCGCGCCCCGCGGCGCTTCGTGCCCTGCCGACCCAAGAATAGACATATCCATCATTAAGTATTTCATCTATACTTAATTTGAAATAGCCATGTTCAGCATCTATGATTCATATTGTCGAAGTTGCACAAGGGGAGAGGGAGGAAGCGGGATGCGGACGACGAAGTCGACCTGGCACGTGGTGGCGAGCGCGGCGGCGATCCTGATGCTCGCCGGATGCGGCGTGAACCGCGTGACCGCGCCGCAGGCGGAGCCGGAAGCGCGCCTGTCCCTCAAGGAGCTGGGCAAACAGGCCCGCTTGCACCGGGCGGCGGCCGCGGCCGCGCGAACCCCGAGCCTCACGCCGGAGCTCCCCGTGCTCAGCCTGGTGGCGGGCCCGCAGCGCGCGCTACGGATCATGCCCGTCCAGAACGCCCACGGTGAATTCGTCGACGCGACATTCAGCCCGGCCGCGGGCGTCGCCCGCTTCGAGCTCCGCGCACCTGCCGCGGGCCTGATCGTCAGCAAGGTGAAGATCGAGGTCGGCGCCGAAGGCGTCGCCAAGACGGCGGAGGCCACCCCGCGCGAGCTGGCGCTGCCCGATCGGCTCGCGGGCGCCACGTTCGTCGAGGTGCCCTTCGGCATCGTCGCCGCGCTGCAGGCGCTGGCCGAAGCCCCCGGCTCGACCGAGCTGCACTACGTGATCACGCTGATCGGCCCGGACGGCAGCCCGCTGGCCGCCCAGGACGGGCTGCCCACGCGGCTCGAGATGACCGTCGACGTAATCTGAGCGAGAGCGGCAAGAGGAGGAGCGAACATGACGAAATTCCGCGTGTGGAAGACCCTGGCGACGGTCGCGACGGCGGCTGCACTGGCCGGCTGCGGCGCCACGGCAGGGCCCGTGGCGGGCGCCGGTGAAACCCGGGTGTCGTTCAAAAAGCCCGTCGGGAAGAACGCCGTGAGCGCCGCGGCCACCGCCGCGAAGGTCCCCCAGGGCCAGCTCCCGACGGGCTACCGGCCCGGCCCCGGCTCCCAACTCGGGATCGCAGGGCAGGGAGCCACGAGCATCGGGCCGGCAGGGACGATGCCGACGAAGGCGGCGCCCGCGGCCGGCAGCCGCAGCACCGCTGCCGCAACCGGCGCGACAGGCCGAGGGGTTGTCGGTGCCGACGACGTGGCTGCGAACGTCGCCGAAGCGCCGTCTCCGGACCAGACCGTCGAAATCCTCGCCGCACCCACCCGCGCGCTCCGCATGTTCCCGATGATGGCCGGCGACGTGCTGGCCGACGCGAAGTTCGCGCCGGCGGATGGCAAGCTCGAATGGAAGCTTCGGGCGCCGGAACGCGGCGTGCGCATCGCCGGCGTCAGGGTCGTGATCGAAGGCGGCGCAGCCCCCGTGGTCGGCGAAGGCGTGCCGGCGGACTTCGAGCTGCCCGCCGAACTCGAGGGCGAGATGCTGGTGCGCGTGCCGTTCGCGCTGGTCGATACGATGAGCGCCCTCGCCAGCGCGCCGACGGCGAAGGTGCTCCAGGCGACCTACACCTTCACCGGTGAAGACGGCCGGCCGATCGCCGGGGCCGATGGCGAGCCGCTCGCCTTGAGGAGCCAGGTCGACGTGATGTGACCAACGGCGTCACTGGTAGGGACGAATTGGCGGATAGCGGGCGGTCCGGCGGACGGACCAGACAGGAGGCAGGGCGATGAAGGCGATGCAAATGATGAAGCGTGTGATGGCGGCGGCGACGGCGGCCGTATGCCTTTCGGCCTGCGGCACGGCCGCCGTGTCGGCGCCGTCGGTGGCCGAGGCGCCCGCGCAGCTCGCGCCTACCGCCGTCGCCGCGGCGCCCAAGGTTGTCCAGGCTGCGGCAGTCCGGCGCTTGATGGAGGCCTCGACCACCGCCGCGACCCTGTGGGGGCTGGATTTCAGGTTCTCGTACCACAGGGTCGTAGAGACGAAGTACGACAGGCCCGGTTGGTACGAGATGGTCCGTGGCCGCATCTTCTGGCACAAAAGCAAGACCAAAGAGAGGTCCGTCGACTACGGCTGGGTCACAGAAATGGCCTTCGCCGGCGACGGGGACCTCGAGGACATGACCAACGCGCGGCTCTTGTATACGGTCCCGGAAGGGCGCGTGCTCATCGTGAACCGCGTGGTGAACCCCGAGCGGGTCTCGATCAATGGGTGCAACCTGGGCGGCATCGCCACCGACGACGTGAACTTCGTGTTCGGCCCCGGTGAATCCGTCCTCTTCGGGCTTCCGGTCTCCTCGAACAACAGCGGCTCGAGCCGGAAGTACAGCGATGCCAAGATCTACGGCTTCACCGCCGATCCGGCCATCTTCGGCGGCAGCCTGTCGCCGCTGAGCCTCGAGACCGGCAAGTAATCGGCGGGCGGCCTCAGTCCCGCACGCCGAACCCGTCGAACCCGCCGGTCGGCTCGAACCACGACACGGCCAGGGCGTCCACCCGGGCGGCCGGCGGCCCTTTGCGGGCCCACGCGAGCAGCGCCTCCAGCGCCTCGGTGGGCCCTTCGGCGATCGCCTCCACCCGGCCGTCCTGCAGGTTGCGCACCCAGCCGACCAGCCCGAGGCGGCGCGCCTCGGCCTCGGTCGAGGCGCGGTAGAACACGCCCTGCACCAGGCCGGACGCCAAGAAATGGACTTGTTTCACCGAATCCCGCCTTCCCGAAAAAACAGCTTGCCAGATTGAAGCCATGTGAGGTTAAATACAGTTTAACGCCACGTCAACGATCGGCCCACCGGCCAGGGGGTACCCGCATGTCCGTCCGCCACGTCCTCGGGACCGCCCTCGCCGCCGCCACCCTGCTGGCCGGCTGCGGCGTGGTTCCGTCCGCCGGGCCCCGCACGACGATCGTCGGCGACATGGGCGCGAGCGCCATCCCCGGCGAGATCCTGGTCGGCCTCAAGGCGGGCCGCTCGAAGCAGGCGATGGCCGGCCTGACCCAGAAGCTCGGCCTGCGCACGGTCGGCTCGATCGGCGCGCTGGGCATCCACGTGGTGACGACCGGCACCGGCACCGCCAAGGCGCTCGAGGAGCTGCGCAAGCAGCCCGACGTGGCCTTCGCCGAGCCCAACGCCCGCGAGGTGCTGCCGCCTATGAAGAAGGAAGGCCCCGTGCGCAAGGGCGGCGCGCCCAGCCGCGGCGGCGACCCGATGCTCGGCGACCAGTGGGGCATGGCGACGATCCACGCGACCGAGGCCTGGGCGGCGACGGCCGGCGACCCGAAGACGGTCCTCGCGATCGTCGACACCGGCATCGACTACAACCACCCCGAGTTCGCGGGCCGCATGGTCCCGGGCCACGACTTCGCGAACGACGACAGCGATCCGATGGACGGCCACTCGCACGGCACGCACTGCGCGGGCATCGCGGCGGCCTCGGCCAACAACGGCCACGGCGGCGCCGGCGTCGCGCCGAACGTCTCGCTGATGGCGGTCAAGGTCCTCTCGGACCAGGGCTCGGGCTCCACCGACGACGTCTGCGCGGGCATCGTCTGGGCGGCCGACCACGGCGCGCACGTGATCTCGATGAGCCTCGGCGGCACGGGCGGCCAGCAAGCCAAGCAAGCGGCGGTCGACTACGCTCGCTCGAAGGGCGCCGTGGTGGTCGTCGCGATGGGCAACAACGGCGGCAACGTCGCGGTCTACCCGGGCGCCAACAAGGGCGTGATCGCGGTTGGCGCGACCACCCTCGAGGAGACCCGCGCCTCGTTCTCGAACTTCGGCGACTGGATCGGCGTGAGCGCCCCCGGCCACAAGATCCTCTCGACGGTGCCCAACAACGGCTACCAGGCCTATTCGGGCACCTCGATGGCGACGCCCTTCGTCGCCGGCCTCGCGTCGCTGATCCGCAGCCAGGACCCGTCGCTCGACGCCGAGGCGGTGCGGGCCCGGATCGAGAAGGGCAGCGTCGACCTGGGCAAGGCCGGCTTCGACCCAGAGTTCGGTCACGGCCGCATCGACGCCGCTGCCGCGCTCAAGCGGTAAACAGCCGGTGAGCGACGTCTCGCAGCCCGGCTACTGGGACGTCAAATACCGCGAGGCCGCCCCCCCACCGTGGGATCTGGGGCGGCCTTCGCCCGTGCTGACCGCCTGGCTGGCCGCGCACCCGGGCATCCGGGGACGCGCGCTCGTGCCGGGCGCCGGGAGCGGCCACGACGCGGTGGCCCTGGCGCAGGCGGGGCTCGACGTGGTGGCGGTGGACTTCGCGCCGGGGGCGATCGCCGCCATTCAGGCGCTTTCGGCGGCCGCGGGGGTCCGGCTCGAGGCCGTGGAAGGCGACGCGCTGGCCCCACCGCCCGTCTGGGATGGCACCTTCGACTGGATCTTCGAGCACACCTGCTTCTGCGCGATCGACCCGGCGCGCCGCGACGACTACGTCGCCACCATGGCACGCCTGCTGCGCCCCGGCGGGCGGCTGGTGGGCGTGTTCTTCACCCACGGCGACGTCGGTGGGCCCCCCTTCGACACCTCGGCGGCGGAGCTCCGCGAGCGGTTCGGCGGCGCGTTCGAGATCGAGACCTTGGCACAGGCGGCGGAGTCCGTGCCGCACCGGGCGGGTGAAGAGCACGTCGGAGTGTTTCGGCGACGGGTGGCGTTGGCGTAGAATACCGGCACCCACCCCACCGGTGAAAGGGGATCCCCATGACCCGCGCCCTCGCCCTCCTCTACATCCTCACAGGCTGCGCCGCCCTCCCCGCCACCGCGCCGGGCGAGGCCGCCCCGGCCGCGGCCCAACCTGCAGCCGAGGCCCAAATCGCCCTCGCGGCGCGCCCCTCCGCGACGCCGGCCCCGAGCGCCACCCCGGGCCTCGAACCCGCCGCCGTCCCCACAGGCTGGCCGACCCCTTGCCCCGCGACCACCAAGGGCCACGTGGCCGGCCACGTCCTCGTCGCCTTCAACGACGGCGCCACCGTCGCCGAGCGCGCCAGGTTCCGCCAGCACTTCGGCGTGCTCGCCGAGCGCTCGCTCCTGTTGCCCGGCGTCTGGGTCATGCGCGTGCCGTGCGACGCCGACATCCCCGCCGTCGCCAAGAAGATGGCGGCCTGGCCCGGCGTGCGCTACGCCGAGCCCGACGCGATCGTCACCCTCGACGACCCGATCGAGAGCCGCTAGATGCCCTACCCGATCGACGTCGCCCCCGAGGTCGCCGACGCCCTGGCCGCGGGCCGCCCCGTCGTCGCGCTCGAGACGACCATCATCACCCACGGCATGCCCTGGCCCGCGAACGTCGAGACCGCCCTCGCGGTCGAGGACGCGATCCGCGCGGGCGGCGCGGTGCCTGCGACGATGGCGATCATGAAGGGTCGGCCGCGCGCCGGCCTCACGCGCGCCGAGATCGAGGCGCTCGGCCTCGCGACCGACGTCGTGAAGGCCAGCCGCCGCGACCTCGCCGTCTTGATGGCGCGCGGGCTCGACGGCGCGACGACGGTCGCCGGCACGATGCTGCTCGCCGCGATGGCCGGCGTCCGCGTCTTCGTGACCGGCGGCCTGGGCGGCGTGCACCGCGGCGCCGAGCGCTCGATGGACGTGTCGGCGGACCTCACGGAGCTCGCGCGCACGCCGGTCGCGGTGGTGTGCGCGGGCGTGAAGAGCATCCTCGACGTCGGCTTGACGCTCGAGGTGCTGGAAACGCAGGGCGTGCCGGTCGTCGGCTACGGCACGGACCGCTTCCCGGCATTCTACGTACCGGACTCGGGCTACGCGGCGCCCGCAAGGGCCGACTCGCCCGCCGAGGCGGCCGCGATCGTGCGCGCCCAGCTCGACCTCGGGCTCGGCGGCTGCGTGATCGCGAACCCGATCCCGGCTGACCAGGCGCTCGAAGGCGCGATGATCGAGGCCGCGATCACCGCGACCCTCGCCGAGGCCGACCGCCAGGGCGTGCGCGGCAAGGACATCACGCCGTTCGTGCTCGCGGAGCTGAACCGCCGCACGGAGGGTCGCAGCCTCGCGGCCAACGTCGCGCTGGTGGCGCACAACGCGCGGCTGGGGGCGGCGATCGCCGTCGCGCTGGCCCAAAGCGGAAGCGCCCTCCCCCGCTAAGCGGGAGAGGGCGCCGGGAGGAATTGGCTTACGAGCCCGAACGAACCCGCAGCGGGCGCGCGTTCACGCCGGGCGCCGTGCCCGTGTTCGCGGCCGGCGCCTCGGTCGGCGCCTCCATGGTCTGCGTAGGCTTGGGCAGCGGCTTGGCCGCGATGCCCTTCTTCGGGTTGTCGTCGATGACGCCCGCGATGGTCTCCATCTTGGTCTCGTTGCCGCCACCGGCGGCCGCCTTCACGATCGCGGTGATCAAGATGATGCCCGCGCCGACGAGGGCGGTGGCGCCGACGCCGATCGCGATCTTCGGGCCGAGCACGACAGCGGCGCTCTTCATCACCTCGAGCGCCGCGCCCTTGCTCGCGACCACCCAGATGGTGCCGCCCAGGAACGAGGCCGCGCCGGCGTAGGCGACGCCCTCGACCGACTTCTTCGCCATGTTCGCGAGCGACTCCATCGCTTCCTTGAAGCCCGTGCCGATGCCGCGCACCATGCGCTCGCCGATGCCGTTGGGCTCGTCCTCGAAGTGGACCATCATGCCCTGCTCGCCGTTCAGGCGGATGTCCGGCTCGACGTTCTGCTTGCGGAAGCGGAAGTCCAGCTGGTCGCCCCAGATGATCAGGCGCTCGGGCTTGCCGTCGGGGCCCTCGAAGGCGAGGATCATCTCGTCCATGCCGTTGGCCTTGGTCTTCTCGGCCGCGGCGGCAGGCGTCGTGTCCTCCTTCAAGTGCGCAGCGCCCTGCTTGGCGATGCGGACACCATTGATGGTGAGGACGTCGTTGCCACGGATAACCGGCATGGCGGGGTTCCTTTCAAGAAGCGAACACGAGCTTGAGCTGTTAAGACTATCGGCCCCGGCGTAGCCAACCCAGTTAAGACAAGATTAAGATAGGGGGAAGAGAAGGTTATCGTATTGCGAATTCAGACCCGCAAAAACGCTTAAAACAGCCTACCCTTGCCGCTTTCCAGCCCCACACCGACCCTGCCCCCACGCCGCCGAGGGCGTGGACGCGTCACCGACACGCGGTTAATATGAAGAACAGGTTAAGAAAAAATGCTGGCGGCCGATCCGCCGGCGAGGAGGTCGGCATGCGCGCGTTCACGCTATTCGGAGCACTC
Organism: Candidatus Sericytochromatia bacterium; assembly: GCA_036675505.1. GTDB lineage: Bacteria > Cyanobacteriota > Sericytochromatia > S15B-MN24 > JAQBPE01 > JAKFEW01. The sequence goes on from JAKFEW010000160.1 coordinate 202,427, forward strand.
CTGGCGGCCCAGCTCATCGCTGGCTGCGCCCAGCTCCCGGCCCGCCCGACCACGGGCAAGGCCCTGGGGACGTCGGTGCACGCGGCGGCCGCGGCGCGTGGCCTCGCGGGCACGCTCCAGGTGGACGGCGGGCCTGTGCAGCCCGGCCAGCCGAGCACCTGGCGGATCGCCTTCCACGGCGCCGACACCGGCGCGCCGATCACGGCCTACGAGCGCGATCACGAGAAGTACATGCACCTGATCGCCGTGAGCGCCGATCTCGCGACGTTCGCGCACGTCCACCCCGATCTCGCGCCGACGAGCGGGATCTTCACGCTGCGGGCCAACACGCCGACCAGCGACCCGGACAACCAGGACGCGGCGCGCATCATGCCGAAGCCCGGCCCTTACCTGCTCTTCACCGAGGTCGTGCCGCTGGGCCAACGCGTGGCCCAGGCCACCTTCGACCTGCGCGCCGCCGGGGAGGCGTCACCGGTGGCGCTCACGCCGGATCCGGTCGGCGACGACGGCGTGATCAGGAAGTACTTCAAGGCCGACGGCCGCCCGGGCGCTCACGGCGATCCGTACCGCGTCGCGCTCACCGCCACGAAGGGCGAGCACCACCCGGGCATGCCGATGATCACCTTCCTGTTCAGGCTCGAAGAGGCCCGCCAGGCGCCAGGCGGCGTCACCTACGTGGGCATCGACCACCTGCAGCCCTGGCTCGGCATGCCGGGCCACGCGGTGCTGATCGGCGCGAAGGGCGCGACCGCCGCCGAGCGCACCTTCCGCCACCTCCACGCCGGCCACGGCGACCACCGCGATCGCCGCGATCCAGGCGCCGGCCCCGAGCTCAGCTTCATGGTGATGGGCTACGACGTCCCGGATCCGGGCCTCTACAAGATCTGGGGCCAGTTCAAGTACCGCGGCCGGATCCTGACCTTCCCGTTCGCGCTCGCGCTCTGACCCGCCCGCCCTGATCGGCTTCGCCCTCCCGCTGTGATCGCCCCGCCAAATTCCGCTTGCATACTGTTAAGCTTTAGTTTAAACTTCTGTTTAAGGTCTTAACCAAAGCTTTACGTACACCAGGCGACGGGGCCTGGAGGAGGCTACTTTGGTGGAATACGGAACGTGGGGGCGCCGCTCGCTCGCGGCCGTCGCGATCCTGGCGCTGGTGGCCGGCTGCGGCACCGATGCAGGCACCAAGCCGCGCCGCACGGGATCGGACAAGCTGCCTTCGGTGCAGCCCGTCCCGGGCGAATACGTTGGCGGACCCGGCGGCCCAGGCCTCCCGGCCGGCGCCGCGGGGCAGGACGATCCGCAGGCGCGCGCGCTGATCACGCGCACCTCGGAGGCCGTCCGCGCGCTGCCCGCCTACCAGCTCGAGATGCGCTGGATGCAGAAGAAGGGCTCGACCGTCGCAAAGGGCGTCTACGACATCATCGGCAAGGCGCCGCGCACCATCCGCATCGACATCAAGGAAGGCAAAGGCAAGGGCACCAAGGTGCTGTACACCGGCGGCTCGACCGCCAAGGTCCGGCCGGACGGCGTGCTCGGCGCGATCACGGTCGATCTCTCGGTCAACGACGATCGCCTGCTTTCGGTGCGCAACTACAACATCCCCCAGACGGACCTCAAGGGCATGATGGACCAGCTGGTCGACCCGCGGCACAAGGCCCGGATCCTCGCGCAGACACAGGAGCGCGTCGCGATCGAGGTGAGCGGTGGGGCGCTGCTCAAGGGCTGCGCGAAGATGGTGATGGAGATCGACCCGAACACGGCGCTGCCGCTGACGATTGACCAGTACGACGCCCGCGAGGTAGTCTTCCACCTGGATCTCCGCAACTTCAGGCCACGCAAAAATGCATCCGTCGACATCTGATCCCCGGCGCGGCGCCCCCGGCAGCGGGGGCGCCCGTTTCTTGCTGGCGGCCCTGCTGGCGCTCACGCCTGCCTTCGCCGCCCAGGCGATGGCCCGCAAGCCCGCGATCGTCCCGGCCGATGCAGCGCCGGCGCCCGCCTGGGTGCGGACCGGCGACGGCAGCGCGATGCCGGGCCGCGACGAGCTGGCCGTGCGCTGGCTCGGCACCGCCGGCTTCGAGATCCGCACGGCCAAGACCGCGATCCTGATCGATCCCTATTACTCGCGCACGCCGCTCGGCCAGCTGCTCCAGGGCCCCGCGCGCCCCGACGAGGCGGCGATCAAGGCCCATGTCCGGCCGGTGGACGGCGTGTTCGTCGGCCACAGCCACTTCGACCACATGATCGACGCGCCCACCGCCGCGAAGCTCACCAGCGCTGTGCTCTACGGCTCGCCCGCGACGCTCGAGGTGGCTGCGCAGGAGGGCCTGCCCGCTCCCCAGCGCTTCGCGATCAAGGGCGGCGATCGGGTGAAGGTGGGCGACCTTTACGTGGACATCGTCGAGAGCCGCCACTCCACGATGGCGACGCAGTGGCTCGCGGGCGGCGAGATGCCCGCGAGCGTGAAGGTGCCGATGTGGTTCCTGGAGTACAAGAACGGCCCGGTCTTCGGCTTCTTGATCCACTGGCGCGGGCGCACCCTCTACCACTGCGGGAGCGCCGACATCAACGAGGCCAACCTGGCAGGCAAGCGCGCCGAGACCGTGCTGTTCTGCGTGAGCGGCTGGAAGAGCTCGCCGGACGTGATCAAACGCGTTTACGCGGCCTTGCGGCCGGCGGTGATCCTGCCGATGCACCACGACGACTTCTTCAAGCCCTTCGAGGCCGGCGTGAAGGAGAACCTGCTCGCCTATTACGGCGAGGCGCTCGGCGTGATCCGGCGCGACGCGCCCGGGGCCGCGATCCGGGAGGTCGGCTTCTTCGACGACCACCGCTTCCGCGCGAGGGACTGACATGACCGCACGCCGCCTGCTGGCCGCCGCCGCGACGCTCGCCTTGCTCAGCCTGGGCGCGGTTCCACCGCCCTCGCTGGGCGACGAGGCCGCCGACAAGCTGCGCGATTACCTGCGCATCGACACCTCCAACCCGCCCGGCAACGAGGAAGCCACCGCGCGCCTGATCGCCCGCTGGCTGGCCGCCGAGGGCGTGCCGTCGAAAGTGCTCGTGGCCGAGCCGGGCCGCGGCAACCTGATCGCGCGGCTGAAGGGCAGCGGGCCCGAGAAGCCGCTGATGCTGCTGCACCACATGGACGTCGTGCCGGCCGAGGCCGCCCGCTGGAAGCACCCGCCCTTCGCGGCCGAGGTGCACGACGGCGCGATCTGGGGCCGCGGCGCGCTCGACATGAAGGGCTTCGGCGTCATGCAGGTGGTCGCCTTCCTGCAGCTCGTGCGCGATCGCGTGCCGCTGCGCCGCGACGTGATCCTGGCCGCGACGGCGGACGAGGAGGCCGGCGCCGAGGTGGGCGTGCCCTGGCTGATCGCGAACCACCCCGCCGAGGTGGATGCCGGTGAGGTGCTCAACGAGGGCGGCATGGGGCTCATCACGAAGTCCGGCAAGCCGCTGATGGGCATCCAGACCGCCGAGCGCGGCACGTTCTGGCTGCGCGCGACCGCCAGCGGCGACACCGGCCACGGCTCGCGCGAGCGGCCGGACTCGGCCACGCGCCGGCTGTTGCGGGCGATGGCGCGCCTCGAGGCGGCGCCCCGCACGCTCGAGCTCGGCCCCGAGTCGCAGGCGATGTTGCACGCCTTCGCCTCCACGGAGACGGGCCTGGCGGCCTTCGCGCTGAACGCCGTGGCGCAGCCCTGGATCCTGCCGCTCCTCGGCCCGCGCCTGATCGCCGCCGAGCCCGCGCTCGCGCCGCTGCTCGCCAACACGATCAACCCGACCGTGCTTGCGGCCGGCACGAACACCAACGTGGTGCCGGGCGCGGCGAGCGCCGAGGTCGACATCCGCATCCTGCCTGGGCGCACCACGGCCGCCACGCTGGATTGGGTCAAGGCGGCCACCGCCGTGCCGGGTGACCCGCCGCTCGCGTGGAAGGTGCTGCATGAGCGCGCGCCCTCGCGCAGCGCGGCGACGGGGGCGTTGTGGGACGCCCTGGTGGCGGCCATCGGCGAGGAGTACCCGGGCGTGCCGGTGATGCCGATCCTCACGCCGGGCGGCGGCACGGACTCGGCGTTCTTCCGCGAGCGCGGGGCGCAGGCGCTGGGGTGCATGCCGATCATGGCGACGCAGAAGCAGATCGACGCGATCCACGGCGACGACGAGTATGTGACGTACGACCAGCTCGAGCGCGGCACGAAGGCGCTCTACAGCACCCTGGTGCGCGCGGCGGGCCGCTAGCCCCTGGAAATCAGAGCGCCTCGTCGCCGTGCAGCGCGCGCACGGTCGGGCTCGTGGGGATCGCCGCGACCTCGGGCAGCGTGCCGAGCGCCCGGTCCATGATCGACTCCGTCACGCCGAACCAGTAATGCTCGTTCTTGTAGTGGTGCCACGTGTGCATCGTCTTGAGCCGCCGGAAATAGGCCGAGCGCGGCTGGTACGGCACGTGCGCGACGAAGTGGATCCACTCGTAGAAGAGCATCGTCGCCATGTTGCCGAAGAGCATCCCCAGCGCGGCCGCAGGCGGCAGGAACGTGAGGTAGAGCGCGCCGTACAGGAATGGCGCCGGGATCGTGAACCACATCGGCGCGAAGAGCAGATCGAGCTGGCGCGGGTCGACGTGGTGGCCGTAATGCAGCCGGCGCTGGATCTTCACGGCCCAGGCCCACGGCAGCGGCTTCGCGTGCAAGATCCAGCGGTGGGTCACGTATTCATGCAGCGGCCAGGTCACCACGCCGATCGCGGCCCAGGCGGCCCAGACGGCGAGCCCGGGCAGGCCGACCACCCAGAGGCCGACGGCGGCGCTCAGGACGACCATCAACGCGAGCACCACGTTGCAGCGCTGCTGGAAGAAGAGGCCGATCGCCTCGGACGTACGGAGCTCGGTCGCCATCGACGCTACCTCCCGTCGCCTGTATCACTCTGACGATCCCATCTTGCCGGATCGCCGACGCGGATTCAAGCCCCCTTGCCGGCTTTCCTCGCGAAAGTCTCAACCGAGAGTTTCGATAAGGCCGAAACCGGAGGCTGACCGTGAACGTGAACCCCGACTGGCTGCGCTACTTCGTGGCCCTCGCCGACACCGGCGGCTTCGCCGCGGCCGCCGCGCGGCTCGACGTGACGTCCCAGGCCGTCAGCAAGGCGATCGCCGGCCTCGAGGACCGCTACCGCGTGCGCCTGGTCGACCGCGACCAGCGCGTCCGCGGGCTCACGCCGGCCGGCGAGTCGCTGCTCGCCGAGGCCCGCGCGATCCTCGCGCGCATGGAAGACCTCGACCGCCAGATGGCGGGCTGGAAGGAGCGCGCGATCGCGGGCCCGGTGGCGATCGGCACGGCGGGGTTCTGGCACGACCACGTGCTGCCGCCGATCGTGGCCGCGCTGCAGAAGCGCCACCCGCGCATCCGGCCGCGCATCCACGACATGCTGCCGGAGGACGTCGAGCGCTGGACGGCGGACGGCGAGCTCGATCTCGGCTTCCTGCCCCGCCCGCCGGCGCGGCCGGACCTCGTGGCCGTCGAGGCGTCGACGACGCCGCTGCTGATCGTCTCGGCGCCGGGTCCGAAGCGGCCCTGGCACGAGCTCGGCTGGATCGTGCCACGGTTCTTCAAGCGCGACCTCGACCTCCCGCTCGACAACTGGCCGGACGACCGCTTCCCGCGCCAGATCGTGGCCGAGGTCGAGAGCTTGAGCACGGCGATCCAGCTCGCCGAGGCCGGCGTAGGCGCGGCCTTCCTGCCTGAGCTCGCGATCAAGGCGCGCCTGGCAGCGGGCAAGCTCGCCGTCATCGCGGATCCGCCCGTGCAGGTAAACGAGCACCTGTGGGTGGTCTGGCGTCGGCGCGTGCGCCCACGCCCGGCCGCGCGGGAGCTGCTGGCAGCGCTTGGCGTCTGGCGCGAGGCGGGCGCGAAGTAGGCGCGCCCGCGGGCTGACTAGCCGATCGGCACCAGGCGCGGCAACGGGGCGCCCGGACGGGTGACGACGCGCCACATCACGACGTAGCTGGTCGGCTCGAGCTTGGGCGGGGCGACCTCGCCCTGCGTGGTGGCCAGCAGCGTGGTGGCCTCGATGCCCTGAATGATGTTCCGCATGTTCGCCTCCGGGGAAGTCCCCTTCCAGTATGTCGGCGAAGTCTGTGACGGATGAAGGTACGAGCGTCACATTTCACAACGCCGTAACAATCCAGGCCCCGCCCAGGCCAGGGACGGTCAGGGGAGCGGCAGCCCCAGGCTGGCCTGGGGCGCGTGCTCGAGCTCGAGCCAGTCCTTGCCCATCACGATCGTCACGTCGGAGCTCAGCTCGCCGGTGGCGGCGACCACCACCTCGCCCACGCCGATCGCCGCGAGCAGCGCCTGGGCCCCTGTCTCGTCGGCGTTCTGGGCGATGATCTGGGTGATCTCATGGCCGAGGCGGGCGTCGCGGCCGGCCTCCTCCACCCACACGTAGCCGGCACCCGCGAGCGCCCGCTTGAGGCGGCGCAGCGCCTGGCGATCGCCCACCCCGTCGCGCAGCGCGATGCGCACCCGCCCCGGCGCCCTGGCCGTGGCGACCGTGCGGCCCATCAGGAAGCCGTCCACCAGCCGGTGGGCGCCGTCCAGGTCGGGCACCCAGTACCAGCCCCCGGCGATCAGGCCCTCGCGCCCCGGCACCATCGTCATCCGCACGCGCGCGCCGTCGAGGCCACGGCCCCACGACGCGAGGCGCACCATTTCGCCGGTCGAGAGATCGGTCTCCATGTTCTGGCGGACCAGCCCCACCAGCTGCGGCACCTGCAAGAGGTTTTTCGGCGTGAGCAGCTGGCCCACCGCGGCCTGCATGAAGAGCTGCTGGCGCTGCACGCGGCCGATGTCGCCGAGGTCGTCGTGGCGGAAACGCAAGAAGTCATGGGCCTGCTGGCCGCTCAGCCGGTTGGGCCCTTTCCGGAGGTGGATGTGCAGCTTGCCGCTCCAGTCGTCGTAGTTCAGGTCCTTCGGCACGTAAATCTCGACGCCGCCCAGCGCATCCACGAGCTGGATCACCGCCCGCGTGTTGATCAGCACGTAGCGGTCGACCGGCACGTCGAGCAGGGCCGCGACCGTGCGGACGGACAGCCCAGGGCCGCCGTAGGGGTTGGCGGCGTTGATCTTGAAGGTGCCGTGGCCGGGGATCGCCGTGCGCGTGTCGCGCGGGATCGAGAGGATCCGGGCGTCGCCGCGCTGGGGGTCGAAGCGCGCGAGCATCATGGTGTCGGTGTTGCCGCGCAGGCCCGGGGCGCGTTTGCCGCCTTGATACTCCCAGCTCACGTCGGTGGCCATGAAGAGCACGTTGAGCGGCTGCTCGAGCGTCGGCAGCAGGCTGAGCGCCGAGGGCGCGGCCGTCGCCACGGCGAGCGGCTCGCCGGCCGAGGCCGTCGGCATGGGCGAAGGGCGCCCGGTGGCGAGCACGGTCTCCAGACCGAACCCGCCGGCGAGGCCCATGACGGCGGCCATGAAGATCGCTGCCAAGAACGTGGTGCGTGCCGGCCCCCGCCGCCGCATCCGCGATTTCCGCCCCATGACCTCCCCATGCGCCGGTCACGGGCCGGCGTCTCGCGTGGACATTATACCTCCGCGGATTCCTGGCCCAACCAGGCAAGCCGCGGCCCGGCCGCTCGCTTAAAACTGCTCGATTTCGCGTATAAGGAGAAAAGCGGGCGAGCGTCCGCAGCCAGGTTCCATGCCGCCGATCGATCCCAACCGCCCAGCCGCCCCCAAGCCCCGCCCCCAGGCCAGGCCAGCCGCCAAACCGCCCTCCGCGGTCGCGCCGCCGCCGACCCGGGACACCTACGTGCGCGCGCCCGTGACCCCGCCGAGCCCGCGGTGGTCGTTCAAGCCCGACACCGTGCGCGGCACCTACGACGCCCGCGCCGAGCGCACCCCCACCTACGACTTCCCCACGATCATCGCCCAGGTGCCGGCGATATGGGAGCGCCGGGTCGCGGCCGACATGCGCCTCGACCTCCGCAAGCGCAGCACGACCCTGCGCCCGCAGGAGACCTACGGCCAGCTCTTCGAGCGGATCGGCACGGAGCTCGGCGTCGATCCCTGTGCGCTCGCGGCTTTCTGCGTCTTCGAGAGCTACGACGCCGCCCGCGGCTCCTTCAACCCGCACATGCGCGAAGTCGGCCGCGGGATGCTCGCCGCCGGCATCGCGGCCACGCAGGCGCAGGACTGGCGCGGAAAGCTCATCCCGGGCCTGACCCGGCGCCTCCCGAAAACCAAGGAGGCGACGGCCACCATGCTGCGCGCGAACCCCGAGTACGCCCTGCGCTGCCTCGCCGCCGAGATGAAGGTGCCCTACGCGGCGAACGGCGACCTGGCGAAGGCCTTCCCGCTGGTCGCCTACCCGGCCTGGGGCGATCCGCGGCGCCAGCGCGGCAACTACGGCAACGTGGCCCAGTACGTCAGCCGCGCGCATGCGCTCTACCAGGCGTTTGTGGGCGCGGCTGCGAAGCGCTGAGTCGACGTGAAGGCGACGTGATCGTCGTCACGTGACGCCTCTAGCGGTCTGGTATAGTAGGCCTGGCAAGCGAGCCTCAGGAGCGACGATGCGCCGCGAAATCGCCCAGCAAAAGGCCACCATGAAGAAGATCGCCGCGCCGGCCGCGCAGGCGTTCCTCGAGGCACAGGCCAGGGCCGAGTCCGAGGAGAGCGACCAGGGCAAGGACGTCGTCCAGCGCCAGCAACTGGCGGACAAGCTCGCGAAGGCCGACGACACCGGCTACGCCTGGGACGCGCCTGCCGAGCCCATGGGCGGCCCCATACCGCCTTCTGCGCCCGCCCCGATGGCACCCGGCGGCGCGCCGCCGCCCAGCCTGGCCGAGGCGCCGTCGCCCCTGATCGCGGGTGGCCTGGCGCCCCCGCAGGAATACGCGGCGTTCGAGCGAAGCGCCAGCTTTTCAGGGGCCCCGCCCCCCGCCACCCGCGCCCGTGCCGCCGCCGCCCCGAGGAAAGCCAAGATGTCGCTCCCCGCTTACGAGAAAACCAGCGAAGAGCTCCAGCTCGAGTCCACCGGCGCCAAGGTGGTGGAGACCGGCTTCTGGATCTGGCGCAACGTGATCGTGCCGCCCAACATGTATGTCGTGCAGACGCGCCGCGGCCGCGCCGAGCCGGTGACGATCGGGATGGGCAAGAGCTTCCGCTACAACCCGCTCGTCGACAGCTACCTGGTCGTGCCCGCGGCGATGCAGACGATCGGCATCTTCGCCCGCTGCATCAGCGCCGAGAAGCAGGGCATCAACGTGCTCGCCTACGTCCAGTGGCTGATCTCGGACTTCTCGCTGGCCTACAAGCGGCTCGACTTCTCGAACATCAACGATCCGATGGGCATCGTGAACGCCCAGCTCAAGGAGCAGGCCGAGGCGGCAATCAAGGATACGGTCGCGACGATGTCCGTCGAGCAGGTGCTCAAGGACAAGGCGCCGATCATCCAGGAGCTGACCGAGCGCATGAAGAGCGTGGCCGAGGGCCGCGACGGCGACGGCCTGGGCCTCAAGATCGTGACGGTGCAGATCAAAGAGGCGATGGTCGCCTCGACCACGCTGTGGGACAACCTGCAGGCGCCCTTCCGCCACGAGAAGGCCCGATTGGCCAGGCTCTCCGAGATCGCGACGGAGTCCGAGATCCAGCAGAAGAGCCGCGAGGCCGCGGTCGAGCGCGAGGCGGCGGACGCCAAGGCGGCGTCGGAGATCGCCAAGCTGCGCGCCCAGGTCGAGCTCGACGATCGCCAGGCGACGCTGGCCTCCCAGACCCGGCAACAAGAGCTCGCGCAGAAGGCCGAGCAGGACCAGCAGCGCTACCGCCAGGAGACCGACCTCCAGCGCATCGCGATCGAGCAGCGGCTCGAGGCCGAGCGCCAGAAGACCGAGCTCATCCGGCTCCAGGCCGAGCACGAGCGCGCGGCCGAAGAGGCCCGGCTCGCCGCCGACGAGGAGATCGCGCGCCTGCGGGCCGAGCTCTGGCGGCAGGCCGAGGAGGCACGCATCGCGGCCGAGAACCAGACCCAGGCGATCGCCCAGCAAGAGGGCCTCGCGATCGCCCGCACCGCCTCGCAGCTCGCCGAGCTCGAGGCCACCGAGCGTCTCGTGACGGCGCGCCGCGAGGCCGAGGCCGTGGACCTGCGGGCGCGCATGGCGCTCGACCGCGAGCGGCACGCCAACAAGCTCGAGGCCGAGCGCCTGGCCGAGGAGCAGCGCCTCGGGCTCGCCGTGGCGTCCAACCGGGCCGAGCTCGACCGGCTGCGCACGGCCGCCGAGATCGACAGGCACCGCCAGGAGACCGCCAACGCCAAGACGCCGTCCGCGATCCAGGGCGAGCTGGTCAAGGTGCTGCCGGAGATCGCGCAGCACATGCCGGACATCCAGGAGTACCGCTACGTGGGCGTCTCGGACGGCAACGGCGGCGGCGGCGCGTTCGCAGCCCTGCCCGAGTTCATGGCCAAGGCGATGGGCGTGGCAAGCGCGTTCGGCTGGAAGCTGCCGGCCGGCGGGGCCACGCCGCCGGCCGCGCCCGACGACGGCGCAGCGAGCTGACGCGGCCCGCCATGCCGTTCCGCGACCAGGTATGGCTCGTCACGGGGGCGTCGTCCGGCATCGGCCGGGCGATCGCCGCCCTGCTCGTGCGGCGCGGCGCGAAGGTCGGGCTGATGGCCCGGCGCGCCGACGTGCTCGAGGCGCTGCGCGCCACGTGGGGCCAGCCCGACCGCGTGGTGGTCGTCGCGGGCGACGTCTCGGACCGCGAGGCCTGCGAGCGCGCCGTCACGACGACGCTGGCCGCGTTCGGCCGCCTCGACGGCGTGGTCCACAGCGCGGGCGTCTCGATGCGCGCGCGCGTCGCCGACGCGAAGCCCGAGGTGTTTCGCCAGCTGATGGCCGTGAACTACTTCTCGACGGTCGACCTCGCCCAGGCCGCCCTGCCCGCGCTGCGCGCCTCGCGCGGCCACTTCGTCGTGATCTCGAGCGTGGTCGGCAAGTTCGCGCCGCCCTGGCGCAGCGGCTACGCGGCGAGCAAGCACGCCGTGCAGGGCTTCCTCGACGCGCTGCGGGTCGAGACGGCCGACGAGGGCATCCACGTGATGGCGGTCTGCCCCGGCTTCGTCGTCACGGAGATCTCCCGCAACGCGATCGCCGCCGACGGCGGCGCCCACGGCCAGATGGACGCCGACACGGCCCGCGGCCTCGATCCCGACGACGTGGCCCGCGACGTGCTCGAAGGCGTCCGCAGGCGGTCCCGCGAAATCGCCCCCGCCGGCCTGCGCGAGCGGCTCGCGCTCACGCTGGCGCGCTTCGCGCCCGGCCTGCTCGACCGGGTGCTGTTGAAGCGGCTGCGCGCGAACGCCGACGTCGCAGCGGCCGAGGAGAGGAAGTAAGCGATGGGACGCACGCTGGCCGCGCTCTGGATCATTTTGGTCGAGCTGTGGCCGCTGCTCGTGCTCGCCGCGGTGGTGAGCGTGGTGCTGTGGCGCCAGGCGCAGCCGGCGTTGCGGGCGCGGGCCGCCTGGGAGGGCGAGCGCCGGGCGCTCGAGGCCGAGCTCGAGCGGGCCTCGCACGCGACGGGCGGGATCGACGGGCTGGTGGAGGTGCAGGGGCGCCTGGCGGCGCATGACGTGCTCAAGCCCACGCTCCCGCGTTGGCTGTTCTGGAAGCGCTAGGTTAGCGGGCGCGGGGCATCACGACGGTCGCGTCGGCCGTGCGCAGCGTCAGCGTGTCGGCCTCGATGCTCGCCACCACGGCGCCATCGAGCAGGTCGCCCGCCTGTACGAGGCGCAGCTTGCCCTCCTCGCGCACCGCCGCCACCGGCGGCGCGCCGGCGGTCACGTCGCCCGCCACCTTCGAGAGGAACGCGGCGCCGTGCTTGGGCAGCTGCGCGCGGGCCGCGGCGCGGCTTCGCGGCGCGAAGGCATGCACCCGGACCGCCTGCGCGGCCGCGGCGGCCGGCGCCGGCGCCGCGGCGTGCAGCGGCTCACCGAGCAGGGTGGCGCACACCATGACAAACACGAGGCCGAAGCCGGCTCCGATCCATGTGCCAAGCCAGTTCATGGGATCCCCCTTCGGCGTCCACCGGACGCTCGGCCGCCCGTGCGGCCCCGTCCCAGCGTACTGGCCGTGGGACGGCAGCGTCTGAGACGGCTATCACCTTACACCGGGCGCCGAATCTTAAGGCAAGCTTAACGTCATTTAGACTCATGACGGCCTCATAACATCCGCAACCGCCTGAAAGGACCGCCCATGCCCCGGTTGCGCGCCTCCATCGCTCTCCTGACCCTCGCCTCGCTGGCTGCCGCCGGCTGCGGCGTGCTCGGCCGCCCGGCCGCCGCGCCCTTGCCCGCGCTCGGCCTGCTCCAGACCGAAGGCGACGTCATGGCCGAGGCCGCCAAGGCGGCCTACAAGCCCTACTTCGGCATCACCCACACCCACGTCGCCGAGCACGGCGACGACGGCCAGGGCACGCTCGCGGAGGCTTACGCCTTCGCGCGCGACCGCGCGAACCTCGACTTCCTGGGCGTGTCCTCGCACTCGCACATGATCAACGACCAGGGCTACGCGAAGATGAAAGAGGCCGCCAAGGTCCACACCGTCGACGGCAAGTTCGTCGCGATCCTCTCGCAGGAATGGAGCTCGATTTCGAAGGGTGGGCACATCAACATCTTCGAAGCCAACGAGCGCTGCCCGGTCGGCAATGGCGCCTGGGGCGACTTCTACGACCGCTGGTTGCCCAACCACCCTGAGGTTGGCTGGATCCAGTTCAACCACCCGCACCCGAGCAACCCGCTCGAGTTCGGCGGCCTCAAGTTCTCGCCGGTGGACCATGCGAAGGCTTCGGTGGTCGCGAACGACAAGGTCGCGGCGATGGCGCTGCTGAACGGCCCCGGCAAGTACGAGCGGCCCGACATGAAGGGCGAGCCCGACGAGTGGGATCGCGGCCGCAACCGCCTCAACTACGAGATCGAGTACATGGAGTTCCTGAACCGCGGCTGGCGCATCGGCGCCGTCGGCGACCAGGACAACCACGTGAAGAACTGGGGCCTCGCGGTGCCGACCCGCACCGGCGTGTGGGCCAAGAACCTCTCGCGCGAGGGCCTGATGGACGCCTTCCGCAACCGCCGTACCTACGCGGCGTTCGACACCAACGTGCGCTTCTGGTTCTCGATCAACGGCCGCGACATGGGCGACGAGATCCCCGGCGGCAAGGAGCTCGCCGTGCGCGTGGCCGCCTCGGACCCGGACAGCGCGATCCAGCGCGTCGAGCTGTACGGCGACGTCGACGGCGTGGGCGGCCAGCCCGCCAAGCTGCTCGGCAAGCAGGCCATCGGCAAGAAGACCGCGCTCTGGAAGGTCACGCTGCCGGCGACGACCGGGGATTCGTACTACTTCGCGAAGCTGGTCTACGACGACCAGAAGGCCTGGGCCTGGTCGAGCCCGATCTGGGTGACCGGCGGGGCCGCCAAGCAGCGCGCCCGCCGCGACTGAAGCCGAAAGGCGCCCCTACCGCAGGCAGGGGCGCCCGATCGCGACTCTACTTGTATTCCGCGCGGTAGATGCCCGCCTTCGGCGAGGTGTGGGTGTAGTAGAAGCTGTTGCCGTCCGGCATCAGCACGAGGCCCTCGTCGCCGATGAAGTTGCCGTTGATGCTCGTGTGGGCGATGACCTTCGCGCCGACGTCCGGGATGATCGCGTACAGGTCCGAGGCGACGGCGTCGCCCGCGATGTAGCTCGTCGCGAAGAGGATATCGCCGGCCGCATCGACGTCGATCGCGCTCGGGCCCGGGACTCCCGTCAGCAGGGTCGTGACGTCGCCGCCGGACGAGACCTTGCGGATCGCGCCGCTGTCGCTCGATTCGGTGAAGATCAGGTTGCCCTGGCCGTCGATGCAGATGCCCTCGGGGAGAATCAACGACGCGGCGCTCCCGCGCCCATCCAGGCGGTTCGCACGACCATTGCCGGCGAGCGTCGTCCAGACGCCGTCGGGGGTGCGCTTGCGGATCGCGTGGTTGCGCTTGTCGGCGACGTACAGGTTGCCGGTCGAGTCATAGACGAGGCCCCACGGCTCGTTGAACTTCGAGGCCTGGAAGTCGCCGTCCGCGAAGCCCGCCTCCGCGGAGTCGCCCCCGATGGTCGAGACCGTCTTGTTCGTGAAGTCGAGCAACCGGATCGCATGGTTCCCGGTGTCGGCGACGGCCACATGGCTGCCGTCCGGCGCGAGGGCGATGCCATGCGGCCGTTTGAAGCGCGCCTCCGCGAAGGTGCCGTCCTGGGCCCCGTAGCCGCCCGTGAACGAGCCCACGTAGCCGCCTTCGTCGTCATAGAAGTACCGGACCTCGTCTTTGTCGGTGAAGAGGAACATCTTGCCGCTCCCCGCCCAGCACAGGCCACCAGGCGCCACGACGGCGTTGTTGCCGCGCTTCCCGTCGAACGTGTCGACCCGGCCGTACAGCAGCATCTCGGTCGGCCAGTCGTAGCCGCTGCCGGCGACGAGCGACGAGATCAGGGTCTTGATCGGCGCAGGCGTCGGCGGCGGCGGGGGCGGCGGGACGATCGTGGCCACGGGCCGCGGCGTTTCGGCGGGCGGCACCACGGCCGAGGGCGCGGTCTGCGGAATGAAATCGCCCCCCTGGCCGGGCGGGGGCGTCGGCACCGGCGTGCGCGCCGCCTTGGGCCTCGTGGGCCGGCGCCTGCGCGTCGCCCCCTCGGAAATCCCGCCGGCGCCGGCGGCCGGAAGCTCCGTGACCTCCTCGCCGGTCAGCTCGGCCAGGCCTTCGGCGCTGACGCCCGAGTTCAGGCCTTCGAGGGCGGCCGTCTGCGATTTGACCTTGGCGGCGTCAGCCTCACCGGCCAGGAGCGCGTCCACGCTCGACTCGCTGATGCTGCCCTTCGCGTTGAGGCTGGCGACGCCGCCGGCCCCGCCCGCGCCCGCGGGACCGCCGGGGCCGCCCGGCACCGCGTTCGGACCCGTGAGCGGGCCGTCAGGCACGATCACGCAGGCGCTGAGGCCGGCCAGCGCGGACATCAAGCCGAGGGAAAAAAGGCGCTTCTTCATGCAAGGCTCCTGGGTGGCGACGGCGCGGCAGGCGCCTGAGAGTGCGAGGCGAGAATTTCGACGAACGAGCGAGCAAGCTGGTTCCGTTAGCCCGCCGAAAGGTCAGGCCGTCTCGATGTACCCGGCCAGGCCGGGTTGGCCAGCACCGCGCGCCCCACCGCCAGGAAATCCACAGCGCCGAGCGCCTCGCGGGCGTAGTCCAGCGACACGACCCCGCCCACGCCGATCACCGGCAGGCCGCTCGCGCGCCTGAGCGCCGCCGCGTCGGCGACCAGGTAGCCCTCGCCGCGCTGGCCGTGCTGGCGCCGCCAGCCGCCCAGCCCGCTCGAGACGTCGAGCACGTCGACGCCGCGCGCGGCGGCCTCGCGGGCGAGCCAGGCGGTGTCGGCGAGCGTCAGCCCGCCCGGCAGCCGGTCCTGGCCCGGGAAGCGCAGCGAGAGGATGGTCGTGGGGCGCAGCACCGCGCGCAGGCGCACGATCAGGTCGAGCAGCAGGCGTGCGCGGGCGGCCAGCGAGCCGCCGTGCGCGTCCTCGCGCACGTTGGTGATCGGCGAGAGCCATTGGTTGAAGAAGTAGCCGTGCGCCGCGTGGATCTCGATCGCCACGAACCCCGCCGCCTCCGCGCGCACGGCGGCCGCGACGAAGGCCTCCGTGAGCTCGGCGAGCTCCACGTCCGTCATGGCCGCGGGCGCCGGCAGGTCGCCGCCGTGCGCCGGGATCGGCCGCGCGCTCGCGCCGAGCGGCGTCCGCCCGATCAGCGCGGCTTCCGTCTTGCCGCCCGCGTGGGTGAGCTGGATGCCGGGCAGCGCGCCAGCGGCACGGATCGTGGCCGCGAGCGCGGCGAGGCCCGCCGCATGCGCGGGGCCCGACGCACCGAGCTGGCGCGCCTCGGACCTGCCCCAGGGATGGACGTGGCTGTACTCGACGAACGCCAGGCCGTGGCGCTCGCCGACGATCCGCCGGTAGTGCGCGAGCGTCTCGGCGGTGACGCGGCCCTCGGCGTCGGCCGTGCCGGAGGCCATCGGCGGCAGCACCAGGCGCGAGCGCAGGCGGTGGGCGCCGAGCCGGCCGGGCGCGAACAGCGGGTGCAGGGCCGGGCGATCGAGCAGTTCCATGTTCCTGGTTCTCCTTATCAATATTTATGGATATGATCGGGCAAAAAAAATCAGGGCGCGAGCCCGGCCAGCGCGACCGCGAGCGCCTGGAACGCCGCGGTCCGCGGGCGCACGTAGCGCCAGGGGCCGTGCTCGGTGGCCTCGAGCAGGCCGGCCTTGAGCAGCAAGCCCAGGTGGTGTGATGTCGTCGACTGCGGCAGGCCCGCGGCGGCGGCGAGGTCGTTGACGCACACGCCCACGACGCGCGGGTCGACGAGGTTGGTGGGGAAGCGCGCCGGCTCACCGAGCAGGCGCAGCAGCCGCACGCGGTCCGGGTGGCCGAGCACCTTGAGGGTGCGCGCCAGGTCGTCGTCGGCGGGTGGGGAAGCAGCGGTCATATCACCACCATATCAAGAAATATGGTTATACGCAACAGGACTTCCGGGCACGTCGCCCGGCGGGCCCTTCCGCGTGTCGGACGACTCGCCATGCTGCTTCTTCCACGCCGCGATGCGCTGGCGCGCGGCAGCCACCTGGGCAGGCGTGAGCTTGCTGCGCAGGAAGGCCGCGCCCTGCGCCGCGAGCGTATGGCGGCGCTCGGCGGCCAGCACGTACCACTTGTAGGCCTCGAGGGGCTGGGCGGCCACGCCCTGGCCTTCCTCGTGGATCACGCCGAGGTGGAACTGTGCCGCCGCCGAGCCGAGGTCCGCGGCGAGCCCATACCAGCGGATCGCGACCCCGTCGTCCGGCGGGTGGCCGTCGCCGCCCTGGAAGAGGTAGCCCAGCGCCAGCATCGCGCCGACGTCGCCCTGGCTGGCGGCGCGCTCGTACCAGCGGCGTGCCTCCGGCAGATCGCGCGGGCAGCCCTGGCCCACATGGTAGAAGTAGGCGACCAGCACCTGGGCCTCGCGATCGCCCGCGAAAGCCGCCCGGCGCAGCCAGCCGAGCGCCATGCCCAAGTTTTTGGGCAGGCCGTCACCCCGGTAATACAGCGTGCCCACCCGCTTCATGGCGCCCACGTGGCCAAGCGCGGCGGCCTTCTTCCAGTAACGCGCGGCCAGCGGCAGATCGGGCGGCCCCGGCCGCTCCGCCTCGAAGCGGCGCGCCAGCGCGAGCTGCGACTCCAGGTGGCCGGCCTCGGCGAGCATGCGGCGCATCGGCAGCGTGTCGCGCACGCCCCAGGCGGCGGCAACGCCGCCGAGCACGCAGACACAGGCGACGACGACCCAGGTGAGCCGGCGGATGGAGCGGACAAAGGAAAAAGCGGCCGTGAGCATTCGGGCAAGCACCGCCTACCCTATACCCACGACCGCCCGGCTGAATGTCCGGTCGCTACTGGCCGAGGCCTTCGAGGCCCTTGGTCTTGCTTTCCATCACCTGGTTCATCTTGGCGCTCAGGCCCTTGCCGACCTTCATGGCGCCCCAGAGCGCGAGCGCCACGGCGCCCACGCCGATCGCGGCGGGCAGCAGCGCGACGCCGGTGGCGGCCACGAGCGCGCCGGCTCCCCAGTAGGCGATCCCGGTACCGATGAGGCCCGCGACGACCATCTTGCCACCGGTCGAGACCGACTTGTCCGCCTCTTCAGCCGACATGCCCTTCACTTCTTTGACGAGGTCGCTCTCCTTGGACTTCGACAGGCTCAGGCTGTCGCCCGACATGCCGGGCAGCGCGTCCGCGCCACTCGCACCGGCCGCCTTGACGCGTGCGCCCACCGGGCGGGGAGAGTTGGATCCGTCGACGCCGCCGATGCCCATGTCGTTACTCCTCAGTTGCTGCCGATCTACCATACGAGCGGGGTGGACGTACCGGCTGCCGACCGACCCATACTTCGTATCCCCCGGGTGCGGGAAAACGCTGCAACTTCCAATGAAGATTTAACGAACGTTTATCACGACACGAAGCGATATAACGGCATGCGAAAGGCCCGCCCGTTTCTGATCGGCTTGCTCGTGGCGACGCTGCCCGCCTGTGGGTCGTCTGCGGCGATGCTCGCATTCGCTCGCCTCCCTTCGGTCGCCGGCCCGGCCAGCCCGCGCGACGGCGCCGCGCTCGGCGCCCGCGCGACCGGCGGGTCCGTGCTCGAGCTGCTCACCTACAACATCTGGGGCAAGCCCGGCATCCTGGGCACGGATCAGGCGCGCCGCATGGGCCTGATCGCGCCGGCGATCCGCCCGTTTCAGATCGTCGCGCTCCAGGAGGCCTTCACCGCGCACGCGGATCTGATCGCGACGCGCTCGGGCTTCCCGTTCCAGGCCTGGCACCGCGAGAAGAAATGGTTCGACATCACCACCAGCGGACTCTTCACGCTCACCAACTTCGCGCAGGACGAAGTCGATTTCGCGCCGTTCGAGCAGGAAGCCACCTGGGACCGCTTCGCCAACAAGGGCGTGCTCTTCACGCGGCTGCGCGTGCCGGGGGTCGGCTGCGTCGACGTCTACAACACGCATTACCAGGCCGAAAATCCCTACGGGAAGATCCGTGAACACGACAACGGCGTGCTGGCCGCCCTCGTGAAGAAGCACGACACAGGCTGGCCGACGTTCTTGCTGGGCGATTTCAACATGACCGCGGACTCGCCAGAGTACCGCGACCTGATGGCGAGGCTCGCGCCGCGCGACGGCTGGCTCGAGGCCAACCCGGAGGCCCCCGGCTACACAGTGGATCCCGGCAACACCAACAAGCCCGACACCAAGGGCGCCGAGCGCATCGACTACGTGTTCGCGCTGCCGCGCGAACGCTGGGACGTCCGCTTCGAGCGGCTGGCCATCGCGATGAACGAGCCCGTCGCGGGCGGGCACCTGTCGGATCACTTTGGCGTACAGGCCTCCGTGCGGATTCTGCCGAAGCCCTAGCCCGCGTTTTTTTTTTTGCAATTCGATCGGCGACGGAACCTCCTTGGCGAGACCGTCGTCATCATTTCGTCGCCGATCGATAGCCAGGGTGATCCACGACCTTCACCTATCGGTTACGTACCTAGCGGGCAGGGGTATTGCAGGGTTTGACCCGGCGACGCTCGATCTACCACGTTATGTTCGCGCGTTCGGAGTACCGCAAACCCAGGTCTCATGCGGTGCCGAGTGTCCTTGACACACTCCCTTGAATTGTGAATTAATGAGACCGCCCATGGCGACCAGCCAAGCAATCTGCCCATACGTTCCACACGTCTGTAGGAGGACACTTTTTTGACTCGCATTCTCCGGAACACGTTCTCGGCCGCCCTTCTGACCTCGGCCGCGATCATGCTGGCAGGTTGCCCTGCGGGCACGGGCGCCGTCATCCCCGGCGCGACCGGCGTCGGCGGCACCACCGCCACCACCCCCGGCGGCACCACCACGACGCCCACCACGGGCGCCGCGGCCTGCACCCGCAACGCAGCCACCGGCACGCCGGCTGAAGGCACGTCGGTTCACGGTAAGTACAACAAGCAGCTCCTGCCCGACGGCTGGGCCACCGCCCACAAGTCCGAGGCGGACGTGACTGCGGCGATCGCCAAGCTCGAGGCCGGTATCGCGGCCGACTGGAACTGCTTCCAGAAGTTCTACGGCGGCGCTTACACGCAGTACAAGAAGTAGTCACACACACACCCAGGCCGGGAGGCGGCGCTAGCCGCTCCCGGTCACACTTGAGAGGATTTTGAGAGATGATGAAGTTTGCCCGTTACGCCGCTGCAGTTGCTTCGGTTGCGTTCCTCGCCGGCTGTCCCGGCGGCGCCGGCCTGCCCGGCGTGACCACGCCCGGTAGCAGCGCGATGCCCGGCACGTCCGTCAAGGGCCCCGACGCGGCGCTCGCCGCGCAGTGCGCCGCGGCCTCGCCGGCTGCCGCCACCACCACCGGCGCTGCGAAGCACGGCAAGTACAGCGGCATGACCCTGCCCAACGGCTGGGACAACCTCGACAGCGAAGCCAAGGTCACCGAGTCGATCGACAAGTTCGTCGCCGAGAACGCGACCGGCGCGGCCGACAAGGTCAACCAGTGGAACTGCTTCAACAAGTTCTACGGCGGCACGCTGACCGTGTACTACCAGATCAAGGGCATCAAGTAAGCTTCGGCTTCGAGGGCCCTCCGGCTTCGGCCGGAGGGCCTTTTTTCGCGTCGAGCGGGGGTAAGAAAGCTGTATGGTCGGCTCGCTTCTCGTCATGGCCGCCGTCGTCACGATCCCGCCGCCCGCCGAGTCTGAAGCCTCGCGCCCGGCGTTCGCGGCGACAGCGGGGCTCGGCAACCCCGAATGGCTTCATGCGGGCGTCCACGGGCGGCTCGGCCCGCTCGGCGCGACGCTCACGCTGGGCACGATCGGCCTGGCCCATGGCTTCACGGCCGCAGGCCGCTGGTTCCTGCCAGCGCCCGTGCTGGGCGCCTACGCCGAGGCGGGCGCCAGCCTGATCCGCCTGGCGCCGATCAGCGATCAGACGCCCGGCGATTTCTTCCCACTGGGCTTCGTGGGGCTGGGCTGGCAGCTCCGGAGCGAGCGCTGGCTGTTCGACCTTGCGGTAGGCCCGCCGCCGACGCTGCTCGGCGGCCTGGCGATCGCGCCGCTCGCGGCGCTCAACGCGATGGCCCTGCCGCGGTTCCGCCTGGAGGTGGGCTATGCCTTTTGACCTGGCACCCTTTCGCTCCCTGGGTGGGTGCGGGGGTTCGAGCATGATCCTCCCGCGGAGTGTGCTCACGATCCTCGCCCTCACGCTCGCCGGCTGCGGCCTGCCGAACGCCGTGCCCGGCGAGCTCGACGACGGCCAGCGCCCGCATCGCGCGCGCCTCGTCAGCCAGGAGATCCCTGCGCCGAGCGTGGCCCAGCTGGCCACGCCGGTGGTGATCGCGGCGCATGGCTTCAACGCGACCGAGTTCGAGACGTCGCTGGCGGCCCAGCAGCTGCGGGCGCGCGGCGCGCTGGTCTCGGAGGTGTTGATGGGCGGGCACGGGACGAGCCTGGCGGACTTCTCGCAGTCGACCTGGCGCAGCTGGCAGGCGCCCGTCATCGCGGAGTACGAGGCGCTGGTCGCGCGCGGCTACAAGTCCGTCGGCTTCGTCACCACCTCGACCGGCGGCACGGTGCTGCTCGAGGCGCTCGGGCGCGGCGCGCTCCAGCCGCCACCCAGCCGCATCGCGATGGTCGCGCCGCTGATCGACGTGGCCCCCGGCGGCCCGCGCGTGATCGGCTACGCCGGTTTGCTGCGCTGGCTCGGCGTCACGGGCCAGGCCGTCGAGCGGAAGGGGGCGATGAAGGGCAACTGGTATCACTACCGCCCCTCCGAGCAGCTGATCCAGCTCGTGGATCTGACGGAGGTCACCAAGGCCAGGCTGCGCACGGGCATCGCGCTGCCGGACGGCGCCTCCGTGCTCGTCGTGCAATCGACGCAGGATCCGACCGTCGACCCGCGGGGGGCCGAGCACGTGCGCGCGGGGCTGCGCGGCGGCAGCGTGCGGGTCGAATACGTCGAATCCGGGCTGCATGTGCCGATCTGGCCAGACGGGGTGGTCGAGACCTTCGGGCCGGCCGACGCGGCCAACCGCGACCGGGCGCTGGGCTGGATCACGCAGCTGCTCGCGCCCTGAGGGACCCGCAGGTCACAAGGGCGATCTCATCCCGCCCGTAAGCTCCGCCAGCGCGCCGGGGTAGGCTTCATAGCGCTCGCGGTACAGCTCGCGCTGGCGGGCGGCCTCGGGGAGCGCGCCGGTGGCCTCGAGCGCGCGCAGGTACCAGGCGTGGGTGAGATAGTAGAACGGCGCGTGGCCGAGCGCCGTCTCGAGCTCGGCCAGCCCGCGCGCAGGGTCGCCGCCCAGGGCGATCGGCGCGGCCAGGAAGTAGCGCCCGAGCCCGGTCCGCGCGTAGGGGTTGGTCGGGTCGAGCGCCAGCGCGTCCTCGAAGCCGGCGCGCACATACGGGCCGTGCCGCAGCTTCGCGAAGAAGCCGCCGCGGTGCGCCTTGAGGCCATGCGCGCCGGCCAGCACCGTCAAGACGTTGGCCCGCTCCGAGGCCGGCAGATCGTTCGTCGCCTCGGCCACCGCATGGGCCTGGACCGCGCGATGATGCGCCTCGGCGGCCCGGTCGAGGTTGATCAGGGTCGCGGCCTGCCCGCGCAAGGCGTGCACGCTGGCGGGCGACAGGCGCGCCGCGCGCTCATAGGCGGCGAGCGCGTGGGCGAGGTCGCCCACGTGCAGGTGGAAGTCGGCCCGCGCGAGCACGGCGTCGAGATCGTCGGGCGGCAGGTCTTTGAGCAGATCGCGCGCCCGCTCGAAGGCGCCCAGCTCCCAAAGGCGCCTGGCGCGCGCCGCCGTGGTGGCGGTAGCGGGTTCGGGGACGCGCGTGCGATCCTTCATGGTCAACCTCTGCCGACAGCGTAC
Source organism: Candidatus Sericytochromatia bacterium (assembly GCA_036675505.1). GTDB lineage: Bacteria > Cyanobacteriota > Sericytochromatia > S15B-MN24 > JAQBPE01 > JAKFEW01. The sequence goes on from JAKFEW010000160.1 coordinate 224,914, forward strand.
CGCGCCCCCGTCGCCGCGGCGATAAGCGAGCGAGGGTCGCCTTTCGGGTATGAGGCCATGACGGGGCTGCGGCCCCGGGAGCCGAGATGCCCGACCGATCGATCCAGGCGACGCCTTCCACCCCTGCAGCCGGCACGCCCCCCGCGCGCGTCGCGGCAAGCCCGCTCGCGCCCACAGGCCAGGCCATCGCCGCGGATCGCTTGACGCTGGGCGACCGCCCGCCCGCGATCGAGGCCGACGTTCGCCTCGCGATGCACGGGCGCCCGGCGCTCGAGGCCGCGGGCACGGTGCGCGTGCGGCGCGGCTTCCTGGAGCGGTTCATCAAGCACGTGCTCGCCAACAAGCGCGTCTTCCCGCGCATGGCGATCGGCTTCGATCCTGCCGCGAAGCGCTTCACCAGCGAGGGCACGGTGCGCTGGTGCGGCATCCCGGTGCCTGTGGCGATCGCTGCCCGTCCGCTGGTCGTGGACAACCAGCTCGGCGTGCAGTTCGAGGCGCCGAAGCTCATGCTCGGTGGCTGGCGGATCGAGGTGCCCTTCCTCACCGCGCTCGCGACCGGCGCGGTGCTCAAGGAGCTTGCCAAGACGCAGCTGGTGGCGAAGAAAGGCGATCGGGCCGGCCTGGTGCTGCTCGAGCCGACCTCGATCATCCGCGAGCTGGGCATCGTCCCGTCCTTCGTGACGCTCGACATGACCCGCACGCAGCTTGCGGTCGCGCTCGCCGAGACCGGCGACCTCACCCTCGGCCTGAGCGCCACCGGCGTGCCGGACGCGCCCCCCGCCACGCCGCGCTCCGACATCGCGCTCTCGATCGACGAGGCGGCGCTCCAGGCGGTGATGCGCCAGGCGCTCGCGCCCGACTACGAGCTCGGCGGCCTCGCCATGCGCGCAAACGGCGCCGCCGTGACCGGCAAGGCGGACCTCAAGCCGCTCAGCGACACGCTCACGGTGGCGAAGGGCATCTTGCTCCTCGTCGCCATCGCGGGCCGCGGCGGCCAATCGGCGCGCGGCTTGAACGACGCGCCCATCGTCGTGATGGGCAAGCTCGATCTCGACGTGAAGGTCGAGGGCCGCACGATGACGATCACGCCGAGCCTCGGGCCAGCCGCCAGCGAGATCGCGAAGCTGTTCGAGAAGGCCGGCATCCCCGCGCAGAAGGTCGCAGGCGGCGTGCGCGTCGATCTCGACGCGGCGGCCCGCGCCCGCGGCGCCACGCTCGCGCAGCTGCGCGTCGACGCGCAGGGCGTGAGCCTGCAGGCCGGCGTCGACCTCGAGTCGCTGCTCCGCAACCCGCGGCTGCGCGAAGGCGGCTAGGGCTTCGGCGTCTGCATCCCCTTCGGCTTCCACTGCGCGCCTGCGATGTCGCGACGCACGTCCAGGACGTGGCTGGGTAGCACCGGCGTCTTCACCCCGCCGAACTCGCGCCGGGCGTAGGTCAGCAGCGCCGCGATCTCATCGTCCGTCAGAATCTTCTTGAAAGGCCCCATCGAGCCCATGTAGGTGCGCCCGGCGAGCGGACGGCCGCCGAGGCCCTCCAGCGTGACCCAGATCGCAGGCCACGCGTCCTTGGACTTCATCATCGGATCGTTCTCGAGCGGCGGGAAGTGGTTCGCCATCCCCTGGCCGGCGTCGCCGTGGCAGGCCGCGCAGTGTTGCTTGTAGAGCCGGGGGCCCTTGGCCTCCCCGTCGGCATCGCTCACCACCACCGCGAAGCCCTTTTCTTTCCATTCGCGGATGCCGCCTTTCAGCACCAGCAGATTGGTGAAGCCGTGTTCATCGTGAAGCCTGCGCGCCGCACCGGCGCTGCTGTGCTCGTCCGGTCAAGCACAGTAGAGGACGATCGGCTTGCCTTTCGGCAAGGTGCCCTTCTGCTTGTCGATGTCGGCCCAGGGCAAGCTCTTCGCGCCCTTGATGTGCTCCTTCTCGTACGCCGTGAGTGAGCGCACGTCGGCCACGTACATCGCCTCATGGGCTGCGAGGCGGGCGTTGAGGTCCGCCGTCGAGATCGTGGTCGGCTCCCACGGGGCGACGCTCATGACCGGCAGCGGCGCGGGGCTCGTGATCGGCGCCGGGACGTAGGGCGAGGGCCCGGCGGCCTGATCGCGGGGACCTGTATCACAGCCAGGCAGGGCGACGAGCGCGAGGACGAGGCAAGCAATCGGGCGCATGCGGGAGGTACCTCCGGAAGGTCGTTCGACGGCCCCCATGCTGCGCCGCGGCGGGGCAGCGGTCAAGTGCGCGGGTGACCAGCCGGGCGGGTACAAAAAGAGCCGATCGAAAGAGGATGCGCCGATGCTCGAGACAGCCCCGCCGCTGGGCGATGCCCCCGTCGTCTACACCTGGGAATGGGACCTCGAGGCGTCGCCTACGCAGCTCTGGCCGCTGGTCTCGGACACCAACCGCATCAACCTGCTCGCGAGCATGGCGCCGGCCCGGTTCGACGAGGCGCCCCGGCCGGACGGCGGCGTGGATCGCACGGGCCAGACCAAGCAGCTCGGCCTCGGCGTGACCTGGGACGAGCACCCGTTCGAGTGGGTCTACCCGATCGGCTTCAGCGTGCAGCGAGACTTCCACAACGGCGTGCTGCAGGCGTACCGATCGTCGGTGGCGCTCCAGCCCCGCGCGGGCGGCGGCACGCGGCTCACGCACCTGATCGAGCTGATCCCGCGGCTCGGCCTCATGGCGCCGTTCGTGCGGCGCGAGGGCGTGAAGCTGCAGCGGAACTGGGACCACGCCTACCGCGCGATCGACGCCTATCTCACGGCCGACGGCCCGTACCCCTTCGAGCACGTGAAGCCGCCCCGCCTCGGCGCGGCCGCGCGCGAGCTCGCCGCGCGGATCGCCGAGGACAGCCCGGACGCCGCGCTCGAGCGGCGGCTCTTCGACCATGTGCTGGGCGAGCCCGGCCATGAGGTCGCGCACGTGCGCCCCTACGTGCTCGCGGACCGCTGGCGGCGCGACCGCGAGGAGGTGCTCGTGGCGTGCCTGCAGCTCATGCGGCGCGCGCTGCTGAAGCCGCAATGGAGCTTGCTGTGTCCACATTGCCGCGGCGCCAAGGGCACCGCGGACACGTTGCTCGGGCTCAAGGGCAAGATCCACTGCCAGTCCTGCAACATCGACTTCGACCACGTCTCCGACGACAAGGTCGAGCTCACCTTCCGGCCGGACCCGCGGTACCGGCAGATCGAGGAGGCCACCTATTGCGTGGGCGGGCCCGGCGCCACGCCGCATGTCTGCTTCCAGTCGCGCCTCCTGCCCGGCGCCGGTCGCGACGTGGGGCTGACGGTGCCTGCCGGCTCGTACCGCCTGCGTGGCCCCAGGCTCAAGGCCCCCTTCGACTTCCAGTACCACGGCGAAGGCCCGCCGCTCGCGGAGGGCGAGGAGGGGCCCGAGCCGCCGACGATCGCCCTGGGCCCGAGCGGCGCGGCGCCGGCACCAACTGAAGATGAGGGCGCCCCCGACCCGCGCCACCTGACCGGCGGTAAGCTGCGCCTGCGGGTGATCAACGAGGACGGCGGGCCGCAGGAGGTGGTGATCGAGACGCGCTCCTGGCGCGAGGACGTCGTGACGCTGGCCGGCCTGCGCGACCGCCCGGCGCTGCTCGCGCCGCTCGAACGCCTCTGAGGGCCGGCGCCCCTCGTTGCGCTCGCCGGGCGATTGGGGCATGATGGCGACCGTCCTTCATGCCCGGGAGAGCTCGTGCTAGCAGCGGTCCTCACCGACCAAGATTACGCGCTCATGGCGCCCACGCGCGGCCAGTTCCCGGTCCAGACGCTGGTGCTGGGCGCGAGCGCCTGGGCGCGCGTGGAGCTGCTGCCGGCCCTCGCGATCACGGCGTCCGAGGGCCTGAACGCCGACAGCGCGCGCACCGTGCTCGCGCTCGTCGCGCGCCACCGCGACACGCTGCTCACGGCCTGGGCCGCGCCGGCCCCCGGCGCTCCGCCCGGCGCGCCTGACGGGCCGCGGGCGAACGGCCTGGCCTACGACGCCGCACGCAAGGCGCTCGCGGTGCGGCTGAATGGCGGCACCGTGCTGACCCTGCCCGCCGCCATGATCCCGGGCCTCGCCGAGGCCGACCCGGCCGCGGCGGCCGAGGGGGCGGTGATGGCGGGCGGCGAGGCGATCGTCTGGCGCCGGCTCGGCCTTTACGTGCGCGTCGCCGATCTCGTGCTGCATGCGACCGGCGGCCCCGCCTGGCGCGAGCGCCTCGCCTCGTCCGTCCTGCCGCCCTGGAACGCCCCGCCGCGGCCCGCGGGCGTGCCGCAGGCCGTCGCGGGCCGTCCGGCACCCGTGGCCGGCGCGATGGTGAAATCGCTGATCGGCCTGATCCTCCAGCGGGAGAACTACCTGACGGCGGACCAGGTGAACGCCGTCTTCCGGCGACAGCTGGAGCTCAGGCAGGCCGGCCGCGAGCTCTCGTTCGGCGAGGTGGCGATCGAGGCCGGCCTGCTCAGCCCCGAGCGCGTGCAGTTCGCCGTGCACCTCCAGGAGCGGCTGGCGCACGGCCCGGAAGGCGGCAAGCCGCTCGGGGTCTACCTGCTCGAGAGCGCGGCCGTGATGCCGAGCCACCTGCTCGCCGCGATGGAGGAGCAAAAGGCCACCGGCAAGCGGCTCGGCGAGGTGCTCATCGAGCGCGGCGTGATCGGGCGCCACCTGCTCGACGAGTTCCTCATGCGCCAGCGCGAGGTCCGCGGCGAGGTGGCGCCGGCGGCTGAGCCCGTGCCCGCGGCGATCGCCGTGCCCGCGCCGGAGCAGGCCCCCGAGCCCGCGACCGTCGCAGCCGCGGCCCCCGCCCAGGCGGCGCCGCCAGCGGCGGCGCCCGAGCTGCCGAAGATCAAATCGCTGCTCGGCATCATCCTCGAGCGCGAGGGCTACGTCAGCCAGAACCAGGTCCGGCAGATCACCGACGAGCAGGAAAGCATCAAGGCCGGCGGGCGCAACATCACGTTCGGCGAGGTCGCCATGAACCTCAAGCTGCTCACCGCCGATCAGCTGCGGTTCGCGATCGGCCTCCAGAAGCGGCTGGCCTACGACCCCGGCAAACCCAAGCCGCTCGGGCTGCTCTTGCTCGAGAACGGCGTGCTCAAGCCATCCCAGGTCCAGCTCGCGCTGGAGGTGCAGGCGCGCACGGATCGCCGGCTGGGCGAAATCCTGATCGAGCAGGGGCTCATCAGCGAAGGAATGCTCGACGTCTTCCTCAATATGCAGAAACAGCAGACATGACCACCACGACAACCTCATCTTCCGCCGTCGCCACCGAGCGCATCGCGATCCTCGATTTCGGCAGCCAATACACGCCGCTGATCGCGCGCCGCATGCGCGAGCTCGGCGTGCTCGCCGAGATCTTCCCCTCGCATGTCGACCCCGCGCGGATCGTGGGCCCCGGCCTCAAGGGCGTGGTGCTCTCCGGCGGCCCGGCGAGCGTCTTCGAGCCGGGCGCGCCGCGCCCCGCGCCGGGCCTGCTCGACCTCGACGTGCCGATCCTGGGCGTCTGCTACGGCATGCAGCTGCTCAACCAGGCGGAAGGCGGCACCGTGGTGTCTTCGACGCACCGCGAGTATGGCCGCGCGGAGCTTGCCGAAGCCGGCGGCGCGCTGCTCGCCGGGCTGTCCGAGCGCCCGCGCGTCTGGATGTCGCATGGCGATCGCCTCGAGGTGGTCGCGCCCGGCTGGCACACCGTGGCCCTCACGGGCGACGGCGTGGTGGCGGCGATCGAGAACCCGACCAGGCGCCGCTACGCGGTCCAGTTCCACCCGGAGGTCACGCACACGCCCGAGGGCCGCACGATCCTCGAGAACTTCCTGTTCCGCATCTGCGGCTGCGAAGGCGGCTGGGACGTGGGGGCGTACCTCGAGGCGGCGATCGCCGAGGTGCGCGCCAAGGTGGGCCAGTCGCCCGTCATCGTGCTGGTCTCCGGCGGCGTGGACTCGACCGTCACCGCGGCGCTGCTCGCGCGGGCGCTGCCGCCCGAGCAGATCTACCCGATCCACGTGGACTCGGGCCTCATGCGGGAGAACGAGAGCGCCGAGGTGGCCGCCGCGCTGCGCGCGATGGGCCTGACCAACCTGCACGTCGTCGACGCAACGGACCGCTTCTTGTCGGCGCTCGCGGGCGTGACCGACCCGGAGGAGAAGCGCCGGCGCATCGGCGACGTCTTCATCGAGGTGCAGCAGGCCGAGCTCACGACGCTCGGCATCGACCCCGAGACGGCGATCCTGGCCCAGGGCACGCTCTACACGGACCTGATCGAGTCCGGCGCGACCGGCGCCCACACCGCGACCATCAAGACCCACCACAACGTCGGCACGCCGCTCGTGAAGGCCAAGCGGGCGGCAGGGAAGATCGTCGAGCCGTGCCACGGCATCTTCAAGGACGAGGTGCGGGAACTGGGCCTGCGGCTCGGCGTGCCGCGCGAGCTGGTGATCCGCCACCCCTTCCCCGGTCCGGGCCTCGCGATCCGCGTGCTCGGGGAAGTCACGCGGGAACGGCTCGCGATGTTGCGGAAGGCCGAGGTGATCTACCTCGACGAGATCCGCCAGGCCGGGCTCTACGAGGCGATCTGGCAGGCCTTCGCCGTGCTGCTGCCGGTCAACGCCGTGGGCGTGCAGGGCGACGGCCGGACCTACGGCGCCGTGGTGGCCCTGCGCGCGGTGGACTCGGTGGACGGGATGACGGCGGATTTCCACCCGTTGCCCTATGATGTGCTGGGGCGGGCCGCGGCGCGGATCGCGAACGAGGTCGCCGGCGTGAACCGGGTGGTCTTCGACGTCACGAGCAAGCCGCCGGCGACGATCGAGTGGGAGTAACCGGCCTGGATTTAGCGGCGGATACAGGGGAGGAAAGATGTCCGAGTTCGATCTGCCGATGCCCGAAGGCCTGACCTTCGACGATGTGCTGTTGGTCCCAGGCTACGCGGACTTCCTGCCCACCGACTGCGACCTCACGACCCGCCTCACCCGCGGCGTGACGCTCAACGTCCCGTTGGTCTCGGCGGCCATGGACACGGTGACCGAGTCCGAGATGGCGATCGCCCTCGCCGTGATCGGCGCGCTCGGCATCATCCACCGCAACATGACCGTGGAGCGCCAGGCGGCCGAAGTAGCGGCGGTAAAGGCCGCGGGCCCCTACCCGGTGCAGGAATCGCCGATGGCGACGCGCGACGCGCATGGCCGCTTGCTGGTCGGCGCGGCGGTCGGCGTGGGCGGGGCGCTCGAGCGCGCGCGGGCGCTGCTCGCGGCGGGGGTCGACGTCATCGCGATCGACACGGCGCATGGGCACACCAAGGGCGTGATCGACACGTTGAAGGCGCTCAAGGCCGAGTTCAACGGCATCGAGGTGATCGTGGGCAACATTGCCACAGCGGAAGCGGCGCGGGATCTGATCGCGGCGGGCGCAGATGCTCTAAAGACGGGCATCGGCCCAGGTTCGATTTGTACAACCCGCGTCGTTGCTGGCGTTGGCGTCCCTCAGCTGTCCGCGATCAAGGCGGTGGCTTCCGTCGCCAGGCCCGCCGGCGTGCCGATCATCGCGGATGGCGGGATCCGGTACTCCGGCGACCTCACCAAGGCGATCGCCGCCGGCGCGGACTGCGTGATGATCGGCAGCCTCTTCGCCCGCACCCACGAGGCGCCCGGCCAGGAAATCAACTTCAACGGCCGCGTCTTCAAGATTTACCGCGGCATGGGCTCGATCGGCGCGCTGCAGTCCGAGGACAACGACCGCTACGGCAAGCACACCGGCGGCGAGATCGTGCCCGAGGGCATCGAGGGCATGGTGCCGCTCGCGGGCACGGTCGGCGACGTGGCCTACCAGCTGCTCGGCGGCCTCACCAAAGGCATGGGCTACTGCGGCCTGCGCACGATCCCCGCGCTGCAAGCCGGGGCGCGCTTCATCAAGGTCTCCGGCGCGACGGTGCGCGAGAGCCACCCGCACGACGTGATGATCACGAAGGAAGCACCCAACTACGCCCGCACGCCGGTCTGATCGGCGGGGTTACGGGGCGTCGCGCAACGGCTCCTCGAGGTCTGCGTTGCCCAGCATCACGTAGTCGACTTTCCAGCCGCCCGGCTCCTTGAGCATGGACACCGCCGCGCGCGCGGTGCCCTTCAAGCCCTTGGCGTGCGCCCATTCGGAGGTCACCTCCCCTTCGTAGATGAGGCTGACCCGCTCGTCGTCGATCAGCTGCCCGACGAGCCGCGGCCGGGCCAGGATCACCGCCCGCAGGCGCGCGAAACGCTCATCGAGGCCGGCCTGGGTCATCCTGATGGCCGCCCAAGCCCGCTGGACGGAGGTCGAGCGGCGGGCGACCACGTCCTGTGAGCTCCTGGCCCGCGCGAGGGCCGCGAGATAGGCCTCCCACGCCCCGAGGGAGCCGCGGAACGCCGGGCTACGCATCGCCGCGGCGCCGCCCGGCGGCTCGTCACGAATCGTCCCGGCGGCGGCCTGTGCGGGCGCACCGGCGAGAAAGACGCAAAGCAGGACGGCGAGGGCGTTCGGTCGCATATAGAGAGTCCTTTCCGATCGGCGCGGCGCGCGGGGCGGCGTTTCGGCCCTATACCCGAGTCGGCGGCCGCTCACGGGACCTTATGACATAACGCCACATTCGCCCCGGTGTGCCAATATCACGGAAGGTTTGGGCGGCCGGGAGCAGAATGAGCCCCATGACTTCCCCCGAGGAAACCCGCCGAGCCATTCGGCCCGTCATTGGCGAAACGCTGCACCACGCCTGGATCGAAGGCGGTAGCCTGCTGCCCGCGCTGAGCGACGCCAGCGTCGCCGTGCTGCGCGCCGAGAGCGTCGAGGCGGTCTTCGCGGCCATGGCCGCCGCGATCGCCCGCGGCACCGGCGCGCGCCGCTGCTTCCTGTGGGTCAAGGACCCCGCGTGCCCCGACGTGTTCCTCGGCACGCGCATTCCGACCGAGACGGGCGGCGCCTTCGGGCCCTGGCGCCCGGCGGTCGACGACCGCGCCTGCTGGGACGCCTGCCGCCGGGCGCTCGCCACCGGCCGTCCCGTCGAGGCCCTCGACGGGGCCCCCGCGCGCCGCAGCGTGCTCGCGCTGCCGCTCGCGACGTCCGGCGAGGCGCTCGGCGTGCTCTACGTCGAGGCCGACCTGCCGGCCCACCGGCTCACCGAGGCAGACCTGGCCTGGTGCCAGGCGCTCGCGCCGGTCACCGCCGCCGCGCTCGAGATCGGCCGGCTGCACGAGGCGCGCGAGCGCCAGGCCCACGAGCTCGCCGAGACGCTCGAGAAGTACCGCACCGCGCAGCACGAGGCCAGCACGGACGCCTTGACCGGGCTCGCGAACCGGCGCTGCTTCCTCGACCACTGCGACCGCCAGACGGCGATCGCGAGCCGCTATGGCGCCCCGTACGCGCTGCTGCTGATCGACGTCGACCACTTCAAGGCCTGCAACGACATCTACGGCCATGCCGCGGGCGACCTCATGCTGCGCACCGTGGGCGCCACGCTGACCCGCAGCATCCGCCAGCCGGACCTGGCCGCGCGCTACGGCGGCGAGGAGTTCGTGATCCTGTGCCCGAACACCGACGCGCGCAAGGCCGCGTTGCTGGCCGAGCGGGTGCGGCGGGCGATCGCCGCGGCCAGGCCCCAGGCCGAGGGGTTCGACCTGCCGCCGGGCGTGACGGCCTCGATCGGCGTCGCCACCTACCAGGCCGCGGATACGCACGTGGCGGCGGTGATCGACCGTGCGGACCGCGCGCTGTACCAGGCCAAGCACGAGGGCCGCAACCGGGTCGTGCTCGCGGATTAGCGCCCCTGCGATTTCTCCCCGCGTGCCAACGCCCGCCGCCTGGTGTCGGCAGGCGCGTATGCTATCGTGGCGCCGGAGGAGGGCCGCCATGCGCATCGAAGCCGTCAGCCTGACGACCGCGCTCCCGGACGCGCTGCGGGACTTCTGGGGCGCCACCCTCGGCCAGCGGATCGAAGAGGGGCCGAACGGCAGCTTCACGGTCGTGCTGGGCTGGACGCGCCTGAGCTTCCAGCCGGCGGCGGACGGCACGCGCCCGATCCACCACCTCGCGGTCCAGATCCCCGAGAACCAGCTCGAAGCTGCGATGGCCTGGCTCGACGGCCGCGTGCGCCTCCTCGCGCACGAGGGCTCGCCGGTGCTCGCGTTCCCGAACTGGGATGCCCACTCGGTGTACTTCTTCGATCCGGCCGGCCACGTGCTCGAGGTGATCGCGCACCATGGGCTGCCGACGGCGTCCGACGCGCCGTTCGGGCCGGCGTCGCTGTTGGGCCTTGCCGAAGTCGGCCTGCCGGGCGATGTGCGCGCGGGTGCCGCGGCGATCGAGGCGGCGATCGGCGAACGGGTCTGGACCGGCGGCGGTGTTGGCTTCGCGGCCCTCGGCGACGCCTGGGGCCGCTTCATCCTGGTGCCGGAGGGCCACCGCTGGCTGCCCACCGAGGTGCCCGCCGCCGCGTTCCCGACGGCGGTGGCGACGGCGGGCGCGCGGGCCGGGGTGCTGGCGTGGGGGCGGTACGCCCTGGCGAGCCGCCCCGCGGTCAGTTGTTGATGTACTTCTCGAAGACCGCGCCGAAGTCCCGCACGACGAACTGCGAGCGGGTCTGGCGCTTCCAGTCGAAGGCCAGCTGGTTGATGTTCTTGAACTGATCCGTGATGTCTCCCTCGACCCGCGCGATCTTCCCGACCGTCGCGACGGCCGTGTCGAGGCTCTGTTGCGCGTGCTGCTGCGCGATGTCGTTCTCCATCTGGATCTCCGAAATCTTCATGAGCGCCTTGTAGAGGTCCTTGAGCTCGGCGATGAACTTCTTCTGGACGTCGATCGAGTAGGCCCGGCCCCCCAGCGAGAACTTGATCTCGATGTCGAGGTCCACCGTACCGGCCGTCTCGAGGAAGATGTCATCGAATTGAAATTTGGCGTAAGGGTAGCGCCGCAGCAGGCGCTTCTTGCTCATGGCGCTGGTGCCGTCCAGATGGATCAGCGACTGGTTCGTGAAGCAATACTCGTCGGCCTTCGACTTGATGAGGAAGAAGATCTTCTCGCCGTCCTCGTGCATCACGTAATCGTCGGCGTCGACCTTGTTGTAGTCTTCCGGCTTGATCACGCTGCCGATGTCGCTCAGGCCCAGCATATCCGCTGCCACTTTTCCGAACATAGTCGTCCTCTTTCCTCTCATTCGCCGCGACCGGGCGCCTCGCCCGTTGGACTATCGGCTATACCCCGTTCCTGTGTCACTCCTAACCGGTCCAACGCGAAGGCCATGGCGGCACCGACCGCGTAGGCCAGCAGATCCTCGCCCTTGAAGCCGTGACCGAAGAGCAGCCCGCCCAGGCGCGTGCCGCGGATGGTGTCGAGCCAGCCCAGGTGCACGAGCTGGCCGACTTCCACCGCTGCGGATACGCCCCAAGCGGCGAGCGCCAGCCAATGCGCGGGCAGCGACGGCCGCAGCAACGCGATCGCCCAGTAAACCGCGGCGGCGTAGAGCGCGTCGCCCGTGTACTCCGCGAAGACGCCCGGCAGTGGCCAGCGGCGCGAGGCGAGCCCCAGCCACACCGTCACCCCGAGCGCCGCCGCGAGCCTCACCCGGGTCCGCTTCGCCTTCGTCATGGCCGCCCACACGTCTCCCGACCGGCCTTGTACCCGATCGCGCGAGCGTGGCATGGCCAGGCTTTCTCTAAAGCCTGCCTCTATAGCCCATCGTTCTGCGGGTCAGCATCAACGCTCTTCGAGCGTTTCGCGCACGCGCGACGCCATCGTCGCGCCAGGTGTACCGCTCGGCTCGCGCTCGCTGGTGACGTGGGACGGTCCCTGGTCGAAGGTGGGTGCGTTGCCCACCGATGAGGGATCCGCGGCCTTGTATGCGGCGAAGCCGCCACCGCCGCCACCGCCGCTCTTACTTTCCACCGAATCTTGATCGTCCATGCCAGGGCCCGCGCGCCATTCGTCCGGCGCCCACCACCATGCGTTCCAACGTTCCATACTGCGAATCCTCCGTGCGAACTCCGTTGTTCGAGTTCTCATGGTGTCGGGCAACGCCCCTCTCACCTACGCTCGAGCAGGTGTCCAAGTAAGGTAAAAGATCGGGCAGGCAATCTTAACGGTTTCTTCACATTGCGGGCGTCGTTTGCAACGGCGGTGCAACCGGAGGGCCCTATATCCCTTCTGTGAGCCGCAAGCGCTCCCCCGAAAACGACTTAACTCCCCACTCCCCACTCCCCATAACTCCAACTCCCAAAACTCCAACTCCCGACTCCAAACCAACTCCCAACTCCAAACCAACTCCCAACTCCAAACCAACTCCCAACTCCAAACCAACTCCCAACTCCAAACCAACTCCCAACTCCAAACCAACTCCCAACTCCAACTCTCCCAACTCCCAACTCCAACCGAACGAGCGGCCCGAAAGGGCCGCTCGTAAGGCTTTCGGGGCGTCCGGTTGGAACCCTTGCTCGCCGGGTATGCCAAGGCGACACAAGGACCACAACCAGAAAGGACGCAGCCATGGCGAACTTCGAGATCAGCGAGCAGGAAGGCCTGCGCCTCGTGAAGTGCACGCTCGCGAACGAGACCGTACGGACCGAGGCCGGCGCGCTTTACTACATGAAAGGCCCCATCACGATGGAGTCGAAGGCGCCCGGCGTCGGCGGCTTCCTCAAGGCGATGGCGACAGGCGAATCGATCTTCAGGCCCACCTACACGGGCTCGGGCGAGTTGTACCTGGAGCCGTCGTTCGGGAACTTCCACGTGCTCGACGTGGCCGGCAGCGAGTGGATCCTCGAGGATGGCGCCTACTGGGCTTCGGAGAGCGGGATCGAGGTCGATATCCACCGCGAGAAGGCGCTCACCGCCTTCAAGAGCGGCGAGGGCTTCCTGAACTTCCAGACGAAGATCAAGGGCCGCGGCAAGGTCGTGCTGAACGCCCAGGGACCGGTGCAGGAGATGCAACTGAACAACGAAAAGCTCGTGGTGGACGGCAAGTACGTGATCGCCCGCCCCACCTCGATCGCCTACAACATCCAGCGCGCCACGAAGTCGCTGCTCGGCTCGGCCACGTCCGGCGAGGGCCTGGTGAGCGTTTACGAGGGCACGGGCACCTTGCTGATCGCGCCGATGCCGTTCTGGCGGCAGCGCCTGTTCCAGACGCTGCAATCGGCGATGATGATGTCGGCCTCGGCCAAGCGCTAGCCGCGGCGGGAGTCGCGCCACGCCTGGGGCGTCATGCCCTGGGCGCGGCGGAACGTCTCGATGAAGTGCGAAGCGTAGCCGAAGCCCACGTCGAGCGCGACGCGCGTGATCGGCAGCTCCGTGGACGTCAGCAACACGCGCGCCGCGGCGAGACGCACGTCGATCAGGTAGCGCCTCGGCGAAGGGGGTCGGGGTCATCGGGATGAAGCGACGCGTGCGTATGGCTCGCGCATACCCCGCGTCGGCCCCCGGCGTGATGGCGGTGGCCGACGCTGGGCGTTTCCGTATACTGGGTTCATGTTCGATTGGTTCCGCTGGTCCACGCTGCGCGCGCCGGGCGCCGAAATCCGCGCGCCGCGCCGCCTGCTGCGCGGCCTTCACGACCCGGAAGGCTTCGCCGCCGCGCTCGGCGGGATGCACGAAGCCATCGAAGACCTGACCGGCGCGCCGGCGGGCGACGCCGACCGGCTCGTCATGGCGCTCGAGCACGGGAACCACGGCGGCATGTGGGCCTGGCCGGACGGCCGGCGCGGCCACCATGTGGGCGTGCCGCCTGCGACCTGGCCGAACCTGGTCGCCGCCGCGAACCGCCGCCCGGTCATCTCCGCGCTGGTCCACGAGCTCGGCCATGTGGCCTTCTGGTGGGACCGCGAGCCCACCACCGGCCGTTCGTACGTGCTCTGGGGCGGCGCGACCGAGGGTTTCGCGACCCCGGTCGGCACCTACGCCTGCGTGCGGATGGGCCGCGTGCCCGCCTGGATCGACGTGCCCGACGGCCGGCGCGACTGGGCCTCGCTCGCCGACTGGGCCAACCAGTGGATCCGGCAGGGCGTCGAGGTCCGCGGGCGAGGCGGCAAGGGCCAGGACAGCGTCGTGCAGGCTGGGCACGGGCCGGGCGCGGCGATCGTGGAGGCCGTGTTGTTCGATCTCGTCTTCAACCACCTCGGCGGCTACGACCCGCTGCGCGTGGTCCTGCGCGACGCCTACGCGCGGGGCCGAACGCCGTTCGCCGCCGCGCGCACCGAGCACGAGAAGATGACCGATTTCTTCATTGCCCTCGGCCGCGCCGCCGGCCGCGATGTCTCGGGCTACCTGGCCGAGTGGGGCTTCGACGCCGCCGAGATCGCCCGCGCGCTCGGCTCGCTGCCGGCCCTGCAGGCCGGCGTGCCGGAGCCGCCCCCCATACACTACGCGTAGGGGCTTCCATCTCGGCGCCGATCTAGTACACTTGTTCGAGAAGGACTCCCCATGGCCCGACCGAACCCCCGTCCCTCCCGAGCCGCCGGTGGCGCTCCCGCCCGCGGCGTGATCATCGTCGAGTCGCCGAACAAGGCGAAGACGATCCGCGCGATCGTGGGCAGCGCCTGGGAGGTCGTGGCCACCGTCGGGCACTTCTGCGACCTGCCCGAGCGCGAGCTCGGCGTGGACGTGGCGAACGGCTTCCGGCCGACCTACGTGTACGCCGCCGACAAGCGGCAGGTGGTCGCGCAGTTGCGCGCGCTGAAGAACCGCTACCAGCCCGCGGACATCGTGGTCGCCTCGGACGCGGATCGCGAGGGCGAGGCGATCGGCTGGCACGTCGCACGGACGATCGGCCTGCGCCCCGACGAGGTGCGGCGCGCCGAGTTCCACGAGATCACCGAGGCCGGCGTGCGGCGCGCGATGGCGCAGCTGCGCCCGCTCGACCTCGGGCTGGTCGCGGCGCAGGAGGCCCGGCGCATCCTCGACCGCCTGGTGGGCTACACCGTCTCGCCGGTCGTGCGCGATCGGCTGCCCACGGAGCGCGACCTCTCGGCGGGCCGCGTCCAATCCGTGGCGCTGCGCGTGGTGGTCGACCGCGAGCTCGCGATCCGCGCCTTCACGCCCACCGAGTTCTGGCGCATCCAGGCGCGCTATCCGTGGCCCGCCGACGCGCGCCGGCGCTGGAGCGCCGAGGTCGTGGGCACGGGGGATGCGCGGCGCCCCAGGGAGCTGCCGCTGGCGAACGAGGCGCAGGCCCAGGCGGTGGTGGCCGCGATCCAGGCGGTGCCCCACCGCGTCGCCCGCATGGTGCGACGCGAAGCCAAGCGCCAGCCCCCGGCACCGCTCGTGACGTCGACGATGTTGCAGCGCGCCTCGGCGCGGCTGCGCATGGGCACGGACGAAACGACGCGCCACGCCAAGGCGCTCTTCGAGGCCGGCCTCGTCACCTACATCCGCACGGACGACCCATCCGTCTCGCCCGATTTCCAGCGCGAGACGCTCGAGTGGCTGCGGGCCCGGCACGGCGACGGCATCGTGCCGGCGCGTCCGAACAAGTACAAGGCCAAGGCGGCCGCCAAGGCCCAGGGCGCGCACGAGTGCATCCGGCCGACGCGCCTGGAAGACCCGCGCGCGGATCGCCTCGACGGCCGGGTCCGCTCCCTCTACGACCTGATCCGCGAGACCTACCTCGCGAGCCAATGCGCCCCCGCGCGCTACGACGTGACCGAGGCCTGGCTCACCGCGCCGCGCGCGGACGACGACCCGATCGTGCTCAAGGCGACCGGCCGCGTGCTGCGCGACCCGGGCTTCCTTGCGATCTTCGGCCAGACCGTCGACGAGGAGGAAGACGAGGAGGGCGAGCGTGCGCCGCTGCCGGCCCTGGCGGAAGGCGAGACGCACCGGCCGGCGGCCGTCGAGCCCTCGCAACACTGGACCCGGCCCCCCGAGCGCTTCACCGAGGCCACGCTGATCAAGTACCTCGAGGCGCGCGGCGTCGGCCGCCCGTCCACGTACAATTCGATGGTCGCGAAGATCCGGCAGCGCGCCTACGTGGAAACCGTCGACCGGCGCTTCCTCTGCCCCACGCCGAAAGGCGAGGTGCTCGACGCCGAGCTGCGCGCGTTCTTCTCGCCGGTGATCAAGGAAGGCTTCACCGCGGAGCTCGAGACGCGCCTCGACGCGATCGCCGCCCGCGAGGAGAACTGGCGCGAGTTCATGGCCTCCTTCTGGGCCGAGCTGACGCCCCTGATCGACGCCGCCCGCCGCGCGCCGCGCTCGTCGGCCCCACGGGCCGTCCCGCGCGCCCAGACCCCCGACGGTCCTGAGCCACCGGCTCGACGCACCCGCCGCCGCGCAGCAGCGAGCCCGCCCCCTGCCGCCGGAAGCGAAACCCCGCGCCGTGGCCGCGGCACGGGTGCCCGCCAGGGACGCGGCGCCAGCCCCGACG
>JAKFEW010000156.1:0-96233 GCA_036675505.1 Candidatus Sericytochromatia bacterium
CGCGGCGGGCGGAACGTCAGCCAAGCCCACCAGCGTATTCTTCGGGCTCGAAGTGTCTGAAGAAACCGGCCCCGGCAGCACAATTCCCGTCGAGTTCCGGCTCGCCGACCGGTTCGGCAACGAATGGACGGTCGACGGTGAGGTGAAAATTAAATGACGGGACGCCCGCCGGGGTACGAATGACCCATGGCGGAAGAAGCGCAAGTCCCGGTCGCTACGCGGCCTCCGCGGCCGGCGGGGCCGGTCGCGCCGCGTAAGCGCAAGCCGCGCCCGCCTGCCCAGTTCAAGCCGCGCTGCCGCGCCTTCTTGATCGACCTGTTCGCCGGCTGGATGGCGTTCAACTACGGCCTCGTGCTGCTCTCCGTCCCTTTCGCCGTGTTCGCGGCCCCCGAGGTGGCCGGCATGGCGGGGATTTTCTCAGGCTTCATGGCATGGTTCTGCTACCACTGGCTCACGATCGCCCATTCGGGCCAGACCGCTGGCAAGGAGATGCTCGGCGTGAAGGTGGTGCGCCTCGACGGCCGCCCGATCGGCCGCTACCACGCGGCCGGCCGCGTGCTGGCCGGCATGTTGTCGTGGCTCACCCTCGGCGTCGGCTTCTTGGTGCCTCTGTTCCGTGCGGATAAACGCGCACTGCACGACCTCGTGGCGCGCACGCGCGTGGTTGAGTTCACCCAGCGCAGCATCCCATCGCGCCCGGTGGCGGGCGGATCGAGCATCGGGCGCACTGGGGTCTAGTGTTAGAGCTAAATTTGGGCCTCCTGGGCTTGATCATTCCCGTCTTGCTCGCATTGACCGTGATTTCGGCACTCATCGCCGCCAGACCGGGTCTTGCCCGTTCAGCGCTGACCGTTTATGGACCTCCGCTCGCGGTAATGGGCGTGGTTCATGGATTGATTGCGGCTGCCATTTTCTACGGCTTGTCCGGCACTGGTGGCATTTGGGCCGTCAAAAGCAGCGGATGGTTACACGCCGCTACGAGTGCGATTATGGCCGCCACGGGCGCCGCTGCATTTGCTGGCGGCGTATACGCTGGTACGGCATTCTTGACCGCGGCATTCTTTCCAGCTATACGCAGACGCGCGCCTTGGCTCCTTCCATCATCATTGGCGGCGCTCGGTGTCGTGGTGGCCGTATTGGCCTTGGTCGTCGTTGCCTTTATGCTGGTCAGTTGAAAATTCGATCTGCGCTGAAACGCACCGATGGCACCCTTTCCCCCTCGGCGGGGGAAAGGTGTCCCGCAGTGGCGGTGAGGGGGCTCGGGGCACGCCAGGTGCCTCGCGTACCCCCCCTCACCGGGCACATCGGGGCTCGCCAGCCCCTCCGTGCCGTCCTCTCCCCCACCGGGGAGAGGAAAAGGGCGCTGGGGTTCAAACCGCAGTCGGGACGGGTTGTTCGGCGTTCTGCCCGGCCGGCGGGTTCATTGCCGGCAGCACGGTGGGCAGCACCGTGGCGCCCGCGGCGTCGACGAGGTGCGTGCGGTCGTGGACGGCGAGCGGCGAGTAGAGGATGGCCTTGTAGGCCGCCCAGAAGCCCATCTCGTTGTAGCGCTCGGGGAACCGGGCCTTGAGCGCCGCGCGGATGACCGGGTAGTTCGCCGGACCCGCATGCGGGTAAAGGTGGTGCTCGTTATGGTGGCTGAACCGCTGGTGCACGAAGTCCGCCCAGCGCGGCACCGTCACCGTGAGCGAGAGCTCGAGCGGGTCGACGTGGTCGTCGTAGGACGGATTCAGCAGGTGATTGGTGCAGATGTAGACCAGGCCGATGACGGTGCCCACGTAGTTCATGACCGCGAGGAACAGCAAGTGGCCGGGGTGGAAGCCGCTGGCTGCCCAGAGCGCCACGTAGAGGCCCAGGTTGAGCACGAACGTCTCGGCCACGCCCCCCCAGGCCTGTGCCTTCGGGATCTTGCAGTCGTAGCGCGTGCCCGTGGCGAGCAGGCTGTGGAACAACAGCTTCATCTGGTAGACCAGGTTCACGACCCACAGGCCGAGGAAGGCGCTGACGAAGGGGTGCTTGCGGTTCGGGAAGAGCAACTCGCTGAGCACGGCCGACGCCGCGCCCTCGCTGAGCATCTCCTCGCGGGTGGGCCGCCAGTTGGGGTCGCGGCGGTCGTTGAGGTAGACGTGGTGCAGCAGGTGCGCCTTGCGGTGCACGCTGGTGCAGATGGTGCCCGCGTACATCCAGGCGAACGTCTCCCAGACGTACATCACGTACTTGTTGCGGGTCAGCACCCCGTGCCCGATCTCATGCGCGCAAAGGCCGAGCGTCGCGACGCTGTGGCCGGCGAAGAGGGCGACGAGGGCCAATTGCCAGACCGGCGCGGTCTGGATGCTGATGGCGGCCCAGATGCTGGCGGCCGTGCAGATCATGAAGTGCGCGGCGGCGTGCACGGCGACCGGCCAGTTGCTTTCGAATTGGTCGGGGTCGACCAGGTCGGCGATTTCGCGGCGGTATTGCAGGATGTTCATCGGCTCGTCGATCCATCGTGAGAGGCCGTTCGGCCCCTTCCTTGTACCCCGGGGTGGGCGGTTCCGGAGGCGCGCGGGTAAAAGGAAACGGGAGCGTGACGTGAGCATGACCAGGCGGGCGACTCTGCTGCTGGCGACCATCGCCTTCGTGACGGCCTGCCAGGCCCAAGCGGAGGTGGCCGTCGGGACGCGCCGCGCGCCCCGGGCGTCGACCGCGCCACGCGCCACCGAGCCTGCGACGCCTGCGCCACGACCCTCCTCCCCGCCCACCGCCTCGCCGCTCCTCGCCTCGCCTGCCGTCCAGGCGACCCCCGCCCCGCCCGCCCGGCTCGAGAAGCCGCAGACCCCCGTCCATGTGCTCCGCGGCGCGATCCACATCGACGCCGCGTACGCGGTCCAGGCCGCCGGCGGCCTCATCGCCGCGGGGGGCGGCGGCATCATCTCCAACAACGGCGGCACCGTGATCGCCCTGTCCGACATCGGGGTGCTCGCGAACAACGGCGGCAATCTGATCGCGAACAACGGCGGGGCGCTGACCGCGAACGGCGGGGTCGGCATCGTGGCGAACAACGGCGGCGCCGCGATCGCCGTCGATGTGGCCGGGTATGCGCTCGCCCAAGCCCTGACGCCGGCCACGGCGGCGGCCAAGCTCGGCGAGGTGATGCCGGCCGCGGGCATCCTGGTCCGGGCGAGCTCCCTGCGCGACGGCACGCCGATCTCGCTGGGCGTCGACGGCCGGGGCGCGCCGGTCTACGCCGTTCGCACGGACCTCGCCGGCGGCTACGAGGTCTACGTGCCCGAGGCGCACGCGGGCAACGTTCTGATCACCGCCCAGGTGCCCCAGGCCAGCGATCCGCGCCTCCGTTACGACATGCTCGTCCCCGTCGCCGGCCCCGACGCCCGGGCGGTCGACGAGGACTCGACGCTCGTCACGCGCTTCCTGCGGCGCGTTTACGTGAACGCGCTGATCGACATCTTCGCGACGCCGGACATCGACGCCATGGTCCAGGTCTTCGAGTCGTACGACAACGTCCCGGCCAGCCTGCGCGGCCTCATGGTCCTGGTGGCGCGCGACTTCCGGGCGGCGGGCGACGAGGTCGGCCTCAGCCGCGGCTCGCGCGCCGAGATCGAGGCGGTGGCTGTGCGGATGGCCGACATCTTCACCTCGCGCGTGGACTTCGACGCCGTGACGGTGGGGACCGAGGCCCTGCCGGTGGGCGGCCAGCGCCGCGCGGAGGTGGAGAAGGTGCTGGACGCCGCCGCGATTCCCCTGACGATCCGCGTGATGAAGGCCGTGCGCGAGCGTTCCGCCGAGCTGCTTGCGGGCGACCCGCAGTTCTTCGACCGCCAGAAGTGGTACACCGAGCCGAACGCCGCGCGGATCGCCGCCGGCCGGCCGGCCATCGAGGTGAAGCGGCCCTCGGACGTGGGCCTCTTCTTCGTCGACACCTACATGACGAGTACGAACGGGGACGTCTACGACCAGCTGGACGCGGCGGCGGCGACCATGGGCCTCACGATCGAGCCCGGGTCCGGCGTGCCGCTCGGCTCGGTCCTGTTCGGCGTCGGCAACGCCACCGCCCTCGCCGTGGGCGCGGTGATGTTCGGCGATCCGGAGGCCAAGGCCCAAGCGCTCGAGGCGATCGCCGCCTGGCGGCCGGGTGCCGCCGCGCCCCAGGAGACTCGATGACCACCCTCCCCTTCGACGGCGTGGCGACGGCGGCGGAGCGCGCGCCGGCGAGCGGCTACTGGCTGTTCGGCCGCCGCGCCGATCTGGGCTGGTTCGGCGGCTCGCTGCTGGTGCCGCTGGCGGTCTACCTGCCGGCCTACTGGGCCTGGGGCTCGGCGGCCGTCTGGCCACTCTACCTCTTGTACGTGGCCTGCTTCGCCACGCCGCACACCTGGTTCACCTACGCCGTGAGCGCCACCCCCACGGCCGACTCGGCCGGCTGGTACACGCGCCGCAGCTTCTGGACGCCATACCTCGCCACGTTGGGCCTGGTCGCGCTGATCCCGATCGCCGAGTGGGCCGGGATGTGGGACCTCTACTTCACGATGGTGACGATGGTGGGCTTCTACCACGTCTACAAGCAGCACCTGGGGCTGCTCAAGATTTACGATGCGCGCTACGCGCAGGTGCATGAAGACCCGGCGATCTTCGCGGCGATGCAGCCCTTCCATGCCCTGTGCACGCTGGCCTTCGCACTGCCGGTCTTTTGGGTCTGGCTGCAACCCGAGTTCGAGGTGGTGATCGGCGTGCAGCGCTTCGTGCTGCTGCACCCGCAGCTCCCGGCCTGGTCGCTCGTGCCGCTCGCCGGCGCGATGCTCTGGTTCGGCGGCCGCACGGCCGTGGCACTCGCCGCCAGGCATCGCGCAGGACGCCCATTCCCGCTCGGCCACATGGTGCTCGCGGGCGCAGCGATGGCCTCGTACGTGGTGGCCTTCGGGCTGATCCCGCCCAAAGACTACCTGCTCACGGTGGCCATCTTCATCACCTACCACGACCTCCAGTACGCGGGCTTCGTGTGGCACTTCCAGCGCTCGCGCAGCGCGATCGAGGCCGAGATGGGCACGCCGCTCGACGCGGTCCACCGCTGGGCGCTGGAGAACAAGGCGCTGCCGTATTTCGGGCTGGCGTTCCTGTTCTCGCTGGCGGTGGTGGCGGTGATCGTGGCGGTGCCGCCGGCGGTGGCGCTGGCGGTGATCGTGCTGCACAACAACCTGCACTACTTCATGGACGGGTGCATCTGGCAGCGTAAGCACAACCCGCTGGTGCACGCGCACTTGGGCATGTAGTCGACCTGCCGAGGTTACGGGTTTTCTTCCCCCGCGATCGCCCGCACGATCGCCGCCACCAGCCGGGCCGGGGGCCGCAGCACCAGGTCCATGTGCGCCAGCCCCGGCACCGGCACGCGGGTGTAGCGCGTCCCCGCGAGCGCGGCGGGCCAGTACCCGTCCTCGTTCTCCGCCACCACCACCGCGTCCAGGGCCGGCGCTCGTCGCACGAAGAACCCGGTGCTCGCCAGGTGCGTCTCGAGGGCCACCGCGCCGGTCACGGGCAGGCGCTGCATGTGTTTCAGCCGGTGGGCTGCCTCGAAGGCCACCAGCGAGCCGTAGCTGTGCCCGAGCAGCCACACCCCGCCGGGCCCGGCCGGCCGGGCCGCGAGCTCGGCCGCGACCACGCGCGCGACGTGGTCCTGGTGGTGGCCGGTCGCCCGCGAGACCAGCGGCTCGAAGGTCGCCGAGATCGGGTCACGGCCTTCAAGCAGCGGCACGGGCACCACGCGGCCCACGCCCAGCCGGCGCAGCGTCTGGGCCCAGGGGGCCAGCCAGGCCGCGCCGTTCGCGCCCACGCCGGGCCAGGTGCCGCCCGGCACGAGGAACAGCACGGTGCCGGCGAGCCGCTCCTTTCCGGCCTGCGAGAGCCGCAGCGCCGCCGGCCTCAGGGTCGGCAGCTGCGCCTCCCCGCCAGCGAGCCGCGTGCCGAAATCTCGCCCGGCCAGGCGGGCCGTCCACCGGTCCACGACGCCATACCAGGCCGGCGGCGGGGTGGTGGCCTCGGCGATGGCCGGTCCCGGCACGGCATCAAAGGCCCTGTACAGGGCCGGTGGCGCAGCGTCCACGGCCACGTACGCCGACACGGCTAAGTGGCCACCGGCGCTGGCGGCGGCGTTTCGGCCAGGTCGGCCTGGCGCATCAGCGGGAAGGTCACGGGACGGACCCCCGCGCCATCCGCGTGGGCGAGCAGGTTCTCGCCGGCGATCGCGATCGGGCTCGCGAACAGCAATTTCAGCGCCTGCGGCAGCGTGAGGTCGTGGTACTGGTCCGGGAAGTGCGCCTTGAGCGCGGCGCGGATCGCCGGGTAGTGCGCCGGTCCCGCGGTCGGGTAGAGGTGGTGCTCGGTGTGGTGGCTGAAGCGCAGGTGCAGGAAATCCACCCAGGCCGGCAGCGCCAGCGTGACGGTCTGCTGGACCGGGTCGTGCACCTCCGGGTCGTAGCCCGTCAGCATGTGGTTGGTGGCGATGTAGATGCCGTCGAGCGTGGTCGCCGCTGCATACATGAGCCAGAGGTAGAGCGCCATCCAGGGCGAGAAGCCGGACAGCCCCCAGAGCGCCGCATAGACCGCCGCGTTCCAGGCGAACTCGAGCGCCGCCTGGGCGCGCGCGCGGTCACTCATACCCGTGTCGTAGCGCGTCTTCAGCTTGAAGAGCGAGTGGGTGAGCAGGTTGATGTGGTACATGCAGATCGCCGCGTGGAAGCCCGCGAGGCCGAAGATCCAGGGCACGCGGCTGTTCGGGAAGATCAGCGTGGTCAGGAACGCGTTGGCCGGATAGATCGCGGCCTCGTCGAGCGTCGGCCGGCGATCGGGGTCGCGCGCCGTATTGCCGTGCACGTGATGCAACAAGTTGTGCGCGCGGCGCTGCACGGCCGAGTTGGTGAAGAGGACGTAGGTCCAACCGAGGCACTCGAACCCCCAGCGCGCGTGGCGGTTGAGCAGCACCGCGCCGTGGCCGATCTCATGCGCGGCGAAGGCCAGGATGCCCACGCTGTGCCCGGTGAACAGGGCCAGCCCGGCGATCGCCCAGACAGGCAGCGCCGCCACGTGGGTCGCGACGTACACCGAGATCGCCGTGACGAGCGCGAGGTGGACGGCCAGGTGGACCAGGACGCCGCATTGGCGGTGGAAGCGCGCGGGTTCGATGACGGGATCGAGCACGCGGCGGTATTCGGCGATGTGCACGCGAACCTCGGGACGCGGGGGCAGCTACTATATACCCGCCGTGCCGCGATCCGGCCAGGCGGGTACATGGGGCGCGTGTCCGAGCCCGTTTCCGCCGCCTGGCTGCGCCCCAACCTCGTCGACCGCCTGATGCTGCGGCTGGAGGAAGCCCAGGGCCAGCTCACGTTCCATATTTTCCTCGAGCTCGACGGCGACCTCGACCGCGCGGCCTTCACCACCGCGCTCGGCGACACGATCGCGGACTTCCCGGTGCTCGCGTCGCGCATCCGCAAGACGCGCTGGGGCTTCCGCCGGGAGGCCGTCGCGCCGGCGAGCATCGATGCCACCGCGCTCGTCGATTGGCAGCCCGGCGCGGGCATGGCCGAGGAGCTCGCCTTCGTCCAGGCGGCGCTCGACGTGGAGGCCGCAGCGCCGGTGCGCCTGCTCGTGGTTCCCGGTGAGGCCGGCACGCGGCTCGTCGCCAAGATCCACCACGTCGCGATGGACGGCGTCGGCGCCTTCCTCTGGCTCGACCAGCTCGCCCGTCGCTATGTCGAGCGACTCGCAGGCGGGCCAGCCTCACCGGGGCCGGCGCCAGGCCGCACGCGCAGCTACGCCCAGTACGTCTGGGCGCTCACCTGGCGCGAGCGATTCGCGGTGCTCTCGCGCGGTGCAGACGCCCTCACGGGCTTCTTCATCGGCCGCGGCACCGGCACCGGCGGCCCGAACGCCGACTACGCCACGTTCCTCGACCAACCGCTGCCCACCCGCGGCGAGGTCCGCTACGCGATCGCGCGCCTCGCGCCGGAGCGGGTCGCGACGCTCAAGGCCTGGACGCGCGCCCGCGGAGGCACCATGAACGACGTCCTGTTCGCCGCCTTCGCGGTGGCTGGCCTCGCGCGGTGGCCCCAGGCGCGGCCCGTGGTCGCCCACATCCCGGTCAACCTCCGCGAGGGTGCCCCGACGGGCGTCTTCAACCGCGTGGCCGACGTGCGCGTCGCGCTCGATCCGCGCGACCTGGCGGATTTCGACGCGGCTTTCCGCGCCACGCTCGCCGTGACGCCCGCGGCGCGAGACCGCCTGCAGGCCGTGGCGCGCATCTTCGAGCGCTTCGCCGTGAGCTACTTCCCGCGCCGCGCCTTCGGCCGGCTGGTCGAGCAGTACATGGCGCGCCCCCGGAACGGCATCATGACCTTCGATTTCTCGAACCTCGGCGTGCACGCCGACCTGGCCGGCGACTTCGGCGCGGCGCGCGTGACGGGCGGCTGGCTGGTCGGCCCGCAGAGCTCGCCGCCGGGGCTCGGCTGCTACGTCACGACGATCCGCGGCGAGCTCGTGCTGGCGATCGGCTACATGCACCCGTGCATGAGCGAGGCGAGCGCCGAGGGCCTGGTGGCGGCCACGCGGGAGGTGCTGCTCGGGCTGATCACGCCGCTCGAAACGCTCGCTCCCCGGTAGGCCGGGACGGCGGGCGCTCTTACGCTGGCGCCATGGACAAGTACCGCATCCGGGATTTCTTTCATGGCTTCGCCGGCCGCGTGTCCGACGCTGTCGGCTCGCCCTGGGCTTTCGTGGCGGCCATGTCTATCGTGGGCGGCTGGGCGCTGTCCGGGCCGTTCTTCAACTTCTCCGATACCTGGCAGCTGGTGATCAACACGGGCACGACGATCGTGACGTTCCTGATGGTCTTCGTGATCCAGCACACCCAGAACCGCGACGCCTGCGCCATGCAGCTCAAGCTGGACGAACTCATCTTCTCGGTCAGGAAGGCCCGCAACGACTTGATCGATCTGGAGGATGCGCCCGACGACGAGATCAAACGGCTGCGCGACGAGTTCAAGCACTTGCGCGCGGAGCACCACCGGCTTCACGGCATCACGCTGGCGCCCGAAGCGCCGGGTGAACCGCCACCACGTGCGGACGCGCAAAAGGTCAAACGCTCATCCCGCCCCGGGCCGGGGTGAGCGCTCGCCCGGCCACCAGTTCCAGCGGCCCATCAGCACCATCAGGCTCGGCACCAGCAGCAGGCGGACCACGGTCGCATCGAGCACCACGCCGAGCACCAGCGCGAGGCCCAGGAGCTTGATCGGCAAGAATGGCGTCAGCGCGAAGCCCAGGAAGACGATGCCCATGATCGCCGCGGCGGCGGTGATCACGCCGCCGCTCGCGGCGATGCCCTCGATGACCGCCGCGCGGTCATCCTTGCCCGCCAGGTGCGCCTCCTGGATGCGACTCATCAAGAAGACCTCGTAGTCCATCGAGAGCCCGAAGACCACGCAAAAGGCCACCAGCGGGATGCCGGCCGGGATCGTCTCGGCCGGCATCGGCAGGCCGACCAGCTGGTGCGCCCAGGGATCGCGGATCAGCCAGGTCGTCGCGCCCAGCGCGGCGGCGACCGTGATCGAGTTGGCGAGGACCGCCTTGGCCGCGATCACCGCCGATCGCGTCATCCAGAACAGCATCACGGCGGTCGCGACGGCGACGATCGCGAACACGCGCGGATAGGTGCGGTGGGCCGAGGCCACGAACTCCTGGCTCATCACGGCCGCCCCGCCCACCAGCACCTCGGCCGCGAGGCCGGGGTAGCGCGCGTTCCAGTCGGTGGCGAGCAGATCCCTGGCGAAGGCGCGGCCTTCGCGGATGCTCTGGTCCGGCTTGAGGATCACGGTGAGGGCGACCGACCGGCCATCGCGGCTGACGAGCGAGGCGGCCTCGCGCGGCAGGGCCTCGCGCACCTTCGCCTCGCCGCGCAGCGCGACGCCGGCCGCGAGGCGCGTGAGCCGCTTCGGCTCGACGAGCGCGAAGACCGTGTCGACGCGCGGGTGCGCCTGCAAGTCCGCAGCCAGCTGGGCCAGCGGCCTGAGGCGCTGGGGCGTCAAGGCCTGGCCTTCGCGGGCCGTGATCACGACCCGGAACGGCATGAGCGCGCCGCCTCGATCGAGGGCGCGCAGGACCTCGATGCCTTGCACGGACTCGAGCACCTGGGGCAGCAAGCGCGGGTCCGGATCGCCGAGCTCGAGGGTCGCGGCCGGCAGGGCCAGCGGGACGAGCACCAGCAGGCTCGCTGCGAGCGAGAGCCAGGGACGCTTCAGCACGGCCTCCGCGACGGCCGCCCAGCGGCGACGGCCAGCCTCGCCCGTGAGCCGGCTCGAGAGCGCGCGCGGCGCGTCGAGCCACCGACCGGCCGCCGAGGCGGCTGCCGGCAACAGGGTCAGCGCCGCGAGCGCCGAGGTGGCGGCGACGATCATGCCGCCCATGCCCATGCCGGCGCTCTCGCGCGCGGGGGCGGTCGCGAGGCCCCCGAGCCCCAGGAAGACGGTGCCGGCCGAGATGGCGATCGCCGGCGCCGCATGCCGGATCGCCGCGCCCACCGCCTCGGCGTGCGCCAGGCCTCGGCGCGCCTCCTCGCGGATGCGCGCCACCACGAAGAGGGCGTAGTCGATGCCGAGCCCGAGGCCGAGCATCGTGATGACGTTCGAGGCGTACACGGTGATTTCCTGGAAGCGCGCGAGGATCGCGAGCAGGCCCAGCGCGAGCAACACCGCGCCGACGCCGGCCACGAGGGGCAGGAACGAGGCGCCGAGCGCGCCGAAGGAGAGCACCAGGGCGACGAAGGTGAGCGGCAGGACCTGCTTCTCGGTCTCGCCTGCGGCCGTGCTCGCGAGCTTCACGATGTCGAGGCTGAGCGGCGCCTGGCCGGTCAAGCGGGGCGTCACAGCGCCGCCCGGGCGCAGCACTGTGGCGATCGTCGCGCGCAGTGGCGCCACGTGCTTCTCGGTCTCCTTGAGCCTGTCCGAACGGACGCCGATCAGCAAGGCGGCCGCGAGCGGGCGGTCCTCCTCGATGATCATCGCGTCCAACACATAGGGCTCGCGGCGGATCGCGCGCAACGCGCGGTCGCGCACGGCGTCGACCTCGGCCGGGTCCCGGCCTTCGAGCGTGAGGATCATGAACTGGGCGTAGGGCGAATCGAAGTCGCCGGCGAGCCGCGCTTCAGCCAGCGCGGCCTGCGAGCCCGGCAACACGCCGACGCTGCCGTAGAGCAGCTTGGGCAGGTCGCGGGCCAGCCCGACGGCCAGCGCCGCGAGCACCAGCCAGAGCGCCAGGAAGCGCCAGGGCCGTGCGGCCGCGGCCCCCGCGAGGTGCTGCCAGGTCCTGGTCGCCCAGCCGGTGTGCGGCCCGTTCGCCACGCGTTAGACCCGCATGGCGACGGAGCGCGCCCCAACGTCCGGCGGCGCCCAGCCGTCGCGCTCGGCGGCGTCGAGCACGCGGCGCATGAGCAGCGTGTAGGCGTCCGCCGCGCAGTGGAACTCGCGCGGCGCGGGCCCCGCGTCCAGAGCGGCCTGCTGGGCCTCGACGATCGCGACGTCCTGGCGGTGGATGAGCATGTCGCCCGGCTTGAACACAGGCCCGCGGGCCTCGAAGGGCCAGGCGCGGCGCCCCATCAGCACCTCCATGCGGGTCGTGTGGGCGTCCTCCGGCACGTGGTGGACCACGAGATCGACCGCGAACGGCGTGCCGGGCAGGATCACGAGGCGCAGGCGGTCCGGCAGGTCGAATGCGTGTTCGTATGCCCGGAATCGCCCCAGCCGCCCCTCTACGGCGAGGCCGCCGGACGTCGGGCGGTAGGTCGCGGTCATCACGTTCGAGCCGCCCAGCTTGTGGATCAGCCAGGTCGGCTGCGTGTAGGGGTGAACGAAGGCGCTGTGCGAGAAATCGAGCGAGTTCTCGAGCACGAGCCGCCAGTTGGCCCGCACGCGGATCGTGCGCTGCTCGAAAGCATAGCCCGCGCGGGCGAGCGGCTCGGCGTCGCGCGGCGTGGCCTGCGGTGCCCCCTCGCCGAGCCAGACCCAGATGTAATGCCCATGCTCGGCCAGGTGTCGGCCGCCACCCGCCACGACCGGCGCACCGCCGGCATCGCGCGCGAGGGTCAGGTCTTCGCCGCCCACGCGGACGGCGACCGGCTCGCGTGCGAGCTTCGAGGCCGGCAGGGCGATGTACCAGTTGGGGCGAGGGCCAGTCGTGTGGCCGCTCGGCGGCGGGGCGGGGTCTTCTGGTACGTCCACGGCTACGTGCGAGGCGAAAGGGCTGCCCGGCCGTTATACCCCGCCTGCGGGTACAATCGGGTCACGCCGCCATGCCCACCGACCGCTGGATCCCCGCCATCCCCCTCGCCGACCTGGGCGCCGCACCCGCCGGGGTCGTGCTCGACGGCGTGCCGATCGTGCTCTTCCGGGGCGACGACGGCCGCCCGCAGGCGCTGCTGGATCGCTGTCCGCACCGGTGGATCCCGCTTTCGATGGGGCGGTGCGAGCGTGGGCGCGTGGTCTGCGTGTACCACGGCTGGGAGTTCGACGGCGCCGGCCTGTGCCGCCGGATCCCCTCCAACCTCGAGCCGGAGGGGCCGCCGTTGCCACGGCCGATGGCGCGGAGCTACCCGGTGGAGACGCGCGACGGGCGGATCTGGGTGTACCTCGGCGACCCCGAGGAAGCCCCTTGACCCTCGCGACCCGGCTCGCGACCACGCTGCTGCGCCTCGGCACGGGCGGCGCCGCGCGCCGCTTCCACGCGGCGCTGACGGACCCGGCCGCCGCCCAGGCGGCGATCCTGCGCCGCCTGGTCGCCCGGAACGCGACGAGCCGGTACGGCCTGGCCCATGGCTTCGCGGCGATCGCGGATGAGCGCGGGTTCCAGGACCGCGTGCCGATCGTGACCCACGACGACCTCGTGCCACACCTCGACGCGATCCGGCGCGGCGAGCCGGGCGTGCTCACCAGCGAGCCCGTGTTGATGCTCGAGAAGACCAGCGGCTCGACGGCTGCGTCGAAGTACATCCCGTACACCGCCGCGCTGCGGGCCGAGTTCCAGGCCGCGACCGCGGCCTGGATGCACGACCTCTACACCCAAAGACCCGCGCTGCGCGGCCGGCCGGCTTACTGGTCGATCTCGCCGGTGGCGCGTGCGCCGGAGGTCACCCCCGGCGGGCTGCCGGT
Organism: Candidatus Sericytochromatia bacterium; assembly: GCA_036675505.1. GTDB lineage: Bacteria > Cyanobacteriota > Sericytochromatia > S15B-MN24 > JAQBPE01 > JAKFEW01. The sequence goes on from JAKFEW010000156.1 coordinate 13,185, forward strand.
GGGCATCGAGGACGACACGGCCTACTTCGACCCGGCCGAGCGCTGGGTGCTCGCGCGGCTGCTGCGCGTGCCGGGACGCGTGTGCCGCGTGCCGGACGTCGCGACCTGCCGCTACGTGACGATCCGCCACCTGGTGGACGCGGCGAGCCCTGGCCTGGTGTCGGTGTGGAACCCCACGTTCCTCACCTTGCTGGTGAAGGCCGCGGGCCGGGAGGCCGACCGCCTGCTCGCCGACCTGCGGGCCGGCACGCTGACCCCGCCCACCACGCTCCCGCCTGCGCTTCACGCGGCCCTGGCCCGTGGCCTCGCCGCGCGACCCGGAAGGGCTGCGGCGCTCGCGGCGCGGCTGCACGACGGCGCCTGGCTGGGCACCGATCTCCTGCCCGACCTCGCCTTGATCAGCTGCTGGACCGACGCCGCCGCAGCGCGCTTCATGCCGGAGCTCGCGGCGCTCTTCCCGGGCGTCGAGATCCAGGGCAAGGGCCTGCTCGCGACGGAGGGCGTGGCCACCATCCCGCTGCTCGGCCTGGGTGCCTGCGTTCCGGCCTTGACCTCGCACTTCCTCGAGTTCGTGCCGGTCGGCGCACCGGCCGAGCGCCCCCGCCTCATGCACGGGCTCGAACCGGGCGCCCGCTACGAGGTGCTGATGACCACGGGGGGCGGGTTCTACCGCTACGCGTTGCGCGACGTGGTGGAGGTGACGGGCCTCGCGGGTCGCGTGCCGCTGCTCACGTTCGTGGGCAAGGCCGGGCTCGTGAGCGACGTGGTGGGGGAGAAGCTGAACGCGATCCACGTGGGCGAGGTGCTCGACCTGGCGATGGCCCATCTTGGCTTGGCCGGGCGCTTCGCCATGCTGGCGCCGGCCTGGGGCGCCCAGGTCGCCTACGAATTGTACGCACATGTGCCGGCCGAAGCGCTGGCGCCGCTCGCAGCCGAGGTGGAGCTCCGGCTGCGAGGCAACCACCATTATGCCTACGCGCGCGATCTGGGCCAGCTCGGGCCGCTGCGAGGCGTCGCCGTGGGGCCGGAGGCCGGCGAGCGGTACGTCGCGGCGTGTGTGGCGCTGGGGCAGCGCGCGGGGGACGTGAAGCCGACGCCGCTGCACCGGGACATGGGCTGGCGCGAGCGTTTCCACCCTATTCCCGCAAGCGAGGGCGGGGCATGAGCCTCAGGCGGCCGCGCTGGGCCACCCCCGACGACAACGAGCGGCTCATCGCCCTCAACCGGGCCTGCCCCATGCACGGCGCGATCGACATGATCTTCGACCGCGCCCCGGACTTCTTCGCGCTTTCCCGCCTGCAAGGCACCGGCGCGCACGTCTGCGTCGTCGACGGCGAAGCCGCGGGCTCCCTCCACGCCGTGGCCGCCGTGGCTTCGTTGCCACGCGTTTTCGTCGACGGCACCCCCCGCGAGGTCTTCTACGCCTGCGACCTGCGGGTCCACCCGGGCGTGCGCGGTGGCCGGACCGTGAAGCGCATCTACGACTTCATGACCACCTTCGGGGTCGAAGAGAAGGGCTGGGACCTAGGCATCACGACGATCATGAAGGACAACCAAGCCATGGCGCCCGTGCTCGCTGGCAAGGCGGGCCTGCTGCCCTACCACCACGCCGGCACGCTGCGGAACTACACGGTGCAGTTCCTGCTGCCCAGGCGCCGTCCAAAAGGCGTCCAGGTCAGGCCCGCCACCGAGGCCGACATCCCGGCCATGGTGGCCTGCTGGAACCGGGTGCAGGCCGCCAAGCAGTTCGCGCCGGAATGGACGGAGGCAGGGCTGGCCGCCTTCCTCGCCGGCGCGCCCGACGTGGGGATCGGCGGCTACCGGCTGGCGTTTCGGGGCGATCGCCTCGTCGGCCTGCTACTGGTCTGGGACCAGGCGGCCTTCAAGCGAATGGTCGTGCTCGGCTACGCGCGCGAGATGCTGCGTATGCGCCGCTGGTACAACCCACTCGCGCGCGTGCTCGGGCTCGGTCGCATCCCGGACGTCGGCGCAGCGCTGCCTTACTTCTACGCGACCCACCTGTGCGCCGAGAACGCCGAGGACCTGCGCGCGCTCTACGTGGATGTCTATAACGCCCACCGCACGCGCGGCTACCTGTTCTTCAGCGCCATGCTCGACGTGAAGGATCCGCTCGCAGCGGCGCTCGACGACTTCCTCACCCAACACGTCGACATCGAGCTCTATGTAATGGACCCGCGCGAGAAGTGGGCGGGCCATCCGTTCGGCGCCCGCCCGCTGTACTTCGACCCGGCGATCGTTTGACCTGGCCTCAGATCCAGAAGCTGATGCGCCGCTCCTGCGGCGGCGGCTTGGGGCCCACCTCGCCCTTCTCGGCCCAGGTGCGCAGCGACTCGATGTAGAGGTGCACGAGGTCGGCCTCGGTCGACATGAACTTCGACGCGCCATACCTCCTCAGATTTGCGCCCTGGTTGCGCATGATCACGACGTCCTGCTCGATCACCTGGCGCGTGTACCACTGGAAGAAGGGCTCGAGGAGCGGCGTCAGCGCACCGAACTTGAAGGCGATCGCCGTATACACCATCGAGTCGAGCTCGCCCACCGGCGTGATCTGCGACGAGATGACGAAGTGCCGCGCATCGCCCCAGCGGTAATCCACGCGGGTGACGTTCGGCATGTAGAACTTGTCCGTATGCACCATCGGCAGCCGGTCCGGGTTGAGCGCCCAGTCGGCGAAGCCGATGTCGTCGCGGTGCAAGTACGCGATCTCCACCGAATGCTCGGTGCGCTTGCAGATGGCGTCTCCCTGGCGGGTCTTCTCGTTGCGGAACCAGTCGGCGTGGACGAAGACCGTGTGAGGCACGTCCATGAAGTTCTCGGCGAGGTTCGTCACGCCGTTCTCGAAGGGCGTGATCATGTAATAGGTCTTCCAGCCGTCGGCCTGGTACCAGGGCATCGGGAACGGCTCGTGCGTGGGCGCGACGCCGGCCTCGCCCAGCCACACCCACACGAGGCCGTGCGCCTCCAGGCAGGGGAAGCTCTCAGCGCGCTTGCCCGGTCGATCGTGGCGCTCGGGCCCCTCGGACGGGATGTGGACCACCTGGCCACGCCCGTCGTAGGCCCAGCCATGGTAGGGGCACTTCACGCAGCCGTCGCCGACCGTGCCCTCGGAGAGCTTGGCGGCCCGGTGCAGGCAGCGATCCGCGAGCGCGACGGGCTTGCGGTCGGCGCCGCGGAACACGACCAGGTGCTCGCCCATGATCGTGCGCCCGAGCGGCTTGAGGCTGGTGAGCTCATCCGCCGTGCAGGCCGCGTACCAGTTGCGATGCAGCGTGCCGCTCTTCCAGCGCATGATGTCGCGCCGTGGCTCGGTGGGCGCGTCCTGCACGTACTCGGGGCGGACGATCTGGTCGGTCATGGCGGAACTCCTGGCTTCGGAGGATTTCTACCCCGGCGCGCGGAAAAGGTCGCCGGCGGGGCTAATCGCCGACGTCGTAGAGCCGGATGCCGCGCGAGCTGCCGCGGGCGATCGCCAGCGTCCGGCCGTCCGGCGAGAACGCCGCCTCCGAGGGCGCCGAGAACGTCAGGCCGGTCGGGCGGGCGCGGTGGCTCCTGGCGTCGATCAACACGATCCGCCCGTCGTTCGTGCGGCCGAGCACCTGTGTGCCGCCCGGCTTCACGGCCAGCTGCCAGTAGGGCCCGGCGACCGTGCGGCGCCCGCTCGTGAGGTCCCAGAGGCGCAAGCCGTTGCGATCGCGATAGGCCACGAGCCGGCCGTCTGTCGCGAAAGAGGTCGACGGGTAGGCGTCGACGGCCGTCGAGAAGGCGATGCTGGGCACGCGCCACAGCGTGAGCTCGTGGTCGTCGCCAGCGCCCAGCAGCCAGCGCCGGTCCGCGCTGAACGCGAGCTGGGCCTGGCCCTGGTTGATGCGGTCCGGCTGGGCATGCTTGAGCACGAGCTTGCCGTCCGCGACCTCCCAGAGCGCGAGGCCATAGGCGAAGCCGCCCGTCGCGAGCCAGCGCCCGGTCGGGTCGAAGGCCAGCGACTTGACCTCCTCGCCGATCCCCTCGAGCTCGCGCTCGACCTCGCGCTTCACGAGGTCCCACAGGCGGATTCTGCCGCCGGCGGTGGGCAAGGCCAGCCGACGCCCGTCGGGGCTGAGCGCGAAGTTCCAGGTGCGCCGGGGCGGGTCGATGCCCGCCGGACCGCCGGCGCCCAGCGAAAAGGCCGGGCCCCCGCTGGAGGCCGGGTCGATGAACGACACCACGCCCGGCGCCTCGGCCGGCGCGAACGCCAACCACTTGCCGTCGGGGCTCCAGCGCAGGGCCACGGCCGGCGGCGTGTCGAGGTCGTGCCGCCAGCTCAGCGGGCGCGCCACCACCCGCGGCCGCGGCGCGCGCGGCGCCGCCGCGACGTGAACGGACGCTGGCGACCGGAGCGTATGCGCCGGCGGGAGGTCAGCGATCACGCTCGCCGCCGCTGCCCGCGAGCGCCGCCTGGGCCGCCGCGAGCCGGGCGATCGGCACGCGGAACGGCGAGCAGCTGACGTAGTCGAGCCCGAGCTCGTCGCAGAACGCGATCGACGAGGGCTCGCCGCCGTGCTCGCCGCACACGCCGAGCTTGAGGCCGGGGTTGGTGGCGCGCCCCTTCTCCACAGCGATGCGCATGAGCGCGCCCACGCCGTCGCGATCCAGCACCTCGAAGGGGTTCGCGGGCAGGATCTTGAGGTCGATGTAGCGCGTCAGGAACTTGCCTTCCGCGTCGTCGCGGCTGTAGCCGAACGTCATCTGCGTGAGGTCGTTGGTGCCGAAGGAGAAGAACTCGGCCTGGCGCGCGATCTGGTCGGCGGTCAGGGCGGCGCGCGGCAGCTCGATCATCGTGCCGAAGCGGTACTCGACGGTGTTCCCGCACTCCGCCATCACCGATCGCGCCACCTCCTCGAGCTGGCCGCGCACGCGCGAGAGCTCGTTGACGTGGCCGACCAGCGGAATCATCACCTCGGGCACGACCTCGAGGCCCTCGGCCTTGAGGCCGCAGGCGGCCTCGAAGATGGCGCGCACCTGCATCTCGTTGATCTCGGGGTAGGTCAGCCCGAGCCGGCAGCCGCGCAGGCCCATCATCGGGTTGGCCTCGGCATGCCGCTCGACCTCGCGCAGCAGCTTCTCGCACGACGCGAGCCGCGTCGGGTCGCTGCCCTGGACGCGGAGCGTCGCACACTCCGCGATCAGCTCGTGCTGGTTCGGCAAGAACTCGTGGAGCGGCGGGTCGAGCAGGCGGATGGTGACCGGCAGGCCGGCCATCGCACGGAAGATCGCGCGGAAGTCCTCGCGCTGCATCGGCAGCAGCTTGGCGAGCGCGACGCGGCGATCGGCCTCGCTGCGCGCGAGGATCATCTCCTGCACGACCGGCAGCCGATCCTGCTGCATGAACATGTGCTCGGTGCGGCAGAGACCGATGCCCTCGGCGCCGAACTCGCGGGCCTTGGTCGCGTCCTCCGGCGTGTCCGCGTTCGCGCGGACGCCGAGGCGGCGCACCTCGTCGGCCCAGGTCATGAGGGTCGCGAACTCGGGCGAGAGCTCGGGCTCGATCATCGGCACCTCGCCCGCGATCACCTCGCCGGTGCCGCCGTTGATGCTGATCAGGTCGCCTTCGCGCAGCACGCGGCCCGCCACGCGCAGCTCCTTCTTCACGAGGTCCACGTCGATCTCGTCGCAGCCTGCGACGCAGGGCTTGCCCATGCCGCGCGCCACCACGGCCGCATGGGAGGTCATGCCCCCGCGGCTGGTCAGCACGCCCTGGGCCTGGATCATGCCATGGATGTCGTCGGGATTGGTCTCCACGCGCACCAGCACCACCTTCTCGCCGCGCCGGCCGTGGCGCTCGGCGTCGTCGGCGTCGAAGACCACCGTGCCGGTCGCGGCGCCGGGCGAGGCCGGCAGGCCCCTGGCGATCACGTCGAGCTTCGCGCCCGGGTCGATGCGCCGGTGCAGCAGCTGGTTGAGGGCCGTCGGCTCGACGCGCCCGATGGCCTCCTCGCGGGTGATCAGGCCCTCGGCGGCCATCTCGACGGCGGCCTTCACGGCCGCGGCGGCCGTGCGCTTGCCGGAGCGCGTCTGCAGCATGTAGAGGCGGCCCTTCTCGACCGTGAACTCGAGGTCCTGCATATCGCGGTAGTGCTTCTCGAGGCGCTCGGCGATCGCCACGAACTGCGCGTACACGTCGGGCATATCACGCTCGAGCTCGGCGATCGGCTTGGGCGTCCGGATGCCGGCCACCACGTCTTCACCCTGGGCGTTCGTGAGGTACTCGCCGTAAAGCTTCTTCTCGCCGGTGCTCGGGTTGCGCGTGAAGGCCACGCCGGTGCCCGAATCGTCACCCATGTTGCCGAACACCATCGCCTGCACGTTCACGGCCGTGCCGAGGTCGTGGGCGATCTTGTGGTGGTTGCGGTAGGTGATCGCGCGATCGTTGTTCCAGCTCTTGAAGACGGCCTCGATCGCCATGCGCAGCTGCGCGCGGGGATCGGTCGGGAACTCGATGCCGAGGTGGTTGACCACCAGGTGCTTGTAGGCGCCCACCACTTCTTGCAGCGTGGCGGCGTCGAGCTCGGTGTCGAGCTTCACGCCCAGCCGCGCCTTGAACTCGTCGAGCAGGTGCTCGAAGTGGTGGAGCCGGAAGTCCAGCACGACGTTCGAGAACATGGCCACGAAGCGGCGGTAGGCATCCCAGGCGAAGCGCGGGTTGCCGGTCTGCGCGATCATCCCCTGCACGGTCTCGTCGTTGAGGCCGAGGTTCAGGATCGTGTCCATCATGCCGGGCATCGAGAACTTCGCGCCCGAGCGCACCGAGACGAGCAGCGGGTTCGCGGGATCGCCGAAACGCTTGCACGTGGCGTCCTCCACCTTCGCGAGCGCGGCCGTGACCTCGTCCCACAGCTCGGCCGGCGCGCGCTGGCCGAGGTCGTAGTATTCGGTGCAAACCGTGGTCGGGATCGTGAAGCCCGGCGGCACGGGTAGCCCGGCGTTGGTCATCTCGGCGAGGTTGGCGCCCTTGCCGCCCAGCAGGTCCTTGAGGGAGGCGTTGCCCTCGGCGAACAGGTAGACCCGCTTGACGCCCCGAGCGTCGTTGGTCGGGGTGGTGATGGTCATCAGTACAGCTCCTTCTTTTGCAAGATGGTCAGGATCTCCGAGGCGGTCTCCTCGATCGCCTTGTAGGTGACGTCCACGACGGGACAACGCAGCCGGCGGAAGACCTCCTCCGCGACGGCGAGCTCCTCGGTGATTTTCATGCGGTCGGCGTAGGCGCTCTCGGGCGGCAGGCCGAGCGTGGAGAGCCGGCTGCCGCGGATTTCGGTCAGCAGCTCCGGCTTGAGGGTGAGGCCGATGACGCGCCCGGGCGGCATCTCGAAGAGCTCCTTCGGCGGTTCCGCACCCGGCACGAGCGGCACGTTCGCGGCCTTGATGCCCTGGTTCTGGGCGAGGTACATGCACGTCGGCGTCTTCGAGGTGCGCGACACGCCCGTGACGATGAGGTCCGCCTGGCGCAAGCCGTGCGGGCTCTTGCCGTCGTCGTACTTGATCGCGAAGTCGATCGCGTCCATGCGCTTGAAGTACTCCTCGTCCTTCGTGTGCAGGGCGCCCGGCAGGTGCTTCGGCTCGACGCCGAGCGCCCGCGTGAGCGTGACGATCAGCGGATCGAGCAGGTCGACCGCGATGACGCCCTGGCGGCCGCACGCGTCGATCAGCTGGTTGCGCAGCTCCTCTTGCACGATCGTGAAGGCGAAGAGGCAGGGGCCCTGGGCGGCGAGCTTGATCATGTTGTCGAGCTGCTGGCCGCTCACCACCCGCGGCAGCCGCACGATCCGGACCGGCTGGCCCATGTACTGGCTGACGACGGCCTTGACGACGTTCTCGGCCGTCTGGCCACTGGCGTCGGAGACCGCGTAGACGATGAGGGGCGAATCGGGCGTAATCGCCGTGCTGAACACCAGGACCTCCGCGGGTCTGTGAACGGGACGCCATCGTCTCGTCGGCGGTTCATTATACCAAGCGGACGGTGTTCTAGACGCGGACGACGTTCTAGCGGTCGAGCCAGCCACGCGGGGCGATCGCCCGCACCATGTGGCCGTCGGTCACCAGCACGAGCCCGTCGGGGCCCGGCGCGACGCCGTAAATGAACTCGAACAGCGCCTCGTCGGCCGGGCCGTCCCGGAACAAGTCGGGCTCCGGGCCGCCGGCCAGCGTGCCCATGGTCTGGCGATCGGGCGCCAGGAAGCGCACGTCGATCGACGAGACGAACAGCTGGCCGTCCGGCCCCGCCGCGATGCCGCCGAGCGGGTTGGTGCCGCCTTGCGTCGGCGGGATGCCATCGATGAAGTTGTCGGCCTCGAGGCCCGTGCCGAACACGGTCGTGACCATCCGGTCGGTCCCGATCGCGCGCACGCGCCGGTTGTCCTGGTCGGCGACGAAGAGGGTGCCGTCCGCCGTGCGCGCCAGGCCGATCGGCCGCTTGAACCGTGCGAGCAGGGCGGCGCCTTCCTGGAAGCCGCCCGTGCCATCGCCGGCGAAGGTCGAGACGTCGTGCGTCGGCCGCGTCAGGTCGATCTTCCGGATCCGGTGGTCGCCCGGGTCCGCGACGTAGAGCGCGACGCCGTCCTCCAGCGCGAGGCCGGCGGGCGTGCGGAAGCGCGCGAGCGCGCCCTCGCCGTCGGCGTAGGCGGCGACGCCGTCGCCGGCCAGCGTGGAGACCTGGCCATCGGGGGCGATCGCCCGAACGCGGCGGTTGCCGCCCTCGCTGACGAACAGGGTGTCGTCGGGCCCGACCGCGAGCCCGAAAGGCTGGTTCAGCTTCGCGCTCGCCGCAGGACCGTCCAGGTGGCCTGCCGTGCCCGTGCCCGCGTAGGTCGCGACCGTGCAGGCCAGGCCGGGGCCGAGCGTCAGCACGCGGATCCGGTGGTTGCTCCCGTCCGCCACGTAGTACCGGTTGCCGTCCACGCGCGAGCGCACGATGCCGAAAGGCGAGCTGAAACGCGCGCCGGCGCCGTTGCCCTCGGCATGGCCCGCGACGCGCGTGCCGGCGATGGTGAACACCGTCGCGACGGCCGGCCGCGGGACCGGCGGCGGGCTCGCCGGGGCGTCCTTGAGGCCGTAGCCGATCACCAGTGGGCGGTCCGGCGCGTCCGGCAGCGTGATGGTGAAGACCACCGTGCCGCCCGGCCGGCTCGCCATGACGGCCGAGGCGACCTCCGCGCCCGCGAGCGTGACCCGGCCGCCGTAGTTCTGGGCTCCCGGCGCCCGTGCGAGCTCCACGACGAGCCCGTCGCCCAGGTCGTAGGTGCGCTGGGCGGTCGCGCCGTCGTGGCGCTGGCGTTTCGTGTAGATGGTCTGGCCCGTGGCGTTGGTGACGGAGCTGTCGCCGTCGTAGTATGCCAGCGGATCGCCTTCGATGATCACGAGCTTGCCGTCCGCATTCGTCGCCACGTCGCTGAACGTGCCTGCTTCCGTCAGGCCGAGGTCGGTGTACACGTAGCGGAACGCGCCCGCACGCTCGAGCGGGCGCAGCTCGTAGGTCGCGAAGTCGACGGCCGCCGAGAGCGCCGGCACGCGCATCTTCGCCCCGGGCCCGTAGGCGAGCTGCATGACCTTGCCGGCGGCGTCGAGGTCGACCGCGTAGGCGGCCTGGAAGCGCAGCGCGCCGTCCGGATGCAGCTCGAGCTCCTGGAACTCCCAGCGCTTGGCCGTGCCGCTCCCATGCTTCTCGACGACCTTCGCGCGGATCTCCAGGCGCGACCGGCCCTCGGCGTCGACGTCGATGCGGCGGTAGGAGTCGCCTGGCGCCGACGGCGTCGAGGTGTAGCCGTAGCGGCTGTGCCCGTCCGCGAAGCGCTGCAAGCTCGTGAGCGTCTCGCCCGCCTCGGCCGCCGTCGAAATCGCCGGCGCGGCCTGGGCGATCCGGTATCCGCCGCCCTGGTCCGAGACCAAGCCACTGCCGTTGTTCGCGATCAAGCCGCTGCCGTTGTTCGAGATGATGCCGGCGCCGTTGTCCGTGATCAGCCCGCCGCCCTGATCGGACAGCAGGTCCGCGCCACCGGTGCGGGCCGCGCCAAGGCCATGGAGGAACGACGTCTGGGCGACCGCGAGCAGCTTCGATTCGAGCGTGACGCGCAGCGGCGTGGGGGTCGGCGCGGCCGAAAGGGCGGTTGCGGGCGCGGCCGAAGGGCCGGCGCTCGCGAGGCCGCCCATGCTCGGCGTGGCCGCGGGAGAGCTGCTCGCGCCGAGCGCAGGCGCAGACGGCGCGAGGCCCGGTGACCTCGGCGTCTCCGTTCCCGGCGCCGTCGAGGCCGCTCCGGGCCCCTTCGGGCGGCCCGGCTTCTCGGAACGCGGCGGCTCGGTGGTTCCGGGCGCGCCGACGCAGGCCCCGAGCGCGAGCGCCAGGACCAGGAATGGCACCACGATGCGACTGGCGCAGGACCGCGACATGGCGGTACTATACCCGTCACCGGGAGTACCCATGCCACGAACCGCCACCGCCCTGACCCTAATCTTCACCGGGGCCGCGGCGATCGGCCTGGCCTGCCGGCCCGCCCTCGCCGCACCGCGGCTCCAGGACGGCACGCCGGTCATGTTCGGTGCCTCGGTGGGCGCGGAGACGGCCGGCATCACCAGCCCACAACCCCCGTTCGTGGCGCTGCGCCCGCCGGTCCGGGCGTCCTTGCGCGGACGGGCCGTGGGCTATCTCGGCACCTGGCTCGGCACCGCCCAGCTCGACGTGGACCCGATCGCCCTCGCGGTCCCCGGCCTCGCGCCGCCCGGGTTGCTGGGCTGGGCCGGCGCCGGGCCCAACATCGAGTTCGCTGGCGGTGCGATCGCCCCCTGGCTCGGCGTGGGGGGCGTCGCGACGGCCGGCGGACGGGGCTTCGGGCCGGCGATCGGCCTCATCGACGCCGGCGAGATGGGCGGCGGCATCGTGGTCTACGCCGCGACGGGCCTGGTCTGGCCCCTCACGGTCCAGGGCGTGCTCGCGGATCCGGGCAGCTCCGGCACCTGGCCGCCCTTCGACGCGACGGTCGGGTTCTCGCAGCCGCAGGGGCCAGGCCGCCTGCATGTCGAATTCTCGCTGCGCGTCGGGCCGGGCGTGAAACCGATGTGGCAGGGCGCGACGGTGTCCACGGACGGCAACATCGTAGCGCTGCTCGGGCTCGGCTACGCCCCCGGCGCGGTGCCCGTCCCTGAAGCACCGGCCACGCTTTGGTAGCGCTGGCCTGACTCGCGATGTTGACGACCACCCTGATAGGCGCCGCCATCGTGTCAACCGGCCTGGGGCATCGGTTCCAGGAAGGGACGCCGGTCATGTTTTCCATGGCAGGTGGGTTCGACGCGTTCTCCTACGTGTACGGCCCGCCGCCCGCGCTTCGGCCCGCCGGCCCTTTTCGGGTCGACGCGAGGATGCGCGCGATCGGATACGTCGGTCGGGGCTTCGCGATCGCCCACGTGAGCTCGGACTTCCCCCTATATGGGGCGCCCGTGTCGATCGACGGGGCCTCGCGCGGCGGCCCCGACGCTTTCGCAGGCGTTGGGCTCGGCTGGACGTTCGAGCGGCCGGGCCGTGATCTGATGCCATACCTGGGCGTCGGCGCCGCGACCCATGGCGCGAGCGGCGGTTGGGGACCGATGTTGGGGGTCATCGATGCGTACCCGCTGGGGGAAGGGCGTACGGCCTATGTCGCCGGCTCCTTCGTGTGGCCGATCGAGGGGCGTGCAAGCGCGATGCCCGAACCGCTCACGGCTGCCGTCCTGCCGCCCTTGGAGCTGACCCTGGGCCTGTCCGAGCCCGGGTGGCCAGGCGTCCGGTCCCACGCCGAGGTGACGATCCGCGTCCCTCCAGGCACGCGGGTTTTCCAGCAAGGCCTCTACGGCACCACGGACGGTTCCATCACCGTGCTGCTCGGGCTCGGGCTGTCGGCGGGCGTTCCGAGCGGTCAGGCGCCTCGCCGCGGCCCCGTCTGGTAGAATGAACCGCCTCCCCGCTCCCGTGGGGATCACAGCACGAAGAGGATAGCCCCGATGTTGATGTCCAAGCTGCTCGCTCCGACGCTCCGCGATGTGCCGGCCGATGCGGAAATTGTTTCCCACCAACTGCTCGCCCGCGCCGGGTTCATCCGCCGGCTCAGCCCTGGCGTTTACAACCTGCTGCCGCTCATGAACCGCGTGGTCAAGAAGGTCGAGAACATCGTGCGGCAGGAAATGGACGCGGCCGGTGCCCAGGAGCTGCTGATGCCGGTCATGATCCCGGCGGAGCTGTGGATGGAGACCGGCCGCTGGCAGAAATACGGCAAGGAGCTCGTGCGCTTCAAGAACCGCCACGACCGCGACGAGGTGCTCGGCCCCACGCACGAGGAGGTCATCACCGACATCGTGCGCGGCACGGTGCGCTCCTACCGCGAGCTGCCGATCAACCTCTACCAGATCCAGACCAAGGTGCGCGACGAAATCCGCCCGCGCTTCGGCCTGTTGCGCGGCCGCGAGTTCATCATGAAGGACGCCTACTCGTTCCACGTCTCGACCGACGACCTCGAGAAGGAGTACGCCAACATGACCCAGGCGTACACCAACATCTTCAAGCGCTGCGGCCTCGATACCCGGCCGGTCGAGTCGGACGTGGGCGCGATCGGCGGCTCCGCGGCGCACGAGTTCATGGTGGTGGTCGAGACCGACGCCGGCGAGAACGCGCTGCTTTACTGCGATTCGTGCGACTACGCGGCCAACGTCGAGCGCGCGGAATCGAAGCTCTCGTCCTTCGACGGCGGCGAGCCGGCGATGAAGGCCCAGGTCGAGACGCCCGCCACGCGCACGATCGAGCAGCTGTGCAAGCACCTCGGCATCGAGCCCCAGCGCATCGCCAAGACCTTGCTTTACTCGGCCGACGGCGAGCTGGTGGCGGTCGTCATCCGCGGTGACCTCGAAGTCAACGAGATCAAGCTCGGCAACGCGCTCAACGCGAACGAGCTGCGCCTCGCCACCGAGGAAGAGGTTCGCGGCCTCGCGGGCGTCGCCCCCGGCTTCGTCGGCCCCGTCGGCCTCAAGACCAAGCGCACCTTGGTGGACAGGTCCCTCGAAGGCGCGACGAACCTCGTCATGGCCTTGAACGTCACCGACCAGCACTATACGGGCGTCAACGCCCCGCGCGACTGGCAGCCTTCGGACTGGGTCGACGTACGCACCGCGCGCGCAGGCGAGGGCTGCCCGCGCTGCGTGAACGGCCACCTCAAGGCCGCGCGCGGCATCGAAGTCGGCAACATCTTCAAGCTCGGCACCAAGTACTCGGAGAGCATGAAGGCCACCTACACCACGCCCGAAGGCGAGGAGAAGACCTTCATCATGGGCTGCTACGGCATCGGCATCACGCGCACCGCGCAGGCCGCCGTCGAGGCGCACCACGACGCCAACGGCATCATCTGGCCGGTGCCGATCGCGCCGTACCACCTCACGATCGTGCCGGTGAACGCGAAGGACGAAGGGCAGTCGCAGGCCGCCCAGCGGCTGTACGCCGAGGCCCGCAAGGCCGGCGTCGAGGTGATCCTCGACGACCGCGAGGAGCGCGCCGGCGTGAAGTTCAAGGACGCCGAGCTGATCGGCATCCCCTTCCGCATCACGTGCGGCAAGGGCGTGGTCGACGGCACCGTCGAGCTGGTCGTGCGTCGCACCGGCGAGAAGCGCGACGTGCCGATGGGCGAGGCGATCCAGGCAATTCAGGACCTGATTCGCGCGGACCTCGCGGCCAGCATGCCGCGCGAGGCCGTGGGCGTCTAGCCTTCCTCCCGCTCGGCCGCCCACCCCGGCAGTCGCCGGCTGGTGGCATCTCTGACACCGCCGGGTAGAAAGGGACCAACCGTCCCCGTTCCACCCGGAGGTGCCCATGTCGATCCATCCGCACGGCGTTCGCGCCCTGCCCATCGCGCTCTGCGTGGCCGTCATGGCCGCCTCCGCGTGCGGACCGATCCAGATCGACGTCGCCGCGATCCCCTCGCCGAAGCCTTCGGGCCAGCCCGGGTCGACGCCGCCCTCGGCCGCGGCCACCACGTCGCCCAACCCCGCCCGGTCGCCGGTACCGTCCCGCACGCCGCACGGCCCGGGCCCGCACGGCACCCCGGATCCCAACGCCACAGTCGCCCCCCACGCGACCGCTGACCCGAACGCCACTCCCGGCCCGAACGGGACGTTGGCGCCCAACGGCCCGACGCCTTCGCCGGGCGCCACCGCCTATCCGTACCCGACCACCACGCCAGGTGCCGGCGGCACGCCCAAGCCCTGGCCGTCCGCGGCCGCACTGCCGGGCGGCACGCCCGTCCAGGGCGAGGTCTACGAGGTGAAGCGCGATGCCGGCAAACCCACCGACGTCGCCGTGGACGCCGATGGCGTCGCCTGGATCACGCTCGGCCAGTTCAACGTGTCTGGCGACCCGCCGAAGGGCGAGCTGGTGCAGATGGGTGCCGACGGATCGCCGTTGAAGGTGCTCACGCTCGACGGGAACCCGCGACGCGTCGAGGCCGCGAGCGGCGGCGGCGTGTGGGTGCTGATGGACGTGAAGAGCAGCAATGGCGGCATGACGTCGACGTCAGTTTTGCGCCTGAGCGCCGAAGCGACGGTGCTCTCGCGGCTCGACCTCGGCTACGGCGGTGGCGGCAGCAGCAGCGGCAACGAGGGCTTGCGCCTCGTCGAGGACGGCGGCGGCAACGTCTGGGTGAAGAACGGCACGAGCTGGAGCTCCAATCAGATTTACCGCATCGCCCCGGGCGGCGGCCTGCTGGGCACCTACAACGCCGGATCCTCGGGCTACAGCTACGGCGGCCTGGGCGTCGACAAGGAAAACCACGGCTGGATCACGGACAGCAGCAACAAGGTGGCGATCCGCATCGCCTCCAACATGACCAAGGCCGCCGAGCATTCCACCGACAACGACGGGTTCGGCGCCTACGAGATCGCCTGCAGCGGCGACCGCGTCTGGCTCGCGCTGCAAAAGGAAATCGCCGTTTGGAAGCTCGACGGCACGCGCGAGTTCGGCGTTCCGACGGGTTACCCGGTCATCCAGATGCGCGCGGCCGGTGACGGCGGCATGTGGGCGCTCACCTCGACGGGCGGCTACGACAGCCACAGCGGCAGCGTGGTGCGCTTCGACAAGGCCGGCACGGCGACCGCGTCGTACGCGGTCGGACCGGACGTGCGGGGTTACGGCATCGGCGGCGACGGGGCCATCTGGGCAGCCAACTACACCGCGTCGACCGTGACGCGGGTTGGAACACGCTGATCCAGCCGCAGCGACGTTCTATTCCAAGCGGGCGTGGGTATATGGGGATCGGATGCCTATGCACCGGTCCCTCGCCCGGTGCTTTCCGATCCCGGGTTCAAGCCGCTAAGATGAAGGTACGTTCTACTCTTCGGGAATGTCGCATTAACTGACCTCGCATCAACACTCGCTCGCCTTCACCTCGATGCTTCCGGCTCCTGAGGAGGACGCCATGCAGGTCCTGGTTCTGAGCAGTACTTACCAACCGCTCTACACGTGTGGCGTGGAGAGGGCGATCCGCTTGCTGTATCTCGGCAAGGCGGTGTCGGTGAAGGACTCCGAAGAGGTGGTGCGCTCGCCGTCGATCGTGATCCGCGTCCCCGCGGCGATCCGGCTGCTGGTCAAGGCGGTGGTCCAGCGATACTACGAGGCCATGCGGCCCACGCGCCAGGCGATCTTCCGGCGCGACTCGCATACGTGCCAGTATTGCAGCTCGAAGATGAATCTCACGCTCGACCACGTCCAGCCCCGCGCCCGCGGCGGCAAGGACACCTGGGAGAACCTCGTCACGGCCTGCGTGACTTGCAACAACCGCAAGGGCGATCGACGGCCCGAGGAGTGCAACCTGACGCTGGCGAAGGTGCCCAAGGCGCCCCGGGCCCTGGAGATCTCCCATGATCTCTGGAACAAGCTCATGGGCTGGTAGTTTCAGGGATGTCTAGCGGTCGGATCGACATGGTCGGTCCGACTTTTTTGTGATTATGATCACACAAGCAGGGGTATAACTCCCTATACGGCCGTGGGGACGGCTGTACGCGGCCGAGGGGATGGCCGCCCGGGGGAAGTGATGGGGGCGCAGCTCGATCTATTCGTGGCGCCGGCGCATGCCTGGCCCGACGGCCGACCGCGCGCGGTCGGCTTGCGTGGCCGCCTGGCCGAGATCGCCTACAAGCTCATGACGCCGACCGTCGACCGCCCGACGCTCGACAACTTCGGCGCGCTCGACGAGATGGTCTGGCGAGGCGCCCAGCCGGGGCGCCAGGGGTTCCGCCGGCTACGCGAGCTCGGCGTCGAGACGATCATCAATTTGCGCGCGGAGTCGAACGACGAGTGCACGACCGTGCGCCTGCTCGGGATGAACTATCTGTACTTCCCGCTCGATCCGATCGCCCCGCCCACCCACGCCCAAATTCTGGCGTTCCTGCGCGCCGCGGCCGATCCGCGGCTCGGCAGGGTGTTCTTCCATTGCTACCACGGCGCCGATCGCACAGGCGTGGCCGCCGCGTGCTGGCGCATCGCGTTGGACGGCTGGACCCTCGCCGAGGCCGTGCGGGAGATGCAGGCCTTCCGCTTCCACAGCGCGTTCCAGCAGGCGAACCTCGCCTACGTCGCGAATTTCGCCGCGTATTGGCGCGGGATGAGCGATGCGCGCCGCGACGAGCTGCTGCGTCCCGAAGTGCGCGAGCCGCTGGGGCAGCCTTCTTAAGGCAAGCTTACCTCAACAATAACCTCGTCATAAGACAGACAGTCTCTTGACGGCCGATGAATCCTGTAACATCCGTTAACGTCGGATGACCGGGAAACGGCCTGACGAGAGGTCTCACGCGATGGGTAAGTTCGATCACAAGCTGATTGGCGCGCTGGTGGCGGCGTTGCTGCTCGCCGGCTGCGGCAGCGACAAGCTGCCCACGACGCCGAAGCGCGGCGCCGGCGGCGCGCGCTTCCAGGACGGCTTGACGGTCCCCGGCATGGGTGGCCCCGGCATGGTGGGCCCGAACGGCCAGATGATGGGCCCCAATGGCCAGTTGGTCGGGCCGAACGGCCAGATGATGGCACCCGGCGGCAACCCCGAGGGCGTCCAGCTGCTCCAGGCCACGCGCAACACGGTCGCGCAAATCACGGGCTTCGACGCCCAGATCCGCTCCTACACCCAGGGGCACTACAAGCAGGGCGAGCGGGTCTCCGAGCTCCGCAAGTCGACCACCGAGGCGCGCCTCATCTGGGTCAAGCCCCTCAAGCTGCGCGCCGAGGTGATCCAGACCTCCAACCCGCTGCTCGTCGGCGCCGCGATGGCGACGACCGATGGCAAGAATGTCACGGCCCGTGCCAAGGGCATCCTGGGCCTGATCCCGTTCAAGATGCAGATCACCGACCCCAAGCTCGGCAACAACCGTGACCACCGCCTCCCCGTGAACAACCCGAAGGCCAACATGGAGCGCCTGACGGCGCCCACGGCGATCTGGACGATGCTCGGCGACGAGAACGTCGAGGGCACGCCTTGCAAGATGATCCAGGTCGATGGCGTGAAGCGCCTCGACAAGGAGATCACGCGCGAGGTGATCGCGATCGACCCCAATCAAATCACGCTCCGCCGGGTGATGATGTATTCGAACCAGACCAAGGTCGTCGACCACACCTTCGTGAAGTTCAAGTGGAACCCGAAGGTGAGCAGCTCGTCCTTCGAGCTGTAAGCCCGCGCTTGTCGCCCGCCTACCCGGTCCGGCCGAGCAAGATCCTCTGCATCGGCCGCAACTACGCGGACCATGCCGCCGAGCTCGGCCACGAGGTCCCGCCCGAGCCGCTGGTGTTCTTCAAGCCGCCCAGCGCGCTGATCGCGACGGGCGAGGCGATCGTGCTGCCGGCGCTGTCCGAACGCGTGGACTTCGAGGGCGAGCTGGCCGTGGTGATCGGCACGCGCTGCCGCAACGTGGCGGAAGGCGACGCCATGGGCGTCATCGCGGGCTACACGCTGCTGAACGACGTCACCGCCCGCGACCTCCAGAAGAAGGACGGGCAGTGGGCGCGCGCCAAGGGCTTCGACACGTTTGCGCCCTGCGGCCCGGTCGTGGTGTCAGATCTCGACATCTCGGACCTCGAGCTCAAGACAATCGTGAACGGCGAGGTGCGTCAGCATGGCCGCACCAGCCAGCTGATCTTCCCGATCCCACGGCTGATCGCCTACATCAGCCGCTTCTGCACGCTCGAGCCGGGCGACCTCATCAGCACCGGCACGCCCAGCGGCGTGGGGCCCCTCGCGCCTGGCGATACCGTCGAGGTCTGGGCCGCCGGAATCGGCTCGCTGATCAACCCGGTGGTCGCCGAAGGCCCGGTTTAAGGAAAGTTTAAAAAAAGACGCAAGATTCTTCATCGCGCTCCTACAATTAAGGTGAAGTTAAATCCGTTCCCAGGACGGATTAATCATCGCCCAGGAGTCCCCGATGCTGAATGCCCTCCAAGCCAGCCCGTCCCCATCTGGTGCCGCGTTCCGCGCCCAGACGGCGCGCAGCCAGGATTCAGCGGGCGGAATCGCGATCATCCCCGGCGCGCCGGCGGGCGCCCTGCGCGGCCGGGTCGAGTTGCTGCTCGACGGGTCGTCGCTCCAGGCGGCGGTGCTCGAGGCGATCCACGAGGCGCGCACCTCGGTGAAGCTCGATCTGCACCTGCTGCGCGGCCCCGAGGGCCAGGAGATCGCGAAGGCGCTGGCCCGTCGCGCGCGCCAGGGCCTGCGGGTGCAGATCCTCGCCTGGGGTCCCGCCACCCAGGCCTTCGACGACCTGATCCAATCCGCCCGCGGCCTCGGCCTGGTTGTGCGGCGCGGCCCGGCCAGCGGCCACAACCCGGTCGGTAAGGCGATCGTGGCGGACGATCGCCTCGCGCTGGTCGGCGCGCTCGGCGGTCCCCGCGTGGCCCGCGGCCGCCGCGGCTTGCTGCGCATCAGCGGCGAGGCCGCCTGGGAGCTCGGCCGCCAGTTCAACCACGATTGGTTGCAGGCCGGCGGCCATCCGATGTCGCTGCCCGAGATGGCGGCGGCCGGCCTTTCGACCGGTGGTGCCGCGCTGCTCGTGGGTGGCGTGGGCCCGGCGCGCAAGGCCGCGCGGGCGGTCGTGATGCAGGCATTGCACCGGGCGCGCCGGTCGATCGCCGTAATGGTCGACGCGCTGGACGACCCCGAGACGATCGCCGCCCTCGTCGGCGCCCGCCGCCGCGGCGTGGCGGTGCGCGTGCTGCTCGCCGGCGACGCCGCCGATGTGGGTGGCCGCCTGGCGCGCACCGGGGCGATCGCGGCGCTCACCGCCGCGGGCATCCCGGTCCGCCTGCACCAGGCCGGAGGCGCCGGCGCGGCGTTGACCGTGCGCGCGGCCGTCGTGGATGGCACCCAGCTCGTGCTCGGCTCGATGCCCTGGACCCGCGGCGGCTTCGTCGGCGGCGGCGAGGTCGCGCTCGAGGTCCGCGGGGATGGCGTCGCGACGCTGCTGCAAGAGACCTTCGAGCGGGACTGGGAAGGTGCCGCACCTGCGCCGCTGCCCGGCGCCGTGCGCCGCGTGGTGTCGGCCGTGGCCCCCGCGCTCGCCGCGCTGTCGCGCGCCGTGAAGGGCCGCCGCTGGGCGGTGCCGGACCTGAGGGTCGGCGTGGTGCAGATCGCGGGCAAGCGCAAGCTGGTGGTGGACGTCCGCTAGCTATCCTCCCTCATTCGTCCTCCTCCGTACTCCTCCCTCCCTGCGTGGCGGGGGGCGGGGGTTTGGGCGTGCTCGTTCAGTGGGAAGTAACAGCAGCCCGGGTATGATCTCGCCGAGATCCGGGCCGCAGGCCCGCCAGAGCCCGAGGACGTCCATGATCGCCACCCACCCATGCCAGCCCCTCCTCGATAGCCTCCAGGCGGCGATCATCGGCAAGGAGCCCACGTTGAAGCTGGTCGTCGCCACGATGCTGGCCGGCGGTCACGTGCTCCTCGAGGACGTCCCCGGCGTCGGCAAGACCCTCCTCGCGCGCACGCTGGCCCATGCGGTCGGCGGCGAGTGGAAGCGCGTCCAGTTCTCGCCGGACCTGTTGCCGAGCGACATCACCGGCGTGAACGTCTTCCACCCTGGCACCGGCGAGTTCCGCTTCGTGCGGGGCCCCATCTTCGCGAACGTGCTGCTCGCCGATGAGATCAACCGGGCCTCGCCGCGGACGCAATCGAGCCTGCTCGAGGCGATGGAGGAGGCGCGCGTCACGATCGACGGCCATACGCATCCGCTGCCGACCCCTTTCCTCGTGATTGCGACGCAAAACCCCGTCGAGCACCATGGCACCTTCCCCTTGCCCGAGGCGCAGCTCGACCGGTTCGCCATCTCGGTCAGCATGGGCTACCCCACGGCGGCCGAAGAGCTGCGGCTGCTCGAGCGCGCGTCGGACAAGCCCACCCACCAGCTGCTCACGGGCCGGCCCGCGGCCACGCCGGAAGAGCTCCTGAGCTGGCAGGCTGCGGTGCGCGAGGTGCGCATCGACCCGACGCTCCAGGGTTACATCGTGCGCGTGGTGCACCGCACGCGCGAGCACCCGGCGATCGCCCTCGGGGTGAGCCCCCGCGGCAGCTTGCTCTGGCAGCGCCTCGGCCAGGCGTTGGCCTGGCTCGACGGCCGCGACTACGTCGTGCCGGACGACCTCAAGAAGGCCGCCGTGCCCGTGTTGGCGCACCGCCTGCTGCTGGCCGGCCGCACGGGCGTGCAGGCCCGGCGTGAGGCGATCGAGGCGATCCTCGCCGAACTGCCGATGCCGGATTAGCTTGGACGACGCATGACCAGCCAGGCCTGGGTCTACGTCCTCTTCGCCGGGGCGATCATCGTGGCGGCCTACCAGACGCAGGCCGGCTGGCTGTTCATCATGGGCGGCATCACGCTGGGCATGATCGTGCTGGCCTGGGCCGCGGCCCTGCAAAACCTCGCCGGCGTGAGGTTGCGCGCCCTGGCGCCGGCGCCCACCTGGCAAGGCGGCGTGGTCGAGTTGCCGGTCATCCTCGAGCGTACGGCCCGCGGGGCCTCGCGCGACCTCCAGATCATGGCGGCGCCGCGCCGGCCGCGGTGGTGGTTCCGCTGGTGGCGCGACACGCTCGTGCCGACCGGCTGGCCCTACCTCACCATCGGCGTGCCTGCGACGGGGCGGGCCGACGCCGTGCTGCGCCTGCCCGCGCCCACGCGTGGCGAGTTCCCGCTGCCCCCGCTGGTGGTGCAGAGCGCCTGGCCACTCGGCCTGATCGCCGCGACGCTGGTGGTGGAGCTACCGCTGCGGTTCCTCGTGTATCCTGTCGGTCCATACCTGCGTGAGGTGCCCTGGCTCGCCGCGGCCGCCGCGCGGCGCGGCGCGGCCGCGCGCGCTGAAACCGGCCAAGGCCAGCTCCTGCGCTCGGTGCGCGAATACCGCGCGGGCGACCCCTGGCGGCAGATCCACTGGCGGACCACGGCGCGGCTCGGCGTGCCGCACGTGAAGGAGTCCGAGCGCGAGGCCGGCGAGGAGCTCGAGCTCTGGCTCGACCTGCGCGCCGACGTGCACACCCCCGCCACGCTCGAGCACATGATCACCGTCGCGACGGCGCTGGTGACCCACGCCCGCGAGTTGGGCCGGACCGTCCGCCTGACGACCCAGCCCGAGGCCGAGCCCGAGGCGATCGGCCGGCCCGGCGACGCGAACCTCGTCTGGCTGGCCCTCGCGCGCGCGATTGCGCCGGTGGGTGCCGTGCAGGGTCCCGAGCGAGCGATCGCCCTCTCGCCCGGGCCGTTGCCCGGCTGGCACGCCTGGGCCGCCGCGCTCATCCTCTGCCCTGCGGAACCGCCCGCGAGCACGGAGGCCACCGCCACCTGCCCGGTGGGCGCCGACATCGCCGAGGCGCTCGCCGCGGGGAGGCTCGCCCCATGATGAGCCGCATCGTCCAGCGGGCAGCGGACTCGCCTGCCCCGCCGTCGTCGGTACGGCCCGCGAGCCATCCGGCCGCAGGCCCCGAGAGCTCGATCCGGCTGCGGCTGGCGGTCCTCACGAACACGCTGGTCGCCTTCCTGGCCTATGGCATGGTCGACGTGGACGTGGCGATCGCCCTGCCCATGATCGCCGTGTGTTGCGGCATGGCCTTCAGCCACTGGCGGCGCGGCCACCGCAACCTCGCGCTCAAGTGGCTGCTCGCGATCGGCATGCTTTACGCGCTGTGGAGCGCGCTCGGCAACTTGGTGAGGGGCGCCGTCGACCCACGCCTCGCGCTCGCGCAGCTGCTCTTCTGGCTTCAGGTCTTGAACAGCTTCGACCTTCCACGGCGACGCAACCTGCGCGTCGCCGTGCTGGTGGCCGCGGTCCTGATGGTCGTGACCGGCACGCTGAGCCGCACGGTCGATTACGGCGCGTTGCTGCTGCTCTTCGCGGTCACGCTGGTCTGGTCGTGCTACGAGGCCTTTGCGGCCGAGGCCGGTGCTCGGCCCGCTCCGCCGGCCCGAACCGTGGGCCTCACCGCCGCGGCGATGGCCTTCGTGCTCGTGGTCGCGACGCCGCTGTTCCTGCTCGCGCCGCGCAAGGAGCGTCAACTGACGGGGGCCGCGCTGCCGTTCTCGGTCTTCATCCCCACGCTCGGCCTCGAGAGCCCGCGCATCCGCTCCTCGGCCCAGGCCGATGGCGGCGGTGAGGCGGGCGCCAACCAGAACCGCGCGGCGTTCGGCGCCTTCGCCGAAGCCCTCGATCTCAACACCCGCGGCGCCCCTTCCGAGGAGGTGATCCTGCGGGTCCAGACGGACCGGCCGCAATACTGGCGTGCCGTCGCATATGATCGCTACGACGGCCGCATCTGGTCGATGAGCCGGCCGGACGAGGTGACCCCCTTCAACGTGGCCACGCCGCCGATGCGCCTCGGCCGTCCGACGGGCCAGTCGCCGGGCGAGCTGATCACCCAGACCGTTTACGTCGAGCGCGATCAGGCCAACCTGATTTTCTCGGCCTGGACGCCCACGGCCGTTTACTTCCCCACGTCGCTCATCTGGCGCGACCACTACGGCAACCTGCGCTCGCCGGTCTCGCTGCAGAAGGAAATGTACTACTCGGTCGTCTCCGAGGCGCCGATCATCAACCGGCGGGTCCTGGCGCGGGCGGCGCTCCACCCGGTGCCGACCGAGTTGCAGCACTACCTCGCGTTGCCGAAGCTGACGGATCGGGTGCGCCAGGCGGCGAAGTCGGCCGCCGGGGGCGCTCGGCGGCCTTACGAGGTGATGGTCGCGCTGCGCGACCACCTGGCGCTCGGCTACCCCTACGACCTGAACGTGCCCGTGGCGCCGCCCGGCATGGAGTGCGTCGACCACTTCCTCTTCGATCAGAAGAAAGGCTTCTGCCAGCAGTTCGCCACCGGCCTGGCCGTGATGGGGCGCGTGAACGGCGTGCCCACACGGCTCGTGACGGGCTTCGTGCCAGGCGACTACAACCCCTTCACGGGCCTCTGGGAGGTCAAGGGCAAGCACGCCCACGCCTGGGTCGAGGCCTACCTGCCAGGCGTCGGCTGGGTGCCGTTCGACGCCACGCCGTCCTCGTGGATGCCGGACTTCGGCAAGGAAGAGGCGGTGCCAGGCTCGACCATGCTGACGGCGGTCGTGCGCTACCTCGAGCCCTTCGTGCGCCGCTGGGGCTGGCTGGTCGTCACGCTCGCGCTGGCGACGATCGGCTGGGGGACGGCCCGCTGGCTGGCCGCGCGCCGGCGCGACCCGGTCGGGCCCGCCACGCGCGCCTATCGCCGCCTGCGCAGCCGCCTGGCTGTCCGTGGCGTGCCCGACCGGCCCGGCGACGCGCCGCGTGAGTGGCTCGCAGCGGCGGCCGGCGTGCCCGAGGTGGGTCCCGCGCTGGCGGATCTCACGGCGTTCGTCGCGCTGTACGAGGCGGAGCGCTTCGGCGGCGCCCCAGCCGACGCGGAAGTCGTGGCGCTGGCCCGGCGCGCCGAGGCTGCCCTGGGGCCTGTGAGGCGTTTCTGATTTGACCGCCTCCGGCGGTAGAGCCGCGGGCGCTAGCCGCGGGCGCTAGCCGCGTCCGATCGGGCTTCCGAGGGTATAAAACGAACGGTCGGGCGGCCGATTTGTTAAATCTTTGTTTGCTGTGTGAAACGATCGTTAAATGCGGCAAGCACCCGGACCACCTCCCCGAAGAAGACCGTAGACGACCAGATTAACCCGGACATCAACCGGGCTTCACCTCGGAACGCACACTGGAGGCTCCCATGAGCAACATCTCGAAGGTCACGAACACCCCCGGCACCGGCCCCCTCGCCGGCCAGCGCAGCACCGGCCCGCTCAAGGTCGACGAGCTCGCGAAGCTGGTCGAGCTGCTGCCGGTCGAGGATCAGGTCAACATCGCGGGCGGCGCCGCCCCCGCGATCGCGTTCCCGCCGGTCTTCGAGAAGCTCTCGACGCGCGACAAGAACGCGCTCAACGAGCTGCCGCCTGCGGTCGTGAAGGAGCTGCTCACCAACGTGTCGGCCAACGTCGACGCCGCGAAGCTCGAGATTTCGGGCCGCCTGCTCAACAAGGCGAAGGCGCTGGTCGGTGGCGAAGGCGTGAGCTTCGAGCCTGCCGAGGCGTTCCGTGTCTCGGATGCGGCGATCGCTTTCCAGGTGATCAACGACCTCTCGCGCGCCGACCGTGCGCGGATCGAGGGCGTGACCTTCAACCGCAAGTCGTCCGTGCTCCTGTCTGGCGCCCACGGCGGCCGCGAGGCCGACGGCGCCGCGATCATGAACGTCGAGAAGGGCAAGGGCCTGTTCGGTCAGCTCGGCTACCGACTGGCCTCGCTCTTCGAGAAGTGGTCGCTCATCGCCCCGCTCGGCCTCATGCTCAAGGCCTGGTTCCCGCACGCGCTGGCCGAGTACCGCAACCGCGTCATCGAGATCGGCGACGCGCAGGCCACGCGCATGAAGGAGACGTTGACCCACGAGATTGGCCACCAGGTGCAGTTCGGCAAGGAGATGGACCTGGCCGGCATCAACGAGTGGGCGAAGCTCTCGGGCTGGAAGAACGCCACCGGCGAGGGCTCGGTCGTGGTCGACGAGAACGGCGTGCTGCGCGGCTTCAACAAGGACGTGCGGCCCACGCGCACCAACAACTTCGTGTACGAGAACTTCACCGAAGACCTCACCCCGGCGAAGGCCCGCGAGGTCCTCAAGGACATCCACGACCCCGAGCTCAAGCGCGAGTTCGAGCAGACGCTCAAGGTGAAGCAGAATCTGCGCGGCGCGATCAAGGAGATCTTCGGCGTCGAGGCGCTCGGCTACTCGATGACCGACCCGCTCGAGGACTTCGCGGAAAGCTACCGCGCGTTTTACATGGATCCCGAGCTGCTCGTGAAGAAGGCGCCCGACAAGTTCCTGTTCATCAACGCCCAGAGCCGCCGCTTCGCGCCGGACCAGGTGCAGGACTTCTTCACCCGCTCGAACAAGGATGCCAAGAAGATCGCGACCGGCCTCGCCGGCACCGGCATCGCCCAGGAGACCGTCGACCGCGTCTTCAAGGCGAACGGCATCTCCGCCGACGTCCAGGCCCTCGCCGCCAGCGCGGGCGCCGAGCTCGCCAAGGGCGCAGGTGCGATCCCGGCGTTCCGCCAGGCCTACATGATGGTGCAGCAGAAGGCCGCCGAGAAGGACCTCGCCTTCGTGAGCGCCTTCACCCAGGACCCCGGCAAGGCGCTCGGCGACCTCTGGGAGAAGCTGTCGCCGGCCGAGCGTGGGCAGTTCGCCGACGAAGGCAAGCGCGTCGAGCTGGTCCAGAAGATGCAGCGCGGCCAGATGAGCTACGTCTCGGCGGCCAACCAGGGCTACAAGGACATCGAGATCGCGGCGATCCAGCAGTTCGGCCGCAAGCTGATGGACGACGGCGACTTCCGCAAGGCCCTGCAGCAGAACCCGCGCCAGGCGCTCGCCTCGGTCGCGAAGAACATGCCGCCCGCGCTGCTCAAGGCCCTCACGGACCCCAAGATGCAGGCCAGCTTCAAGCAGTTCGCCGGCACGATCGACCGTCTCGTCGCCTACGACAACATCCCGCTGCTCGGCGGCGGCGACATGCGCGAGGCCTTCGAGAAGAACCTCAAGAACGTGAACGAGGAAGCGCTGACGGCGTCGCTCGGCGTGCTGCGCGACGACCCCGAGAAGATGGCCAAGATGTTCGTCGGCCTCGAGCAAAACTTCCTGGGCGACAAGGGCGGCGGCTAACCGACCGCCGTGGGCGCCGCCGAGGTCGCGACCCTCGTCCGGGGGGCCGCCGAGCGCCCGGGTCTGCCGCCCCTGATGGCGGAGCAAGTCCGGGCGGTGCTCGGCAAGAAATTGGCGGTCTACGCGCGCGTGCCGGTGTGGTGCGTGCCCGAGGTGCCGCGGCGCTGCCTGCGCGCGCTCGGCGGGCCCGAGCCGCTCGGTGAGGCGCTGGCCGCCGCGTGTGTGCTCTACAACTGCGCCGGCGACATCATCGACGACGCCCAGGACGACGAGCTCGCGGGCAACCCGGCCTGGCGCGGCTGGGACTGGCGGGACGCCGTCAATGTGGGCACCTGCCTGCTTTTCACCCACGGCAACTTCCTCGCCGGTCTCGATGCGCCCGCCGACGTGCGGGCGAGCTGGGCGCGGGCGTTTTGCGAAGGCGGCCGGACGCTGACGGCAGGCCAGCATGTCGACCTGCGCGCGCATGCGGGCGCCGACCTCGACGAGGAGGCCGTGTTGCGGCTGGGCGCCGAGAAGGCGGGCGCGGCGATCGGGGCCTTCGCGGCCCTCGCGCCAATCTGGGCCGGCCGCCCCGACGTCGCGGCCTGGCACGCGCTGGGGGTGACGATCGGCCAACTCTTCCAGCTCGTGAGCGATCTCGCGCCATACGCATCGTTCGGCCCGCACGCCGATCTCGCCGCCGCCAAGCTGACGCTGCCGCTGCTGGTGGCCCGCGACATGGACCCGGCCATCGCCGCGCTTTGGGAAGGCGGCCTGCCGCTCTCACCGGCGCGCCAGGAGGAGCTGCGCAGGCGGGTCGTGGCGTCGGGCGCCGTTAGCTACGCCCGAATGCGGGTAGAAGTCTTGCAACGTGAGGCTTCGAGCCAGATCGACGCCCTCGGCGTGCCCACGCTCGCGACCGAGCTCGGCCCCGTCCTCCAGGCTGCCGACCTGGGCGACGAGGGGCCCAACATCTAGACAGCCAGCCGTCGTGAACTTCGCCGCCTTTCGACCTCGCCCTTCCCTGGTGACGCTGCTCGTCGTCGGGCTGGCGATCTGGCTGGTGTTGTTCGCGGCGAGCCTGGCGGACGTGGGACGCAACCACCCGGGTTTCCGGGTCACGGCGTTCGCGAACGTCTCGATCAACAACGAGCCGCACCTGCCCGGCATGCTCGCGGGCCTCAGGGCCGGCGACGCGGTCGTGGATGTCGACGGGTTCCCGGTCTCGACCGGCATCGGCGTGAAGCGGCTGATCGACAAGCGGGCAGGTCGCGACCCCGGCAGCGTCGTCCGGTATCGCGTGCGGCGGGACGGCAAGGCGCTCGAGGTCCGCGTGCCCGTCCAGCGCCTGGGCCCGCTCGATTGGCTAATGTCCTTCGGCGTGCGCTTCGCCGTTTCGCTGGCGATGATGCTGATCGGCGCGGTGGCGGCCTTCGTCCGACCGG
Organism: Candidatus Sericytochromatia bacterium; assembly: GCA_036675505.1. Taxonomy (GTDB): domain Bacteria; phylum Cyanobacteriota; class Sericytochromatia; order S15B-MN24; family JAQBPE01; genus JAKFEW01. The sequence continues at coordinate 40,828 of JAKFEW010000156.1, forward strand.
AGAATATGGCCGCGCGGGCCAATCTCTGGTTCTGCGTGGGCATGGGCGTCTTCCTCGCGATGGACATCGATTTCGAGGCCACCTACCTGGTGCCGCCGCTGGTCTACTACGGCTCGGCGATGTTCTTCGCCGCCGCGGCGCTCTCGCTGGCGCTCAACTTCCCCGAGACGCCCGGCTGGCTGCAGCGCCAGCCGGCGAGCCAGGCGGCGCCGTACGTGGTCAGCGCGGCGCTCATGCTGCCGATCGGGGCGGCCTTCGCGGCCTGGGGCCACACGGCCCGCGCGGACGCCGTGGCGCAGGCGCTCGTGCTGGCCTGGCCGAACCTCGCCCTGCTGATCGGCCTCGGCCTCTTCGCCACCCGCCTGCGGCGGGCTGGCAACCCGCGGTCGCGCGCTCAGCTCCAGGTGCTGCTGCTCGGCATCGCGGCCGCCTACCTGCCGATGGCGATTTTCGGGAACATCCCGCTGCTCGTGACCGGCCATGCGCCGCCGCCCTTCGTCTGGGTCGTGACCCAGGCGCTCTTCGTGGTGTTCCCGCTGGCCGTCGCCTACGCGATCGTGCGCCATGGGCTCTTCGACATCACGGTCATCATCAAGCGCACGACGGTCTATGCGGTGCTGACCGCGTTCCTGATCGGCGGCTACTTCGCGACGGCAGCCGCGATCCGCCAGCTCGCGGGCGTGCTCGGGCTGCAGGCCGCCTCGGATTGGGAGAACGCGCTCGCCACCGCGATCATCGCCGTGGTCTTCGTGCCGGTCCGCAACGGCGTGGCTGCGGCCGTCGATCGCCTGTTCTTCCGCACGGCGTACGATTTCCGGGCGATCGTCAACCGTGTGACGGCCAAGGCCCAGAGCACGCTCGACCTCGACGAGATGAAACAGCAGTTCATGACCGTGATCGACGGCGCGCTCCACCCCCGGTTCATGTACATCCTGACGCTCGAGTCGGAAGGCAAGTCGATGCGAGCCACGGGCCCGACGTCGGTCTGGGGCGCCGCGCCGGACAGCGACCTGCGCGTGTTCCTCGACGACCCGCTGCTCGAACGGGTGGCGCGTGAAGATGAGGTCGAATACGTGCCGACGACTGGCCTCACGGGCCTCCTATCGCCGCTCGCGGCGCTGGGCGAGCACTACCGCGTGCCGCTGCAGGTCGGCGAGGACGTGGTGGGACTCGTCGTGCTGGGCCCTAAGCGTTCCGACGAGGACTACTCGGCCGAGGATCGCGAGCTGCTCGCGGCCACCCGCTTGCCGCTCGCCACCGCGATCAAGACGGCCTCGCTGGTCGAGGACAAGCTCTTCAAGGATCGCGTGGACCAGGACCTCAAACGCGCCCGCGAGGTGCAAGAGGCGATGTTGCCACGCGAGCTGCCTGCGGTCATGGGCTTCGAGTTCGCGGCCAGCTCCGTCCCTTGCTACGAGGCGTCTGGCGACTACTACGACTTCGTCGAGCTGCCGGACGGCCGGCTCGGCATCGCCGTGGCCGACGTGGCAGGCAAGGGCATCGCCGCGGCGCTCGCGACGGCGATGATGAAGTCCGGCCTCTACAACCAGACCCAGACGGACCCGGAGGTGTTGCCGACCCTGCTCGCGCTCAACCGGATGCTGCACGCGGTCACGCGCCACTCGGCGGCGAAATCCTTCACCACCTGCGTTTACGCCGTCCTCGACCCGGCGGCGTACAAGCTCACTTACGCCTGCGCGGGCCATTTCCCGCCCCTTCACTGGAGCGCGCGGGCCGACCGCGTGCTCGAATACGCGATGACGGGCGGCTTCCCGCTCGGCGTGCGCGACAAGGCCAGGTACCCGGCCCAGGACCTGGCGCTCGCGCCGGGCGACGTCCTGGTATTCTTCACCGACGGTGTGACCGAGGCCCAGGCGCCGATGAACCTGCCGCCGGACGGCCCGGTGGAGCCCGGCGAGCAGTTCGAGTCGGATCGCCTCACCGACGTCGTGCGGGAGAACGCGCATCGCACGGCGGCCGAGATCCACGCGGCGATCCTCTCGGCGGTGGATGCCTTCGTGGCCGGCGGGGCGATGACGGACGATGTGACCTTGGTGGTGATCAAGGTCGTGGGCGAAGGCGCACCAGGCGGGTAAGCTGGTGCAATGCCCCACCCCCCGTTTCGTCCGTCCGCCCGGCTGCACGCCTGTCTGCATGCTTGCCTGTCTGCCTGTCTGCTGACGAGCCCCGCCGCGGCGGCGGATGCGACCGCGCCGATGGCGGCGCCGAAGGACGAGCCGGTGCTCGGGTTGGTCGTGCTGCCGCTGCCGTTGGTGGTGGTCGCCGCCGGCGCCACCTACGATAACTTCGCGATCGGCCCCACGCGCCATGAAGCGCGCCTGGTGGGGGGCTACTACTGGTCACGCAACTATTACTACGACCCGCTCGGCACGATGCCGAAGGAGCTCGAGACGCCCGATGGGCGCCACATCGCGGCCAACACCTGGCAGCTGCGGGGCGCCTGGGGTTGGCGGTTGCACCCAGGCATCACGCTATACCTGGACGGCCTCGGCATCGCGGGCGGGCCCAGCGCCACCGGCGGCTACGACGATCCGCTCACCGGCGGAGCGAGCCTGTCGGGCGGGCCGCTGCTCCAGCTCTCGTCGCTCGACGCGATGGGCTTCCCGACCCGCGGCTCGCTCCTCCGTGCGGGCTGGGCGCCGGGCTACCACTGGAGCCCGGCCGGGTTCCAGTTCCAGCGATCGTCGCTCGATGTGATGCACTTCGTGCCGTTGAGCCCCCGCTCTACCGTCGCCTTGCGGGCCGTGGCCCAGCTCGCGAGCCCGCAGCTCGCCTGGATCGACAAGTTCTCAGCGGGCGGCGGCTCCTTCTTGCGCGGCTTCCAGTGGAACCGGTTCACGGGCGATCAGCTGGTCGCCGGCACCGTGGAATACCGGCGAATGCTCGAGTCCGACCTGCTTGCACGGTTCGGCGTGCCGGGCGCGTCGGTGAAGGTTGGCGTGGCATCAGCGACGTACTTCGACCTCGGACGCGCCTGGGAGGGCCGCAGCGGTCTCGGCGTGCCGTTCCCGCTCGACGTGCGGATCGGCGGCGGCACGGGGGTGATCGCCCTGGTGAACGGGGCGCCGGCGGGGCGGGTGGAGTTGAACGTGAGCGCCGAGGGGTTTTTCCCCGTGGCATCGGGGGGCGCGAGCTTCTAGCCTTGCTGCTCCAAGGGAAAAGCGCCGAGGTCCAAGACCCCGGCGCTCGTATTATGTTGTCTCGTGCCTAGAAGAGATGAATCTTCTGCATCGAGATGATCGAGACCATGAGCAGAATGCTAGCCAGAATCGCTTCCATAAACCGGAACAATCTCCTGGGTGAGCCGCGTGATTTGCATCACAATTCAACACCCGATCGCCCGCTCTGTCAATCACCGCGGATCTCACAGACGAGCGTCAGGCCGCGAGTCGCGCCAAACCTAGCTCTCGGCCTCGTCGCCCGCGAGGGTCGCAGCGATCTCGGCCAGCGTCTTCTCGATGCGCGCCAGGCCTGCCTCCGCCACGTCCTTGTACTCCGCGATCTCGACCAGCACCTGGTAATGCTGCTGCGCCTGGGCATAACGGCGCAGCTCCTCTTGCATCTCGGCCGCCTTGAAGCGCGCCGCTGCATGCGAGGGATCATGCTCCAATACCTGCAGGAACGCCCGCAGGGCCTTGTCTTTCGCCTTGAGGTGCAGCTGCGCCTGACCGATGTGCCAGTAAACGGAAGCGTCGCCCACGCCGAGCTCGATCGCCTTGTCGAACTCCATGATCGCCTGGCGATAGTCCCCCAGGCGGAACTGGATCTCGCCTTGCAGGACATACACGGGCGGGTAGTCGCCATGCATTTCCTTCACCAGGTGAAGCTGGGTCAACGCGCGGCGCGGATCGTCGAGCGACACGCAGACCTGGGCCAGGTGGTAGCGGGCGACCACCGCGCAGCGATCGAGGAAGATCGCACGCTCGAAGCACTTGATCGCGTCCTGTGGGCGCGCGTGCTCCATGTGCAGCATCCCGAGCCGGATGTGGGCATCGGTGTAGTCCGGATCGTGCTGTACGGCCTTCGCGAAGTAATTCGTGGCCGACATGAAGTCTCCCTGGCCATAACACAACTCGCCGAGCAGGTAGTTCAGCAGCGGGTTCTTGATGTCGAGTTCGAGCGCCTGGCGCAGTGGCTCGTAGGCCTCCGCGTACCGGCCCTGGTCGAGATGGATCCGGCCGACGGCCGTGAGGGCCTGCACATGGTGCGGGTCCACCTCGAGCGATTGGGTCAAAAGGGGAAGCGCCGCGTCGTAATCGCCGGCCTCGAAGGCGGCGAGGCCGTCCGTCAGCGGATCGACTTCCTTTTCTTCGACGCCGCCGTTCAACAGCGTCTTCAAATACTTGTTGAACACGAGGGCCTCTCGTTGCGGGTCCAGACGCCAGTATTATACCCACCTGTGGGCCGAAGGCGGTTCTCGACCCAGCCGCAACCAGCGGACAACCTTCCGGTAACACCGCGAAGCGCCGGTGGTACAACTCAGGAGCGAGACGGCCCGCAGGGCGCCACGAGCAAGCGTAATGGTGGCGTGAACATCATGCAATGATCACGCAACATTTCCAGGGAATGCCTGCTCGTAGGAAGGGAAGGCCAGAATGGGATCTCGCGCCAGAATGGCAATCGTGCATGACGGGCTCGCGACCGCCGGCGGCGGGGGCGGCGCCGAGCGCGTGCTTGCCGTTTTGCACCAGATGTTCCCCGAGGCGCCTGTCTATACGACGGTCTACCATCCCGATCGCATGCCCGCCGAGATGCGCGGCTGGGACATCCGCACGAGCTTCATCCAGGACCTGCCGCGTGGCCGCGAAAAGTACCAGTGGTACCTGCCGCTCTTCCCGTCAGCGGTCGAGGCACTCGATTTGCGTGGCTACGACATCGTCGTGAGCGCGAGCCACGCGGTCGCCAAGGGCGTCATCACCGACGCCGACGCGTTCCACCTGTGTTATTGCTATAGCCCGCTGCGCTACGCGTGGGACATGTACCACGAGTACCTGGAAATCGAAGATGTGCCTGGCTGGCAACGTGCGATGCTGCCTGGCCTGATGCACTACCTGCGCACCTGGGACGCGCTCGCGGCCCCGCGGGTCGACGCCTACGTGGCGATTTCCCATTACGTGCGCCGGCGCATCGAGAAGTACTACCGCCGCCAATCCCGCGTCATCTATCCCCCGGTCGATGTCCTCAAGTCCGAGGCGGCGAGCGCCGATTACTACCTGGTGGTGAGCCGTCTGGTTGCATACAAGCGGATCGATCTCGTCGTCGATGCCTTCAATCGCCTGGGCTGGCCCCTGGTGGTGATCGGCGATGGCGTCGAGCGCGGCCGGCTGGAGGCGATGGCCAAAGGAAACGTGACGTTCCTCGGCCGCCAGAGCGACGAAGTCGTTCGCATGCACCTCGCGGCCTGCCGCGGTTTCGTGTTCCCGGGGATCGAGGACTTCGGCATCGCGCCCGTCGAGGCGATGGCCGCCGGCAAGCCGGTGGTGGCGCTCGGACGGGGTGGCGCCGCGGAGACCGTGATCGACGGCGAAACGGGGGTACATTTCGGCCGCCAGGCCGTCGGGGATCTGGTCGAGGCGCTACGTCGCTGTGAAGCGACGCGGTTCGATGCGGGGCGGATCGCGCGGCATGCCGGGCGTTTTTCCACCGACCGGTTCGAAAGGGAGTTCCTGGCCGCGCTCGCGAGTCGCGTGGGTGGCCACCAGCTGGGCAATGATGCCCCCGGGCTCGGATGGGAGGAAGCATGTCCGTTTTGACGACTACGGATCACCTCGTCGATGCCCGATCGCTAGGCCAGGCCCGGCCGGAGGAGCGCGTCAACGTCAGCCGCTTCAAGCGCGCCGTCGACGTGGTTGGGGCAATCGGCGGGCTTTTGGCGCTGAGCTGGTTGTTCGCGGTGATCGCGCTCGCGATCCGCATGGACTCGAAGGGCCAGGTGTTTTTCAGGCAAAAGCGCCTGGGCAAGGACGGTCTGCCCTTCACGATCTACAAGTTCCGCACGATGTACCAGGACGCCGATGAGCTCGGCGCCGCGCTGCGCCACCAGGAAGGCCGGGAAGGCCTACTTTTCAAGGACCTGAACGATCCGCGCCTCACCCCCGTCGGCCGCTGGCTTCGGCAGAACAGCCTCGACGAGTTGCCGCAGCTGATCAACATCTTGCGCGGCGAGATGGCGCTCGTGGGCCCGCGACCGTTGCCCCAGGAGGATACGCAATACTACGAGGACTGGCAGTGGGGCCGTCTCACGGTGATGCCGGGCCTGACGGGCCTGTGGCAGGTCAGCGGTCGGTCGCGCCTCTCGTCGGAGCAAATGGTGCGCCTCGATCTGTACTACATCGAGCACTGGTCACCGTTCCTCGACCTCTTCATCATCGGCAAGACATTCTGGGTTGTCTTCACGCGCGACGGGGCATATTGATTAGGGAGCGAACGCTCGGAATACCGTCCGAGCGAGCCCTTACAGGATTGGAAACTTCGGGATGGACCTGAAATATTACGTCGGGATCTTCCTCCGCCGGTGGTGGATGTTGGTCCTTTCGACGATCCTGGTGGGCGGGGTCACGGCCTGGAAGGTCAGCAACATGCCGACCTCTTACTCGGCCCGCGTCCGCCTGCTCTACGAGGCGAACAACGTCGCGACCTCGGTACTCACCAACGCCGGCATCTCGTATCCGATGTCGTGGAACAACCCGGTCGACACGCAACTGCAGCTGATCACCACCCGGCCGAACGTCGAGGAAGTGATCAAGCGCCTGGGCCTCGATCAGGGCGTCGCGCGCATCTCTCCAGAGGGAATCCTGGGTGGCCTGTCCGCCGAGGTCGACCGCAACACGGACATCATCGTGCTGCGCTACAGCTCCAACGACCCCGAGCGCACCGTCAGGGTCGTCAACGAGGTGGGACGCGTCTTCGTCGAGCGCAACCGCTCCTACCACAAGGAAGCCGCGCGCCAGACCCGGCAGTTCATCGAAGAGCAGCTCACCAAGACCGAGGTGATGCTCAACGAGGCGGAAGACGAGCTGGCTCGCTTCCGATTGACGAACAAGGTGTTCCAGGTCTCGTCCCTGGGCGGCTTGACGGCCGAGCGCCTGGCCGAGATCGACTCCACGTTCATCGACATGGATATGGAGAAGCGCATGATCGCGGCCAAGCAGGCCGAGGCCCGGCGCCACCTCGAGCTGACCGACCTCGGCCTCGCGCGCCGGCTCGAGAAGCTGCGCGCGGATTCGCTGTACGCGGCGCTCCAGGGCGCGGTCACGAAGGAAGAAGCCCAGCTCGCCGTCGACAAGGCCACTTACACCGAAGATTCACTCGAGGTCCGCAATGCAGAAGCGCGCATGAGCAAGCTCAAGAGCTCGCTCACGGCGCGCGTGCGGGCCGTGGTCGGCGCGGGGTTGGACGATCGGGACCTGATGGCCGGTCGCACCGCCACCGAGCAGAAGTACCTGGAGGACCTGGTCAAAGCAGAGTCCGAACTGGCCATCATCAGCGCCCGCGCAGGGGCCCTCGAAAGCAAGCGTGGCGTCTACGAATCGCGCTTCGCCGAGCTGCCGGCCAAGGACCGCGAGCTCACCCAGCTGATGCGCCGCCAGGCCGCCGCCGCGGAGACTTACAACGTCTTCGTGCGCAGGATGCAGGAGATGCGCATCACCGAGGCGATCAATGTAGGCAACGTCCGCATCGTGGAAGAGGCCTCGGTGGCCGCAGCGATGATCGCGCCCAAGAGCAAGCTGGTCGGCCTGGCGTGCGCGCTCGGCTTCGTTTTCGGCATTGGCCTCGCGCTGCTGGTCGAGTTCCTCGACGATCGCATCCGCCGCCCCGAAGAGGCGGAGAACGTCCTGGAGTTGCCGATCCTCGGCCTGCTGCCCTGGATCGAGGGCCGCGAGAAAGCCCACAAGCGCCTCGTGGTGCTCGAAGATCCACGCTCGCCGGTCACCGAGTCGTACCGGGCGCTCCAAACCTATACGCGCATGGTCGACCCGGACACCGAGCAGAAATGCATCATGATCACGAGCCCGGGGCCCAAGGAAGGCAAGTCGACCGTGCTCGCGAACCTGGCCATCACCTCGGCCCAGCTCGGCAAGCGCACGCTGGTGATCGACACCGACCTGCGTGCGCCCTCGCAGCACATCAACTTCGACCGCCCGAACCTGATGGGCATCTACGACGTGGTTTACGAAGGCCTGCCGGTCGAGGAAGCCATTCAGCCCACGGACGTCGACCACCTCGACATCCTTTGCACGGGCCCCGTTCCGCCCGACCCCGTGCAAACCCTGCACTCCGAGGCCTTCAAGAAACTCTTCGAGCGCCTGCGCAAAGACTACGACGCGATCTTCTTCGACTCGCCGCCGATCAACCTGTTCACCGACGCCGCCGTGCTCGGCCGCATGATGGACAGCGTGCTGCTGGTGGTCGACGTCCGCTCGACCACGCGCAACGGCACGCTCACCGCCAAGGGCCTGCTGCTCAAGGCGCGCGTGCCGCTGCGGGGCATGGTCGTGAAGAACATGTCCTACAAGATGAGCCGCTACCACAACCGTTACTTCGAGCGGTACTACATGGACCGCTTGAAGCACATGGCTGACGAGTAGGGCTGGCGCGATGGGCCGTGGGGAGCGGGTGATCGTCGGGGTGTTTTGCCTGGCCTGCCTGGCGATTCCGATCGGCATGCTCCTGAACGGTGTCCTCGACTTCGAGGAGCCAGACATGGGTGGCGGCCACATCAAGACCGTCAGGCACCTGGAAGTGCTCAAGGTGCAAAGGCGCGCCAGCGGTAACAGGCTGCCCGTCTTCACCAACAACAATGGACGCCCGGTCGAGGAGCGGTCCGGGTTCGATTTCCCCACCACGGAAACTGAAGGCCGTGTCCACACCGACACCAGCGAGATCCCCATGCGTGAGTACAAAACCAGGGGCATCAAGCCGCAAGTTACCACGGAGGAATAGCGCTGTGCGCAGCACCCTGGCGGCCGTTGTGCCGCCTTTTTTGGCGTGCTACCTTCCGTAATAACTCTTTACATTGGAGGTGCGGGATGTTGGGCTTTCTGCTGATGCTGCTGGTGGCAGCCATCGTGGGGTTCATTGGGGACGCCCTGGTGCCAGGTCGGATGCCTGGCGGCTGGGTCGGCGCAATCCTGGCGGGTCTCCTGGGTTCAGCGGTCGGTGGCTACCTGTTCAACGCGCTGAACATACCGGTTGGGCCCGTCATCGGCGGGCTCGCGATAGTTCCTTCAATCCTGGGTGCGGCGCTGGTCGTGGCGCTGCTGAGCGCGCTTTCGGGCGCGTTGGCGCGCGGCGGTCGGTATTAGGCTTTCGGCCTGAGTTGTGAGGAGGGTGCGATGTTCCGTCTGGGTTCACTACTGGTCGGTGGCTTGATCGGAGCCGGCATCGCCATGCTGGCCTCGCCGCGCAACGGCGAAGAGGTCCGGCGGGACCTCAAGAACCGTTTGAACGACCGGTACGGTGATCAGATCGAAAAGGGGCGCCTGCGGGCGACCGAGCTGATCAAGACCGGCCGCGAAATCCTCGATGAGCGCCTGGCCGTGGGCCAGGACCTGGTGAACACGGCCATCGAACGGGCCCGGACGACCATCGACGAGGTTGCCGAGTCGCGGGCGCCAGGCGGTGGCAGCCACATCGGGGCGGGCCCCGACGAGGCCGTCGACATCACGGCCGAGGCCGACCGGGCCTCGGCGGCCGGTCCGCCCGGCCACCAGCAATACTGAACCGGGCGGCGGGAGGGATGACCCTCCCGCCTCGCGCTTTCGGGGGATGAGGAAGGAGGAGATTCCATGCCCACGACCACGGCGGTCACGGACTGGGGCGTGGCGACCTGGACGGCGTTCACCGCCGGACTGGCGACGTTCTATGCTTTCGTGCCGAACTTGATTGGCGCCCTGCTGATCCTGCTGATTGGCTGGGGAATCGCATCGCTGCTGTATGCGCTGACCGACCGCGTGCTGGATGCCCTGCGCTTCGACGCGCTGATGGCACGCACCGGGGTCGACGATGCCATCAACCGTTCAGGGGTTCGGATCGATCCGAGCAACCTGGTTGCCGCGCTGGTGAAGTGGACGGTGTTGCTGGTGGCCTTCATGATGGCCGCGGACGCGCTGAACCTGACCCAGGTGTCGGTCGGCATCTCGGCGATCCTGGCGTACATCCCGAACGTGGTGGCCGCGGTCGCGATCCTCGCGCTCGGCGTGCTGCTCGCGGGCTTCGTGTCACAGCTGGTGCGAGGTGCTGCCGCGACGGCAGGCTTGCGCACCGCGGACCTGATGGCCGACCTCTCGTATTGGGCGATCACGATCTTCGCGGCGCTGGGCGCGATCGGCCAGCTGAACATCGCGCCGACGCTCGTGCAGACGCTCTACACCGCGGTCATCGCGGCAGTCGCCCTGGCCGCGGCGCTGGCGTTCGGCCTCGGAATGCGCGAGCAGGCCCGCGACGTCGTCGCCGGCCGTGCGCTAGCCGAACAGCTCCATGCAGGTGACGAAATCGAGGTGGAGGAGCTACGCGGGCGGATCCGCACGATCGGCGCGATCAAGACGCTGATCGAGACCGCCAACGGCCTCATGAGCGTGCCGAACCACATCCTCGCGGACCGCACCTTCCGCCTGACGGCAGGCGGCTCGCGCCTGGCGACGGCCGGCGGCGGCGGCGGCGAGGCTCGCTCGCGGCACGTCATCACGCCGGACGAGCTGCGCAAGTCGCAAGCCCACCGGCCGTCCTGGGTCGAGGACCCGACCCAGCCGCTGGGCGAGGAGGATGCAGGAATCTAGCTAATTGAGCGCGGCGAGCGGGAGGTTTGGCTCGTAAGGGCCGTGGTAAGCTCGCTCGCCGCCTCTCAAGCTGTGCTCGCCGGTGCCCAGCACGCCGGACACGAGGCCGCGGGCGGAGTTCTCGACTGCCGCGACCGACACGCCCAGGGATGCCGCGAGCTCAGGCACTTGTTTGCCGTCGAGCATCAGGTCCGTGCCGTCCTTGAGCATGATCCGCGAGATCACCACCTCGTCGCCGAGGTCCTGGCCCGCGAGCCCGGCCGTGACGTCCTGGTAGGTGAGCAGGCCGGTGACGGAGATCATCGGCCCCCAGAAAGGGCTCTCGAGCGGGCGCAGCAGCACCTCGAGGTTCTCGATCGTATTCAGGCGATCCACCAGGGGGCGCATGATCCGCTCGCCCGCCTGGCCCGTTACCACCGTGACCCGCCGCGGCCGGTCCAGGCGCGTGGGCAGGTGTTTGGCGAGGCGCTTGAATTCATGGGTCATGAGGGCGCCGCCGCCCACGCCGTCGCCGAGCTGCCAGTAGTCGCCGTAGTGCTGGCTGCCAGGGCCAGGCAAGTCGGCGATGAGGTAGAACTCGTCGCCCAGCCGAACGATCGGATCGCCGTAAAGCAGCTCGAAGTGCTTCTGCCAGGCCTTTACCTGGGCGATCGTCTCGCGCGCGAGCTCCTTCGAGACGGGCTCGAGCTGGGGCAAATACTTGCGGAACTGGGAGAGGCCCACGGGCACGATCGCCACCGAGAGCAAATTCGGCATCAAGGACTCGAGGTCTCGCAGCGTTCGCTCGAGCTCCGGGCCGTCATTGAAGCCGGGGCAGAAGACGATCTGCGCATGAACGTCGATGCCGTTCTTCGCGAGCCTGCGTAGGTGCTTCATGATGTCGCCGCCCCTGGGGTGCTTGATCATGTCGGCCCGCAGCTGGGGGTTGGTGGCATGGACCGAGACGTTGAGCGGGCTCAGGCGATCCTGGTAGATGCGCTTCCAGTCGTGGGTCTTGAGGTTCGTCAACGTGACGAAGTTGCCCTGCAAGAAGCTCAACCGGTAATCGTCGTCCATGATGTAGAGCGAGTGCCTCAGCCCGCGCGCCATCTGGTGGATGAAGCAGAACGAGCACTTGTTGTGGCATTCGATGATGTTGTCGAAGACCGCGAGCTCGAAGCCGACGCCGAGGTCGTCGTCGATCTCCTTCTCCGCCGCCACATGGAAGACGTCGTCGCCGCGCTTCACCTTGAGGCGAATCCGCTCTTCAGCGATCTCCCAGCGGTAGTCGATGATGTCGCGCAACGTCCGCCCGTTGACAGCCAAGAGACGGTCCCCGGGACGGAGTTCGAGCCGGGCAGCGATGCTGCCCGGCTCGATGGAAGCGACGATTCCGCCTTGCGGCTTATTCCTCGTCCGTCGTCCCACTGGTTTCCTCTCCGGCGGGCTCTGCTCCGCTGGTTTCCTCGTCGTACGAATCTTCGTCGTCGCGCTGGGTGTAGTCCTGGGCGACATCGCGCAGGCTCAGCGAGATGCGGCGGTCTTCCGGACGGAAGCGCTTGATGACGGCGCGGATTTCCTGGCCGACGGAGACGACCTCTTCGGGCTTGACCTGGCGATCGGCCATCTCGGCGGTGGGCAGCAGGGCCTCGACGCCGGGCTCGATCTCGACGAAGGCGCCGAACGACGCGAGCTTCGTGACCTTGCCTTCGATGATTTCGCCTTCGCGGTAACGCTCGGCCAGCGTGGTCCACGGATCGGGCTGCAGCTGCTTGAGCGACAGCGAGATCTTGTGGCTGTCACGGTCGACCTTGAGGACCTTGAGGGTCAGATCATCGCCGATCTTGAGGACGTCCGACGGGTGCTGGATGCGCTGCCACGAGATCTCGGAGATCGGGAGCAGGCCGTCGATGCCGCCGAGGTCGATGAAGGCGCCGAAGTCCGCGATGCGGACGACCTTGCCCTCGACCACCTGGCCGACTTCGAGGGAAGCCAGCGTCTCGGAACGCTGCTTGCCCTTCTCGGCGGCGATGGCCTGGCGGTGCGACAGGATCAGCTTGTTGCGACGCTGGTCGACTTCGATGATCTTCAGCGGCAGCTCCTGGCCGATCAGCTCCTCGTGCGGGCCCTTGGTGCGCAGCTGCGAAGCCGGCACGAAGCCACGGAGCTTGTAGCAGTCGACGATCACGCCACCCTTCACGACGTCCTTGACGGGCGCCATGATGGTGGTTTCGCTCTCGTAGTCCTTGACCGCCTGGATCCAGCCACGGGCCTGATCGACGCGCTTCTTGGAGAGCGTCATCTGGCCGTCTTCATTCTCCTCGCGGAGGATGTACAGCTCCAGCTCGTCGCCCACCTGAACGAACTCGGCGGGGTTACCGACTGGCGTGCTCGAGAGCTCCCGGATCGGGATGATGCCTTCGGACTTGCCGCCCACGTCGACCAGAACCTCGTCGGGTGAGACTTTGATTACGAAGCCCTTCACGATATCTCCCTGCTGGAAGTTACGGAAGGTCGACTCGTAATCGATGTTTTCGAATTCGAGACTCTCGTCGACTTGCGTCATGAAAAGGTTTCCCCTGCTCTTTTGGTCTAGTTCGTCAGCCGGGATGGCCGGTGCCAGCCACCACTCCCAGCGCAGCGCGTCGGTTTGGCCTCGATTTTCGGGCGTCGACGCTGTCATCACGGTGCTCGGGCGGATCGCCCTAACATGGCCCGATCATTTTACCAAGGGTGGCGGAAAATCCGCAAGGAAGGCCGATCATCGCGCAGGTGCCGCATGGCACCTTGACGTGCGGCGTTGGTTCCTCGCACCCGGCCGATCCATGGTACGCTCGGCCCATGTTACGCCGAGCCGCATCCCGCGCCACGAGCGTCCTCGCGGGCCTGGTGGGCAGGCTCCGCCGCACGCCTCGCGGGCGGCGCTGGGCCGCCGCAGCGGCCTGGATGGCGTTGATCTTCTTGATGTCGGCTCAACCCCAATCGGGCGAGCATTCCGACTTCCTGGTCCGCCTGATCACGTCCACCTTTCAGCTCGAGCCGACGCCTGAACAGGCCGTCCAATGGCACCACCTGCTCCGCAAGGGCGCGCACTTCACGGAGTACGCCGTCCTCGCGGCGTTGGCGGCCTGGGCGCTGCCCGCGGGCAGGTGGCGCTGGGTCGCGGCCTGGGCGATCGCCACCGGCTACGCGGCGACGGACGAGTTCCACCAGGCCTTCGTCCCGAACCGTGGGCCGACGATGACGGACGTGGGCATCGACAGCATGGGCGCGGCAGCGGCCTCGGCAGCGCTCGCGCTCCTGAGCAAGGCCCGCTTGCGGACGCAGGCGGGCGCGGCGTGAGGCGTCTCCTGCGGTCGTGGGTGGCGGCGCTGTTCCGCGAGCGCTGCGTGGGCTGTGGGGCCTGGGGACTGGCCAGCGTCTGCGCGACCTGCCACGCCGCCTGGCCGCCCGCTCCCGACGGCCCGCTGCCGGCAGGCGTCGATGCGGTGCTGGCCGCCGCGGCATACGCCGGCCCAGCCCGTGGGGCGGTGGCGGCGCTCAAGTTCGGCGGCCGGCCGCGCCTGGCGGTCCCGCTCGGCGAGTCCGTGGCGGCGCTGCCAGGCCTGCCTGGTCCACCCTGGGTGCTGGTCCCGGCGCCGCTCGCAGCGGGTCGGCGCAGGCTGCGGGGCTACAACCAGGCGGCGCTGTTGGCGCGGGCGATCGCCCGCCGTCGCGGTCACCGGATGGCGGATGTGCTGCGGCGGCGAGATTCTGCGGGGCCGCAGTCGCGGCTGGGGCGGGCGGCGCGCCTGACCAACCTGGCGGGCGCCGTCATCTGCCGGCGACGCCTGGATGGGCTGCGCGTGATCCTGATCGACGACGTGCTGACCACCGGGGCGACCGCCGCGGCCTGCGCGGCGGCGTTGCGCGAGGCGGGCGCGGTGGCCGTCGTGGTGGCCGTCGCCGCCCGAACGCCGTAGGGGTCACCCCCGGGTCGGACGGCTGCGACCTATGGCGCCAACACCACCACCTTGACGGCGTCTGGCGTCGCGTATTTCTGCACCGCCTCCAACATCTCCTGGCGGCTCACCTGCCGCACGATCTCCGGATACGTCCGCAGCCAGTGCGGGTCGCCCGCGACCACCGCCGCGAAGCCGAGGCCGCGCGCCCGCGCGGCGAGGTCCCTGGCCGGCACCGTCGCGGCGTTCGCGACGGCCGCCTGGGCCCGCGCGTGCTCGTCGAGCCGCACGGTGTTTTGCCTGAGCTCGTCGAAGACCGCCCGCACGGCTTTCTCGCCGGCCGGCAGGGCGGCGGGCTCGGCCTGAACGGTCAGCAGGAGCGGCGATGGTCCGGCGAGGCGGACGAAGCGCGCGCCGACGTTGGCGGAACCCGCCGGCTCGCCGAGAGCCTTCTCGAGCCGGGTGCGCGCCACGTGCAGCACCATCTCCAGCGCCGCCTGCTCGCGCGGCGACTTCACGTCGGCACCTTTCACGCCTGCCGCGATGGTGGGCCGCGGGAACTTCCAGGTCCAGACGCCCGTCACGGCGCGCGTGGGCGCTGCTTCGCCGGGCGCCACGCGCTTGAGCACGGCGGCGTAGCTCCGAACCACGATGCCGACAGCCTTGCCGGTGTCGAGGTCGCCGGCGAGCACGACCCGGAGGCGGCCCGGCAGGTAGTTGCGGTCGAAGAATGCGCGGGCGTCTCCGGTGTTGAGCCCGCGGACCGTCTCGGGATCGCCGGACGGCGGATGGCCATAATCGGCCCCATAGGTCGCGGCCATGAAGGCCTCGGCAGCGGCGGCTTCACGGTCCTGAGACAGCCTGGTCAGGTCCATCGTCAACGCCCGTGCCACCGGCTCCTGCGCCAGGGCGTCCCAGTCGGGCGCGGCGAGCGCCTTGCCCGCCAGCGCCACGCCAGCCTCGAGCTGGTTGGCAGGCAGCCGCAACTGGAAGTGCGTGAAATCCCGGTCCACTTCGAGGGTGCCGTCGCCACCGAGCGCCTTCACGCCCGGCAACAGGGCCGCTTTGCCGCCCTGCCAGATCATGCGCGCGGTCATCGCGGCGACGCCCGGGTAGCCCGGGAAGTCCTGCGCGGAGCCCGCCGCGACCCAGGTATCGATCACGACCCGCCGGGTCGCGTGATCCTCGGCCGTCAACACAGCGGCCCCGCCGGGGAGCTTGAACTCGCCGACCATTCCGACGTCCTGGGCGAGCGCGGGAGCGGGGCCCCCGGCCAGCATGAGCCCGCCCGCGGCGACGAGGCAGAGGCGATGGCGACGAGGGCGCGGAGACGCAAGCTGCATAGGACCTCCGGACGGCTGAAACGGGACGCCACCTGTCATAGCATGCTATGGTGGAGGCGTCCATGAACCTGCCTGCTCCGCGCTCACTGACGATCCATGAGCTGGCCCGGTACTCGGTACCGGGCTTGATGCACGCGCGCATCGAGGGGATGGACGCGCCGCCGCGCGAGGGGCCGCTGCTGCTGCTGGTGAACCCCTGCAGCCTGCTCGACCCGTGGCTGCTCACGCTCGCCGCGGGCCGCCCAATCCAGACCGGGGTAGAGACGCCGCTCTTCTGGCTCCCGGGGCTCGGCTCGCTGGCCAGCCGCCTGAACACGGTGCCCCTGCCGCCCCAACGGCCCGCCGACCTCGAGACCTGGAACGCTGAAACTGCTTCGGTCTCGCAGGCTTACGCCGACGCGCTCGACCGCGGTCACGCCGTCGCACTTTTCGTGCAGCCGGAAATCGAGGAGCGACCGGAAGGCCCCCGTTACGCCTTGCCGCCGGCGTTTCTCGACGTGCTGCTCGCCACGCGTGGCGAGCGCATCCCCGTCGTCCCAGCCTTCGCCGCCGGCCGGGGCCGCCAACTCAAGCTGCTCGACAACCCGCTGCTGGCGCGGCTCCTACGCGCCGGCGCGAGCGTGGCGGACTGGTCATGGCCGCCGGTGCTCTACAGCGACAACGCCCTGCGCCTGGGCAGGCCAGTGATCTGGCGTGATGGGGGTGGCAGCACCCTACAAGACTTCCGCACCCAAGTGGAAGATTCGCTAGGCGCCCTGATCTGAACCCCCTGGAAGGGGGTGGGTGGGCGGGGCGGCTGTCATGATTCGCTAGGCGCCCTGATTTAAACCCCCTGGAAGGGGGTGGGCGGGCGGGGCGGCTGTAATGATTCGCTAGGCGCCCTGATCTGAACCCCCTGATCTAGGGGGTTGGTGCCGTGTCGCGGTGCTTCACGACCACCTCCAGGCGGTCGATCAGCGCCGGGTCGAAGTGCTGGGAGCGACGCAGCTCGTGGAGCGCCTGTTCCTGCGTCATCGCCTGCCGGTACGGCCGCGTCGACGTCATCGCCTCGAAAGCGTCCGCAACCGCCAGGATGCGCGCCATGACCGGAATCTCCTCGCCACGCAGGCCGTCCGGGTAGCCGGAGCCGTCCATGCGCTCGTGGTGATGCCGCACGATCGGCACGATCTCGCGCAGCGCCTCGACGTAGCCGAGGATGCGCGCGCCGACGACCGGGTGCGAGCGCACCAGCTCGCGTTCCTCGTGAGACAGCGGCGAGGCCTTTTCGAAGACCTTGTCAGGTATGCTGATCTCGCCGATGTCGTGCAACCGCACGGCCTGGCGAATCTGCTCGATCTGCGTCTCGGCGAGGCCCGAGCTGGCGGCGAGCGCGGAGACCAGGGCCGTCAGGCGGCTGGGCTCACCGCGTTGCTTCGCGCGCGTCTCGAGGGCCTCCGCGAGCGCGGCGACCGCGTCGAGGTAGCGCGACTGGCGATCGGCTTCCTGGCGGTGGCGGGCCAGCGCGGCGGCCAGCCGGCTGCCGATGCCTTTACCGAGTCGCACGTCCAGCGGCGTGAAGTGGTTCAAGTGCTCGCTCAGGCAATACAGCACGCCCAGGCTGACGTCTTCATGTACCAGTGGCAACATGATCGCCGAGCGCGCGGGGCGCATGGCCTCGAGCTGTTCGTGGAAGGGCCGGTTCACGCGCGGGTCGGCGTGGACGTCGCCGATCAGGCAGACCTCCTGGAAGACGAAGCAGTGGCCACTCAGGCTTTGCTCGAGCGGCACGCTCCAGTCGGCGCCGAGCGCGTTCAGGCCCCAGGACCCCGAAACACGTAGCAGCTTGTTGGTTGGATCGGGCAGCAACACGAGGCAGGCGTCGCCACCCATGGCGCGCGCAGTGAGGTGGGCGATTTCGGCCAGCACCGCGTCGGGCTCGAAGTTCGCGCCGAGGCGGCTTTCGAGCTCCGCGACCAGGGTCAGGTGCTCACTCGTGGCCTGGTAGAAGTCGTGCCAGACCTGCGCCACCATCAGCTGGAGCACGTGGAAGAGGCGCTCCTGGATCATGCCGACGGTCATGCGCTCCTCCAGGGAGAAAGGCGCGCCTTGCACCAGGGCCTGGGTCTTCTTGTAGAAGGCCAGGATCGCGTGTTCCATCTGGGTGATCGTGACGCCGTCCTGGATCAGGCGGGCGAGCTCGGCCTGCACGTCCCGGTAGATCGGAAAGCGTACGAAGCGCTCGAGCCAGCCGTTGCGCTCTTCCTCTGTGCTGCCGAGCTTCAGGAGCAGCACCGACACGAACTCGTTGGCGAGCTTGCGCCAGAAATCGTGGGCGCCTCCCAGGGCTTCGCACACGCGCGGGTCGCCCCACCAGGTGTCGAAGGCGGCATCGATGTTGCCCGTGAGGTAGCGACCCCAGTCGTCGGTGGAAATACTTGAAACGGCGCGCATCTGCCGGCGCAACGTCGGTTCGGGTGCCTGCTCCTGCCGGGTGGTCGTGATGGCGACCGGCTGGTCCGGCATGTACACCACGCGGCTGACCCGGTCTCGGCCTTCGTGCTTGGACTGGTAAAGGCACTTGTCGGCTTGATCGATGATCGCCTTGGGCTCGAGCAGGCTCAGCGGGTCGCTCGCGAGGCCCACGCTGGCCGTCACCGTCAGCGGCGTCTGGGCACGGCCCCAAAAGGGATGCGCCTTGATGTTGCGGCGGATGCGCTCCGCGACCTCGAGCGCCGCTTCCGGCGGCGTCTCGGGCAGGATCACGACAAACTCCTCGCCGCCGTAGCGCGCCACGAGGTCCGTTTCGCGGGTGCTCTTTTGTAACACGCGCGCCACGCCCTGCAGCACCTGGTCGCCGAGCAAGTGGCCGTGGGTGTCGTTGAACTTCTTGAAGTGGTCGACGTCGAGGATGACGAGCGACGTGCAATGCTTGTGGCGACGCGCGCGGGCGAGCTCGGCCGTGAGCTGCTCCTCGAAATATCGGCGGTTGTAGAGCTTCGTCAGCCCGTCGGTCACGGCCAGCTGCTGGGTGGCACGGTAAAGCTGCGCGTTCCTGATCGCGACCGCCGCTTGCGAGGCCAGGATCTTGAGCAGGCGCTCGTCGCCTTCGTCGAAGGCCGAGTCCGAGCGGTGCAGCAGCGCGATCACGCCGAGCAGCTCCTGGTCCGTCGTAACCGGCACGGCGAGCAGCGAGCGGAAGCCGGAGAGCACACCCACGTCGAGCGACTCCGCGGCGAGGTCGGCGACCAGGGCCGCGCGCTTCTCCTTCGCGACGTCGCCGATCAGGCCATGCTCGAGCGGCAGCTTGAGGGGCGTCTTGGGCGTCAGCGGATCGCTCGTGGCCTGCCGCACCAGCATGTTCGCGGCCGGATCGAGCAGGAAAATCATGCAATCGTGGTAGCCGACGACGCGGCGCATTTCCTGGGTGATGAGCGTGAGCGTCTGATCCAGCTCGATCTGGCTCGAAATGCGGGTGGCCACCTGTTGGAGGATCGTGAGCTGCTGGTTGAACTCGGCCAGCGCCTGTTCGGACTTCTTGACCTGGATGTAGAGCCGCACGCCATATGCGGTGGCGAACATGGGGATCAGCACGAGGCCGGCACCCCACCAGCCTTGCTCCTCATACATGTAAGCCATCATCAGGGCCATCGGCGCGAGCGCCACGGTGACGATGATCTCGGTGCGATCGTCCTCCCAGAGGATCCGCCAGGGCGAGAGGCCCTTCTTGAGCGACAGGTAGCCATCGACGATCAAGAAGGTGACGATGAGGTAGGTCAGCGTGGCGAGCGCGACGTAGGAATTGTCATCAGGCCCGGGGTAGCCGTAGATGTAGACGTGGCCGTACGTCAGCGCGTAGTTCGCCGCGATGTAGGCGAGCGAAAGCTGGCCGATGTTGAAAAGCGCGAAGGCCGGCTCACGGCGCGGGGGCATCACCGCGGAGACCAGGTTGACGAAGACGACCACACCGATCGCCGCGGTCAACCCCAGCATGAGCATCGCCGCGAAGGCGATCAAGAACCCCGCGGACATCCGGCCGCCTTTGGGTAGCGGGATGTGAGTCATCTCGGCGACCAGCCCGAGGCCCAGCAACAGGTAGAACGTCGGGTTCGCGATCAGCGTCCCGCGCGTGGCGTCGGCGAAGCTCCCGCCGTGCGTCACCACCTCGACCAGGCCGACGAAGCCCGCGTCCGTGACCAGCACCCAGCCACCTGCGAGCGCGCCGAGGAGCGCCACCAGCCAGAAGTAGCCGGTTGCCAGGTTTTGGGAGACGGTCGATCGGTTGGGTGTAATTGGAAGGGACATCTCGCGGCGGGGCTAGCGGCCTTCGGCCATCCCTACCATACCCACGGAGCCTCGTCAGGACTCCAGGATCTTGGGCACACGGAAGTAAGCGCCCTCGCGATGCGGTGCGTTCGCGAGCACCTGCTCCAACGGGAGCGAGGGACGCGGCAGGTCGTCGCGGAAGGCGTTGCTCACCGGTAGCGGGTGGGCCGTCAGCGGCACGTCCGTGGTGTCGAGGCCCTTGAGCTCGTCGAAGAAGCCGAGGATGCGACCGAGCTGCTCGGTATAGACGCCGACCTCGGCGTCGTCGAGGCGCAAACGCGCGAGCTTGGCGATGTGGCGGACTTCGTCTTGTTGAATCATGGGAGCCTCCGGCGAGCGGACATGATCGCCGCGACGGATGCGAAAGTCAACGGCAGGGGTATGATGGCCTGGCCGTTCGGTCGAAGCGACGCCGTGAGGAGGTCCGAGATGGATAAGGGTGGAAACCAGGGCAAGGGCAAGCCGCCCGCACGTCAGGTGCCGGGCCTGGGCGCCAAGCCAGTGGCACGCCCGCCCGCGCGCGTCGTGCCCGCCGCCAAGGCCGCCGAGCCCCCGTCGGGGCTGCTCGGACAGACCGCCGGCCTGCTTTCCGCGGTGCTCGGCACCACCAGCGAGGAAACCCGGTCGGTCCAGGCCGTGTTCAAGGCTTTGGGACAGCCCGGCAAGCAGGTCGTCCTCGAGCTGCCGTGGTACGCCGACGGCGGCACGCACCAGCTGGTGCTGCGCGCGCGCGAGGGCGATCGCGTGACGTTCTACAACCCGCTCGGCCACAACGCGGGCCCCGGCGCCGAGCTGACGGACGGCCTGCGCCGCCGCGTCGAGCCGGATGGCAGCGAGAGTGCGGCGCTCACGGATATCGAGGCGCTCTTCCGGGCCGGGACGGCGCGGGCCCTGATCGCGGCAATCTGACGGCTCACCGGGCCGGGCCCGCACCCGCGGGTCCATCGCGGAGCGGCGTGGTACCATAAGGCGCCATCCCAGCGCCCGCGGCTCCGCCGCCGGAGGCGGCCGAGCCCGTACTGCGACCATGGATCCTGATTTCCAGCTGCCCGACAACGTCGACATCCACGAGACCGCCTTCATCGCGCCCAACGCCACGGTGCTCGGAAACGTGCGGATCGGCGCCCACGCGAGCGTCTGGTTCGGCGCGGTCGTACGCGCGGAGCAAGCTCAGGTCGAGATCGGCGAACGCACGAACGTCCAGGATGGCGCCATCGTGCATGTCGACGCCGGGTTCCCCGCGGTGCTCGGCAAGAACGTGACGGTGGGGCACCGCGCGGTCATTCACGGCGCGACCGTGGAGGACGACTGCATCGTCGGCATCGGCGCCATTCTGTTGAACGGCGCGCACATCGGCGCCAACTCGATCGTGGCTGCCGGCGCCCTGGTGCCGGAAGGCAAGCGGTTTCCGCCCAACTCGCTGCTCATGGGCGTGCCGGCCAAGGTCGCGCGTACGCTGTCCCCGGAAGAGGCGGCGCGCGTCGGTCGCGGCGCCGACCACTATGTCGCCTACGGCGCCGCCTACGCGCGACGACTCGGCGACCTGATATAGGGCCGATGCGCGGAATGCTCTTGGTCGGCGCCGCCATGGCCTGGGCGTCCGGTTGTTCCGGCGTCGGCGAGCGTGAGGCGCCGCAGGCAGCCGCCAGCGGGCCGGCCTCGCCATTGGTTTCGCTCGATCGGGCCGAGTTCGGCGAGCACGACGCCGGCGCCCCGGTCTGGAAGGCGACGGCGGCCCGGGCGGCGTTTCGGCCCGACGCGAAGGTGGTCGATCTCGTCGCTGTCGACGCGCGCTTCTTCGAGGACGGGCGGGCGGTGACGCGGGGGCGATCGCCCCAGGCCGTCTGGCGTCAGGCTGAGCATGATCTGTCGCTCAGCGGCGGCGTCACGCTCGAGGCGGTCAACGACAAGGCGGGCGTGGCCGCCCGCGAGGCCCGTTGGGACCCCGCCACCGGTCGGCTGCTCGCGACCGGCGGCGTGCGGTTCTGGCAGGGCGCCAACCGGTTGACGGCGCCGGAACTGCGGGCGGATCGCGCGCTGCGGCGCGTCGAGCTCACGGGCGGCGTCCACGGCGTGTTCGCGCTCGGCGCGGGAACCCGGCAGCTCTTCGACCTGTCTACCGGTGCGAGGAGGCAGCGGTGAATCGCGTCGTGCTCGTTGCCATGCTGCTCGTTGCCATGCAGCTCGTTGCCCAGCCGGCCTGGGCCGCGCCATCGCCGCAGGGCGCCCGCGGCTCAACCGCCGGAGGCGGTCATAGCGCCCGCGGCTCAACCGCCGGAGGCGGTCAAATGGAAATCGAGGCGCAGTCCACCACCTACGACGGCAAGGCCCACACCTACCAGGTCAAAGGCAAGGTCCGCATCACGCTCCCGCAGCTGACCGTCACCTGCGACGAGGCCACCATCCACGCCGCGCCCACCGAAGACCGCGTGCTGCGGGTCGTGTTCGCCGGCCGCGTCGAAGCCAAGCGGGGCGCAGACTCCTTCCGCGCCGACCGGATCACCTACCACGTCGCCGAGCGCAAGCTGGTCGCCGAAGGCACCACCAAGACCCGCATTCAACTTCCCGCCGGGGCCCAAGGCCCCATCACCGGCCCCTAGCCGAGGATTCCCAATGGCCATCGTCACCCAGAACCTCGAGAAGATCTACAAATCCCGCAAGGTCGTGAACAAGGTCTCGATCACCGTGAACCGCGGTGAAATCGTCGGCCTGCTCGGACCCAACGGCGCCGGCAAGACCACCACGTTCTACATGGTCGTCGGCCTGGTCAAGCCCCAGGCGGGCGAGGTGCTGCTCGACGGCGAGAAGATCGGCCACCTGCCGATGCACCTGCGCGCCCGCAAGGGCATCGGGTACCTGGCCCAGGAGCCCTCGGTGTTCCGCAAGCTCACGGTCGAAGAGAACATCCGGGCGGTGTGGCAAATCAAGAACGTGCCGAAGGCCGAGCAGCTCAAGCGGCTGCCCGAGCTGCTCGAGGAGTTCAACCTGACGAAGGTGGCGAAGAACAAGGGCTCGCAGCTATCGGGCGGTGAGCGCCGGCGCGTCGAGATTGCGCGCGCGATGGCCGCCAACCCGAGCTTCCTGCTGCTCGACGAGCCGTTCAGCGCCATCGACCCGCTCACCGTGGCCGAGCTCCAGAAGATGATCCGCAAGCTCAAAGAGAAGAACCTGGGCATCCTCATCACCGACCACAACGTGCGCGAGACGCTCGGCGTCGTCGACTACGCCCACATCCTGAGCAACGGCGAGGTGGTCGTCTCCGGCACCCCTGAAGAAGTGGCCGCCTCGGAAATCGCCCGCAAACACTACCTCGGTGAAGAATTCCGGATGTGAAGGTCCTCGATCGGTACATACTCGCAGAACTGTTCGCGCCGTTCGGCTTCGGCGTAGCGGCGTTCACCGCCATCTTGTTGGCCACCACGGTGATGTTCCATCTCGTCACGATGATGGTGCGCCATGGGCTGCCAGGCGTCCTGGTGGCCGAAGTGATGGTGCTGCGGCTGCCCGAGACCGCGTTTTTCACGTTTCCCATGGCCATGTTGCTCGCCACCTTGCTCGGGTTCGGCCGGCTGGCCGGCGATGGGGAGCTGACGGCCTTCCGCGCGGCCGGCGTGAGCGTGGGCCGGTTGGTGGCACCGGCGATCGGCTTCGCGCTCGTCGTGAGCGCCGCCACGTTGGCGTTGAACGAACTCGTGGTGCCGGCCGCGGCTTTCCGCGCCAAAAGCTTGCTCTACGAGGCCACGCACCAGCGTGCGATGCCGGTCTCACGCGACCACCTGTTCTACCCTGAACGTGAAGGCGACCAGCTGAAGCGCTTCTTCTACGCCCGTCACTTCGACGGCCAGCGGATGCACGATGTCGTGGTCCAGGAGTTCGAGGGCGGGCGCCTGGTGCGGCTCGTGCAGGCCGCCGAGGCGCGCCCCATGCCTGACGGCTGGCGCTTCGAGCGCGGCGTGATTCAACAAGTCGACGAGAAGGGCGAGTTCCGCTACACGATACGCTTCGCCGAGCAGCGCATCGCGCTCGGCGCGGACCTCCTGCAGCTCGGGCGCGAGAACCGGGCCCCCCAGGAGATGAGCGCGCGCGAGCTCTCGGGCCACATGGACCGCCTGGCGCGCACCGGAGGCACGCCGCGCGAGCTCGCGGAACTCGGCGTGCTGTGGCACCAGCGCTTCGCGGTGCCGCTCGCGGCGATCGTTTTCACGCTCCTGGGCGCCTCGATGGGCATCCGGCCGCAGCGCGCGAGCGCCTCGGTGGGTCTCGGCGTCAGCATCCTGGTGATTTTCGCGTACTACATCGTCATGTTCGTCGCGATGGCGCTCGGCCAAACTGGCCAGCTGACGCCGTGGTTCGCCGCCTGGGCGCCAAACCTCGTCTGTGGCGGGCTTGCCGTCTTCCGCCTGCGTCAACTCGCCCAAACTTGAAGTCAACAGCTTGGCCGGCGTCACTGGCGGCGAGATCGGGTATGGGCGATAATGGATCGTCGCCGACGGGACCGTGCCGTCGGAGCAGGCTTCACACCTGTATCAAGCTTTTTAGGAGACCCTAGTGACCACCATGACCGTCAAGCAGGACGACTACAAAGTCGCGGACATCTCGCTCGCCGAGTGGGGCCGTAAGGAAATTCAGCTCGCCGAGAAGGAGATGCCCGGCCTGATGGCGCTCCGTGCGCGCTACCAGGGCCAGAAGCCCCTCGCCGGCGCGCGCATCGCGGGCTCGCTCCACATGACGATCCAGACCGCCGTGCTGATCGAGACGCTGATCGACCTCGGTGCCGAGGTCCGTTGGTCGAGCTGCAACATCTTCTCGACCCAGGACCACGCCGCCGCGGCCGTCGCCGCCGCCGGCGTCCCGGTCTTCGCCTGGAAGGGCGAGACCGAGGCGGAGTACGAGTGGTGCATCGAGCAGACGGTCCGCTGGCCCGACGGCCAGGGCCTCAACATGATCCTCGATGACGGCGGCGACCTCACGGTCCTGGTCCACCAGAAGCACCCCGACCTGCTCGCGGGCATCAAGGGCCTCTCCGAAGAGACCACCACGGGCGTCCACCGCCTGTACCAGATGATGGAGAAGGGCGAGCTCAAGGTCCCCGCCATCAACGTCAACGACTCCGTCACGAAGTCGAAGTTCGACAACCTCTACGGCTGCCGCGAGTCGCTGGCCGACGGCATCAAGCGTGCCACCGACGTGATGGTGGCCGGCAAGGTCGTCGTCGTCGCCGGCTACGGCGACGTGGGCAAGGGCTCGGCCCAGTCGATGCGCAACTTCGGCGCCCGCGTGATGATCACCGAGATCGACCCCATCTGCGCGCTGCAGGCCGCGATGGAGGGCTACGAGGTCGTCACGATGGAAGACGCAGCGCCCATCGCCGACATCTTCGTCACCTCGACCGGCTGCAAGGGCATCATCCGCCCCGAGCACCTGCAGGCGATGAAGGACGACGCGATCGTCTGCAACATCGGCCACTTCGACTGCGAAATCGACGTCGCCTGGCTCGAGGCGAACGCCAAGAAGGACACCATCAAGCCGCAGGTCGACCGCTACACCCTGCCCAGCGGCCGCGGCATCCTGTTGCTGGCCTCGGGCCGCCTGGTGAACCTGGGTTGCGCCACCGGCCACCCCTCGTTCGTCATGAGCACCTCGTTCACCAACCAGGTGATGGCCCAGCTGACCCTCTGGAAGGACAGCTACGAGCTCGGCGTCCACGTCCTGCCCAAGAAGCTGGACGAGGAAGTCGCCCGCCTGCACCTCGACAAGCTCGGCGTGAAGCTGACCAAGCTGTCGGCAGACCAGGCCGGCTACCTGGGCCTCCCGGTCGAGGGCCCTTACAAGCCCGAGCACTACCGCTACTAAGACGCCGCGAGAGGGCCGGAGGACGAAAGCCCTCCGGCCCTTTCACTTGGACCGTGCCTACTCGTTCGGCAGGTTCTCTCTGACCTGGGTGTGTTCGCCGCCCGGCTTCACGACATCCCTGATGATCTCGGCGGCCTCGTTCTTGCTGGTCTCGCGCGCGATGTCCGCGAGCGAGACCATACCAACGAGCTTGGAGCCATGCTCCACGATGGGCAGGCGCCGGACCTGGTGCTCGGCCATGCAGTCCTCGGCGAATTCGAGCGTCGATTCCGGCGTCACCGTCACAAGGTCCTCGGCCGTGTAGATTTCGGCGACCTGGGTTTTGGTGATGTCGAGGCCGGCGGCGACGGCGCGCACGGCGATGTCCCGGTCCGTGACGATGCCGAGCAACGTGCCATCTTCCTGGACGACCGGCAGCGCGCCTACGTCCTCTTCCTTCATGATCCGCGCCGCTTCGGGCAGGAAGGTCACCGACGTCACGGCCACCACGCGCGGGGTCATCACGTCGCGCACCGACTTGCCGGCGTGCTTGCGCACGGCGCCGGTACGGCGTTCGGCCGTCTTGTGCGACGCCTTGGACTCGCTGCGGTGCGACTCGGTGTAGGCCGCTTTCTTCTTCTTGGTCGTGCTCATGTGTCCTCCTCACCAATACTCCGATCCCCAGCCGTCGGGCGTGCTGGGGCGTCCCTTATCGTAGCCGCGGGGTCAGCTTACGCGAAGCGACGAGGAACGGTTGTGAGGCCGTGGTACCATATGCGCGTGAACCTGACCGTCACGGATACCCTCGAGCGGGTCCACCGGTATATCGACGCCCGCTTCGACGCCCACCTCGAGCGCGCCCGCGCCTTCCTGCGCCAGCCCAGCGTGAGCGCGGAGAACCGCGGCCTGCACGAGACCGCCGCGATGGTCGTCGCGATGATCGAGTCGGCGGGCGGCACGGCGCGCTTGATCGAGGGCGTGCGTCATCCGCTCGTCTACGGCGAGATCGACCGCGGCAAGCCCAAGACCCTGTTGGTCTACGGCATGTACGACACGCAGCCGGTGGGCGGCGGCGGCTGGACCGTCGACCCGTTCTCGGCCACCCGGCGCGAGGAGCCGGGCGTGGGCGACGCCATCGTGGCCCGCGGCGCCCTGAACTCGAAGGGGCCGCTGGCGGGGATGATGGAGGCCTTCAGGGCGATCGCCGAGGTCGACGAGCTGCCCGTGAACCTGATCTTCACGATCGAGGGCGAGGAGGAGATCGGCTCGGCCACGCTCCCCGCCTTCTACCGCGAGAACCGCGGCCGCCTGATGCAGGCCACCGCGGGCGTGGACTTCTACTTCATGCAGGAAGCCAACGGCGTGGTCGAGGTCGGCCTCGGCGCCAAGGGCATGATCCACCTCGGCCTCTCCTGCTCCGGCGGCCAGCTGCGCTGCGCGCCGCGCATCGACGTCCACTCCAGCGCCGCGCCGCTGGTGGCCTCGCCCGCGTGGCGCCTGGTGCAGGCGCTCGCGGCGCTCAAGGACCGCGCGGAGCGGATCCTGGTGCCCGGCTTCATGGACTCCGTGGTCGCCCCCGGCCAGGAGGACCTGGCGCTGATGGCGCGCTACAGCCGCCGCGTGACCCGCCGCGACTTCCTCCAGCGCTACGGCGCGGAGTCGCTGCGCGGCGACGACGGCCTGGGCGCCCCGGACCTGCTGGTCGGCCGGCTCCTCTTCGAGCCCACGCTCAACCTCGCGGCGATGACGGCCGGCGAGCCGGAGTCGCGCGGCGACAAGACCATCATCCCCGGCGAGGCCCACGCCTACCTGGACGTGCGGCTCGTGCCCGAAATGGAGGTGGAGGAAACCGTCGGGCGCATCCGCCGCCACCTGGACGCCGAGGGCTTCGACGACATCGCGCTCACGGTCTACGAGTCCTACTCGTGGTCGAAGGTCTCGCCCAACGAGCCGGTCGTCGAGACCATGCTGAGCGCCTACCGCCGGCACGGCATCGAGCCGCTGCTGATCCCCAGCATGCCGTGGAGCTCGCCCTACTACCTCTTCGACCGCCTGCTGGGCCTACCCTACGTGATCTTCGGGCTTGGGCATGGGGGGCGCGCCCACGCCCCCGACGAGTACTGCTCCGTCGGCGGGCTCAAGGACTTCGAGAAGTCCGTCGCCACCTTCCTGTACCAGTTCGCGGAGCAGGGCAACCTGGGCACGCCGGACTTCCAGATCTAGAGGAAGCCGCTGCGGTCGACGCCCTCCGCCGGGGTTTCCTCGTCGGCATCGCCGTCGGCATCGCCGTCGCCCAGGTCGTCGCCGTCCGCGTCGTCGGCCACGCCGTCGCCGTCGTCGTCGCCGTCCGCCGCGTTGGCCTGGCCGTCGCCATCGATGTCGTCGTCGGAGGCGTCGGGCGTGCCGTCGTTGTCCTCGTCCTCGTCGACCACGGCCACGCCGCCGTCCATGTCGGGGCCTTCGAAGGCGTCGTCGGAGGCGTCGTCGTCGAGGCCGTCGTTGTTCGCGTCCTCGTACTCGCCCTCGTACACGTCGTCCGCGCCTGCCCCGTCCTCGAAGACGTCGTCGCCGCCGCCGCCGTAGAGCGTGTCGTCGCCGGCGCCGCTGTCGATGGTGTCGGTGCCGTCGCCGCCGTCGCAGAAGTCGTTGCCGCCGCCGCCGGCCTCCTTGTCGTTGCCGGCGCCGCCCTCGAGGTAGTCGTTGCCGTCGCCGCCCGACAGGTCGTCGTCGCCCGCGCCGCCGTCGATCCAGTCGATGCCCGCGCCGCCGTCGATGTCGTCGTTGCCGTCGCCGCCGAAGAACGCCACGAGGCCGTCGTCCTGGTTCGCGAGCTTGTCGTTGCCCGCGCCGCCGTCGAGGGT
This sequence comes from Candidatus Sericytochromatia bacterium, assembly GCA_036675505.1. Taxonomy (GTDB): domain Bacteria; phylum Cyanobacteriota; class Sericytochromatia; order S15B-MN24; family JAQBPE01; genus JAKFEW01. The sequence goes on from JAKFEW010000156.1 coordinate 69,885, forward strand.
CACGCCGCCGCCATCGACCAGCACCATGTCGTCGGCGCCGTCGGAGCCGACCACCTTCCACTCGGTGCCGCCCGCGGGGTCGGCCATCATGAGCGTGAACGAGAACGGCGTGGCGTCCCCGCCCGCCTGCTTGAGGTTGTAGAGGTCGAGGTCCTCGAGGTAGAGGAACGAGGTCATCGGCTTGCAGGCCTGCGGGTACGGGCTGTTGGCGCAGGTGCTCGAGATCGACGACATCCGGCCGAGGCCCAGCAGATCGTAGCTCGCCTTCGGGGCCGCCGTGAGGCCGGGGATGGCGTACCAGCCCCCGTTCGCGAAGAGCTGCGCGCCGCCGCCCTGGGCCAGGCGCACGACGGTAGCCTGGAGGCCCGCGTCCAGGGTGATGCGCCCGTTCTCGAACTTGAAGGGCAGCTTGTCGGTCTGGAGCTGCGACGCGTCGAAGGGCGGCAGCGTCACCTTCCCGCCGGACAGGAGGGCGGCATGCTGGGCCGCGAAGTCGTACGCGATCTTCGCGAAGCCGGGGAGGTTGCCGCCGGGCACGCCGCCAGGCACCGCGCAGCCCGCGAGGGCGGCCGCCAGGACGAGGGATGGCAGGAGGCGCTGGTGCATCGGGGGTACCGTCATTCGCTCGAGGGGGGCCTGCGCCCATCCTTGTACCCGAGTAGCAAGCAAGCCTTCATGTGAATAGGCCCCGACCGGGAACCCGGTCGGGGCCTGCCTGGGGGTGCTTAGTAGCTGACCAGGCGGGTGAACTTGTTCGCGTTGTCGACCCACTTCGTGGTGGTGACCACGTCGGGGAGGCGCTTCACGGCCTTCTTGCCGCCGCCCAGGTCGTTCGCCGCCTTGAGCGACTCGACCAGCTTGATCGAGTTGCGGCGGGCGAGCTCCAGGATGGTGTCGACGCCGGCGCGCTCGAGCAGGCGGGCGTATTCGGGGCCGCAGCCCGCGACGCGCATCAGGTCGGCGTGGTTGATCCAGGTCAGCAGGACCTTGGGGCTGATGCCCGTTTCCTCGGCGAGGTGCTTGCGGGCGGTCGGCGTCGTGCCGGCGAGCAGGAGCTGCTTGACGGTCTTCACGCCGGACTCGGCGAGGGCCTTCTGGTAGGTCGGGCCGACACCCAGGATGTCGACGCTGCGGTAGATGACGTCCTTGTCGAAGACGATGGTGCCTTCTTCGACAACGGCGTTCGTCGCGAAGCCGGTGGCGCGGTGGGCGACGGCTCCGGGCGCGCTGGTGGCGCCGCAGCCGGTCACGACGATGGTCGAAAGGGTCAAGAGGGACAGGGCGAGATGACGCATCGGTCCATCCTTTCTCCGCACGTAGTAGCGCGGTAAGAAAAAATGGGCGGGGCGGTTTCGGCCCGGGGTCGGGCGTCGGTTATCCCCCACGGTTCCCATTAAATATTGAGCTATTTGTTAAGAACAGGATAAACAACGCTTAAAGACTTGTCAAGGACGGTCGCGTGATCCTGATCTTTTTTTCCCAGATCGGCAAGTTCAAGCCCGGGTTAACCTATAATAAGAGCAGGTTAACGTTCTCTGGAGGTCCGGTCTTGTCGTTCCGCCCCGTCTATTCGATGCTCGTCGCGTTCGCAGCGGTGCTGCTGAGCGGCTGTGGCGCGAACCCGTACGGCTACGACCCGTATGGCTACGGCGGCGCGTACGGCGACCCCTACGGCTCCTCGTACGGCTCGGGCTCGTCCTACGGATCCGATTACGGCTCGTCGTACGGCGGCTCGGACTACGGCAGCTCGTACGGCAGCGGAAGCACCTACGGCAGCGGCAGCTCGTACGGCGGCTCGGACTACGGCAGCACGTACGGCAGCGGCAGCACCTACGGCACCGGCCAGACCGGGACCTACGGCGGCAACTACGGTGAGAACGGCTCGAGCTACGGCGACGACGCAGTCGTCCAGGGCCCGCAAGGCGCCAACCGGCCCACCGTCACCGCGCCCGTCACGCCCCAGGCGCCGTCCCTGTCGGCGTGGGTCGCGGACGTGAAGGAGCCCAGCCTGCTCGGCAAGCTCACCGGCGGCAAGATCGTGGCGAAGGTCGAGGTCGAGAACCCCACCGACCGCACGCTCACCGGCAAGCTGCGCGTGCGCTTCCTCGACAATGGCGACCCGACGGGCGTGATCCAGACCCGCAAGGTGACCCTGCGCCCCAAGGAGAAGCAGGTCTTCACCTTCTCGGCCGAGGCCATGCGCCTCGACGACGCCGAGGCGACCGTCGAGACCGACGCCCCGGCGACCGGCGGCGGCAGCGTGTCCGACCGCAGCTGATCCCGAGTTACGGCTCGCGACAAAGCGTACATCCCTTGGCCCCGAGGGGCCGCGCGGCTTACAATAACAGGCGTCCCCCCAACCCTCGAACGCCTGAATGCCCGCTGCCTCCCCGACCGACCTCGACGTCCAACTCCGCCACCATTTCCAGCTCAGGGCCTTCCGCGAGGGTCAGCGGGACGTCATCGAGGCGCTGCTCGCCGGACGTTCCACGCTCGCGGTGATGCCGACCGGACGCGGCAAGTCGCTCTGCTACCAGCTGCCGGCGCTCATGCTGCCGGGCGTGACCATGGTGGTGTCGCCGCTGATCGCGCTCATGAAAGATCAGGTCGACACGCTCACCGACCGCGGCATCGCGGCCACCTTCATCAACAGCAGCCTCGACGGAGAGGAGCAGCAGCGCCGCATCGAGGGCCTGCGTGCCGGGACCTACAAGCTGGTGTACGTCGCGCCCGAGCGCTTCCGCCAACGCGCCTTCGTCGAGACGCTGCGGGACGTCCAGGTCTCGTTGTTCGCGGTCGATGAGGCGCACTGCCTCTCGCAGTGGGGCCACGATTTCCGGCCGGATTACCTCAAGCTGCGCGCCGCGCGCGAGGCGTGCGGCAACCCGGTGGTGCTCGCCGCGACCGCCACGGCCACGGCCGAGGTGCGTGACGACATCGTGCATCAGCTCGGCCTCGAGGACCCGAAAGTGGTCGTCTCGGGCTTCGACCGCCCGAATCTGCGGTACGTGGTGCGTTACGCGCCGTCGGAGGATGCGAAGGCCGAAAAGCTGCAGGAAATCCTCGAGAAGATGCCAGGCAGCGCGATCGTCTACGCGGCGACGCGAAAGAACGTCGAGAACGTGACGGAGCGGCTCAACGCCGCCGGCATCGCGGCCGTGGCCTACCACGCCGGCCTCGAGGACCTCGAGCGCGCCGGTGCCCAGGACGCTTTCATGAGCGATCGGGTGCGCGTGGTCGTCGCCACCAATGCCTTCGGCATGGGCATCGACAAGCCCGACGTACGCCTGGTGGTCCACCACGATCTGCCCGGCACGATCGAGGCGTACTACCAGGAAGCCGGCCGTGCCGGCCGCGACGGGCGCACGGCGTTCTGCGTGCTGCTGTTCAGCCCGGCCGACCGGTACCTGCAAGAGTTCTTCATCGAAGGGGCGTGCCCCAGGCCCGAGACCATCGCCGGGGTCTACCAGGTGCTCGCGGCGCGCGAAGAGGAGGAGATCTTCGTCAGCCAGGAAGCGCTCAACCGCCAGCTCCCGCACAAGGCCCACGACATGGCGGTCGGCACCGCGCTGACGTTGCTCGAACGCGCGGGCTTGATCGCGCGGCTCGCGCGTGGCACGGCGGTCTCCCAGGTGCGGCTGCTCGTGCCCGACGCCCAGGCTCCGCGCAGCTCGCTCCAACAGAAGGTGCTGGATCGGCTGCGCGCGACGCCTGGCAGCACCGCGGGACGCTCGCTCGAGCTCGGGCCGTTCGCGGACTCGATCGAGGAGGCCCGCGAGGCGGTTCACCATGCGCTTCAGGCCCTGCGCATGAAGGCCGTGATCGAATACACGCCGCCCGCACGCACGCGCGGCATGCGGGTCACCCGCCGGGTGGCCGACCCGCTCCTGGACCTCGATCTCGTCTACCTCGAAAGCAAGCAGGCCCGTGAACTGGCGAAGCTCGATCGCATGGTGGGCTTCGCTTACGCCCGCCGCTGCCGGCGCGACGCCATCCTCGACTACTTCGGCGAGCAAACGGCCAGGCCATGCGGGAAGTGCGACGTGTGCATGGGCCAGGCGGACCCGGCGCTCGACAACCCCGGCGGCGGCAAGGCGACCACGCCGCGACCCCAGGCGCGCGGAGGCGCCCGCCCGGGCGACGAGCAACCCCAGGCAAACCCGTTGCTCTACGACACGCTGGTGGCACTACGCTCGAGGATGGCGCGCCTCCTCGACGTGCCCGCCTACATGATCTTCGGGAACGCCTCCCTGCGCGAGATGGCGACCTACTTGCCGGATTGCTTCGACGCGATGCTCGCGGTCCATGGCGTCGGCAAGGAGAAGCTCGCGAAATATGGCAGCGAGTTCCTCGGCGCGATCATCGCCTACCGCGAGATGCACCCCGAGGCGGCGCCGATCGGCGCTCCCAAGCCGTTGTCGAAGAAGAAGCCCTGAGCGTCTCAGCGACCTGACGTCGAGGCCGGCCCCTCCCGGACTTCGACCCGGAAGCCGATGCCCACCGTGTACGCGCGGAACTGGCCATTCGGCAGGAACGACCGCGGCTCGACCACGTCGAACAGCACGTGCTGCACGCCGGGCCTGTTCGCCGTCGTGACCTCGCCGCTGTAGCGGTGATCGCCCGCCACGCGGTCGACGCCGCGCCCGTCGTCGAAGAATTGCACGCGCGCCGTGGCCTTGGCGCCCTGTAGCGCTGCGAACACGAAGGGTGCACCGGGATCCCGGCTGGCGAGGTCGACCTCGAGGCGAATCCGCTCGCCGCCGATGGCGAACGGTTGATCGCCCACCTTGACCATCGCCCGATCGGGGATGAGCACGTGAGCCGGCGGGCCGACCTTGTCGACCGTGCCCTGGCGGAAGATCGAGACGCGCGCGATCTCGAGCCCACGGCGCCCACCCTTGGTGATGACCTCGATCGGCGCGAGCTGGGCGAGCTGGTACTTGCCATCCTTCGGCACGAGCACCATCGAGCGGCTGAACAACGCGCCGAACCGCTTCTCGACCACTTCGCCCGGCCCCTTGTAGGAGAACTTGCCCTTCTGCTGGTACCGGATCGTGGCGCGCACCGGGCGCACGCCCTCGGCGCAGTCGCCGTCGGCGCAGTCCTTGCGCAGCGTGAGCAGCGTGTCGCTGTGGGCCTCCTCGGTGCGGCCCCAGATCGGCGCGGGTCCAGGCGCGACCGGCACCGGATTGGTCTGTCGGCGCACGTCGCCGCCGGCGGCCAGCGTCCGATAGAGCACCACGCCACCGTCGTGGGTCAGCAAGACCACGCCGCCGTCATGGATCAATTCGGATCCCAGATAGGGCAAGACGTCCTCGCGGAGGGCCTGTTCGACGGCCGTCTGCTCGGCCGGGGCGAGGTCGGAGCTCGTGCTCGCGGCCGGCAAGGGATCGTCCGGGTCGATCGCCTCGATCGGTTCGGACACCACCGCGTCCGGCGTGGCCGTGGCCGACGCCGGCGACCCGGGCGCCGCGGTGGTCCCGATGGTCGGGACGGCCGTCGCCCCCGGCGAGGCCGAAGGCATGGCGCTCGCGGTCCCGGGCGCGGCCGACCTGCCAGCCACCACCACGCTCGGCGCGAAGTCCAGCGTCCAGGCCAGCGGGCTCTTGGTGCAGCCCAGCACCGTAATCGTGCAGGCTAGCGCGGCGAGACCGACCGCGCGGTGAACGGCGCGGCGGGACAGGGGAACGCGATGGTCGTCCATGGGATACTCCAACCGATGGCGGCTTCCATGCCGTCAAACTGGTCTCATCTTACCGGGCGCAGGATAACACGCCCGATGACACACCCATGTGACGAGAGCGAGGTGGCATCCGGTTCCCGATCAGCGCAGCACTTCCGGCAGGACGACTTCACGCCCCTGCGAAATCGTCTGGAAAAGCGCTTCCGAGGCTGCCGAGGGCGGACCGCCGAGCTCGCGTTCGAAGACCTGCTTCATGATCTGGTAATGGCGCAGCGCCTGCTCGCGCTGTCCCAGGCGGGCCAGGCAGCCCATCTTGACCTGGTGGGCGAACTCGCAGCAGGAATCGAAGGCCAGGTTGGCCTCGGCTGCCTCGAGCGCGCCGTGATCGTCCTTGGCTTCCAGGTAGGAGCGCATGAGCGCCGTGTGGGCCTCCTGGGCCAGCCGCTGGAAGCGCTCGCGCTCGATCGTGAGCCAGGGGCCGTCGGCCGTCAGTTCGGCCAGGTACGGGCCGTCGTAGGTCGCGAGGGCCGACTTCCAGTGCCGGCGACGCTCCTCGAGCCCGAGCGCGGGATCCGCGCCGTGCTTGAGGTGATACTCGAAGTCCTGCGTGTCGAGCTGGAACGGCAGGGCGAAGTTGAAGGTGTAGCGGCCGTCGACGAAGTGCACGAAGCGCGACGGCGTCTGCTTGTCGAGGTCCGGCTCGAGCGCGTGGCGCAGGCGCGAGAGCAGCACCAGGATCGCCGTGCGGGTGGTGTCCATCTCGCCGTACAGCAAGTCGGTGAGCGCTTCCTTCGTCACGCCTTCCGGGTGGCCGAGCAGGTAGGCGAGGATCATCTTGGTCTTGAAGCCGCGCCACTCACGCGAGCCGACCATGCGATCGCCGACCCACACTTTCAGCTCACCGAAGGCCTGGATGGTGATCGCCGGCACCACGCCCGGCCGCGCCGGTCCGGTCGCCGGCACGGCCGGCCCGACCGCCGCGCGCAGCTCGATCTCGGCAGGCTTCTCGTCGGTCACCACGGGCACCGTGGCCGCGGCCTGGCGGCTGCGCTCCTCGTCCTTCAAGAAGCCGAATTCGTAGGCGTCCGCCAGGGTCGCGGCCTCCTCCCAGAGCCGGGCGTGGGCCGCGGCGTCGCCCTCGCGGGCCGCGAGGCGGGCCCTGTAGAAGGCGATCTGGGTCTGGCGATAGCGGAAGCCCAGCGCCTTGAACTCCTCGGCGAGCCGGTCGAGCAGCGCCTGGGCCTCGTCGGCCGCGCCCGTCTCGATCAGCGTGGCGCCACGCAGGATCGCGAGGTCGATCATCCGGGGGTCGTCGAGCGGCATCGCGGCGAGCTCGAGCGCCTGGTCGGCGAGCGCGCGGGCACGGGGGAGGGCGCCCTGGCGCTGCGCGACCTCGGCCAGCGCGCCGATCGCCTTGGCCGCCGTGGTCTTGTCCTGCAGGTTCAGCGCGCCGTCGCGCGCGGCTTCGAAGTGGCCTTCCGCGCGGCGCAGGTCGCCGAGGCCGAGCGCGGCCGCGCCGAGGGCGATCTGGGCGTAGAGCATGTCGCGGCGCGAGCGCAGCAGCTGGGCCAGGTCCATCGCGCGCTCGGCGGCGGCCCAGGCCTCCTGGTAGCGGCCCTGGTAGGTGAAGACCGCGGCCAGGTTGTTGAACGTCATCGGCAGCGGGATGCGGCCGGCCAGCTCGGACTGGGCGACGGCCTCCTGGCAGGTGGCGATCGCCGACTCGAACTGGCCAAAGCGGGTGTAGCACAGCCCCAGGTTGTTCAGCACCTTGGCCTGGCCGAGCGGGTCGCCGAGCTGACGGTAGCAAGCCAGCGCCTGCTCGTAGCTCGCCATCGCGGCCTGCGCCGCGTGCGTGCCGAAAGCCCAGGCGCCGCGCAAGTTGTGCGCGAAGGCCCGGGTGGTGAGGTCTTCGGCGGCGAGCAGGGTCTCGCCCTCCAGGAGGATCTCATGGGCGCGGCTGTCGTTGCGGAACATGTAAATGGCGGCCAGGTGGACGCGGGCGCGCCCCTTCTGCCCGTCGTCAGCAGCGAGCTCGGCCGCGCGCTCGAACAGGCCGATCGCCTGGTCGTAGTCACCCCAGAGCCGGAAGACCTCGCCCTGGTAGTGGCACATCGCGTAAGCGCCCGCGCGGTAGTCGACCGGGAAGCGCTCGAGCAGGCCACGCAGGCGCTCGAGCTGGTTGTGGGCGATCAGGTCCTCGGCGAGGCGCACGACGAGCGCCTCGGCCTCGGGCAAGGCCTGGCCGCGCAGCAGCAGGCCGAGCGCATCCTCCGGATCCTGATCGGCGAGGTGGCTGCCCAGCTTGCGGCACAGCGCCTGGATGTCGGCCGTCGTGACGGTCTCCTCCAGGCGGTTCTGCAAGAAGCGCCGGAAGCTCGGGTGGTAGACGTAGCCGGCCGTCGCGGCGCTGGCGGCCGGGTCGCGCGCCTCCTGATCTTCAGGGAAGAGCAGGTTGCCCTGGATCAGGTGCCGGAGGCGGTCCGCCGCGTCCTCGACGCCCAGCGCCACGCGGCAGGTATTGGCGTCGACGTGGGGCAACAGCGAGGTCTCGAGCAGGAAGGTCTGCATCGGCTCGGGCTGGCAGGAGAAGACCTCCGTCGCCAGGTAGTCGTAGAGCGCGGCCGGGTGGTCCAGCTCCCGGAAGAGCAGGTCGCGCGCGTCGCCCCCGGCGCCCTTCACGGCCTGGGCCGCCAGGATCACGCTCGCGACCCAGCCGTCGGTGTGGCTGAGCAGCTCGACGGCCTCGGCGTCGGTCAGGGTGACGCCCGAGAGCTTGAGCAAAAGCTCGCGCAGCTCGGTGGCCGAGAACCGCAGCTCCTTCACGCCCACCTCGACGAGCTGCTGGCGCACCCGCATCTGGGGCAGCGGCAGCTGGGGCTGCTCGCGCGTGGTGAGCAGCAGCTGCCAGTTGTCCGGCAGGTACTGCGCGAGGTATTCGACCGCCTTGAGGATGCCAGGCACCTTGCCGACGGCGTGGAAGTCGTCGAGCACCAGGACGGCGCCTTCTTCGGCGCCTTCTGCCAGCTCCTCGGCGAGCAGGCCGATCACGGTCTGCAAGACGGCGTCGAGGTTCGGCGCCGAACGGACCAGCTCCATCGCGCGGTCGGACAGGCCCGGCACGGCCAACTTCAGCGCGCCGTGCAGGTAGGTGAGGAACGTGCCGAGGTCGGTGTCGGACTCGTCGAGCGAGTACCAGCTCGCAGGGACGTCCAGTTCCCGGAGATAGGCGGCCGCGAGGGTGCTCTTGCCGTAGCCGGGGCCGCCGCAGACCATCGAGAGGCGCTTGCTCGGCTCGAGGCCCCGCGCGAGCCCGGCATGCAGTTTCGGCCGGTGCACGTATGGTTCGGGCATCCGGGGTGGAACGAGCTTGCGTTTGATCAGCGGGATCGCGTTCACAAGCGCATCTTTCCCGCGCGTGGTCCTGCGATAACCCCACTGGCATCCCTTCCGTCGCCCTCGGAAGGACGAAAAAAAGGGCGTCCCCCTGGCTGGGACGCCCTCTCGATGTCGGGTTATTCTGCCGCTTCGCCTTCGCCGACCGCAGCGCCGACCTTCTGGCGACTGATGCGGGCGATCTTGCGGAAGAACTCGATGCCCTTCTCTTCCTTCAACGCGGTGCCGCCGAGCTTGCCGATCTCTGAAAAGAACTCCGAGCCGTATTTTTCACGGGTCTTCTGACCGCCCTTGCGGCCGATCGCCTGGAAGAACTCACGGTCCTTCTTGCGCTTCGTCTTCTTCGCCGCCTTCTTGGGGGCCGCAACCGTTTCTGCCATGGGGGACATCCTCCACACACCTTCCGTCCATCCGGAAAGCATCGCCGACCGCGTTCTTCACCTGGCCGCCTCGGCGCCCATCGCAGGACACATAAGACAATGAAGAATCGTAAACCATTCTAGCAATAATTGGGTCTTTGGCAAGCGGGCGAAGGTCATGTCAAGGGCGTTTCAGCCTGTCCTGGCGCGCAATTGCGGAAATTTACAATTTTTTATGATGTTTTGTCCTGTCTCGTCATGTCAAAGCCCCGGCGTGCATCAACTGCGCGCCGGGACCTCGGTGGCATCAGGATGTCGGCGAGATCAGCCGCCCTTGACCCGTGTCTCGATCTCCCGAGCTTGCTCAGGGGGAAGGCCGAGCGTCGCCGCGGTTTGTTCGAGCACCTGTCGCTCCTGGGCGTCGATCACCTTGTCGACCCAGAAGTGGGTGAACAGGCTCTCGTAACGGCCCTGGGCGTCAGCGAAGGCCGTCTGCGAGACCACCGCCTCGGCGCTCGGCGCCAATGAGGGGGCCGCCGTGGGCGCCGCCGGCGCGCCGCCCTCTTCCATGAGGTAAGTCTTGATGAACTCGCCGAGGATACCCTTCTGGGTCTGGTAGCGCGGATGGCGCGTGCCGAGCGAAGCCTCCATCGCCCGTGCGTAGCGGATCAGGCCGTCATAGAGGGTGCGCTTGGCGTCGGGACTCTTCGCGCCCTTGCCGATGTTCTCGATCGTGGCGAGCAGCCGATCGCGGGCTTCGTCGTGGCCGACCAGCGTCGTGATGCCGGACTGTTCCTCGGCGCCGAGCTCGATCGTATCGGGCAGCCCCGCCTTGTCCTTGAAGTGGTAGACGACCGTGCGCTTGTCCTCCGGGTCGACGGTCAGGACGCCCAGCGCCAACCCCAGCGTAAGGCCGTGCTGGGCCTCGGCGAGCTTGGCCTCGTCCGGCGGGAAGAGGTCCGAGAACTCCTTGTAGGTCTTCGTTATGTGCAGGTGCTGGTCGAGGTAATGTTGGTAGTAGCCGCGGTAGCCCTCGAGCCCCTTCACCACGCGCAGCGGGAACGCGCCGAACTCCTGGATGAAGACCAGCATGTGCTTGTCCGGGTTGGGCTTCACGTGCGTCGGCGCGAGGTGGCAGGCGGCGTGCAGCACCTTGAGCATTTCCTGCACCTCGCGTACGGGGTGCGCGGAGTCCGCGCCCGCGAGGCCCACCACCTTCTGGATGGCCGTCATCGTGAACTTGTGGGCGGCCTGCTTGCCGTCCACGTGGATGAACGGGTTGGCATGGTTGTAGAGGTTGTGCAGCACCGCTTCCTGCTTCTTGCGGTCCGGGTACTTCGCGAAGAAGCGCTCGATCACGGTGGTCTCGTCGAGCTTGAACTTCTGTTGGCCCTGGCTGAATACAGGGCCGCCGGCGTCGAGGATCGCGGCCTTGAAAGCCTCGCGCTCGCTGGCCCACGACACGCCGGCGAGCGCCATCAGGCTGCCGCCACGCTTCTTGAGCAGCTCGATCGTGAGCTGGCGGAAGGCCTTGTTCTCGCTTTCGGGCTCCGCGAAGCGTTCGGCGTAGTAGAGCGAAACGTCCTCGGCGTCGAAGAGGTAGGTGGTGTTGGCGTAGTTGAGGCTCAGGATCTCGGCCGAAACCGACTTCTCGAGCGCGTGCAGCTCGCCGCGCAGGGTGCCGAGCATCTGTTCGACCTTCTCGACGCGCCCGCGCAGCTCGCCGAGCCGCGTGATGAAGTGGCCGAACATCACCGAGCCGACCTCACGCACCTTGATTTCGAGCTGGATGCGGTGGTGCCGCTCGAGCAACTCGAGGAACTCGTCCGCCTTGGTACGCAGCTCCTTGCTGGCGAGGCCGGTGACCTTCTTCCACATGGTCTCCGCGATCGGATCGAAGTGGCCGAGGAACTCGTTGAGGTCCTTTTCGGCCGGGCAGTCTTCGGCGACGATCTTGCCGACCTGCAGGTAACCCTCGCGGTAAAGCTCGAAGGTGTTGCGCAGCTCGTCGATCAGCCAGAGCGCGTGCTTTGTGCCGCGCAACGGGTCGTCGACGGCCTCGGTGACGACCTTGTCGAGCTCGCCCTCGGTCTGTTTGCGCAGCTTCTGCATGTTGTCGTGGACCTGGCGCGCGTGCTCGCCCCACTTCTGGACGTCCTGGCCGACGCCGCGGGTCTTGCCGCGCATTTCCTTGTGGTGGCCCCACAAGATCGCATCCACGTCGGTCAGCTTGGCCTTGAGGCGATCGGTCTTCGCCAACAGGTCCTCGTCGACCTTGCCCTTCCAGGCCTCGAGGTGCTCCGGCAGCGAGCCGCCGCCCGAGGCCTGCATCATGAAGTCGTAGAAAGGCGCCTTGTGCGCCGTCTCGACCCACTTGTGCTTGGCGAGGAAGGTCTCGAATTGCTCCTTGCTGCCGCGGTGCTCGCCCTGGACGTTTAGCCAGGAACCGACCATCTCGGCGCCGAGGCGGGCGGCGAGCGCCGTGCGCACGCGGTCCACGGGGAACCGCACGGAGGCGAGGCCGAAGCTCAGGTAGTTCTGCGGCAAGCCGAAGGGATCGCGCGGCGTGACCTGCCAGACGCCTTCCAGGTTCGAGCGGTTGCTCTTGGCGTAGCGCGCGAAGTTGCTCGTGAACTCGAGCGCGATCTTCTGCGCCACCATCTCTTGCAGGTCCGTGATGCGGGCCGAATCGACGACCTTGTTCTGGTCGCCAAGCAGGTAGCAGAAGGTGAACGGCGGGCCGCTCTGGTCGATCTTGTCGAGCGGGTTGCTCGTGTACTGGGCGCGGAAGTGCGCGCTCTCGGCACGGCCCATCGCCTGGTAGTGGTTCAGCTCCTTGAGCGCGGCGTAGCCGTTGGCCTTGATGCGGTCCGAAACGCCCGAGAAGGCGCCCGGCAGCATCAACATGCCGTTCACCTCGCCGAGCAGGTTGTCGTACTTGAACCAGTGCTTGAGGTTGTAGGCCATGTCGAGCGTCATGCCACTGCCCGTGCCGCCACACAGCGACGAAACGAGGAAGACGTTGACGCCCTGGTCCACGTTCATGCCGTAGTGGTCGATCATGAACTTGGCCTTGTCGCGGTCCGTGACGGACTTGACCTTGGCGAGCGTCGCCTCCTTGACGGCGCCGTAGCCGAGGAAGAAGGCCAGCCGGCCGAGCGCGCGAATCTGCTTGGCGCCGCTCTTGAGGTCCTGAATGCCCGTGAGATCGGGCGGGAACCAGCCGCTCAGGTAATCGTACTGCGCGAGGTTGCCGAGGATCGGCGGGATGTTGTCGGTGTCGAGGATGACCTTCTCCTCGGGCTTCAGGCTGATGTCCTGGTCGAGGAAAGTCTCGGGCACGCCGGCCGGCGCGTCGTCGGTGTCGATCGCCAGGAAGGCGACCACGGGCAGCTTGTCGAGCGAGCCGTAGTGCTCCACGATCAGGCGCCGGACGCGCATGATGATGTCCTTGCCGGTGCCGCCCATGCCGATGATCAAGGTGGGGTTGACGCCGGCGGCCTGCTGCTTGCTCATGATCTGCCTCGCTGCGGGGGATTTCGTCTCTTTGCTTCCATACCCACCACGCTGGTAGAATGACGCCGCGCGACGTGGCGCCAAGCGACTGAGGATGTTCATGAGTTCCTTCGAAGAAACCAATTTTTACTTCCGCAAAGCGGCGCAAGTAATGGATCTCGGCGAGCACGTTCAGGCCCTGCTGCTCAACCCCTACCGCGAGATCACGGTGAACATCCCGCTGGAGCTAGACAGCGGGGAGGTCCGCACCTTCACGGGCTACCGCATCCAGCACAACAAGAGCCGCGGCCCGCTCAAGGGCGGCCTGCGCTACCATCCGGCGGTCGACCTCGACGAAACCCGCTCGCTCGCCAGCCTGATGACCTGGAAGACCGCGATCGTCGACATCCCATTCGGCGGCGCGAAGGGCGGCATCACGGTCGATCCCAAGCTGCTTTCCGAGCGCGAGATCGAACGCTTGACCCGCAAGTTCATCGAGCAGATTCACGAGAGCATCGGCCCGATGAAGGACATCCCGGCACCGGACATGAACACGAACGCCCAGATGATGGCCTACGTCATGAGCGAGTATTCGAAGTTCTACGGCCACTCGCCGGCGGTCGTCACCGGCAAGCCGCTGGATCTGCACGGATCGGAAGGCCGTGAGGAGGCCACCGGTCGCGGCGTCATGATTGTTGCCGAACAGGCCCTCGAGACGATGGGCCGCTTGATCGCAGGCAGCACCTTTGTGGTGCAAGGTTTCGGCAACGTCGGCTCGCACGCCTGCCGGCTGATCGCCGAGCAAGGTGGCAAGATCGTCGCCACCAGCGACATGTACGGCGGCATCACCAACAAGGACGGGCTCGACATCCAGGCACTGGTCCAGCACATGGCCAAGCACAAGACCCTTAAAGGGTTCCCGGGCGCCGAAGAAATCAGCAACGAGGACCTGTTGTTGCTCGAGTGCGATGTCCTGATTCCCGCCGCGCTCGGCCACGTCCTCACCGCTGACAACGCTGCCGACGTCCGGGCCAAGTTGATCGTGGAAGCAGCCAACGCACCCACCACACCTCAGGCAGATGAAATTTTCGAAAAGAGGGGTATCATGGTGGTACCCGATATTCTCGCCAACGCCGGCGGGGTGACGGTGTCGTACTTCGAGTGGACCCAGAACATCCAGCAGTTCAGCTGGGAGCTCGACAAGGTCAACACGGAGCTTCGGCGGATCATGTTGAAGGCCTTCCTGACGGTCTACAAGGTGGCTACGGAAAAGAAGCTGAGCATGCGCACGGCCGCTTTCATCGTAGGCATCGGGCGCGTAGGCAAGGCCACGGTGTTGCAGGGCATCGCGTAACGTTGCGCGAGCCAGGAAGCCCTAAAAGTCGGACGATGAGGTCCGACGACCTTCGATGACGAAAGGGGAACGAGAGGCCATGGAGATGACCTTGGTGCCTGTCGAATTTTACGACCTCGCGATTTTCAAGGGCATGGGCCGCGACGAGGTCGATGCCATCGGTCGCTTGGCCAACCCGATGAACTTCTCGAAGGGCGATATGCTCTTCCAGGAGAAGAACTCGGCCAATTACCTGGACATCATCTGGGAAGGCGCCGTCGAGATCCGCAAGAACGACAAGGACGGCGACGCCCGCGTGATCACGGTGATCAATGCCCCCGGCGTGATCGGCGAGATGAGCCTGATGAGCGGCCAGACCCGCTCTTGCACCGGCATCGCGGTCACCGACGTGAAGCTCTATCGCATCCGCCGCGAAGACTTCATGGCCCAGATCGAGCGCGGCAGCCTGGCGGCCCACAAGGTCGTCTTCAACCTCGCCCAGGTGATGAGCGCCCGGCTGCGCTCGGTCGACGAGAAGCTCGTCGACCTGCTCAACCAGCAAGACGAGGTGACGGTGGTCGTTCAGGACAACGAGTTCTCGGACTTCCGCAAGAAGCTCTTCACGGAGTGGGCTTTTTAGCGACTTTCGAGATTTGGGTTGTGAGTTTTGAGTTGAGGGCCCCGTCACCGTTGGTGACGGGGCCCTCGGCCTTTCGTGAACTCAAAACCCAAATCTCAAAACTCAAAACTGCGCCAGCTAGTATTGCCCCGTGATCATGTCGATCGTCGTCATCTCGCCCTTGCGGTAATGCCCCTTCACGCCGGCGAAGACCGACACGACACCCACGGCGCCGATGCCGAAGAGCACGATCGAGGCCATCGTCTGGAGGAAGCCGTTCACGGCGTTGCCGAGCGCGCCGCCGACGGTCTTGAGGAAGCCGCCCGCCGCCGCGCCTGCGGCCGGGGCCGCCGCGGCTGCTGCAGGGGCGGCCGTGCCCTTGAGGGCCGCCGCCGCGACAAAGGAGCCGATCGCCGTCGTCACCAGGCCGCTCACGCTCTTGCTCGCCTCGTTGCCGAAGGACGAGAGCAGGACGTTGTGCAGCCAGCGCCAGGTCGAGGTCATGCCCTGGTAGAACGTGTTGTTCTCGTCGTCGACGTGGAGGACCTCGATGCTCTGCGTCCTGCCGCCCACGTTCGCCCGGCCCAGGTAGCCGACGCGCACGTCCTGGAAGCGCGACTTCTCAGCGAACAACACGTAGACCTTCTTGTCCTCGCCCAAGAAGTAGATCTCGTCGTAGCCGTTGTCCTTCGTCAGGCCGGCCGCCTTCGCGATGATCTCCTTCAGGTTTTGGTCCGTGATGGCGACGCCGGCCTTGACCTCGCGGATCTCGCCGAAGCCCACGGCCTTGCCGAAGCGCTGGTTGCCGATCTGCAGGGTATCGCCCGCGATCGCGCCGGCCTGGCGCGAGGCGGCCGGGAAGAAGTCCTTCGACGGGTCGACCCGCGGCGCGAAAGGCGCAGGCGAGGTCAGAGGCCCGTTAGCGGCGGGTGGGGTCTGGCCCATCAGGCGATCGACGAGGGTGCCGAAACCGTTGATGGGTGCATTGGCGGCAGGCGAAGTCATCGACGGAGCTCCAGGACGAGGGGCGGACGTACCACCGGTCTTGTCGCGGGAGGCCCGCATTCGCTTACGCGGTAGCCGTTAAGGGTGCCTTAAGTTCTGCCGAAAAATGGCCTAAGAGAGGGCCGGCCGGGGGTCAGGACTTCCTGATGGCCTCGTCCGGCACCAGCAAGCGCGCGACGACCGTGCCCGCGGCGACCGCGTCGACGATCGCCGGCACGTCGTCGGGCGTCACCTTGCCGTACCAAACGCCTTCGGGATAGACCACCACGGTGGGCCCCCAGGTGCAGGTATCGAGGCAGGTCGAGCCGTCGAATTCGATCTCGGCGCGCACCCCACGCGCCGAGATCTCTTTTTTGAAGGCCTTGAGCACGGCCTCGGAGCCGCGTGCCTTGCAGCAGCCGCGCGGGTTGTCGGCGTCGCGCTCGTTCTGGCATACGAAGATGTGATGTTGGGGGCGCGGCATGGTGCGTTACGGCTGGATCAAGGCGTCGTAGTCTTCCGCGAGCGCGGCCTCGAGCTGGGCCCGGTCGCGCGTGTAGGCCTTCTTGACCTCCGCGGGCAGGCCGGCACCTGCGAGAGCATCGAACACATGGCGCTCGCTGCCGCCGAGCTCCACGAGGCCGCGGTACACCACCTGCGTGCCGGGCTCGAGCGTGAAGGGCTCGCTCATCAGGCCCACGTCGGGGTGGACGGTGAGGGGCTTGGTGACCTGGTAGACGCGGTCCACCTGGAAGTTGAAAGTCGCCATGGCTGGTCTCCGGTTCTAGGACGTCGGCGGCGAATGCTGGATGGCGGGCGCCGCGGCTTCGCGGCGCTCGAGCGGGAGGGTGACTTCGCCCGTGAACACGGGGTCGGCCGGGCCGGTGAGCCACACATGGTCGTCTTCCGCCCAACGGATCGCGAGTGGCCCGCCGGGCACGTGGATCACGGCTTCACGTTCCATTCGGCCGGCCAGCACGCCGGCCACGAGCGCGGCGCAGGCACCGGTGCCGCACGCCAGCGTGGCGCCCGAGCCGCGCTCCCAGACGCGCATGTTGGCGTGGCGCGGTCCCATCACCTGCATGAACTCCACGTTCGTGCGGTCGGGGAACATCTCGTGGCGCTCGATCCGCGGCCCCCAATCCTTGAGGGGAACTTTGTCGACGTCGGGCACGAAGATCACGGCGTGCGGGTTGCCCATCGAGACGGCCGTGACGAGCACGGTGCCGAAGCCCGCGCCGAGTGGTTCCTCGACGACCCGCTCGTCCGGCGGTCCGACCATCGGGATTTCCGCGCGCGTGAGGCGGGGCACGCCCATGTCGACGCGCACCTGCAGGTCGGGCAACACCTCGGGCCGGATGACGCCCGCGCCGGTCTCGATCGCGAACTCGCCCTGGCCGACGCGGCCTGTGTCGTAGAGGTAGCGGGCCAGGCAGCGGATGCCATTGCCGCACATCTCGGGCTCCGAGCCGTCGGCATTCAGCACGCGCATCGCGAAGGGCGCCTGTTCGCCGCGGCTGAGTAGAAGGACGCCGTCCGCGCCGATGCCGTAGTGGCGATCGCACAGGAAGGTCGCGACGAGGGGCCAATCGACCACCGGCAGGCCGTCGAAGCCATCGATCAGGACGAAATCGTTGCCAGTGCCCTGATACTTGGCGAAGTGCAGCTTCATGGCGATCATCCCCTCAGGGAGACGATCTTACTGCCCGATGTGGAATTCCGCCAGGGTGCGCGTGGATTCTTCCTCCACGACGATCGGGATCTCTCGGTTCTTGTCCGAATAAGGAAAGAAGTCCTGGTGCAGGTGGATCTTCGAGACCTCGCGCACAGGGCCGACGCCCTGGACGATCCAGGTGGTCGTCTCGATCGTGCCGTGATCCGTCACGAGGCGGCCGTTCTTCAACAACTGCGTGCCGCCGAACACGTTGCCCCTGCCGACCACGCGGTAGGCCTCGGGGTAGGCGCCGGCCGGCGTCGTGATCGGCTCCACGCCGGCGACCTCCATCTTGGCCACCTGGCCGAGGCCGAGGCGGTAGAAGGGCCCGATCACCCAGGTCTGACCGACCGAGAGCTCCTGCGGCCAGAGACGCGGCGGCTCCGTGATGCGCTCGTCCTGCACCGGCGGCGAGAGGTTCGGGTCTTCCATGGTCTGGCCGACCAGGTAGTAACCGTCCGCGCGGCCCTCGATGCGGTGGCGCAGCTTCACCTCGGTGGCGGGGCGGCCGGGCGTGCGCTCGTTGATGACCTCGAGCAGGTTCATGGCCGTCGAGCCCTCGGCGGCGCCTGTGACGTTCTCGCGCACCGTGCCCTTCGAGCCGACGGTCTCGCGCCGCTCCATCTTGGTGCCGTGCCGGATCCAGGTGGTGCGGATGCTGTCGAGGTCGTAGCGGCGGTGGGTGCCTGGCTTGAGCGGCATCAGGCGATCGATGTTGACGCCGAGGGCGCCGACCATGCCGGAGGCCGTGCCGTGCGCGCCGGTCATGTTGGTGCCGCCCCCGTCGTCCCCGTGGCCGGGGCGATCGTCCCAGTAGGCGCGCGTGAACGAGATGCCGTCGATCGATCGGACCTGGTCGTTGGGGACCAGGCGCATGTCGTTGTCCGGCGTCACGACCACCAGGTGGGTGTAGGTGTAATGGAGGCGGTCCGCCTCGACCGAGGTGCCGTCCTTGAGCACGACCGTGGAGGCAGCAGCGGGCGCCGCGAGGGCCACGAAGGCCGCGAGGCCGGCCACCAGGCCGGTGAGCGATTTCTTGATTGCGGGAGCGCGCATGGGGGCCATCCTCGACATAGTCGGAGTCACGTCGCGCATGGTAGATCGTTCGGCGCTTCCGGGGAAGTGACGTGCGTACGGCGGCACGCTCCTCATGCGCGGGCCCAGTCCCGCAGCCACGCATCCGCCTCCGCGAAGAGCGCATCGTCGGGGGTGTCCGGCTGGCGGATCAGCCAGCGGATGCGGGCATCGGCCCGGAACCAGGTGAGCTGGCGCTTGGCGTAGTTCCGCGTGTGCTGCGCCATCAGGGCGATCGCCTCGTCCAGGCTGCGCTCCCCACGCAGGTGCGCGCCCAGCTCCGCGTAGCCGAGCGTCGAGAGCAACGGCAGGTCCCAGCCCCAGCGCGCGGCGAGGTCGCGCACCTCGTCGAGGAAGCCGGCCTCGATCATGGCCATCACGCGGGCGTCGATGCGCTGGTAAAGGTAGGTGCGCGGCGCAGCCACGCCGATCACCAGGAGCCTGTAGGGGCAAGGCGTGGTGCGCTGGAACTCGCCGATCGGGCGCCCGGTCAGCCGGTAGACCTCCAGCGCGCGCACGACGCGGAACCGGTCGTTGGGGTGCAAGCGCGCCGCGGCCTCCGGATCGACCTCGGCGAGCGCCGCGTGCGGGTCCGGCAGCGCGGCGAGCGCGGCGCGCAGGGCCGGGTCGGGCGCCTGGGGCGGGATGGTCAGGCCGTCGAGCAGCGCGCGGACGTACAGGCCGGTGCCGCCGACCAGGAACGGCAGGTAGCCTTCCGCGCGCCGGCGGGCGATCGCCGCCGCCGCGTCGGCCTGGAAGTCCGAGACCGTGTAGACCCGCGTGGGTGGCACGAAGCTCACGAGGTCGTGCGGCACGCGCGCGCGCTCGGCGGCGGTGGGCGTGGCGGTGCCGATGTCGAAGCCTTCGTAAATTTGCCGCGAGTCGGCGCTGATGATCGCGCCGCGGTTCGCCTCGGCGAGCCGCAGCGCGAGATCGCTCTTGCCCACGCCGGTAGGCCCCACGACGACCACGAGCGGCGGGCCGGCCGGATCGCCC
Source organism: Candidatus Sericytochromatia bacterium (assembly GCA_036675505.1). GTDB lineage: Bacteria > Cyanobacteriota > Sericytochromatia > S15B-MN24 > JAQBPE01 > JAKFEW01. The sequence continues at coordinate 89,538 of JAKFEW010000156.1, forward strand.
TGCACGAGGCGCTCGGGGGGGGGCGGGAAGACGTCGTAAGGGGGTTTGATCCTCGCCATGTGCGCATGGTAGGCCGCCTGGCCCGCGGACGCAACGACCCGACCGGGGGTTTCCCGCCTGCGCGCGCGTGGTATGTAGGGTGACAGAACGAGGTAGCCCGCGCCCATGAGCGTGACCGACGAGCCGATCTCTCCCCCTCCGCGCCGTCGCGCGACGGACCGGCTCGCCCTCGCCCAGCCGATCGCCGCGGAATTGCGCCTGGGCGACCTGGTCGCGCCGGGCCCCACGCTCCACGCCACGGACAGCCTCGGCCGCGCGCTGCGCGCCTTCGCCACGAGCGGCCAATCGCTGTTGCCGGTGGTCGAGGGCGACGCCCTGGTGGGCGTGCTCGCCGAACAGGACGTGGTGGACTGGGTCGGCGACCAGGCGGGCTCGTTGACCTACCTCGCCCCCCGCGCCGCGCGCGATGCGATGGTCCTACACGTGATGCGGCCGAGCCCGGTGGTGGGCTACGCCGATGAGCCGCTCGCGGCCGTGTTGCCGCACTTCGAGCGCCGCCGGCTCGAGGCGGTGCCGGTGCTCGACACGCTCGAACGCTTCGTCGGCATGCTGCCCCGCGTGCTCGCGCTCGAGGCGTTGACCCATACCCTGCGGCCCGAGCGCGTCGGTGGCATGGCCACGCCTTTCGGCCTGTTCCTCACCACCGGCAACCAGCGGGCCGGCGTGGGCGCCCTGGCGCTCGCAGCCACTGGCGCCCTGGTCGTGGCCCTGAACGAGGCGATCATGCAGGGCCTCGCCTTCGCCCAGCGGGCCGCGGGCGTGCGCCTCGAGCCTTCGCTCACGGCGGTGGCCGCGCTGGCCGCCTTCCTGGTCCTGCTGCGCCTCTCGCCGGTGGCCGGCTTGCATGCGGCCGAGCACCAGGTGGTCAATGCGATCGAGCGCGGCGAAACGCTCGACGCCGAGACCGTGAATGCGATGCCACGAGAGCATCCGCGCTGCGGGACCAACCTGCTGGCCCTTTTGTTCGGGGTGCAGCTTCTGGTACCCTTGATCGGGCGGGATCCTTTCTGGCTCTTGCCTGCCGCCGTCGTCCTCCTCCTGGGCTGGCGACGGATGGGTGGGTTCTTGCAGCGATGGTTCACGACACGGCCGGCCAGTCCGCGCCACGTCCGGGCCGGACTGCGGGCCGGTGAGTCGCTGTTACGCGCCTATGCCGAACGACCGGCTTATCGCGCCGGGCGCTGGCAACGGGTCTGGAACCTGGGCATCTTGCAAGTTCTTTCGGGCGGCTTCCTCGCCATAGGGGCATTGGAGCTGGTCCACCAAGCGCTCGTGCGCTGAGAGGGGTCTTCGAACAACATGATGGCGAGCTTCTCGGGCATTCTGGTGACGATTCTCGTCCTCGGCGTGCTCATCGCGATCCACGAGGCGGGACACTTCCTGGCCGCGAAATCGATCAAAGTCCCGGTCCGGCAATTCGCCATCGGCTTCGGTCCCCGCATCTTCGGCTTCCAGTGGGGTGAGACGGAATGTCGCCTCAACTGGATCCCGCTCGGCGGCTATTGCGCCTTCGTCGACGACGAGACCGGCGCTGAAGAAGACGAGCCCGGGGCGCCCGCAGCCGAGCCGATCGATCCGTCGATGCTGCTGCGCAACCGCGCGATCTGGCAGCGCACGTGGGTCGTGAGCGCCGGCGTCATCTTCAACTTCGTGTCGGCCTGGCTGATCCTCTTCGGCACCAACCTCGGCCTGGGCGTGCCCACCGGCCACCAGCTGGTCGGCGTGAAGACGGTGATCGCGGGCTCGGCGGCCGAACAGGCCGGCATGCGCCCCGGCGACCGCATCATGTCGGTCGGCGGCGCGAGCTTCGAAGACTTCAAGGGCTTCAAGGACAAGCTGGGCGGCTTCAAGGACCAGCAGGTGCCGATCCAGGTGGTGCGTGGCAGCGAGACCTTGGCGCTGACCGCCCGGCCGGACGCCGCTGGCAAGCTCGGCTTCCAGCCCAGCATCCGCGCCGAGCGCCGCCCCACGGCGGGCCTGGGTGAGGCCGTGATGGTGGCGACCGACCAGCAGGCCAAGTTCACGTCGATGCTGTGCGGCGCCCTCTGGTCGCTGTTCACGGCGCCCGGCGAGATGCTCGACAAGACCGGCGGCCCCGTCGCGATCGTCGCGATGGGCGACCAGGTTTACCAGGACGACCCCTGGCTGCTGCTCGAGTTCGCCGTGATCCTGTCGATCGAGCTCGCGATCATCAACCTGTTGCCCCTGCCCGCGCTCGACGGCGGCCACCTGGTGCTGCTCGCGATCGAGAAGGTCCGCCGCCGGCCGCTCCCGCGGCGGATCGAGGAGAAGATCCTGGTGTCGGGCTTCGTGATGATCATGGGCCTGGGGATGTTGCTGATCCTCAAGGACATCTTCACGGTGCCTGGGATGTACAAGCCGGTCCCGGCGCCGGCAATCTCGAGCCCAGCGACGCCCAAGTAGCACGTCTCCATTCCCAGGCACCCCACTGCCCCGCCCTCGATGGGCGGGGCAAAAGTCAGAACTGGTAGCCCAGGCCCAGCACGCCCGTGATCAGATCGCTGTTGAGCGGACCGGGTGAGGACGGGGCTGCCCAGGCCCCCCAACCCGCCTCGGCCAGGAGCGCCCAGCGGGGCGCCGGATGCCACCAGAGGCCCGTCGACGCGTGGGGCAGGAACGCACCTACCGTGGCGCCCCCCATCGTATCGCCCAACGGCGACGTTCCGGCAACCCGCAGGTGGGCGCCGAAGGGGTGAGATGGCCGCCAGTAGGCGATGCCTCCGTAGGTGAGACCGCCCATCGTGAGCTGGGCCGACGAGGTGACGCGAGCGCCCAGGTATGGCTGGACGTGGAAGCCGGACATCACCGGGATGGCGTACCCGACGGCACCGGTGGCGCCAACGTAGTACCGCCGCAGCGCCGCGCCGTCGGCGCCGCCCACGACCTCGGCGAGACCGAAGATCGGTCCCACGTAGCCAACGGCTCGCGCCAGGCCGCCGGCGCCGTCGAAGGCGCCCCGGTAGTTCGCGCCTGCGCCGACCACGATCGGGGCGTCCTCCTGGAACCTGAGCCCTGTCGACCGCCGCGCGTGGTCGTCTTGATCCTTCTTGTCCTGGGTCTTCTCGACCAGCGCGACGACCAGCGGGAAGGTCTGCGACGCGGAGGCCGCGAACTGGTAGCGCGTGAGTTCTTCGGGGCCGCGGAAGGTGGCGTCCGGGAAGCCGACCATCACCTGGTAGCGGTCCGAGACGTCCTTGACCTCGTTGTAGGGCCAGGCCATCGGCGGCAGGTCGGAGAAGGTGAAGACCTGCGGCGCCTGGACGCGCGGGTCGACCACGCCGCGCGCCTCGCCGAGCCGCATCAGGCGGTGCACGACCTTGGCCATCTCGTAGCGCGTGACCTGCTTGTCGCCCTCGAAGGTCTTGGACGTCACGCCGGGCACGCCCTCGAACAGGCGGTATTGGTTGGCGAGGCGCAACACCTTCGCGCGGACCTCGGGGTCGGCCGGCAGGTCCTGGAACTCGTAGCCGCCGAGGCCCTCGGTGGTCCAGCTCACCTTCGTCTGGGCTTCGAGCTGGCGGATCAGCTCGTCGACGGCCATCGCGAGCTGGATGCGCGTGAAGGGCAGATCGCCGCGGAACGTGCGATCCGGGTAGCCCTTCATGAAGCCCCGCTCGACGGCGACGAAGGTGACGGCCTTTTCGGCCCAGTGACCAGGCTTGATGTCCGTGAAGGCATCGGCGGCCGTGGCGGCGATCGCCGGGGCTGTCAGGGCGGCGTAGACGATGGCGCTCGCGAGCGCGGCGGCGACGGTTCTCATGGGACTCCTCCGGTCAGTTGGCCGCCCATTCTACCGTGCGCATGACCCGCCCGCCCGTGACCCGTGTACGGCGAAGGCGGACCCTCGTACTGTATAATGGCGGGCCGTGGCCTGAGGCCGCCATTCTGGAGGTACCGATGCCCGACCAAGCCGCCCCCACGACGACCCGCTCCGCCGAGCTCTGGCGCGAGGCCCAGCGCCTGATCCCGGGCGGCGTGAACAGCCCCGTTCGCGCCTTCAAGAGCGTGGGCGGCGACCCTGTCTTCTTCGCGAAGGCGCACGGCGCCTACCTGGAGGACGTGGACGGCAACTGTTACGTCGACTTCGTCGGCGCCTGGGGCCCGGCCATCCTCGGCCACGCGCCCGCGGCGGTAGTCGCCGCGGTGACCCGCGCCGCCGCGGACGGCTTCGCGTTCGGCGCGCCCACCGCCGCCGAGGTGGAGATGGCCGCGTTGATCCGGTCGATCATGCCGTCGATCGAAATGGTGCGCCTCGTCAACAGCGGCACCGAGGCCACGATGAGCGCGTTGCGCCTCGCGCGCGCCTTCACCGGCCGCGACAAGCTCGTGAAGTTCAGCGGCTGCTACCACGGCCACGCGGACTTCCTGCTCGTGAAGGCCGGCTCCGGCGTCGCCACGCTCGGCCTGCCGGACAGCCCCGGCGTGCCGGCCTCCGTCACCGCGAACACGCTCACGGCGGAGTTCAACGACCGCGCGAGCGTCGAGTCGCTGTTCGCGAGCCAGGGCGACGCGATCGCCGCCGTCATCGTCGAGCCCGTCGTCGGCAACTCGGGCACGGTGGCCCCGGCGGACGGCTTCCTCGGCTTCCTGCGCGACATCACCGCCAAGCACGGCACCCTGTTGGTCTTCGATGAGGTGATGTCGGGCTTCCGGGTCGCCTACGGCGGCGCCCAGGCCCGCTACGACGTGAAGCCGGACCTCACCTGCCTCGGCAAGATCGTGGGCGGCGGCGTCCCGGTCGGCGCCTACGGCGGTCGCGCGGACATCATGGCCATGGTCGCCCCGGCGGGCCCCATGTACCAGGCCGGCACCATGAGCGGCAACCCGCTCGCGACGGCCGCCGGCCTCGCGACGCTGAAGGCGCTCGGCGAGCCGGGCGTTTACGAGCGGCTCGAGGCGACGTCGGCGAAGCTGGCGGCCGGGCTCGCGGAGGCGGCCGCGGCGGCCGGCGTTCCCGTCACGGTCAACCAGGTCGGCTCGATGCTCACCGTATTCTTCACGCCAGACGCCGTCACCGGTTGGCCGAGTGCCGACAAGGCCGACCGCAAGGCCTACGGGACGTTCTTCCACGGCATGCTGAAGCGCGGCGTCTACTTCCCGCCGGCCCAGTTCGAGGCCTGCTTCATCTCCGTCGCCCACGGCGATGCGGAGGTGGCGAAGACCCTCGACGCAGCCCGTGGCGCTTTCGCGGACGTGGCCGCTTCGCGCGCGGGAACCTGAGCCGGGTTCCCGCCGTCCAATCCCTGGTAGCCCCCCGCCCCACCTGTCCGAACATGATCCCCACCCACACTGCCGCCCGCTTCGCCCTCGCGCTCATGCTGCCCACCGTGCTCGCGGCATGCGGCGGCTCGGGCAACCCGCTGATCCCCCAGCTGCGCCCCGTCGAGGGCGGCTGGGTGTCGAGCGGCTTCGGCGAGCGCGAGGACCATCCGGTCCTCGGCCACGTGGAGGGCCGCAGCCACGACGGCTACGATTTCGCGGTCGCCGAAGGCACGCCGATCAAGGCCACCATGGACGGCGAGGTCGTGTTCGCGGGCCTGCGAGGCGGCTACGGCAAGACCGTGATGCTCGCGCATGCGGGCGGCCTGACGACGCTCTACGGCCACGCGCGCGAGCTCCGCGCGAGCCCGGGCGACCGGGTCGCGGCCGGCGACATCATCGCCTTCGTGGGCAGCACCGGCCTCTCGACCGGCCCGCACCTGCACTACGAGCTGCGCAAGCACGGCATGGCCCAGGACCCGGGCGAGTTCCTGCCGAACGAGGTGCGGCCAGAGCCGGCCACGATCGAGCGGGTGTCCGAGCCCGTGGTATTGGTCGCCTGGGACGGCGAGGCGCGCCTCAGCCGGCCCGCGAAGACCGGCGAATAGCGCCCACGCCGCGGGGTGAGGTCAGATCTGGATGTGCACCTGAACCTGCTGGTTCATGTGCGCGGCCAGCGTCTCCGCCATGGCCTTCTGGCCCGGGATCAGCGGCAGGTTGCGGCGCAAGATCAGCGCGTCGCCGGCCCGCGCCATGGGATAGAAGTAGTCCATCGCCGTCGAGTTCTTGAACTGCAGGCGGTTCGCGCCGAGGAACGCCTTCACGACCTTGCCGTCCGACGCGGCGTCGGCGACCTGCGAGACCATCATCACCTCGGTCAGGACGTCGTGACCCTTGCCGCCGTCCGGCCACTCGAGCGTGATGGGGTGCCAGGCGCGCTGCGAGATGCGCTGCTGGACTTCCGGCGCGAGCTCGGTGGCGCGGGCGAAGGCCCACTTGTCGATGGCGCCCTCGAAGAACGGGAAGATTTTCCGGAACGGCGCCTCTTCCAGGTGCTTGCGGGCCTCGTCGTACTTCGCCATCGCCGGCGCCGCGGTCGCCACCGAAAGGCCGCGCTTGGTCTGCAGGCCGATCACGTCTTTGGTGAGCAGGAAAAGTGACTTCACGGTCTGGATCGGGTTCGCGACCATCTTGGCCAGGTCCATCATGGCCAGGGCGCCGAAGGACGGCGGCGTGTGCGGGCCGGTGACGGGCCCCGGGGTCGGGGTCGGCGGGGTGCCGGCCTGCGGCGCCGGCATCGGCCAGGCGGGGGCCTGTGCCCAGGGCGCGGCGGGCGGCGGGGGCGGTGCGGGCGGC
>JAKFEW010000027.1:0-25521 GCA_036675505.1 Candidatus Sericytochromatia bacterium
AGGCCGGCCGAGGGCGCGTTCCCCTTGAACGACAGCGCCTGATCTCCCGGTCCTTCAAGCCCCGGCCCACAACCAAGCCATCCCGACCTCGCCACCTGCGCGCGAGGCAGACAGCCACGCCCCACGACCCTCGCTCGGGACCCCGAGGTGCGCGCCAAATCCGCCGGCCGCGACTTGGCCGCTAGAAGAGAAGGTTCTGTCGCTCGCGCATGTCTTTAGCGATCGTTTCTGCGACCTTAATGTGGTGATAAGGGAGGGGGGGCTGGTTCAGGCCGATATGTCGGTAGAGTCCCCGAGCCGGAGCCGCGTCATGATCACCTCCGCCACCCGCCTCCCCGTCACCCGCACGCCGCGCGTGGTCGCACCGGCGCGCGCGCCTGGCGACGCGCTCGCCGACGGCCTCGCGGCCGAGCATCCGGCTGCCTTCCGCACGGCGCTGATCCGCCTCGCCGGCGAGGCGCGCGACGCCGAGGCCCGCACGGCGCGGGCGCGGGCGCGCTTCGAGCGCGACGAGATCGGCGCGCCTGAGCTGCGGGCGGCCGAGGCGGATCTGGCGCGGGCGTATGAGCGGATGAACGCGCTCAAGGCCTCGGTGGCCGGGGCCAAGAGCCTCGCCTGGAAGGCGAAGCACGGGTTTGACCTCGAGGAAGTCTGGACGAAGCACGGCGTCGTGCTGCCGGTGAAGCCCCGGCAGGTGAACGACGGCGCTGGCCGCATCAAGACGCGCCAGGTGATCGGCTCGGTGGCTGGCGTGGGTGGCCTGTTCGGCTTCGCGGTCTTCATGATGTCCGCGAGCCGCACGCTCGCGGCGCTGGGCTTCGGGGGCTTCGTCCTCGGCGGCCTGATCTCGGGCGGGCTGATGCTGATCGATTCGAATCGGCGGTAGGCGATGACGACGCCCGTAGCCCGCCCGCCCCAGCTCGCGCGCCGCGCGGTCGCCCGCGCGCCCGAACACTACGCCGCCGCCTCGCCGGCGGCGTACAAGACCGCGCTGGTCCACCAGGCCGAGCGCCTGCGCCAGGCCCGCACCGAGCTCAGCGCCGCCAAGGCGCGCGGCGGCGAGGACCGCGTGCGGCTCGCGCGCGAACGGGTGATCGGCCTCTACCGCGAGCTGCATGCGCTCAAGGACGCCGTGGGGCCCGCCAAGGCCGCGGCCTGGAAGCTCGAGGGCTTCGACGTCGAGGCCGCCTGGGCGACCTGGGGCGTGGCGTTGCCGCCGCTCGCGGACCTGAACCGCGACGAGCGGATCGCGCCGATCGGGCGCGGCGGCAAGCTCGCGTTCATGGGCGGCAGCGCCGTCATGGCGATGCTCGCGACGATGATCGTGGCGGTGGTCGCGCTGAACGGCGCGATCCCGCTTGCGTCGCTCGTGCGCTTCGCTGAGTGGTTCCGCTTCCACAAGCTGATCGGGCTCGGCATGGCCGCCGTCGCAGGCTTCCTGGCGGGCGGGCCGCTGGTGGACCTGATGAACCGCCTGATGGGCGCGAAGCGCGGCCCGGACCCGATCCCGGACTAAGTGCCCGCCGACCCGCGGCGCGGAACAATTCGCCTGGCGGCGCAGTCATGCCGCCAGAGGTTCTCCATGCGCCGCATCCCCGTCCTGCTCCTCGCCCTGGCCCTCGCCGCCTGCGTCCCGCCGCCCGTCCTCGCCCCCGGCCCCGCGCCCGCGGGCCTGCCGCCTGCCCCTACCGCGACCGCCTCCAGCGCGACCACGCCCCCTGGCCCGATGCCGAACCTCGTTGTAAAGCCGCTGCCCGGCGGCCTCGACGCCACGCCGGTGCTCAACACCAACAGCCCCGAGGTGTTGAAAGGCGACGGCGTGCTCGTGTCCACCGCCGGCGGCACAGGCGCCAACCTGGACTACGCCTTCGAGGGCGCCTTCGAGGTCTTCTCGCACCACTTCGCCGACCACGTGGCCGGCAGCGACACGACCTGGCTCGGCCTGCTCGCGCGCAACGACGGCACAGGGCCCGCCACGGTGCGGCTGCTGGCCGGCGCGAGCTGGCTCTCGCGCCCCGACGCCCCCTACCTCACGCTCGGCCCGCTGGTCGACGACCCGGCCGGCAAGACCTACGCGGGACCGGGCTCGCGCGTCGTGACGGACCTCCTGCACGGGCGCTCGCCGCTCGCCCCCACCAGCTGGACGCTCGCGCCCGGCGAGGCGCGCGCCCTGCTCACGCTGCCGATCCCGACCACCACCATGGGCCTCCCCAACCGCAACGGCCGCTCCGGCCTGCTGCGCCTCACCACCGACGCGCCGATCCGCCTGGCCGAGGTCGCGCGCCTTGGCCGCGCCGCCGCGGCGCCCGGCGAAGCGGACCTGCGGGCCGTCTGGGACGCCGCGAAGCTCGCCGGGCCGCGCGACGCGGCGCCCACCGCCTACAACCCCGCCCCCCCCCCCCCCCAGGGCGCCCTCCGCTACGGCCGCGTGAGCGGCGTGAGCGTGGGCGCGCGCTGGACCGGCACGCTCGCGGACGCGGGCGCCCTGGCGGCCGGCGCGCGCATCGGCTGGCCGATCGCGAGCGTGGTGCTCAACACGATCGGCACCCGCCAGATCCAGGCGCCCGCGATGGCCCGCCGCTATCCCGACACCGCCGTGCAGGCCCAGGGGAGCTACGGCGTGGCCTACGCGCTCGCGCTGCCGCTCGTCAACCCGGACGCGGCGCCGCGGCGCTACGCGATCGCGCTGGTCAGCCCGCGCAAGATGGCCGATGGCGAGGCCGGGCCGCCCAGGTTTCTGCCGCCGGCCGGCCAGCGCGTGACGTTCCGCGGGCCCGTGCGGGTGGACTGGGCCGACCCCGCCGGTGGGGCGCGCCACGCCGCCGCCCACCTCGTCTTGCACGAGGGCGAGGAGATCGCGCCCTTCGCGACGCTGACCGTCCCCGCCGGCGGCCGCCTCGACGCGAAGGTCACGCTGATCTACCCGGCGGATTGCACGCCGCCGCAGCTGCTCACCGTCCACAGGCTCTGAAAGGTAGTGGATATCACGCCGCTCGCGGTATTCTTTCTCATCTACGCGTAAACCCCAGGTTCATGAAGGGTTGAACGGTTATGCCATCCATCTTCGCTCCCGGTCTGTTCATCGGCCAGGTCGTCCTGGTGACCGGCGGCGGCTCCGGTATCGGCCTCGCGATCGCCCACGAGCTGGGCACGCTGGGGGCCAAGGTGGCGATCGCCGGCCGCGACGAGGCCAAGCTCGCCGCCGCGGCCGCCGGGCTCGCCGCCGCGGGCATCACGGTGCTGGCCCGGCGCTGCGACATCCGCGTGCCCGAGGAGGTCGAGGCGCTCGTCGAGGCCGTGCGCGGCGAGTGGGGCGGCATCGACGCGCTCGTGAACAACGCCGGCGGCCAGTTCCCGGCGCCGGCCGAGCAGATCAGCTACAACGGCTGGCGCGCGGTCATCGAGAACAACCTGAACGGGACGTTCTTCGTCACGCGGATCGTGGCCGAGCGCGTGATGATCCCCAAGGGCCACGGCCGCGTCGTGAACATCGTCGCCAACATGTGGCGCGGCTTCCCGGGCATGGCCCACACGGGCGCCGCGCGCGCGGGCGTGGTGAACCTCACCCAATCGCTCGCGGTGGAGTGGGCCGCGAAGGGCATCCTCGTGAACGCCGTCGCGCCGGGCACGATCAAGAGCACAGGCACCGAGAGGTACCCGCCCGCAATGATGACAAAGGCGATCGCCGCCACGCCGCTCAAGCGCATGGGCACCGTCGAGGACGTCGCTCACGCGGTCACATACCTGCTTTCACCTGCCGGCGACTACGTCACCGGCGAGACGCTCTGCGTGGACGGCGGCGCGCGCCTGTGGGGCGACATCTGGGACATCGCGGACCCGGTGGGCGCCGAGCGCTAGCGCTTGCGCGGGCGAGCGGTTAGAACATCGTGTGGAGCTGCTGGATCATTCCCAGCCCGATGCTCAGGATCATGAAGGCCACGATCATCATCGAGAAGGCCATCAGCCCGCCCACCGAGAGCTTGATCAGCGTGTCGACGGCGCGGTCGGCGTCTTCCTGCCAGAACTCGCCGGCCTTGCCGAGCGCCTCATCGAGCTTGCCGGACTCCTCGCCCGTGCGCACCACCGAGATCATCATGCCCGGGAACGCCGCGCCCTGGGTCTCCATCGCCTCGGTGATGCCCTTGCCTTTGGCCGTGGCCGCAGCGACGCCGAGGCAGGCCTTGCGCAGCCGGGGGTCGGCGGTGGCGTCGGCGACCAGCTTGAAGACCTGGTCCGCGGGCAGGCCCGCCTCGAAGCACATCGCCATCAGCCCGCCCGCCCGCGCGAGCGCGAGCTGCCGCAGGGCCGCGGCGACCGGCAGGATCTTCATGCCCAAGGCGTAGGCGGCCTGGCGGTAGGGCGCGGCGGCTGGCGCGAAGGCCACCCAGACGCCCGTGCCGACCCCGCCGAGCAGCAGCACGACCGGCGTGCCGGCGGTGATGGCATAGCGGCCGTAGGCGCCGTCGAAGGCGATCTTGACGGGCGCGATCACGCAGGCGGCGATCAGCATGAGGATCGGGTAGACGATCTTCGAGGCGAAGCGCAGCGAGCGCTCATGGGTGGTGCGGTGCTCGCGCGCGAGCCGTTCGCAGGCGGCCGGCAGCTTGCCCGCGGCCTCGGCCGCCTTCAAGAAGCGCGCCTCGTGCTTCGCGATCACGGCCGGGTGCTTCGCCAGCGCGTCCGCGAAGCCTTCGCCGGCCTCGACCCGCCGCCGCGCGTCCACGAGCACCTGGCGCAGCACCGCGGGCAACGGGCCGTTCAGCACGTTGGCGATCGTGACATGCGCCGCGAGGCCGGCCTTGAGCTGCCGGCCCAGCTGGTCGTAGAACATCGCGTACTGGCGGGCGAAGACGGGGGTGCCGGACGTGGCTGCGACCATGGGGCCTCCAGGCGAGCAGGGGTGTCTCCACATCGTACCCGCGTGGCGAGGCGTCGATTTCCCTGGGCGCCGGGATCGCCGGAGGCCCGCCTGGCTGAATGCGGCTCGGCGCGCCGTGGCTATGATGGACGATGGTATGGAGCTCGAGGGAGGGTTGAAGGCATGACTACTCACCGAATCCGGAGCTGGGCGCTGGCGGCCGTCGCCGCTGTGGCGGTGACCGGGCCCGCCTGGGCCGCGGAGCCGGCGCCGGCAGGCAAGCCGCCGGCCGTCACGTACGTGCTCGACAAGGGCGTGACGAGCAACCGAATCGCCACTGCGCGCATGTGGACGGAGCTGAGCGACGCGACGCAACAGCTGCGCGCCGACGTGGCCGCGGAGAACTGGGACGCGGCCCTCAAGCGGGTGCGCGAGGTGCGGACGCGCATCGAGCAGGCCAGCGCCTCCAAGGTGGTCGACCACAGCGCGCGGCTGATGATCAGCGAGCTGCGGCCGTTCGCGGTCTCGATCGAGCAGCGCATCGTCCGCGGCCGAACGGGCGGCCTGCTGCGCGGCGTCGACACGCTGATCGCGCATGTCGGGCGCACCCAGACCGAGCTGCTCGCCGCCGGCCACATGGAGCGGATGGGCGGCGGCGCGGGCGCGGGGCGCCTGCCTAAGCTGCCCGAGGTGAAGATCTATCCGCCGGGCACGGGACCCGAGGCGGTGCCGCCGGCGCCGCCGCCGACGGACGAGAACGTCGACAAGCCGACCGAGGACCCCAACCGCAACCTCTCGCCCGGCAACGAGCGCAACCAGATGGACGAGTGGCGCGAGCCGATCGATTGAGCCGACGCCTCTCCCCACCGGGGAGAGGCGTTTTTCTTGCTAGCGCGGACCCACCGGCTGGGCGAAGCCGAAGTGCTCGCAGTAGGCCAGGCCCTCGACCTTCTTGCCGTCCGCGCGGCGCTTGGTGGCCTTCATCGCGCCTTCCCAGTAGTGCGGCAGCGGGTCGCGCGTGAAGTGGGTGCGGCGGGCGACCTCCTGGTCGATCAGCAAGGCCTCGAGGTCCACGCTCTCCTGGGTCTCGGGCAGATCGAGCTTCCACTTCGTGGTGTAGTTGAGGCCGGTCACCGGGCTCTTCCACCAGGCCAGGCGGTCCATCGTGAAGCTGGTGCCGACCGAGCCGCGGCCGTCGGGCGCGGAGCGGTTCACGTGGCGCTTGCCCGCGTTGCCGTCCTTGTCGCGGAAGGCGAACAGGTTGTACTCGGTGCCGTCGTCGAACTGCAGCGAGAACCAGTCCCAGCGGTCCAGCAAGCCGCTCACGAAGAACGGGCCCCACTGGTGGTCGATCCACGACACGCCGGCGACGTCCTGGCGGCTGCCGCCGACGGTGACCGCGCCCTTCGTCTCCATGCGCGTCTGGCTGTAGTACCAGGAGTCCTTGCCCTCGGGCATGTCGATCTTGCCGTTGCCGCCGATCAGCAGCGGGGCCTTCTTCGCGGCCAGGCTCAGCTCGAGCGTTTCCTCGCCGAAGCGGACCTTGAGGGCGTAGGCGCCCTCGCCGGTCGTGACGAACTGGTGGGCGCCGTAGGCCAAGTCGACCTTGCCCACGCCGTCCTTGGCCTCGCCCGGCTTGATGAACTGGCGCGCGTAGCGGAACTTCTTGCCCTTCGCGTCGGTGATCGCGACGTGCGCCCAGTGCAGCAGCGGGCCGACCTTGAAGGCCGTGAACTCGTAGCCGTAGCGCGATTTCCAGGGCCCCATGCCGCGCGTCTCGAGGTGCCCGTTCACGTACCACCACTCGGTGAGCGCGGTGGCGTGCGCACCCTCGTCGGCGGGGAAGGCGATGCCGGTGGCGGCCTGCGGGCGCGCGACCCTGGCCTCGCCCGCGGCGATGCGCGCGAGGTCGGCCGCGAGGCCGGGGTTGACGTTCGCGCGGGCCTGGCCGAGCGCGGCCTTCGCGATCGCCCGGCTCGAGGCCGGCTGCGGGTCGGGGCCGTCGGCCCAGGTCACGAAGCGCCGCGCGCTCACGACGTCGCCTGCCGCGAGGGCCTCGGCGAGCGCCTCGGTGGTCAGGCGCTCGTAGGTGGGCAGATCCAGCTTTTCGGGGTCGAACGCGGCGTTCATCGCCGCGACGACCGTCGGCGTGCCAGCGTGCCCGCGCGGCGTGGCGGGGCCCCCACAACCGGAAATGAGCAGGGCGAGGGCGAGGGCTACCGACGTGAAGCGCATTTAGAGCGAGCCTCCGAAGAACGTCTGCAGGCGGGTCTGGTACTCCAGGGGCTGCTTCTCCCACGACTGGGCGTGGTCCGCGCCGGCCACCGTCCAGTAGGTCTTGGGCTCGGCGGCCTCCGCGTAGAGCTTCTGCGAGTTGAGCGGCAGCGTGTCGTCGTCGGCGCCGCCGTGGACGAGGTAGACCGGGCGCGGCGCGATCGACTTGATGCAGCGGATCGGGTCGGCGCTCGCCACGTTGTGGCGCGAACGCACGGTCGCGGTCTTGACCACGCTCCAGGCCACGTATTCGGGCAGCGGGTACTTGCGGGCCTTGGCGCGCGGGGCGATCGCGTCGTGCAGCGAGTCGAAGGCGCAGTCGGCCCAACAGGCCTTGATCTCAGGCTTGTCGGCCGCGACGCCGATCGCGACGGCGCCGCCCATCGATTCGCCCATCACGCCGATCGACGTGTTGCCACGGGTCTTGAGCTGCGTGAGCGCGAGCGCCGCGTCGCGCCGCTCGTGCCAGCCCAGCGTGGTGATGTTGCCGTCGCTCTCGCCGTGGAAGCGCGAGTCGTAGATGAAGAGGTTGTAGTCGTCGTGCAGCCAGCCGGCGTACTTCGCGAAGAAGCGGTCCTTGTTCGAGGTGTGGCCGTGCAGCAGCAGGACGGCCTTGGTGGTCGGGGTGGCGGCGGGCACGTACCAGCCGCGCAGATCGGTGCCATCGTGGCCGTCGAAGGTGATGCTCTCATACGCGTAGCCGTAGGCGTCGGGCTTCTTGACGAGGTCTTCCTTGTCCTGGGGGTAGAGCAGATCCTTGGTGCCGACCATGCCTGTGTAGATCGCGTAGCCGATCAGCGAGCCGCCGACCAGCACGCCGCCGATCGCGCCGCCGATCAGGCCCCAGTTGGCGCCGACCGGGCCGACCGAGCCGCCGCCGCCCTGGGCCTTGATCTCGCCTTCGAGCGCCCGGGCGTCCGCCGCGTCGGCGCCGGTCGCGGTGTAGCGGACGGCGGGGTCGTAGTCGTGGTCGAAGAGGCCGGAGGGGGCCGCTTCGTGGGCCGTCTGCGCTGCGGCGGCGGGGGTCGCAGGGGGCGCGGCGATCGCTAAGGGCGTGGGCGCCTGGCCGCGGGTGAGGGCGACGGTGGGCGCGGCCTTGGCGGTCGCTGGGCGCGTGGCCGGCAGCGCGGGCGCGGCGGCGGCACTGGTCGCGGCGGGGCGGACGTCCAGGCGGCCGGCGGTGGCAGGCACGGTGCCGCAGCCCGTGAGGCTCAGGGCGAGCAGGTCAGCTATGAGAAATGCGGCGATCGAACGACGAACAGGGGCCAATGAGAAATCCTCCGGCGACGGCTGATCTCATGATAGGTAGTTAAGGACCGGTTAAAGGTAAAGAAAAGGATAATTCTGGTTTAAGGAATGGTTAATATGATCGTCGCTCGGCAAACCAACCAGCGCCGATCGCCGATCCTTACCAGGGCCACGGCCATGGCACCGGCGCCGGCGCGAAGCCGCGCTCCTCGAGCCACTCGCCGTCCGCGTCGAGCACCACATAGTGCAGGTCGAGCGGCGCCTGCCACCAGAAGGCCTCGAGGCGGTTGCGGTAGCGCAGGCGCGCCTCCAGCGAGACCACGATCTCGAAGTGCCCGGCCTCGGGCACCCAGGTCAGGTGCAGGATGTCGGTCTGCCGGCGCCCCACGATCTCCCAGAACACCCGCGTGACCCACGTGTTGGTGGCCTCCGGCAGCTGGTAGCGCATCTTGCGCGGCGGCAGCGTGCGCTGCTGCGAGCGCAGGCGCGCGCGGTCGTGCTCGGTGAAGAAGTAGAGCCGGGTGCAGCCGTCGTAGGGCATCGACACGATCCGGCCGTCGTAGGCGTAGACCGAGAAGGGCGACATCGGCGACTGGTGGACCAGCCGATCGTACGGCGTCGGCTTGTAGATCGACGCCGGCGTGCCGCCGAGCTTGAGCATGTCGAGGGCCAGGCGCTTGTGCTTGGCGGTCAGGCGGTCGTAGGGCTGCGCCATCTCGATGCGATCGCCCTGCACCCGGCCCCACACGTGCGCGCCGCCCCAGGGGAAGGCGTACTGCCGCGACAGGTCCGCCCAGACCGCGTCCAGGGCCGGCTGGGCGGCCGGCAAGGCGAGGATCGGGTCGTTGCAGGTCGCCACGGCCGGTGCGCCTGCGAGGCCCAGGGCGAGCGCGGCGAGGAGGATGCGGAAAGCTGTCGTGCGGGCCATCGGCGCCATTCTACCCGCCGGCCGCGTCCTCGCCCGGCACCACCTCGCGGAAGCCGCGGCGCGCCATCTTGTCGGCGATCTCGCGGCGCACCTCGTTGAACTGGATCGTGTCGCGGATCTTGGCCTCCACGAGCGAGTTCAGGTGCTGGTTGAAGCTCACCACGGCCTGACCGAGCGCGCCGACGTAGGTACGCAGCATCGCGAGGTCGCCGTCGAGGCCGGCGTCCCACGGCGTAGGGCCGGGCTTGATCTCGTAGGTGATCGCGATGCGCGCGGCCTGCGCCTCGGGACGCAGCAGGCCCTGCATCGTCGGCGGGGGCATGCCGCGCACCTGGTACATGAGCAGCTCGAAATCGCCGGTGATGGGCAGGTGCACGACCACGCGGCGGTTCTCGTGGTTTTCGAAGGTCAGCGCGCTTTCGTCGATCGTCGGCGCGTCGCCGATGCGCAGGCGCGCGCCCAGCTCGGCGGCGAGGACGGCGAAGCCCGCCGGGTCGAGGGCGACGCGGCCCTCGGCGTTGAGGGCGGCGAGCGCCGTGTCGAGCGCCGCGGTGGCCGTCGCGAGGAGGTGGGTCTCGAGCGATGGCGTCTTGAAGAGGGGGATGTCGGCGCCCATGGGGCCATGTTAGGGCCTCGGGCGCGCCCTGTCGGTGATGGGCGACAGGGCGACGAGGCGGCGTCCGGCCTGGCTCAGCGCTTGCGGCGGGCGACGATCCAGGCGTCGACGCGGCGCTCGACCAGCTCGAGCGGCAGCGCGCCTTCGGCGAGCAGCATGTCGTGGAACTCGCGCTTGTCGAAGCGCGCGCCGAGGGCCTGGGTGGCCTTCGCACGCAAAGCCTGGAAGCGCAGCTCGCCGATCTTGTAGGCCAGCGCTTGCCCAGGGTCCGCGAGGTAGCGGTCGATCTCGTTGACGACGTCGTGCTCGGTCTTCGCGGCGTTGTCGAGGAAGTAGCGGATCGCGCGGTCGCGCGACCAGCCCTTCACGTGCAGGCCGGTGTCGACCACCAGCCGCACGGCGCGCCACATCTCGTAGGTGAGCTGGCCGAACTTGTCGTAGGGATTCTCGTAGAGCCCCATCTCGTCGCCGAGCGACTCCGCGTAGAGGCCCCAGCCCTCCACGAAGGCCGTGACGTCGCTGCCGTAGCGCCGGAACTTGGGCAGGCCCTGGAGCTCCATCGCGCGGGCGATCTGGAAGTGGTGGCCGGGCACGGACTCGTGCAGCGAGAGCGCCATCATCTCGTAGCTGGGACGCACCTCGGGCTTGTAGAGGTTCACGTAGAAGGTGCCGGCGCGCGAGCCGTCGGCGGCCGGCGGCATGTAATAGGCGGTGGTGGTGTCGGGGGCGACGGCGTCGGGGATCGGGTCGACGCCGTAGGGGATGCGCGGGAAGGTCCTGAACATGCCCACGAGCTTCGGGTCGATCCGCTTGGCGATCGCCCTGTAGCTCTGGAGCAGCGCGGCCGCGTCCTTCGGCTTGAAGCGCGGATCGCTGCGCAGGAACGCGAAGAACGCCGGCAGGTCGCCGTTGAAGCCCGTGCGGTCCTTGATGCGCGTCATCTCGGCGCGGATGCGCGCCACCTCCGCGAGGCCGATCGCGTGGATCGCGTCGGGCGACAGGTCCGTGGTGGTGTGCTTGCGGGCGAAGTGGGCGTACAGCGCCGCGCCGTTCGGCTGGTGGCCGATGCCGGTGGCGGTCGGCGCCTTCGGCAGGTACTCGGTGCGCAGGAAGTCCTCGTAGTGGCCGAGCGCGTGGGCCACGTTGCGCCCGAGGTAGAGCCTGGCTTTTTCGCGCAGCTGCTCGGCTTCGGCTGCGGGGATCGTCGCCGGCATCTGCTTGAAGGGCGCGTAGAGCGGGCTCTGGCTGGGGTCTTCCACGTGGTGGCGCGCGAGCTGGGCGGGCACGCGGTCGAGCAGCACGCGCGGCAGCACGCGGCCGAGCTTCAAGCCTTCGTCGAGCAGGTCGATGGTCTGGTGCACCAGGGTGGCGTAGGCCCGGATCCGGCCGAGCCAGTCGCGGTAGTCCTGGAGGGTCTCGAAGCGCAGGTCCGGCAGCAGCTCGTCGATGCTGTGGACGCCGTCTTTGTGGGTGAGCGCGAGGGTGTCCCAGCGGAAGCGCTGCTCCTCCGTCCAGAGGCGCCACTCGCGCCGGAACAGCTCGGCGTTGAGGCGGTCTTCGGCGGTGAGCTCGGCCTTCGGGATCGCATCGACGGCCCGCAGCATGGCGCGGGCGTGCGACACGCGGCGGGCCTGGGCCGCGGGCGACAGGTCGCGCCAGCGGGCGTTGAAGCGGCGATCGCCGAGCAACGACGCCATCACAGGGTCGTCGGCCAGCCGCCACTCCCAATCGGCCTCGAAGAGCGCGTGCAGGCGCGCCGCGTGATTCACGGGCGCCGGCGCGGCGAGCGCCGGCATGGCCAGCAGCCAGGTGGCGAACAGGGGCAAGAGCACGCGGCGCATCGGGTTCCTCCAGGCAGGCGGAGAGGCAGGGGTGGTCGTACCGCCCAGGGGAGCGTATCATACCGGCCCAGACCGGTTGAAAGGAGGGACTCATGTCCAGGACCCGTCATACCGCTTCCCGCCGGGATCATGCCCTCGTCGCATGGCTGTTCGCCGCCGCGCTGTTCGCGTGCGCCCCGGCCCCGAGCGCCGCCGGCCCGTCACCGTCGCCCGGCGCGGCAACCGTCGTGTCGCCCGCGCCCGCCGCATCGGCAGCCGCGGCCCCGGCGCCCCTCGCGGACGTGGCGCCCGGCCCCGACATGGTCGCTTACCACGGCGAGACCAAGGGCCACCTCGCGTTGCCGCCTGGCCTCGCGGCCGGCGTGAAGGCGCCCGGCCTGGTGATCGTGCACGAGTGGTGGGGCCTCAACGACTACATCAAGGGCGAGGCCGACAGGCTCGCGAAGGAGGGCTACGCCGTCCTCGCCGTGGACCTCTACGGCGGCAAGTACGCGACCACCCAGGATCAGGCCCGCATGCTCACGGGCGGCCTGAACCAGGACGCCGCGACGGCGAACCTCAAAGGCGCCGTGGCGTACCTGCGCGGCCGCCAGGACGTCGCCAAGGTGGCGGCGCTCGGCTGGTGCTTCGGCGGCGGCCAGGCGCTCAAGCTGCTGCTCGCGCAGCCCGACCTCGCCGCTGGCGTGATCTACTACGGCTCGCTCGAGTCCGATCCGGCCAAGGTGAAGGGCCTGCCGCCGATCCTGGGCATCTTCGGCAAGGCCGACACGTCGGTCACGCCCGCGCACGTGCAGGCCTTCGACCAGGCGCTCACGACCGCGGGCGTGCCGCACGAGATCCACAGCTACGACGGCGCGCCCCACGCGTTCGCCAACCCCACCGGCGGCGAGCGCTACAAGGCGGACGCCGCGGCCGACGCCTGGACGAAGACCCTGGCTTTCCTCGCGAAGCACCTGAAATAATCCCTGCGACGCATCGTAAGTCGTCCGAGTCCCGGCCAGCCCCAGGAGAACCCATGCACATCGAACCCGTCTCCTATGAAAGCCCTGGAGCCGCAGGCACTAACGGCGCCACCGGCTTCTACGCCCTCGGCGGCGATCCGCACCACCCGGGCGAGAAGCGCCCGGCCGTGGTGCTGATCCATGAGTGGTGGGGCCTCAACGACCAGGTCCGCGACCAGGCCCAGGCGCTTGCCCGCGAGGGCTTCGCGGTGCTGGCCGTGGACCTGTACGGCGGCCAACATGCGACGGACCCCGACCGGGCCGGCGAGCTCATGGAATGCGCGGAGCCCGAAAGGTGCGTCGCCAACATGCGCGCGGCGGTGGCCTGGCTGCGGGCGCGGCCGGAGGTGGCGGGCGATCGCGTGGCCTGCCTGGGCTGGTGCTTCGGCGGCGCGATGTCGCTCAAGCTCGCGCTGGCCCAGCGCGACCTCGCGGGCTGCGTGATCTACTACGGCGTGAAGCTCGAGACCGACCCGGCGGTGCTCGCGGGGATGCCGCCCGTGCTCGGCATCTTCGGCGCGGAGGACGAGAGCCCGCCGCCCGCCTACGTGCGCGAGTTCGAAGCGGCGCTCGCCGCGGCCAAGGTGCCGGCCAAGATCGTCATCTTCGAGGGCGCGGGTCATGCGTTCGCGAACGCGACGCGCGACGACCGCTACAGGCCCGAGCAGGCCGCGGCGGCCTGGCGCGAGACTGTCGAGTTCCTGCGCGAGATGGGCAACGTGCGGCGCTGAGGCCTTCCCGGCAGGCTAGCCGAGGACGGTGCCCTTGAGCTTGTCGCCGAGCCACTTGTTCTTGCCCAACACCATCTGGCCGATCCACACGCCCATGCCGGCGATGCCGAGGATGTTCGCGGCCTTGGTGGCGAAGGGCAGCAGCGCGGGCAACTTGGCGAGCAGCGGGGCGGCCCAGGGCAGCGAGGCCGTCAGCGCCACGGTGCCGAAGAGGAAGCCCGCGACGCCGAGGGCGAAGCCGGCCTTGGCGAAGAAGCGCTCGGCGGGCTTGGCGTCCTGCTTGCGCATCGTCTCGATCATGTTGATCGTGCCGAAGATCGTGCCGCCGATGCCGCCGAACAGGCCGGAGAGCTTGTTGGCGGTGATCAGGCCGCCCTTGCCGAGGCCGAGCAGGCCGGCGAACTTGAGCGGCAGCGCGCAGATCGCGGAGGCGACGAAGCCGATGCCGTTCGCGACGGTGCCGGCCGCGAGGGCGACCTTCGAGCCGGTGGTGATCGTGGGATCCTTGAGCGCCTGGATGAGCAGCTTCACGTTGAAGAACATCGAAACGCCCCACATCGTGGGCCCGGCCACGCGGGTGACGAAGCGGGCGCCGTTTGCGACCTTCGCCATGCCGGGGCCCTTGGTCTCGAGCTTCGAGAGGGCGCTCGCGACGGGGTCCATCGAGCCGAGCGTCATGTCGTCGGCCGCGCTGACCAGCGGCGTGCCGGCGAGCGGCAAGTTGCGGAACATCGCCACGTCGACGCTGCGGGCCGGCATCGCGCCGCGCGCGGGAGCCCGGGGGCCTTCCGGCTGCTCGGCAGCCACGGGCCGCGTCGTGACAGGCTTCGTGGCCTGCGTGCGCACCAGCGTATCCATTCCCACCCTACTCTCCACTCCCGTTAACAGCATCTTTATAGCGCGGCGAAAGGAAAGCTGACGTTAAATTATTCCGTGCTCAGAGCACCGCGTCGATCGCCGCGCGATCAGGCAGGCCGAAGCCCTCGTAGCGGATCCGGCCGGCCTTGTCGATCAGCACGACGGTGGGCAGGCCGCGCACGTTGTAGGCCTGGGCAACCGCCGAGTCCGTGTCGATCAACATCGGGTAGGTGAGGTTGTTGGCCGCCACGAAGTCTTTGCGGCCTTGATCCGTGTCCTTCACGTTGACGCCGACGATTTCAATCGGCTTGCCCTGGTACGCCTGGTGGAGTTGCTCGACGTGCGGAGACTCCGCACGGCAGCCTCCTCACCAGGAGGCCCAGAACACCACCAGGGCCGCACGCTTGTCGCGCAGCGAGGCGAGCGACCAGGCCCGGCCGGCCATGTCCGCGAGCGCGATCGGCGGTGCGGCCTTGCCGCCCATCGGGGCGTGCTCGCGCGTGTCCTCGCCGCCTGGCGGCGGCGGCGCGGCGCCCGGCGTGAGCATCGCGACGCCGGCGGCGCAGGCGCCGAGGCCGAGCAGGATGGCCGCGAGGCGGCTGACGTTCATGGGGGGCTCCTTTTCAACGGCCGCCGGCGACGATCCACGCCTCGACGCGCTTCTCGAGCACGTCGAGGGGCAGGGCGCCGTCGCGCAGCACGATCTCGTGGAAGGCGCGGATGTCGAAGTGATCGCCGAGCTTCTGGCTGGCGCGCGTCCGCAGCTCCTGGATCTTCATCTCGCCGATCTTGTAGGCGAGCGCCTGGCCCGGGTTGCCGAGGTAGCGGTCGACCTCGTTGACGATCTCCATCTCGCTCTTCGCGGCGTTCGCGCGGAAGAAGTCGATCGCGCGCTGGCGGTCCCACTTCTCGGCATGCAGCCCGGTGTCGAGCACCACGCGCAGCGCGCGGCGCATCTCCATGTTGAGCTTGCCGAACCAGATGTACGGATCCTCGTAGAGCCCCAGCTCCTTGCCGAGCGACTCGGCGTAGAGACCCCAGCCCTCGATGTAGGCCGTGTAGCCGCCATGGCGCCGGAAGTCCGGCAACGCGCCCAGCTCCTGCTGCAGCGCGAGCTGGAAGTGGTGGCCCGGCACGGCCTCGTGCAGCGTGAGCGGCACCATCTCGTAGGCCGGCCGGTTCTCGGGCTTGTAGGTGTTCACGTAGAAGGTGCCGGCGCGCGAGCCGTCGGCCGCGGGCTGGACGTAGTAGGCGGCCGTGGCGTTGGGCGCCGAGATGTCCGGGATCGGCTCGACGCCGTAGGGCATGCGCGGCTGCTTGCGGAAGAGCTTGAGCAGCAGCGGATCGATCCGCTTGGCGAGCGCGCGGTACTCGGCGAGGTAGGCCTGGCGGTCCTCGCGCTTGAAGCGCGGGTCCGCCTTCACCGCCGCGAAGAACTGCTCGAGCGTGCCGGTGAAGCCGGCCCTGGTCTTGGCGCCCTCCATCTCGCCGCGGATGCGCGCGACCTCGGCGAGCCCCAGCGCGTGCAGGCGCGCGGGCGGCGTGTCGGTGGTGGTGTAGCTGCGGGCGAGGTGGGCGTACAGCTGCTCGCCGCCGGGCAGGTGCCAGAGGCCGGGCGTCTCGGGCGCGTTCGGCAGGTAGGTCTCGAGGAAGTAGCGCTCGAAGCGCTCGAAGGCCGGGATCACGAGCCTTTTCACGGCGCCCTCGGCCTCGGCGCGCAGCGCGCCCTGGCGCGCGGCCGGGATCGCGGCGGGCATCTTCTTGAACGGCGCGTAGAAAGGGCTCTCGGTGGGGTCCGCGGGGCGGTGGTCGGCGAGCTGGGGCTTCACGCGCTCGAGGATCACCCTGGGCGGCAGCAGGCCCAGCTTGCGGCCTTCCTCCATCACCGCCATGGTCTGCTCGGCGTAGCGCGGGAAGGCGCGCATGCGGCCGATCCAGTCCGTGAAGTCCTTCTCGGTGTCGAAGCGCAGCGAGTCGGCGAGCTCGTGGGCGGTCTGCAGGCCATTCTGGTGGCTGAGCGGCATCAGGTCCTGGTGCAAGGCGGTGCCTGCCAGCGCCAGCGTGAGCTCGCGCTCGTACAGCTCGTGGTTCAGGCGGTCCGCGGGCGGCAGGCCGCCCTTGGGGATCGCGCGCAGGCGCAGCAGCGCGGCGCGCTGGTGGGCTGCTCGGGCGGCACGGGCGCGCGGCGAGAGGTCCTGCCACTTGTCGTTCCAGCGGCGATCGCCCACCCAGGAGGCCCAAACGGGGTCCTGCTGCATGGTCCAGCTCCACTCGGCGGCCAGGAACGCCTGCAGCGACCGGGCCACGTTCACGGGGGGCTTCGGCGCGGGGGCCGCGTAGGCGGCGGGGGCGAGGCCGGTGAGGAGGGCGGCGAGGCTGAGCGACAGGAGGCTGCGTTGGTTCATGGGGACTCCGGCGAGCGGGGGTGAGCGCCGTCCATTCTACCACCCGACCGGTGCTTGGACAGTGGGGCGATGAGCGCCTGTCCGGCGTTTAAGTCCTGCTTAAGAATCGTGTCGGAATGCGCGAACGCGAGCCAACGGGCAGTAGAATGGGCAGGTGACCGCCCCCGTCGCCAACCGCTACCAGGTGCTCGGCGCCCTCGGTGAGGGCGCGATGGGGCGCGTGTGCCGCGCGTTGGACCTCGCCACCGGCCGCGAGGTGGCGATGAAGGTGCTCGCGCTGTCGGCCACCGGCCCCGCGCGCCAGGCCGCGCTGCTGCGCTTCAAGCAGGAGTTCCGCTTGATGACGCGCGTGCGCCACCCGCATTGCTGCGCCGTGCACGAGTTCGGCGTGCTGCCCGATGGGCGTCCGTACTTCACGATGGAGCTCGTGGAAGGCCACGGCCTCGACGAGCTGCTGCCGCTTTCGGCAGCCCGCGTCCGCGAGATCCTGGCCCAACTGGCGCTCGCGCTCGACGCCGTCCACTCGCTCGGCCTCGTCCACCGCGACCTGAAGGCCGCCAACGTGCGCGTCACGGCCGAGGGCGTGGTCAAGCTGATGGACTTCGGCCTGATGGAGGTGGCGGGCCACGCCGGCGGCGCGATCTCGGGCACGCTCGCGTACCTCGCGCCGGAGGTCGTGAAGCGCGGCCCGGTCGACCGCCGGGCCGACCTCTACGCCCTCGGCGCGCTGGGCTACGAGCTGCTCACGGGCCAACCGCCGTTCACCGGCGCGCGCCCGATCGATTTGCTGCGCGCGCACGTGAACGAGCGGCCGGTGCCGCCCTCCCTGCTCGTGCCCGGCCTCGACAAGGTCCTCGAGCTGGTGGTGCTCACGCTGCTCGCGAAGGACCCGCTCGACCGATTCCAGGGCGCTTTCCAGGTGCTCGACGCGCTCGGCCACCCGATCCCGGTGGGCTATGGCGGCACGCTGCTCTCCTCGCCGCTGGTCGGCCGCGAGGCCGAGCAGGCCGCGCTGGCCGAGCGGATCGGGTGCCTCGCGCGGCGCGAGCCCGGCGGTGCGCTGGTGCTGCATGGCCCCTCGGGGATGGGCAAGAGCCGCGTGCTCGAAGACCTGCGCTTCATGGCCCAGCTCGAGAACCTGCCGCTCGCCGACGCCGCGAGCTACGAGCACGACGCCACGCCCTATGGGCCGGTGGCCGAGGTGCTGCGGGCGCTCTGGCCGGCGCTGCTCGAGCTCGCGCCACGCGAGGCCGCGCGCCACGCGCCGGCGCTCGCGCGGCTGTTGCCGGAGCTGGGCGCCGAGCCAGCCCCGGAGCTCGATCCGGCCGGCGAGAAGCTGCGGCTGCAGGCCGCGGTCAGCGGCCTGATCGGGGCGATCGCCGCCGTCCGCGGCCTGGTCGTCGTGCTCGACGACTGGCACTGGACCGAGCCGCTCACGCGCGAGCTGCTCGAGCAGGTCATGCGCGCGTCGACCGAGGCCCCCGTGCTCTTCGTGCTGGCGAGCCGCTACCCGCCCGAAGGCGCGCTCGAGTGGGTCTCGACCGTGCACGCGCTGCCGCTCGCCCCGCTCGACGCGGAGGGCGTGCGGCGCATGGTCGGCTCGATGCTCGGCGCGACCGACGTCGACCCGGCCTTCGTCGACCGCGTCGCCGAGCTCACGGAGGGCGTGCCCTTCGTGGTGGAGGGCCTGCTCGAGCACCTGGTCGCGTCCGGCGCGTTGGCGATGGCGAACGGGCGCTGGAATACCGACCTCGCGATCGGCGCGGGGCTGGTGCCGCGCCGCCTGCAAGCCCTGATCGTCGGCCGCCTGGCCGATTTGCCGGCCGGCGCCCAGCGGGTCGCGCGCGTGCTCGCCGTGTACGGCCGCGAGGCCGACCTGGCCTTCTTGCAGCAGGCGGCCGGCCTGCCCGACGAGGACCTCTTCGCGGCGCTCGAGACGCTGGAGCGCCGGCAGCTCTTCGCGAGGCCCGCGGGGCGCACCGAGGGCGAGGCCAGCGCGGGTGGCGCTCCCGCGCGCTACCGCTTCACCCAGGACCACTACCACGAGTTCCTCTACGCCAACCTCGGCGGCGACGAGCTCACCGCGCTGCACCACGACGTCGGCCGGGCGCTCGAGGTGTCCCTCGGCGGGCGGGGGTGGGCGGGTTCGGGCCAGGGTGCGCCGCTCGAGCTGCTCGCGGCGCTCGCGCACCACTTCCAGCGCGGCGGCGACCTCGACCGCACGGTGCGCTACGCCCTCGACGCGGGCGTCGGCCACCTCGAGCTGCAGGCGCTCGCGCCCGCGAACCGGCTGCTCAAGGCCGGCCTGGCGGCGTTGTCGGCCGCCGGCGGCGAGCGCCCGCGCGAGCGGCTGGCCTACCTCTACCACCTCGCGCGCGCGCGCCGCGCGCTGGGCGCGACGCACGCGGCGCGCGAGGCGCTGGCCGAGGCCCTCACGATCGCCGAGGCGCTCGGCGAGGCCGGCATGCGCGCCGAGCTGCTCGCATCGCTCGCGCACGTGCACAGGCTGCTCGCGAACTGGGACGAGGCGATCGCCACCGGCCGCGCCGCGCTGGCCGCTTACGAGGCGCGCGCGGACCGCGCGGGCGCGGCCGCCGTCTTGCTCACGCTCTCGCGCACGCACGTCTTCCGCGGCGAGCAGGCGGCCGCCATGGCGCTCGGCGAGGCGGCGCTCGTCCACGCGCGGGCGACGGGCGACGCGCGCCTGCGCTGCGAGGCGCTCGCCCACCTGGGCAACCTGTTGCTGACCCACGACGCCGCGCGTGCGCCGGCGGGCCTCGCTTACCTGCAAGAGGCCCTGATGTTGCTGCCCGTGCTCGGCGACAAGGGCGGGCTGCGCAACGCGTACCTGCTGCTCGGCAACGCCCACCAGGCGCTCGGCGAGTACGCCGCGGCGAAGGATGCCTTCGGGTGCGCGCTCGCGCTGAGCGAGGAGATCGGCGCCGAGGGCGGCGCGATCGCGGCCCTCGCGAACCTGGCGCTCGCGGCGCTCGCCACCGGCGAGTTCGGCGAGGCCGTGCGGCACGCGCAGGCGGCCTACAACCGCGCGCTGCGGGTGCAGAACACCTATGTGCTGGGCGTGAGCATGCTGATCGAGGCGATCGCCGCCGCCCACCTCGGCCGGCCGGCCGAGGCCCTGCCGCTGCTGCGGCGCGCGCTCGACGTCGGCCGCGACCTCAAGCACCGCTACCTGGAGGTGCTCGCGCTGCAGGGCGTGCTCGAGGTGGCGCTGCTGCTCGGCGATCTGGCGGGCGCGCGCGAAGCCGCGGAGACGCTCGCGCCGCTGGTGGGCGGCGAGGGCGAGCCGGCGCTCCGGCTGCTGGCCGCGCGCGCGGAGATCGCGTCACGCGCCGAAGATGCGCCCGGGGCGGCGGCCTTCCTCGCGCTCGCCGACGCCGAGGGCGTCGTCGCGCCGGCCGGCCGGCTGCGGCTCTTGCGCGCGCGGGCGCGGGTCGCGCTGGTGGCCGAGGATTGGGACGGCCTGGAGGGCGCCTCCGAGGAGGGCCTCGCGCTCGCCGAGCTCTTGGGCGCGTGCCATGTCGCGGCCGAGCTGCGCGGCTTGCTGGGCGAGCACGCGCTCGCGACCGGCTCGGGGCGCGCGGAGCCGCACTTCCGGGCGATGCTCGTCGCGGCCGAGGCGATGGGCGTCCACCTCCTGCGCGCCCAGGCGCTCTTCGGCCTGGCCGCCGCGCGGCCGTACCTGCCCGAGGCGGCGGACCACGCCGCGCGGGCGCGCGAGGTGCTCGAGGCCTTCGCCGCGGCGCTCGCACCGGATGCGCGCGAGCGGTTTTTCAGGTACGACGAGCGCGCGCGGATCCGCGAGGGGAACCATATAGCCTTCAGCCTGCCGCGCATGGTCACCCGCGGCACCGGCCCGCTGCTCGGCATCACCCCCGACGGCCTGTAGCATCCAATCCCTGAAGCGGGGGGCTACAGCATGTTGCGCATCAGCTGCCAGCGGGCCTCCGGCGAGGCTTCCGCCTTGGCCTCGGCCTTCGGCACCACCTGCTCGTGGAACCCCGCCAGGTCCCGCATGATCGCATGCAGCCAGTACGGGTTGCGCAGCTGGTGGAACAGCTCGCCGGCGCGCTGCAGCTCGCGCGTCGCCGCGTCGCGCTCGCCGCGGCGCAGGTGCAGCTTGCCGCGGTCGCGGTGCAGGTGGCCCTGGAGGAACAGGTTGTCCTGTTCCGGCCGGCCCGCGATCGCGAGCGCCTCCGCGAAGCGACCCGCGGCGCCCTCCCAGTCGCCGAGCGCCATCGCCACGTTGCCGAGGCCGCGCGCCGCGCGGGCCTGGTAGAGCGGGTTGCGCAGCGGGCCCTCGCGCGTGAGCGCATGGAGCGCCTCGTAGGCCTCGCGGGCGGCGGCCGGCAGCCCGGCGGCGCCTGCGACCCGGCCGCGGCCCAGCAGGCCCATCATCGAGGTCAGGCCCAGCTCACGCTCCTGGCCCAGCGCTTCGAGGTCCGCGAAGACCGCGGCGGCTTCCTCGCGGCGGCCGACGTCGAGCAACGAATGGCCGCGCAGGCCGAGCATGTGCTGGAAGGCCAGCGCGTTCTGGCGCAGGTGCGGGAAGGCCAGCAGCGACTTCTCGACCTGCTCGAGGGCCAAGGCGAACTCGCCGCGCTGCCAGAGCAGGTAGGGCCGCAGGTAGAGCACCCACGGGTAGGGCGGGCCGCCCACCTTGCGGGATTTCTGGACGGTCAGGTCGATATAGGCCTGGGCCTCGTCGTGGCGCCCGGTCCAGGCCGCCCAGAGGCCGAAGTAGAACCAGGTGGTGAAGGGGTTTTCGTCGTTGATCAGGCGGGCCCATTCGTTGGCCTGGTCGCGGAGCGCCGGGTCCGGCCGGACGCCCTGGAACGTGACGGCGTTCTGGAGGCCGAGGCTGCCCACGCGCGCGCCCCGCACGGCCTGCGGCACCGGCTCCTCCATCGACAGCGCGAGCAGGGCGTAGGCTTCGCGCGCCGCCACCACCATCTCATCGATGCGGCCGGTCGGCATGAGGCCACCCGCGTGCACGAAGAGGATGGCGCCCTCGCGCGGGCTGCCGTCGTGCGGCATGAGCGCCCGGGCCTTCTCGGCGGCCACGCGGGCTTCGGCGGGCCGGCCGCAGAAGCCGTTCACGATGCCGAGCAGGCCGTAGAGCTCTTGGGGATGGAAGCCCGCCAGCGCGATCAGCCGGTCGCCCGTGGCCGGATCGGCCTCGTAGGCCGCTACCGCGCGCCCCAGCATCTCGCGTGACACCTCGGGCATGTACACGAAGCCGTTCCAGCCGATCAGGAGCCAGACCCGCAGCTGGTGCATGGCCTTGTCCGGCAGGTCCAGGCCCGCGAGCACGCGCTCGGCGTCGCGCCAGCGATCGATCGCCGTGGCGTCGGCGCCTGTCGCGTCGGCCTGTTCGGCGGCGAGCATGAGGTAGCGGTAGGCGCGCAGGCCGTCCTCGCCCTGCAGGAAGTGGCGCGCGAGCTCGTGGACGTGCGCGTCCGCTCCGTCCGCATGGCGCGCCTCGAGCACCTCGCCGGCGCGGCGGTGCAGGTCGCGCCGCGTAGCCGGGTCGAGCCCGTCGTAAGTCACCTCGCGCACGCGGTCGTGCGGGAAGCGGAAATCGCAGGCGCCCTCGTGCGACAGGAAGTGGTGCTCCACGAGCTCCTCGAGCCGGACGAAGAGGTCGTCCTCGCCGAGCCCGCTCACCGCGGAGAGCGCGCAGACGTCCCAGGCGTGGCCGAGCACGGCCGCCGTGCCGATCAGCTCGCGCGCGCCGACGGACAGGTGCGCGAGGCGCCGGCGGATCGTGGCCTCCATGCTCGTGAGCGGCCGCAGCACCGCGGGGTCGGTCGGGAAGCGCCAGACGCCGTCGCGGCGCGCCAGGTGGCCGTCCTCGAACAGCGAGCGCAGCACCTCCGTGACGAAGAACGGGTTGCCGCCGGTGGCGCGATCGAGCGCAGCGGCGAATTCGGCCGGCATGCGCGCGTCCGGCAGCATGGCGGCGACCAGCGCGGCCTGGGCCGCGGGATCCAGCGGGCTCAGCCGCAGCGCCTCGCTCTCGCCATCCTCGAGCGTCCGCCAGACCGCGCTGCCGGCCGGCGTCTCGTCGTTGCGGAAGGTGCCGATCGCGAGCACGGCGCTGGCGCCCAGACCGCGGATCGCGTGGTTGAAGACCTCGACCGTCTGCCCGTCCGCCCAGTGCAGATCGTCGAGCAGCCAGAGCACGGGCGCGCGCGTCGAGAGGTCCGCGATCCAGCCCCGCACGGCCTCGGCCAGGCTGGCGGCGTCGGGCGTCTCGACGCCGTCCGCGTCTGCGCCCGCGACGTCGGGGAAGAGCCGTGCGAGCGTGGGCAGGTAGCGCTGGCGCTCGGCATCGGTGCCGTGCGGCAGGGCCGGGCGCAGCGAGGCGACCAGCGCTTCATACGGCGCCATGCCGTCTTCGTGGCAGCCGCCGTGCATCACGATGAAGCCCGCGAGCTTGGCCTTGAGCTCGAGCTCCTGCACGAGCCGCGACTTGCCGGTGCCGGCTGGCGCCGAGACGAAGATCGGGCGGGCGGTGCCGGCCCGGGCCGCCGCCAGCGCGGCCTCGAGGTGGGCGAGTTCGGCGTCGCGGCCGATGATCTCGCCGGTCTCGAGGAAGCTCAGCTGCTGATCGAGGCTTTCGCGCGCGAGATCCAGGCCGGCGATCGCCGCCAGATCCTCGACCACCAGGCCCGCCGTGCGGTAGCGCCGGCCCGGTTCCTTCTCGAGCAGGCGCATGACGATGCGCTCGAGGGCCTCGGGCGCGTCCGCGCGGCGCTGGCGCAGCGGCGTGGGCGCCGTGTGGACGTGGGCGCGGATGACGTCCATCAGCTTGCCCTCGAACGGCAGGTGCCCGGTGAGCATCTCGTAGGCCAGGCAGCCGACGGAGTACAGGTCCGACGCGGCCGAGATCACGCCGCCCTGCGCCACTTCGGGCGCGAGGTAGCCGGGCGTGCCGGTGACCTGGCGGGCGCTGGGTTGGCCGATCTGGCCCATCAGGCCGAAATCCATGAGCTTCAAGGTGCCGTCCGGCGTCACGCGGACGTTCTGCGCCTTGATGTCGCGGTGGACGTAGCCGCGCGAGTGGACGAAGTCGAGCGCCTGCAGGAGCTGCACGATGAGCGGGTAGGCCGCGTCGAAGGCCATCGGCTTGCCTGCGATCACGTCGCTCAGCTCGCGGCCGGGCACGAGCTCCATCGCGATGTAGAGGTTGCCGCCCTCGAGCTCGCCGTAGTCCGAGACCGCGATCGTGTTCGGATGGCGCAGCCGCGTCATCGCACGGAACTCGGCCTTGAAGCGCAGGCGCTGGTCCTCGCTGGCCTGGCCTTCCACCTTGATCACCTTGAGGGCGCACTCCTGGCCGTCCGCGACGGCGTCGGCGACGCGGAAGACCTGGCCCATGCCGCCTTCGCCGAGCAGCGCGAGGACGGTGTAGCGATTGGCGAGTCGTTCGGACACGGGCTGGACCTCGGGCGGTGGGCGCTGGTGCTATACCCGCCGGGCGGGCGGGGCTCGCGACCGGTGGCGCGGCGCGCGCGCGGGGGTACATGGCGCACGGAAGGACACCCTCATGACGCCCCGCGCCCCGTCGTTGCACCGCTCCCGCCCATCCCTGGGCTCCGCGGCATCAGCCCATCCTTGGGCAAGCGCACCCGCGCTGCGCCGCGCCCTCGTGGCCCTGGCCGCGGGCCTCGCGCTGGCCGGCTGCCCCGCCGCCCCGCAGCCGCAGCCCTCGACCCAGCCCGTGAAGCCGAGGGCGTCCGTCGCGGCGGTGTCCGAGCCCTCGCCGACGCCGCAGCGCTTCTTGACCTTCGAGGTCGTCGTCAAGGCGCCCGCGGGCGGCGGCAACGGTGCCGCCACCCCCTGGGAGCCCGTGAGCGGGGCCGAGGTGTCGGTGCAGCTTGCCGCCACGCGGCGGCCGATCGCCGACGTCGCGCCCGCGCGCACGGACGCGCAGGGCCGCGTGAACTTCTCGCTCAAGCCGCCCGGCGCCCCGCTGCTGATCCTCGCGAAGGTGGGGGCCGTCACCCTGCGGCGGGTCTACCCGGTGGTCAACGGCGATCGCGCCGTGGTCGACCCGTCCACCACGCTGGTGGCGGTCTTCTTCGACAAGCTCGAGGTCGGCAAGAACGACGCGATGAAGCGCATCGACGCGCCGCGGCTCGAGTCGCTGGCCGTGAAAGTACGCAGCAAGCTCGAGGCCGATGCGGCGGGCATCGACCTCTCGGACGAGGCCAAGATCAACGCGGCCTACGAGGCGATGCTGGCCGCCGATCCGCAGCTCGAGACCCAGACCTATGCGGCCCTGGGCCGCTCCCAGCTCGGCGGCAAGTCCACAGCCGGGCCCTGAACCACGCACCATCCCCCCACCCGAGAGGAGACCGCATGCGCCCGACCCTGCCCCTGTCCCTGATTGTCGCCCTTGCGCTGACCACCGCCCTGGGCTGCGCCAGCAAGGAGCCGAAGGCCGCGCCGGTGGGCGAGCCCGCGGCCGCGGCCGAGCCCGGCGGCCACCCGGCCCTGAACAAGCTCGACGAGACGAAGAAGAAGATGGGCGAGATCGACGAGAAGCGCCGCGAGGAGCAGCGCATGGCCGAGGGCGAGGCGGCCGGCCAGAACCCGTGAACGCGGGCGCGTCGCGCTAGAGACCTGACCAATTAAGAGGCGGCGCGCAAGAGCCGGTCCACCAGGTGAAGGTTGTGGACAGCGGCGTGCCGCCTCAAATCGAAGAGATTCTTCCGGCGACCGCGGTACCTTGCCC
>JAKFEW010000154.1:0-94613 GCA_036675505.1 Candidatus Sericytochromatia bacterium
GGACGAGGGGCCGCCGCGGCGCGCCCGCCGGCTGCACCGGGGCGGCCTCGAGCGCGGCTTCGCGACGCTCGGCCTCGCGCTGACGCCCACCTGGCAACGCACGCGGCTGGTCTGCAAGCTCAACGCCCTCGGGAAGCCGGGCCCCGCGCCGTGGCACGCGTTCCTCGCGACGCGGGGCGCGATGGCGCTCGCGGCGATCGCCGTCGCGACCGCGGGCGGCCTGCTCTGGCGCCCTTCGGGCCTGGCCTTCCTCGCGGCCGGCGCCTGGATGATCTGGCGCTGGCAGGAGCTACGCCTCGCAGCGCCGGAACGCCCGAGCCCGGCACCGGTGGCGCCGACCGTCGCGGCGCCCGCGGTGGTGCCGATGGCGGCCTACGACGCCGAGCCCGACGAGGGGCCGCTCACCCAGCGCCTCCGCCGCGAGCGCTCGAACTGAACTTCACTCGGCCAGCTGGGCGCGGGTGGCCGGCCCGAGGCAGGCGGCCTCGGGGAAGTGCGGCATGTGCACGATCGCGCCGAGCAAGTGCTCGGCGACGGCGTCCGCCACCGCGCGATCCGCACCGGCGAGCGCGGCCTCGACGGCCGCGAGGCAAGCCTGGAGCTCCTCGTGGGCGCTGGCCTGGCCGAGATCATGCATGTAGCGCGCGTACTCCGCGAGCACGAGCGCGAGCCCCGCGGGCTCGCGCCGGTAGGCGGCGGCGTGGGTCAGCCAGGGCGCCGGGAAGCGCGGGGCGGCTGTGAGGAGTCTCGCAATCGGATCCATGGGCACAAATCGAGAAGCGGGGAGAGGCCTGAGCCTCCCCCCGCGTCGGGTCCGAGGACCTACTTCTTCTTCGCGGGCGCCTTCTTGGCCTTCGCGTTGGCGACGGTCTCCTTGAGACCCTTGCCGGGCGTGAAAGCGGGCGACTTCTTCGCCGCGATCTTCAGAACGGCGCCGGTGCGGGGGTTGCGGCCTTCGCGGGCAGCGCGCTCCTTCACCTGGAACGTGCCGAAGCCGACCAGCGTGACCTTGTCGCCCTTCGCGAGCGCGTCCGAGATCGCGTCGATCGTGGCCTGGATGCCGGCCTCGGTCGACTTCTTGCTCTGCTTCGTCTTGTTCGCGACCGACGCGACCAGCTCTTCCTTGTTCATCTCCTGCTCCTTTCGGCGGGCGCGCTCGCCGCGCCTCACGTCCGTTCCCGCTCCCAATGACATGGACCGGACACATGGGATCCATGCCTGCGAGGCCGAGAAACCGCATAGGGGGCGGGTTGCAGCCTGCAGCATCGAGTTAACGGCTATTCTAATGCCGTTACGTGGGCATGGCAAGTCTTTTTTCGGGCTGACATCGAATTATTCGGGATCGGAATGCGATAGGACCGCCCCCAACATCCTCCGGTCAACGCCGGAAACATAACAACCATGCGTATTCAAAGCGCGATCAGGGACAGCACGGCATCTTCGGTTTCCGCGATCGTCAGATCCGAGGTGTCGAGCCGGCTGATCGCGAGGTCGGGCCGCAGCGTGGCCAGGAATCCCGCGCTTTGCGCGAGGCCGGCCTGGAACATCGCGAGCACCTGGGCCTTCTCATGGAGCTCGGGCGGCGCGCCGCCCTCGGCCCCGGCCTTCTCGGCGAGCCGCCGCGCGAGCGCCTCGGCCGAGACGGTGAGGAGGATGATCTGATCGGGCAGCTCGGCGTGGTAAGCGGCCTTCAGGGCCGGCACGAGCTGCTCGGGCGGGCGGTCGAAGAGCTCGCGCACCAGCAACGGCAGCGCCCAGAAGTCCTGCGGCTCGGCAATCCCCGCGAGCCGTCCGTGCACGACCGGCAGCCACGCCGCCACGCGGGCCACCGCGCCGTCGAGCCCGGCCTCGGCGATCGCCGGGGCGAGCCGCTCGCGCTCCAGGGCGCCGGCCAGCAGCGGCAGGTAGAAGCGCGCGTAGGTGAGGCTGTCGGCGAGACACTGCCGCTCCGCGACCACCGCCCGCGGCGCCCACGTGGCCGCGACGTGGCGCTCGACGTCGCCGTAGAGCGTCATCGAAAGGAACAGCATGGCGGCCTTGAGCCGGGGGTCGCCCACCCGGTCGGCGAGCTGCCCGAGGTCTTCAATCGCCGTGGACAGCGCGCCGAACGGCAGATCGGGGTCCTCATGGTACTGCGGCGAGCGGAACGCGCGCAGCACCTCCGGCCGGCCCGCGAAGCGCGCGCCGAGCCGGCGCACGAGCGTGGTCTTGCCGGTGCCGTCGGTCCCGGTCACGGCGATGCGGCGGGTGGTCGGGGTCATCGGTCGGGCGGTCATCGGGCGGGGCCTCCTCCGGGTCCGGCGAGCGCGATGGCGCGCGGCACGACGCGGAACGTCGCCTCGCGCACCTGCACCACTTCGCCGTCGTACTCCATCGGCACAGGCAGGTCCGGCGTCACGCGGACGCGCGCCGCACGCCAGTGCTTGATCTTGGGTGAGCCGATCGCGAGAAATCGGCCGCGGCTGATTTGCAGCACGGCCCGCACGAACTCCCAGCGGCTCATGTCCTCGGCCAGGTTCACATCGAACAGGCCGTCGTCCGGGCGGACAGGGGTGTCGTAGCGCATGTCGCCCGCGAAGTGGATGCGCTTGATCACGCCGAGGTTGGCGATCGCCGTCCGGAAGGGCGCGCCCTCGTCGAGCGCCAGGGTGGCTGGCACCGGGGCATAGGCCGCGATGCCCTCGACGGTCGCCCAGCCGATCGCGGCGTCCGGCCCGGCGTGCCGCTTGAGCCAGGCCAGCAGGCCGGTGGGGTGGTTGTAGCGCCAGTTGCCCTGGGCCGTCGCGCCGAAGCTCGCGTTCAGCAGCCAGTAGGCGGTGCCCGAACGGCCAGCCGCGTCGACCCAATCCGCACGTCCGACATCCACCTTCATCGCCCGCGCCACGTCGAGCGCGACGGGCACGCCCGCGAGATCGTGGGCCGGATCGCGCGGCTTGTGGAAGTCGTTCGAGGAGCCGAGCCCGACGGCGCCCAGCACCACGTCCCAGCGCGGCGCGTCGGTGGCAGGGTCCAGGATCGCGTTGAGCGCGAGGTTCACGCCGCCGTCGCCGGCGGCCGCGACCAGCAAGGGCACGCGGGCGGCGGCCGCCTCATCGAGCGCCCGCCGCGCGGCGGCGGCGTCGTCGCAAGCGGCGACCCGCCTGGCCGGGCTGGGCGGCAGCGCGGCCTCGACGGCGCGCCAACGGGCCGCCCCGCGGCCGCCGCCGGCGTGGGGGTTCACGACGAAGAAGGCGGTCAAGGTGCGTTGGTCCCGGCCCCACCCGACGCTTCCCGATCCTGTTTCGCCAGCCAGGCGTCGACCTGCGCGGCGATCGCCGCCTCGACGGCCGCGGGCGTGCCGCCGCCGTCCACCCGATGCCAGGGTTGGCCGCGGCCGAGCAAATCGTCGAAGATCGGCCGCAGGCTTTGCTGGAACGACACGAAGCCCGCGCGCCCCCGCCCGGCGCTCTCGTAGCCGGAGATGGCCTGCTTGCGGGCCAGCGCCGTCGCCGGATCGAGATCGAGCCAGAGCTGCAACGAGGCCTGCGGAAAGGACGCGGCCAGGGCGTCGAGCAGCGCGGGATCGCCGCCGTACGCCCGCTCGACTGCGTTGTACTTCGGCCAGTAGCCGACGATCACGACCACGCCCTCGCCCTGGGCGTCGACCGCCCGATCGAGGGCCTCGCGCAGCGCCATGTGCAAGAAGAGCGTCCGCCCGCCCGGATGCAGGCCGCCCAGGAACCCGTCGATCTCGGCCTTCGAACCGAATGGGATGGCGCCCGCCGCCTGCCGGTCGAGCAGGTCCCAGATCGTGCAGAGCGTGGCCTCCATGCCCCGATCGCCGAGCCAGCGCACGAGGCGCTCGGCCTGCGTGCTCTTGCCGGCCCCGTCGGGGCCACCGAGGGCGATCGTGCGGGGAAGCGGCCGGGTCGGCTGGAGCTGCTGGGTCATGGGTGCCGGCTATATTCCCCGGCTGACGCCGGGTGCACCACTTTGGCCAAGGTCGCTTGTGCAAGTTGCACAACGCTGCAACATAAGAATTGGCCTGGATCGAGCAGGGTTTGATGGCCGCATCGCTGGGTAGAATGAGCATATACGCCCATCATTGTCGCTGGGCGGTTCATACCAGGCGATCAGGCGACGACGACGTCCTTGAGGAGCAGGCCATGTTGGACCTTACAGCGCCCGTGCAGCTGGTGGCGCGGAAGGAAACCGCGACCGCGTTGTGGCGCGGCCTGGTGAGCGTGATCAGCGCGCCGCCGCTCGGCCTGGATCCCTCGCGCGCCCTGCTGGTCCCCGCCAGCGACGCCGCCCACGCCGTGCGGCGCGTGCAGGTGCCGCTGGGCGACCAGGCGACGCCGGGTTGGCTGTTCACGCCCAAGGCTTCGACCGGCGCGACGGTCGTGCTCGCGCACGGCACGACGGCGGAGGGCACGCTGCCCTATTACATGTGGATCCGCGCCCTGATCGACGCCGGCATCAACGTTTTGACGTTCGAGCTCGACGGCCACGGCGAGAACCCGCGCGTGCTGCGCTGCCCCGACATCGAGGACAACGTGCCGGCGGCCCTCGCGTTCGTGCGCGGGCAACCCGAGGTCGACGCCGGCCGCGTCGGCCTGATGGGCGTGAGCCTGGGCGGCGCCTGCGCGGTGGCCGCGGCCGCGCGCGATGCCGACGTGCGCGCCGTCGTGACGGTGAGCAGCCCGCACCGCATCCAGATCGACGAGTGGGGCAAGCTGGGCGAGGTGCTCGGCCTCTTCAACCCGGAGGTCGCGGCGACGTTCGTGGAGGCCACGCCCAACCTGTTGATGCGGTTCATGCAGAGCCACATCCGCGTCGGCCCCGAGCATGCCGATGAGCCGGGCGACCTGCTCGCGCCCGGCACGCGCTACGCGGTCCAGCGCGCGCTGCGCCACCTGAACCCGTTGGATTCGGCGGCCCGCCTCGCGCATGCGCCGCTGCTCGTGATCAACGGCGAATGGGATTTCATCGCGCCGTCGTGGCAGGCCCACGATCTCTATGTCCGCGCCGCGGGCGCGAAGTCGCTCGCGATCATCCCGCGCCGCAACCACTTCACGGTGATGATCAGCCGCCAGGCGGTCCAATCGATGGCCGAGTGGTTCCGCCGCTGGCTCTGAAGCGTGGTATAACGGGGCGGACGCCGCCCTGAACCACCACCGATGTTCCAGCCCGACCCGCCCGCCACCTCCGCCACGCCACGTCTCGCTGCGGCCCTCACGGCGGTGTTCGCCGTCGCCGTGGCGATCGGCCTGTCTCACCACGAGATGTGGCTCGATGAGCTGCAGGCCTGGCTGATCGCCGTCCGGTCGGGCTCGCCGCTCGAGGTGCTGCGACACATGGCCTACGAGGGCCATCCGCCGCTCTGGCACCTGGTGCTCCATGCGCTGAGCCGCGCATGGCCGGACCCGCGCGTGATGCAGGTGGTCGCGGGCCTGGCCGCCGTCACGACGGTCTTCCTGGTGGCCTGGCGATCGCCGCTCACGCCGCTTCAGAAGGGCCTGTTCGCGTCGGGCTACTACCCGCTCTTCGAGTACGGCCTGATCAGCCGCAGCTACGGCCTCGGGATGGCCCTGATCGCCGTATTCTGCGCCCTGCGCTGGTCGGGTGTGCGCTCGTGGCTGGTCCTCGCAGGCACGTTGGGCCTGCTCGGGCTCACCAGCCTCTTCGGCCTGATCGTGGCCTGGGGCCTTGCGCTGGTGCTCGCGCTCGACGCGTGGGACGACCCCGCCGCCCGCCCCGGCAGGCGAGACCTGGCTGTAGGCGCGCTGACATTCCTCGGCCTAACCGCGCTCTCGCTCCGGCTCATGATGCCGCCGGCCGACGCGACCTTCGCGACGGACGTGCGCTGGGCCCACGACGGCTGGGCGACCTCCGCCGTGATCGGCCTGTGGCGGTCGTTCTTTCCGGTGCCGGCGTGGGGCGACCCGCAGCCCTGGAATACCAACGTGCTGCAGCCGGAGTTGATCCCGGTCGAGTTCCAGCTGAGCGGACTCCTGATGCTGCTCCTGACCGCAAGCCTGCGGGCCTCGCCCGCGGCCATGATCGGCTGGCTCGCGGGCGCGGCGGTGATGTTGCTCTTCACCTGGCTGCGCTGGGGCGAGGCGATGCGCCACGCGGGGCATTACTTCCTGCTCTGGCTCGCCTGCCACTGGATTGCGCGGCCGGCTCGTGGCGTGCTGGCGGCTGAAGTCGCGCGGTTGGTGGCGCGGGTGCGGGGCGACGCGCCGTCCGCACAGCCCCCCGACCAGGCTTCCTATGTCGGGCCCCTGCTCGTGGCGGGGGCGGTCGCGCTCGGCATGTTCGGCACGGGCATCCGCGCGACCATTTACATGGCCGCCTACTTCGCGACCGTCGCAGGGGTGGGCCTGAGCGGGGTCGCGCCGGGCTTGCGTCGGCTCTGGGCGGTC
Source organism: Candidatus Sericytochromatia bacterium (assembly GCA_036675505.1). Taxonomy (GTDB): domain Bacteria; phylum Cyanobacteriota; class Sericytochromatia; order S15B-MN24; family JAQBPE01; genus JAKFEW01. The sequence continues at coordinate 6,408 of JAKFEW010000154.1, forward strand.
GCCGACGCGATGCGTCCCGGCGGCTTCGCGCTCTCGGTGCTGCTCACGGTCCAGGCCGGCGTCGGCCTGCGCTTCTGGTTCACGGACTTCCAGCGGCCGTTCAGCGCGGGCAAGGCGCTCGCGGGCGCGATCGCCGAGCTGCCCGACGGCCGCGGCCCGCTCGTGGTCACGGACACCCGTTACGTCAACTCGCTCGGCCCGGTGCTCGCCGCCTACCTGGGTCGCGACGTCACCTACGTCAGCACCACGCGCCGCCGCCAGGGCAGCTGGTTGATCTGGAGCGGCGATCGGCCGCGCGGCTACGAGCCCGTGCCGGATCTGCCCAGGGTGGTCGCGCGGGTCGTCGACGAGATGCGGCCGGGCGAGCGCCTGCTGCTCGCGACCGAGTCGCCTGTCGACGCCTTCCCGCTCGGCGTGAGGAGCGAGCTCGTGGCGATGGCGGGCGGCGCGATGCAGCACGACGAGCCGGCGCGCTACTACGTCTACCGGCTGCGGAAGGTCCGCTAGCGCGGCGCGCGCGGGTATATAGCCAGCGCCCCTCACCCGCACGCCGCGGGGGGACGCGCTACCCGCTGGAGTCCCCATGACCACGCCCCTCACCACCGACCTCCCGTACGCCGTCGACCTCGCCGCCCCCATTCTGCCGATCGCCGACCTCGCCGCCACCGTCGGCCGCAAGGCGCTCTCGCTGCGTGAGATGCTGCTCGCCGGCTTGCCCGTGCCGCCGGCCGCTGCGGTCACCACCGACGCCTATGTAGCGATGTTGGCCTCCGCCGGGGTCTGGCCCTACGTGGCGGCCGCCGAGGCAGCCGACGCTGCCGGCCGGGTCGCGGCGCATGCGGCGGTGGCCCGTGCGCTCGGCGAGGCCCCGCTGCCGGCGGGCGCCGCCGAGGCGATCGCCGCCGCTTACCGCGCCGTGGGCGCGGGTGCCGTGGCCGTGCGTTCGTCCGGCGCCGCGGAGGATCTCGCGGGCGCCTCGTTCGCGGGCATGTACGAGAGCGTGCTCAACGTCGAAGGCGAGGCCGCCGTGGAGGCCGCCGTGCGCCGTTGCTGGGCCTCGGCCTGGGGCGAGCGCGTGGTCGCGTACGCGGGCAACCGGGGCGTGACGCGCGACGCGCTCCTGATGGGCGTCGTGATCCAGCGGCTGGTGCCGGCGGACGTCGCGGGCGTGCTGTTCACGCTGGACCCGGCGACGGGCCTCGAGGCGCATATGCGCGCGGAGGCCTGCTTCGGCCTGGGCGAGGCGCTGGTGGGCGGGCATGTCACGCCGGATGCCTACCTGCTCGACCGCGCGACCGGCGCGATCCGCGAGGCGACCATCGCGACCAAGGCCATGCGCGTCGAGCGCGTGCCCGGCGGCACCCGCGAGGCCGCGCTGACGCCCGCCGAAGGCGCCGCGCCCACGCTGTCGGACCCGGACGCGCGGGCGCTCGTGGCGCTCGGGCGCAAGCTCCAGGCCCACTTCCGCGCGCCGCAGGACGTGGAGTGGGCGATCGCGGGCGGCCGGCTCTGGCTGCTTCAGTCGCGCCCGATCACCGCCGTCGCCTATACGGCCGTCGCGGGCGAGTGGACCACGGCGGACTTCAAGGATGGCGGCGTCTCGGCCGCGGTCTGCTCGCCCTACATGTGGTCGCTCTACGACTACGTCTGGCAGTGGTCGATGCCGCACTACCTGCGCAAGATCAAGTTGCTGCGTCATGAGGAGCCGGTGGTCTGGGGCCGGGTGTTCTACGGCCGGCCCTACTGGAACGTCGGCGAGGTGAAGCGCTGCCTGCACCGGGTGCCGGGCTTCAACGAGCGCACCTTCGATCGCGATCTCGGCATCGAGGGTGCTTATGCGGGCGACGGCGTCGTGATCCCGGTGAACCCGCTGACGATCGCCCGGGCCTTGCCCGTGCTCTTCGCGCTCGAGGCCGACTACAAGGAGCGCCTCACGAAGAACGAAGCCTTCGTGAAGGACTTCGCGGCCCTCGCGGCGCGCTACGAGGCCGATCCGGCCGGGCTCGGGCGCGAGGCCCTGGTGGCACGCTATGGGCGGCTCGTCGCGGATGACTACTTCCTCACGGAGTCGAGCTACTTCCTGACCATCTACAACACGTCGAACGCGAAGCTCGACTTCAAGGTCGAGCTCGACAAGGCCAACCGGGCCTGCGAGCCGCCGCTCGCTTACCTGGAGCTGCTTTCGGGCCTCACGGACCTCAAGCACCTCGATCCGCTCAAGGAATTGTCGGCGATCGCCGGCCGCGTGCGGGAAGACGCAGCGCTGCGGCGCCTGATCGCCGACACGCCCGCCGAGGCGCTGAAAGACGCGATCCTCGCCTCGCCGCAAGCCGCCTTCTGGGCGGAAATCGCGGCGTTCTTGCACCGGTACCGCCACCACTCCGTGGCCGAGCTCGACATCACGCAGCCGCGCTGGGACGAGGAGCCGACCTTCGTGCTGCAGGCGCTCAAGACCTACGTGGCCCAGTACGACCCGGCCCGCGACGCCTCGGCCGCGAGCGGCCGCCAGTATGCGACCTACCAACAGGAGCGTGACCGCGCGGAGGCCTACTTCTGCCAGCGCGGGCTCCTGGGCCGTTTCGCGGCCCGGAGCTTCTTCGCCAAGCTCGACCTCTGCCGCCGCTACGCGTGGTGGCGCGAGGAGCTGCGCGACTGCTCGTCGCGGATGTACGCGCTCGTGCGCCGCGAGACGATCGCGCTCGCCCGGCTGCTCGCCCGCGAGGGCCGGCTCGAGCGTCCGGACGACGTCTGGCTTTTGACCTGGCGTGAGGCCCTCGCGCTGGCGAAGGGCGAGCTGGCCTGCGAGGACGCGAAGGCGCTCGTCGAGACGCGCCGCGAGGACGGCGACGGCTGGCGGGAGTTCGTGAATCCCAACGAGCTCGGCGCCCGCTTCAAGATGGGTGGCCTCGCGACCGCGGCAGGCGAGGCACCGGCCGGCGGCCACGCGGGCATCGCCTGCAGCCCGGGGCGCGTCGTCGCGCGGGCGCGCGTGGTGCCCACGATCCACGACGCGAGCCGGCTGGGCGCGGGCGAGATCCTGGTCACCAGGTTCACCGATCCGGGCTGGACGCCGCTCTTCTCGAACATCGCGGGCGTCGTCACCGAGACCGGCGGCATCTTGAGCCATGCGGCGGTGATCGCGCGCGAGTACGGCATCCCGGCCGTGCTCGCCGTGCCCGGCGCGACCACCCGCATCGTCGATGGATCGTGGATCGCGCTGGACGGCGCCGCCGGCACCATCGCGCCCGCCGAGGCGCCGGGCCCGTGACCACCGACCGCGACATCGCCGCGACCGCGCGGGTGGCCGCCGCCAGGCGGCCCGATCCGGCGCTCTACGAAGCCTTCGCGCGGCCGGAGCTCGGGCGGCGCCTGCGCGCGCTCGGCCTCGACGTCGCCTACGACCGCGCCGAGGGCGACTGGCTCGAACATGTCGATCGCCGCGGCACGCGACGGCGCGTGCTCGATCTGCTGGGCGGCTACGGCACCGGGCTCTTCGGCCACCACCACCCGGCGCTCGTTACCACGCTGCGCGAGGCGCTGGCCGATGGCACGCCGGTGATGGCCCAGGCCTCGGTGCGCGCCTGGTCGGGCGAGCTGGCGGCCGCGCTCGCCGGCAAGCTTTCGGCCGAGGCGGGCGGCGAATGGGTCGTCACGCTGGTCAACACAGGCGCCGAGGCGGTGGAGGCGGCCTTGAAGCATGCGGAGCTCGCGCGCGCCGAGGACGCCGATGAGGCGGATCGGCGCTTCCGCCGCCGCATGGGCGCGCTCGCGGCGGAGGCTGGCCCGGACCAGGCCGCCTTCCTGCGCGAAGTCTCGCGCGAGCTGGGCCTGCCGTGCGCGGACGTGCCGGCCGCGCTCACGGCCGTCGCCGCCGCGAATGAAGCGGCCTGGGCGCGGCCGCCGGTCTACTTCGCGTTGGAGCGGGCCTTCCATGGCAAGACCTCGGGGGCCGTGCAGGTGACGGCCAACGAGGCCTACCGCCGGCCGTTCGCGCGGATCGGCCCGCGCTGCGAGTTCCTGCCGGCGGACGACCGCGCGGCCTGGGAGCGCGCGATCGCCCGCGCCACCGTGCGCACCTGGGAGGTTCGCCGCGAGGGCGATCGCCTGGTGCTCGCCGAGCGGCCCTGGGTGAACGTCTCGGCGATCCTCGTCGAGCCCGTGCAGGGCGAGGGTGGCCTCCACCCGCTCGCGTCCGAGGAAGCCGCGATGATCCGCGCCCTCGCGGACGCGCACGACCTGCCCGTGATCGTCGATGAGATCCAGTGCGGGCTGGGCCGCACGGGCAGCTTCCTGGCTGCGAGCGCCTGCGGGCTGCGCGGGGATTACTACCTCTTCGCCAAGGCGCTGGGCGGCGGCCTCGTGAAGGTCGGCGCGCTGGCGGTCGATCGGCGGCGCTACCGCGCCGACTTCGGCTTGCTGCACACTTCTACGTTCGCCGAGGACGACCTCTCGAGCCGCGTGGCGCTGCGCGCGCTGCGCCTGGTGGACGAGGCCGACGTGCCGGGGCGCGCCCGGCGGCTCGGCGACCACCTGCATGCGCGTCTTACGGCGCTCGCCGCGCGCTGGCCCGGGGTCGTGGCGGGGCCGCGCGGCCGCGGCTTGATGCTCGGGCTCGCGTTCGCGCCGCAGGCCGACAATGCGTCGAACGTGATCCGCATGCTCTCGGACCAGGGCCTGCTCGGCTACGCGCTCGCGGCCTACTTGCTCCACGAAGACGGCATCCGCGTGGCGCCGACGCTCAGCGCGCCGCTCACGCTGCGCGTCGAGCCGTCGGCCTTCGTGGACGAGGCCGAGCTGGATCGCTTCGTGGCCGCGCTGGAGCGCCTTTGCGGCGTGATTGCGCGCGCGGACGCCTACCACCTGACGCGCCACCAGGTGGGCCTCGCGGGCCTGCCCGATGCCGACGCCGCCGCGGATTTCCGCGGGGTCTCCGCGCACCTGCGCCGCGAGCCCGCGCGCTGCGCGAAGCGCGTGGCCTTCATCGGCCACTTCATCGGCGCGCGCGACGCTATGCTCTGGGACCCTTCCCTCGCGCAGCTGCCGGCCGACGCGGTGGCGGGCTACCAGCTCGCGGCGCACCACGTGCTCGGCCCCACCATTTACGACCGCGTCCACGTGACCAGCGCGATCGGCGAGACCGTCCACCTGAGCTTCATCGGGCTGAACCTGACCAGCAAGGCGATCGAGCAGGCGATGCGCGCGCGCGACACCGGCTGGATCCTGGACCAGATCGACCAGGCGGTGGCGATCGCGCGCGACGCGGGCTGCCAGGTCGTGGGCCTGGGCGGCTTCACGTCGATCGTGAGCGACAACGGGCGCCGCCTCTCGGAAGGCGGCGTGGCCGTGACGACGGGCAACGCCCTGACCGTGGGCATGGGCCTCGCGGCCCTGCGCCGCGGCGCCGCGGCGCTCGGGCTGGATCCGGCGCGCGAGACCGCGGCGGTGCTGGGCGCGACCGGCAACATCGGCACGGTCCACGCGCGGCTGTTGGCGGTGGAATGTCCGCGCGTGGTGTTGGTGGGCCGGGAGGCCGGGCAGCGTCTCGGCCAGGTGGCGGCGCGGATTTACCAGGACGCCTGGGAGGCGATCGAGGGCGGCGGGCCGCTTTCAGGGGTGGCGGCGGCGATCGCCGGCACGCGCGCGGTGGCGGATCTGCGGGCCAGGCCCGAGCTCCCGGCCCGGCTGGGCGAGCACCTCGCACGGGTCTTGCTTGACGAGCTCGGCGACGCGGCGCCAGTGGCGGTGAGCGCGGACCTCGCGGCGTTGCGCGGCGCCCGCCTGGTGGTGGCCGCGACCAACTCGGCCGAGCCCGTGATCCGGCTCGAACACGTGGCGGACGGGCCGGTGGTCATCTGCGACCTCGCGGTGCCGGCCGACGTGGACCCCGAGGTCGCGGCGCGGCCGGACGTGCGGGTGATCCGCGGCGGGCTCGTGGCCGTGCCGAACGACCCGGAGTTCGTGATCGGCGGCCTGCCGCTGCCGCGCGGGCACGCCTTCGCGTGCATGGCGGAGACGTTGCTGCTGGGCCTCGTGGGCGTGCGCGAGCATTTCTCGCACGGGCCGATCCGGCCGGAGCAGGTGCGGCAGGCGATGGCCTGGGCGGCGGCGCACGGGTTCCAGCTGGGGGAAGACAAGACGGCGCGATCGTACTGACGGGAGACGCGAACTGACCGACCCCCCGACGCGCAGGGCGCTTCTCAGAGCTTCAGCTTGCTCGTCGGCACCTGGCGCATAGGCCCGAGCGCCATCGAATCCCGCCCGGGCACCACGACCTTCTCCAGATCACACGCAGCCGGCGCCGACCCGATCACCGTCTCCGCATCCAGGTGCCCGGTCGCCCGGCGGTCGACCAGCGGCGCGGTGCCGAACCGCTCACGCAGCGCGCCGATCATCTCGCGCGCGGTCTCGGCCGAGCGGCGCGGTGCGGCGCTCGGCGGCTGGGGAGCTCTGGCAGGTTCCGGAGCGCTGTTCGGGAGCCTGGGGCGGGGTGGAATCATGACACCTCCGGCGGCGGAACGGCCGGTTGCTGTCCTTATAGGCGCCGTTCACCGACGGCTTGCGTCGGCCGGGTCCAGGCCAGCCCGGCCTGGGTGGCGTCCCGCTCGTAGTCCGCGATCTGGCCGCTCGTGAACGACCGCGCGTCGAAGGCCGGGTCGGCATGCCAGGCGCGGTACCAGGCGGTGGTCGCCGTCAGCGCCGTATCGAGCCCGTAGAGCGGTTTCCAGCCCAGAAGCGTGCGGGCCTTCGTCACGTCCAGCCGCAGCACGTGGGCCTCGTGCGGCCGCGGGGCGTCCTCGTCGAACGGCGCGTCCCAGCGGCCGCTGCCCCAGCGCGCGATCAGGCCGTCGACCACCTCGCGCACGGGGACGTGCGCCTCGGCCGCCGGGCCGAAGTTCCAGCCATCGGCGAAGGCGGCCGGCGCGCGCAGCAGCTCGGCCGTGAGCCAGAGATAGCCCGAAAGCGGCTCGAGCACGTGCTGCCATGGCCGGACGGCGGCGGGAGTGCGCACGACGATCGGCACGTCGGCTGTGAGCGCTCGCACGCAGTCAGGCACGATCCGCGCGGCGGCCCAATCGCCACCGCCGATCACGTTGCCCGCCCGCGCGGTGGCGAGCGCGACCGCCGGGCGCCGCGGCCCGTCGCCGGTGAACAGGGCCCGGCGGTACGACGCCGCCACGAGCTCGGTGGCCCCCTTCGACGCGCTGTAGGGGTCGATGCCGCCCATCGGATCGCTCTCGCGGAAGGCGTAGGGCCATTCCGGGTTCTCGTAGCACTTGTCGCTCGATACGACGCAGACCGCGCGCACCGTCGGGCAGGCCCGCACCGCCTCGAGCACGTTCACGGTGCCCATCACGTTCACCTCCCAGGTTTCGGCGGGGTCCTCGTAGGATCGCCCCACCAGGGCTTGGGCGGCCAGGTGGATCACGATCTCGGGCTCATGGCGGCGGAACGCCGCGGCGAGCGCCGCGCGGTCGCGCAGATCGGCCTCGACGTGATCGATGCCGACTTGCCCGGCCAGCTGGGCGAAGAGGCCCGGCTCCTCGGCCGGCAGCGCGTAGCCGAGCACCTGCGCGCCGAGCCGTTGCAGCCAGAGCGTGAGCCAGGCGCCCTTGAAGCCCGTGTGGCCCGTCACGAGCACGCGCGCGCCGGCGAACGCGCCGGCGAAGAGGCGATCCAGCGGCGCTGGCTCCCTCCGGTCGTCGGGTGGGGCTGTGTCTCGGGCGGCGTGGGGCATCGGCAAGGGTGGACCTACCCCCCCGTGGCCGCGGGCAAACCTCCGTCGGCTGCCCGCCCCGTTTCCGGCGGCGGCGGCACGGGAATGTAAAGGTGCCCCCAGTGGGACGGCGGAGGCGCATGGCGGACCTGATTTTCGATCTCGACGGCACGCTCGTCGATACCGTGCCTGGCATCGAGGCGGCCATCGCGGCGGCGCTCGCCGCCGAGGCGCCCGACGTGGCCGTGCGCCCGATCGCGCCCTTCATCGGCCCGCCGCTGCGGGCGATGCTCGCGACCGCCTACCCCGAAGTCCCGCCGGCGGTCCTCGACCAGGTCGCGGCGCGGTTCCGCAGCGTCTACGACGGCGGCGGGTGGGCCGACTGCGCCGCGTATCCGGGCGTGGCCGCCACCTTCGACGCCCTCGCCGCGGCGGGCCACCGGCTCTTCGTGGCCACCAACAAGCCCGCGCTCGCCACCGGCCGGATCCTGGCCGCGGTGGGGCTCGCCGGGCACGTCCTCGACCGCGAGAGCCCGGATTCCGTCGCGCCGGCCCACCCGGACAAGGCCGCGGCCGTCGCGGCTTTGATGGCGCGCCATGCGATCGATCCCGCCACCACCTGCCTGGTCGGCGACGGCGCGAGCGACGCGGCCGCGGCCGGCGCGCACGGCATCGCGTTCTTCGCTGCGCTGTGGGGCTACGGCGGGCTCGATCTGGCCGACGTCGCGCCGGGCCATGCGCTGGCCGACCTGCCGGCGCTGCTGACGGCCTGGCCGCGACTCGCGGCGAGCGAGGCCGGCGACGGGGAGCGCGCATGAGCCGCCCGCCCCGCCCCTGCCCGCTCTGCGGCGCCGCGGCGCGCGTGGCGCTGCACCGGAACGGCCTCGCGCCGCTCGACGACCTCGACCTGTCTTATGAGCTGGTCCGCTGCGTCGCGTGCGCGATGGTCTTCGGCGATCGCCTGCCGCCGGAAGCCGATTATGCGCGGTACTACGCCGAATACTCGAAGTACGACGTGGCGCCCAGCGTCGCCGACGTGCCACGGCTCACGGCCACCATGGCCGACGCCGCGGCCGCCTTCGTGGCCCCGTACCTGGCAGCGGATGCCCGCGTGCTCGACATCGGCTGTGCGATCGGCGCGTTCCTGGGCGCCCTCAAGCGTCGCGGCTTTGCGCGGGTAGAGGGACTGGATCCCGCGCCCCAGGCCCCGGCAGCCGCCCGGCGCCTGTTCGACGTGGAGGTCGCGACAGGTTTCCTCACGGCGGGCTTCGACGCCGCGGAATACGACCTCGTCGCGCTGATCGCCGTCCTCGAGCACCTGGTCGACCCGGCGGCCGCGCTCGCGCCGATCGCGGCGACGCTGCCGGTCGGCGGGCTGCTGTACCTCGAGGTGCCGGCAGGCGATCGCTTCGACCGCCTGCGCGGCGAGTGGCTCGGCGAGCTCAGCCACGAGCACGTGAACTTCTTCGGCCAGGCCAGCCTCACGGCCCTGGCCGCCCGCCTGGGGCTCGCCCCCGTGGCCTGCGAGCACCCCACGTACGTGAACGGCCAGATCGGCCTGCGGGCGCTCTTCCGGCGCGAAGCCCGGCCGATCGTGGCGGCGCCCGTCGCCGACGTGGCGCTTGCCGCGAGCGTCGACGCGTACCTGGCCGCGGGCCGCCGCGAGCTCGCGCGCCTGGAGGCCGTCATCGCGCCCTTCCACGGCAGGCGCGTGATCGTCTATGGCGCCGGCGCGCACACCGCGCGGCTGCTCGCGCAATCGTCGCTTGGCCGCTGCGACATCGCCTGCGTGGCCGACCGCAACCCCAACCTCGTCGGCAAGCGCCTGGGCGACCTGCCGATCGTCGACCCGGCGGCGATCGCCAGCTACCCGGACGTCCCCGTCTTGATCTCCAGCTACCAGGCCCAGGCCGCGATCCGGGGCGCGCTCGCGCGCGACGTGGCCAATCCGCTCCACGTCATGTACGGGCGGGCGCCGGCGGCGCCGGTCGCGGGGTGATAAGATCAAGGGCACGAACCGCGAGGCGCGGAGCAGCTTAGAGGCGTTATGCAGCAAATCCCGACCCCCTTCTTCATCTTCGAGATGGCCAACAACCATATGGGCGACGTGGCCCATGGGCAGCGCGTCGTGCGCGAGTTCGCGGCGGTGGCCCGCGAGTTCCCGGCGTTCAGCTTCGCCTTCAAGCTGCAGTACCGCGACCTCGACACCTTCATCCACCCGGCCGCGCGCGGGCGCGACGACATCAAGTACGTGAAGCGCTTCTCCGAGACACGGCTCGACGACGACCAGCTGCGCGCGATCGTCGAGACGATCCGCGAGGAGGGCCTGATCACCGTCTGCACGCCGTTCGACGAGCCTTCGGTCGGCAAGATCGAGGCGCATGGGATCGAGGTCGTGAAGATCGCGAGCTGCTCGCTCACGGACTGGCCCCTGCTCGAGCGGGTGGTCGAGACCGACAAGCCGATCGTGGCGTCGACCGCCGGCGCCGAGCTCGCGGACATCGACCGGGTCGTGGCGTTCCTCCAGCACCGCCAGAAGCGCTTCGTGTTGATGCACTGCGTCGCCGAGTACCCCACGCCGGACGCCGGGCTGCAGCTCAACCAGATCGACCTGCTGCGCGGGCGCTACCCGGACGTGGCGATCGGCTACTCCACCCACGAGCACCCCGACAACACGACCGCCGTCCAGCTCGCGGTGGCCAAGGGCGCCCGCGCCTTCGAGAAGCACGTCGGCGTGCCGACCCCCGCCTGGCCGCTCAACCCCTATTCGGCCTCGCCGGATCAGGTGCGGCGCTGGCTGCAGGCCGCGCAACAGGCCTTCGAGATGGGCGGCGTCCTGGACGGGCGTCCGCCGGCCACCGAGGCGGCGGCCGCGAGCCTGAACTCGTTGCGGCGCGGCGTGTTCGCGCGGCGCGACATCCAGCCTGGCGAGGTCGTGCGAACGGCCGACGTCTACTTCGCCTTCCCGCCCGCGCCCGATCAGTGGCTCGCGAACGACTGGTCGAAGTACCACCGCTTCGTGGCGACCGGCCCGATCGCCGCGGACGGCGCCCTCACCACCGCGAATACGGAGCTCGAGGACGGCCACGAGCGCGTCTACGCGGTCGCCCGCCAGGTGCGCGATCTGCTCGCCCGCACGCACATCCCGGTGCCTGGCGGCGCTGAGCTCGAGATCTCGCACCACTACGGCCTGGACGAGTTCCACCGCTTCGGCCTCACGATGATCACCGTCGTGAACCGCGAATACTGCAAGAAGCTGCTGGTGCTGCTGCCCGGCCAGGTGCACCCGGAGCAGCACCACAAGCTCAAGGAAGAGACCTTCCACGTGCTGCACGGGGACCTGCGGGTCAAGCTCGATGGGGAGGCCGCCACGCTCGGCCCTGGCGACGTCGTCACCATTGGCCGCGGCGTGCGCCACGAGATGGCCACCGAAGCGGGTGCCGTGGTGGAGGAGCTCTCCTCGACGCACCACCAGGGCGATTCGTACTACAGCGATCCGGCGATCGGCGCGAACCAGCACCGCAAGACCTACATCAAGTATTGGTTGAATTGAGGCCCCGATGGCGACCCCGGTCCGTCTCGCCGATTACGTGATGGCGTTCCTGGCGGAACGCGGCGCGCGCCACGTGTTCCTGCTGCCGGGCGGCGGGGCGATGCACCTCGTCGACGCCCTCGGCAGCTGCGCCGGCCTGAAGTACGTCGCGCAGCACCACGAGCAGGCCGTGGGCATCGCGGCCGAGGCCTACGCCCGCGTGGCCGAGCGGCCCGGCGTGGCGCTCGTGACCACCGGCCCGGGCGCCACGAACGCGGTGACCCCCGTGACGGGCGCGTGGATCGAGTCGGTCCCGCTCGTGGTGATCTCCGGCCAGGTGAAGCGCGCCGACCTCATGCGCGGCGCGCCGGTGCGCCAACGCGGCGTGCAGGAGGTCGACATCGTGCGCATGGTCGCGGGCGTGACGAAGTACGCCGTGACCGTCGAGGACCCGCTCTCGATCCGCTACCACCTCGAAAAGGCGCTGTTCCTCGCCACCGAGGGCCGCCAGGGCCCCGTCTGGATCGATCTGCCGCTCGACGTGCAGGGGGCGCCGATCGACCCGGACGCGCTGCAGGGCTTCGAGCCACCGGCACCGGCGGACTCGGCGCCGCTCGCGGCCGCGATCGCGCGCGTCGTCGCGGCGCTCGCGCGGTCCGAACGGCCGCTGCTGCTCGCGGGCCACGGCGTGCGGCTCGCGGGCGCGGCCGCGCCCTTCCGCCGGCTCGTGGAGGCCCTCGGCGTGCCGGTGCTGACCACCTGGAACGCGCTCGACCTCCTGCCTTTCGACCACGCGCTCTGCGTGGGCCGCCCGGGCGCGGTGGCCGTGCGCGCGCCGAACCTCGCGGTGCAGAATTGCGACCTCCTCATCACGATCGGGGCGCGCCTCGACAACGTGGTCACCGCCTACAACCCCGCCCAGTTCGCGCGCAGCGCCCACAAGATCATCGTCGACGTCGACCCGAACGAGCTCGCGAAGCACACGTTGCCGGACGCCGAGACCGTGGAGGCGGATGCCTGCGCGTTCGTCGAGGCCCTGCTCGCGGCGGCCCCGCCGCGCGCCGACCGGCCGGCCTGGCTGGCGCGCTGTGCCGCGTGGAAGGCCCGCTGGACGCGCCTCGACGGCCAGGCGCTGCCCACGAGCGGCCCGATCGGGCACAGCCACGTCGCCGATCGCCTGAGCGAGGCGCTGCCGCCCGATACCTTGATCGTGACCGGCAGCTCGGGGCTCGCGGTCGAGGCGTTCTACCTCACGTTCCGCAACAAGCCGGGCCAGCGGGTCTTCCTGACCTCTGGCCTCGGCGCCATGGGCTACGGCCTCGCGGCGGCGATCGGCGCGGCCACCGCACATGGCGGGAAGATCGCGCTCGTCGAGAGCGACGGCAGCATGCAGCTCAACGTCCAGGAGCTCGCGACGGTCAGGGCCCAGAACCTCCCGATCATCATCTTCCTGCTCGACAACCAGGGCTACGCCTCGATCCGCGCCACCCAGCGCGGCTACTTCGCGGGCCGCTACGTGGGCACCGGCCCCGAGGCGAACCTCGGCATGCCGGACTGGGAGGCCTTGGCCGCCGCGTACGGCATCCCCGCGATGCGCATCGACGACGCGGCGGACCTCGACGCGGGGCTCGCGCGCGCCTGGAGCCAGGACGGCCCGTTGCTCTGCGTGATCGGGCTGGTGAAGGACGAGGCGCTCTGGCCACGGGTCGCGGCCCAGCCCCAGCCCGACGGCACGATCGTGTCGATGCCGCTCGAGGACATGTCGCCGCTGCTGCCGCTCGATCGGCTCGAGGCCGAGATGCTCGTGCCGCTCTCGGAGGCGTCTCGCCGTGTCGCCCGCTGAGCCTTCCTCAACTCCCTCGACTCCTTCGTCCCCCTCACCACCCTGCGGGGACCTCTCCCCCTTGCCAGCCCCCCCACGAACCCACCCGGAGAGGGGAAGGGTGCTCGTGTGTCTGGCTTGTGGGGCTGAAGCTGAGTTCAGTTCTTGCGCCGCGTGCGGGCACCGGTGGCGCGAGGTGGATGGTGCGGCGGCGCTGGGCTACTATGCCGGGCTCGCCGATCGCTCGCGCCAGCCTGCGGCTGACCTCGATCGCAAGTTTGCCGAGCGGCTGGCGCTGGTCCGGCCGTTTCTGCGCCCCGGCGCGCGCGTGCTCGAGATCGGCTGCGCCGACGGCGGCTTCGGCGAACGCGTGAAGGCCGCCTGCGACCTGCGCTACGAGGGTGTCGAGCCCTCGCGCGATGCCGAGGCCGCGGCGGCGCGCCTCGACAGGGTCTGGCGCGCCCCGCTCGCGGAGGTGGACGACGGCGTTTACGACGTGGTGCTAGCGTTCCACGTGATCGAGCACGTGCCGGACCTGGCCGCGCTGCTTGGCGAGATCCGCGGGCGCCTGGCGCCTGGCGGCGTGCTCGTCGCCGAGGTGCCCCATGAGGCAGGCCACCCGCTGCTCGACGCCGATCCACACCCGGAGCACGTCCACTCCTTCACCAGCGCCTCCCTCGCCGCCGCGCTCCGGCGCGCCGACCTCACGGTGACCCGCCTTGCGATCGGCGGCTTCGAGTCACCGCTCTACCCTGACGGGCTGCGCGTGATCGCCCGGCCGAGCGTCTCGGCAGCCGAGCGCCGTGCGGCGCTGGTCGAGCGGTTCCGGCGGATCGCCGGCCCCACCGGCCTGGTGATCTACGGCCTCGGCGGCGATTTCCGTGGCTGGGTGGCCCCTTACCTCGATGCGCTCCCAGACGTGGTGCTCATCGACGGCGACCCGGCCCGGGCAGGCGAGCGCGTGGCCGGGCACCCGATCGCGCTACCGGAGGCGCTGGCGGCCGAGGCTGGCCGACCGGTGCTCGTGGCGAGCTACCGCTTCGAGGCGGAAATCCGCGCGCGGCTCCTGGAGCTGGGCGTGGCGCCGGCCCGGATCTACGGCCTGGCGGACGTGTACGGCCCCGACGCGGAGGCCGCGGGCGCCCCCTCGCGGGCCGCGGCGCCACGGGTTTGAACGCCCGGATGCCCCGCGCGACCGAGGGCTCGGCGGCCCGCCGCAGGATCGATCCGCGCTTCTGGCGCTTCCTCCTGGTGGGCGTCCTGAACACGGCCTTCGGCTACTCGCTCTTCCTCGTGCTCGCCCACTCGCCGCTGCCGCTCTTCGTGGCGATGCTGCTCGCCAACGTCGGCGCAATCGGTTTTAATTTCCGCACGACCGGCCAGTGGGTCTTCGGCAGCCGGGATTTCCGGCTCCTGGGCCGATTTTTCGCGGGCTACGGGGTACACTTCCTCATCAACTACGTCGCGCTGCGGGCCTTGCTCGCCTTCGACGTGCCCCTGGTCCCCGCGTCCGCCGGGCTGCTGGTGCCGATGGCCGTGCTTTCGTTCCTGATCAACCGCCACTTCGTGTTCGACCTTCCGGCCCCCGAGGACCGTCCGTGACCGCGCTCGTCTCCATCGTGACGCCCACCTTCAACGAGGAGGGGAACGTCGATCACCTGTACGAGCGCATCAAGGCGGTGATGGCGGGCCTGCCCGGTTACGACTACGAGCACCTCTTCATCGACAACGCGTCGGCTGACGGCACGGTGGTCAAGATCAAGGCGATCGCGGCGCTCGACCCGCGCGTCAAGCTGATCGTGAACATCCGGAACTTCGGGCCCGTGCGCTCGCCGTACCATGGCATGCTCTCGGCGAGCGGCGACGTCGTGATCCTGCTGGCCTCGGACCTGCAAGACCCGCCCGAGCTGATCCCGGACTTCCTCGCGAAGTGGCGCGAGGGCTATCCGGTCGTGCTCGGGGTCAAGACCACCTCCCAGGAGCCGCTGCCGATGTACCTGCTGCGCGGCCTCTACTACCGCCTCGTCTCGGGCATGGCGGACGTCACGCTGGTGCGGCACGCCACGGGCTTCGGCCTGTATGCGCGGTCCGTGATGGAGGAGCTGCGGGCGATCGACGATCCCTACCCCTACGTGCGGGGCCTGATCTCGGAGCTCGGTTTCCCTACCGCGACGATCGCCTACCACCAGCCCCAGCGCACCTGGGGCGTCACCACCTACACGTTCTACCGGCTATACGACGTCGCGATGCTCGGCATCACGAGCCACTCCAAGGTGCCGCTGCGGCTGGCCTCGATGGTGGGCTTCCTGGTCGCCGGCCTGAGCCTGCTGGTCGCGCTGGGCTACCTCGTCGCCAAGCTGATCCTCTGGAACTACTTCCCGAACATCGGCCAGGCGCCCACCGTCATCGGCCTGTTCTTCTTCGGCGGCGTCCAGCTCATCTTCACGGGGATCCTCGGGGAGTACATCGGCGCGATCCACACGCGGGTGATGCGCCGGCCGCTCGTGGTCGAACGGGAGCGCGTGAACTTCGGGCCGGCGCACGAGATGCGCGTGCCGGCCTCCCCGGCGCGCGAGGCCGGGTCGCTCGAATGAGCGAAGCCGAGGCCCTCAAGGCCCAGATCCTGGAGCTGGTCGCGCAGTACCACGCCGTTGCCCACCAGCGCCCGGCCTTCGTGCCCGGCCAGAGCCGCGTCAATTACGCCGGCCGGTTCTACGGGCCGCCCGAGATGGTCAACCTGGTCGACGCCTCGCTGGATTTTTGGCTGACGGCGGGCCCATACTCGGCGAAGTTCGAGGCCTGGATGAAGGCCTATTTCGGCGCCCAGGACTTCGCGCTGGTGAACTCGGGCTCGTCGGCGAACCTCGTGATGGTCTCCACGCTCTGCGCGGTCGAAACGCCCCGCCTGCTGCGCGGTGATGACCCGCCGGCCCTGAAGCCGGGCGACGAGGTGATCACGCCCGCGGTCACCTTCCCGACGACGCTCGCGCCGATCCTCCAGAACAACCTCGTGCCGGTCTTCGTCGACTGCGATCCCGAGACCTACAACGTGGATCCGCTGGCGGTCGCGGAGGCCGTGGGCCCGCGCACGCGCGCGATCTTCGTGCCCCACACGCTCGGCGTGCCAGCGGACCTCGACGCGATCATGGCGGTCGCCCGCGAGCGGGGCCTGTGGCTGCTCGAGGACGGCTGCGACGCCCTCGGCGCCCGCTGGGACGGCAAGCTGGTCGGCACCTTCGGCGCCATGTCGTCGCTCAGCTTCTTCCCGGCCCACCACATCACGATGGGCGAGGGCGGCGGCGTGGTCACGAACCACCCGCGCCTCAAGAAGGTGGTGCGCTCGGTCCGCGATTGGGGCCGCGACTGTTGGTGCGATCCGGGCGTCTCGGACACCTGCAAGAACCGCTTCGGCTGGAAGCTCGGCGAGTTGCCCGCGGGCTACGACCACAAGTACATCTACTCGAACATCGGCTACAACCTCAAGGCCACGGACCTGCAGGCGGCGATCGGCCTCGCGCAGACGGCCCGCATCGCGGACTTCGTGGCCGCCCGGCAGCGCAACTTCGCGCGCTACCTCGCGGCGCTCCAGCCGCTCGCGCATGCGCTGGCGCTGCCGCGCATCCCGGCGAAGGCGGAGCCGTCGCCGTTCGGCTTCCCGCTCACCGTGCGGGAAGGGCTCGACCGCCAGCGCCTCGTGGCGTGCCTCGAGGGCGCGAACATCGAGACGCGCCAGGTCTTCGGCGGGAACATCCTGCGCCAGCCCGGCTACCTCGACATCCCGCGCCGCGTGCATGGTGATCTCGCGGGGTCGGATCGCATCATGCGCGACACGATCTTCGTGGGCGTATGGCCCGGCATGACGGATGCGATGATCGACTACGTCGTCGCGACGGTCGCGGGCTTCGTCCAGCGAGGCGGCTAGCGATGGGCAACCCGCTCGCCGGCGAGCTGGAGGAGGTCACGACGCACCTCGCGCCGATCTGGGCCGAGCTCGCGGGCGCCCGCATCTTGCTGACGGGGGGCACCGGCTTCTACGGCTGCTGGCTGCTCGAAACGCTCACCTGGGCCGTCGACACGGGCGGGGTCGACGTGGCGATCGACGTCCTGACGCGTGATCCGGCCACCTTCACGGCGAAGGCGCCCCACCTCGCCGGTCACCGCGCGGTCCGGCTGGTGACCGGCGACGTCCGCACGCTCGCCCCGGGGGCAACGCGCTACACCCACGTGATCCATGCCGCGACCGAGACGCGCTCGGACCACTACGCCGCGGCCCCGCTGGCGATGTTCGACACGATCGTGGCCGGCACGCGCGCGGTCCTCGAGGTCGCACGCGCGAGCGGGGCGCGCATGCTGCTCACGAGCTCGGGCGCCGTCTACGGGCCGCAGCCGCCGACCTTGAGCCATGTCCCGGAGGACTTCCCGGGAGGCCCGGACCCGCTCGACCCGCGCGCCGCCTATGGCGAGGGGAAGCGCGCCGCCGAGGCCATGGCCGCGCTGTACGGCGAGGCCCACGGCCTGCCGGTCGTCGTGGCCCGTGGCTGGGCGTTCGTGGGACCGTACTTCGCGCTCGACTGGCACTTCGCGATCGGCAACTTCCTGCGCGACGCGCTGGCTGGTGGCCCGGTCCGCGTCGCCGGCGACGGCACGCCCTATCGCTCGTACCTTTACGCCGCGGACCTCGCGGAGTGGCTCTGGACCATGCTCGCGCGCGGGCAGGCGGGACGCGCGTACAACCTCGGCTCGGAGGACGGTCGGCCGCTCGGCGAGGTGGCTCGCCTGGTCGGGGCGATCGCCGGCGTCTCGGTCGAGGTCGCGCAGGTCGCCCGGCCTGGCGCCCCGATCTCGCGCTATGTGCCGGCCACCCGGCGGGCGGCCGACGAGCTCGGGCTCAGGCCGCGCGTCGACCTGGACGAGGCGATCCGCCGCACGCTGCGGTGGCACCGCCTGCGCGCGGGGGCGCCCGCATGAGCACGCCCGCACCGGCCGCGACCCGCGCCGGGCGCTGGTGGGAGCTCGGCGCCACGCTGGCCGTGGGGGCGCTCGTCGCCACCGCCTGCTTGCTCATCGCCGCGCTCAACCCGGCCTTCTTCTGGCACGACGACTGCCAGATCGGCGGCGTGCCGATGATGGTCGAGGCCTTCCGGGCGCTCGCGGCCTGCGAATGGCCGCTCGTGCACGCCTCGAACTGGAGCACGGCGGGCATCGCGGGCGAGTACCAGCCCGGCGTCTTCTCGATCCTGACGTTGCCCGCGTTCGCGGGCGCCGGCGCGATCGGCGCCCTCGGCGCCTCCATGCCCGCGATGGCGGCCGCCTTCGCGACCTACATGCTTGCGATCACGGCGATGGGCGCCTTCCGGATCGCCCGCGATGAAGGGCTGGCGCCCGCCTACGCCACGCTGGTCGCGCTGGTGGCGGCGCTGAACGGCTGGAGCATGACCTGGGGCGCCTCGAACTGGATCCCGGCGATGGTGGGCTTCGCGGCGCTGACCCTGACCTGGTGGGCGCTCGCCGCCGCGATCCGGCCCGGGGCCTCGCCCTGGCGCCTGCTGGCCGCAGGCCTGGCCGTCTACGTGCTCATGAGCGCAGGCTGGCCACACACGATCTTCATGATGGCGATCGTCACCGCCTGGCTCGTGGTGCGCGAGACCTGGGCGAAGCGCTCCGTGCGCCCGCTCGGCACCGTCGCCGCCGCCTGGCTCCTCGGGATCGGCCTCGCGGCCCCGGCCTGGCTGCTCTTCGTCGACTACATCGGCGCGACCACCCGCGTGGACGTGGGCGGCACGCTGCAATGGCGCTGGCTGGTGCCGTTCGACGCGCTGCCGGGCCTGGTGGTGCCCGTCTGGGTCTCGCACTGGGACGGCTACGGCCACGCCGCGATGGAGCTCGCGAACGGCCTCGTGCCGACGGCGATGCTGCTCACCGTGCTCCTGGCGTTCCACCGCCGCGCCGTCGCGCCGGGCGGCTGGGCGTTGCTGCTCGCGGGCCTCGGCCTCGCGCTCGCATGCCTGCCGAGCATCGGCATGTTCCGCTGGAGCTTCCGCTGGCTGCCGCTCTTCCATATCGCGCTCGCGCTCGCGGCCGCGCACTGGCTCGCCGCGCGCCACGCGGGCACGGAGCCCGCGGCGCCGGGCTGGGCCAGGTGGCCGTTCCTGGCGCGTTGGGCCGGTAACCCGGGCGCGTGGGCGGCGATCGCCGTGGTGCTGGTGGGCGCCTCGCAGCTGTGGTTCCCGGTCTTCTCGCCGGTGGTGCCGATCGCCTACGTCGGCCTCATGGTCGCGTGGACGCTGATCGAGGATCGCCTCCCGCGCACCCACCCCGGCCGCCGCTGGGCGCCGGCCGGCATCACCCTGGCCGTCCTGATCGTCACCTACACGATGGTCCCGAACGGCCTCTCGGTGCCCTTCTGGACCATCGACGAGGCCATCCGCAAGGTCGCGCCGCTGCGGTCCGGCGTCCGCTACCTGGTCGTCGCCTCGAACGGCGATTACTTCACGGACGGCGTCAAGCTGCCGGGCTGGGGCGCCATGATCCGGCCGGGCAACACGGCGATGCTCGCGGGCGTCGAGCTCGTGAACGGCTACTCGGCGCTCCAGCTGCGCGGCCTCTCGCGCACGTTCGCGATCGAGACCCACGGCTACGTCAACGGGAACCACCTCGGGCGCCTGGCGCTGGCCGGCACGGCCCCGGGCGGCGTGCTGGCGCGCACGGGCGTCGACGGGCTGGTGCTGGGCGACTCGTCACGTCGCCTGGCGCCGCAGGTGGCGAAAGCTGGCTGGGAGGTCTCGCTCGCCGACGCGGAAGGCGTGCTGATGCACCGCCGGGGGCCGGCCAGCCCGGCGGTGCGTGCGGTGCCGGCCGTGCGGATGGCGGATCTGGCGGTGCCTGAAGCTTGGGCGGCGGCGATCGACCGCACCGACGGCCTGTCCGTGGTCCAGGCCACGCCCGCGCGTCCGGTGGGGGTGGAGCTGCGCTTCGCGGCCCGGGCGGTGCGGCGGCTGTGGGCGGGGCGCAACGGCGAGGCGTTCGAGGTGGCCGGGGGAAACGGCACAGCGATGGTCGCGCTCAGGCGGGCCTGGCTGCCGGGGTACGAGGCGATCGCCCCCGACGGCCGCAGCTTGCCGATCGTGGCGCTGGACGGCGCGATCATCGGCGTCGAGGTGCCGCCCGAGGTTGCCGGCGAGGTGGTGGTGCGCTACCGCCCCCGCGCGCTGGTGCTGGGCGCCTGGATCTCCGCCGCCACCGCCCTGCTCATGCTCGTGCTGGCCTTGCGCCTGCGCGTCCGCCCCCGGTAGGCGATCGGGCGCTCAGCGGGGGCAGGACGCCCCCGCTCGCGGATCACGCACCACCCGGTACAAAGCCATCCCCACAGGCTCATCGCTCGCCACGGCTGCTTCCGCCACCGCGACGATCGCCCCCGGCAGCCCCGGCGGGAACTCCGGCACCACCGTCTCGCAGGCCACGAAGGCCTCGCCTCCCGGTGGCCCCGCCTGCGCGAGCCGCCACAGCACCCGCTGGGTCGCGACCAGGCGCACGGCCGCGTCGCCCGCACCCAGCCGCACAGGCCGCCGCCGATCCCAGACCAGGTAGGACCCCTGCCGCGTTTCGGCCTCCCGCGCGTAGAGCACCGGCCGCCCCAGCGCCAGGGCGAGCGGCGGGCCCAGGTAGTTCTTGTCGGCCGTGTCCACCACCACCACCGGCACGCGCCCAGCCGGGTCGCTCGCCCTGATCGCCGCCGCGAGCGGCGCCGAGCCCGTGAAGGGCCGGGCGAGGTCGTGGCGCAAGAGGATCGCCGCGGCGACCACGTGGATCACGAGCAGCGCGGACAGCGCGGGGCCACCTGGCCCCGAGGCCCGCGCGAGCTTGGCGAGCACGGCTGGCCGGCGCGCGGCGGCGAGCAAGGCGGCCCCGAGCGCCGCGATCCCGAGCAGCGGGGCGGACCAGGGCGCGAGGGGCCAGGCCCCCGCGAGGCCGACGGCGGCCAGGAGCGCCGCGATGGATGCGGGCGCCGCGCGCGACGTCACCACGCCCGCGAGCGCGCGGGATGCTCCTTCGAGCCCTGCCGCCAGGCGTGGCCCCGCTGGCTCCGCGGTCCAGAGGCAGAGCACCCAGAGCAGGAAGTAGTGCCCATGGTGGCGCAACGAGCCGGCATAGCCGACGTAGCAGAACGCCCACAACACGCCCGCCCCTGCCAGGAAGGCCGCGAGCGCGGCCGGCCGGGCCGCGAGGGCGGCGCCGGCGAGCCAGAGCGTGACGGCGCCCAGCACGTAGCCGAGCTGACCCAGCACGGGCCGGCCGGTCAGCGGGCTGGTGTTCCAGGGGCTCGCCGCCGCGAGGTCCGGCAGCGGCACGAAGGCCCAGAACGGGACGTAGGTCGCCCAGGCCGCGCGCAGCACGTCGATGCCAGGCGCGAGCACGACCCTGAAAGAAGCGTCGGGCGGCACGCGCATCGTCGCGAGCGCGGCGGCCGTCGCCACGAGCAGGATCGCGCCGGCGGCGGCGCGGTCGCCGCGCGTCCGGCCGGGCGCCCGCGCTGGGTCGAACGGGTCGAGCACCGCGACCACGAGGCCGATCGCGAGCGCCCAGGCCAGGATCAGGCCATACGCGCTGGTCAGCGCCGCCGCGGCGAGGGGGATGGCGAGCAGCCAGGCCCGGCGCTCACGGGCGGTCCGGAGGGCGGCGTAGGCCACCAGGCAGGCCAGGCCGAGGCCATAGCCGCGGCTGATCACGCCATACTCGAAGAGTGGGTAGTATCCGAACGCGAACAGCGCCTTCTGCGCGGGCGAGAAGGGCGATCGCCAGGCCGCGAGGAAGGCCACGGCGGTCGCCGCCGCCAGCGACAGCGCCTGCATCGCCGCCGGGTCGCGCCACAGGCGGCTGGCGCCGAACAGCAAGAGGTACCAGAGCGGCGGGTGGCCCTCGTAGGCGAGGCGCCCGGCCAGGTCGCCGAGCGCCGACGCGCCCGCAGCGATCAGCCAGGCCTGGGCCTCGTCGAGCCAGAGCTCATGCGCCGTGAGCCCGCCCAGCGCGACGATCGCGAAGGCCGCCGCGACGACGATCGCGAGGCGCGGCGTGGGCGCCGCGGGATCGGTCATCGGGCGGGGCGCGCGTCGGTGGCTGCGCTCAACGCACCAGGCCGACCGCGCGGCCGACCTCGGCGATCGCGCCCAGCGCGCGATCGAGGTGCGCGTGCGTGTGGGTCGCCATCACGCTCAGGCGCAGCCGTTGCTTGTCGGCGGGCACCGCCGGCGCCTCGATCGCGTTCGCGAAGACGCCCGCCTCGTGCAGGCCGCGCGTCAACACCCGCATATCGACACCCGCCGGGATGAACACAGGCACGATGCCGGACTCGGTGGCCGTCTCGAGGCCCAGGCCGCGCAGGCCCGCGACGAGGTAGGCCGCGTTCTCATGCAGGCGCACCTGGCGCCATGGCTCGCGTTCCATCACCTCGAGGCCGGCGAGCACCGTCGCGATCACCGGGTGCGGCAGCGCCGCCGAGAACATGTGCGTGCGGGCGAAGAACCGCAGGTAGTCGATCCGCTCGCGGCTGCCGGCCACGAAGCCGCCCGCGGTGCCGAAGGCCTTGCTGAACGTGCCCATCGCGACGTCGACGGCCCGGTGGGGCAGGCCGAGGTGCTCGGCGGTGCCCGCGCCGTGGGCGCCGAGGACGCCGGTGCCATGGGCGTCGTCGATCGCGAGCCAGGCGCCGTGGCGATCGCAGGCGGCGCGGATCGCGCCGAGCGGCGCCAGGTCGCCGTCCATCGAGTAGACGCCCTCCACCGCGACGACGATCAGCGCCGCGGGGTTGCGCGTCCGCTGCGCCGCGAGGATCGCCGCGAGCTCGGCGACGTCGTTGTGGGCGAAGAACTGGGACTTGCAGCGCGCGAGCTTGATCGCGTCGTAGAGGCTCGCGTGGCTGAGCTCGTCGTAAACCAGCACGTCCTGCGGCCGCATGAGCGCGCCCACCCAGCCGAGGTTGGCGAGGAACCCCGAGGAGAACAGCAGCGCGTCTTCCGTGCCCTTGAGCGCGGCCAGGCGCGCCTCGAGGCGCCGGTGCAACGACGAGGTGCCGTTGAGCAACGGCGGGCCGCCGCAGCCCACGCCGAACGCGTCGATCGCGGCGATCACGGCCGCCTTCACGTCCGGGTGGTTGGCCAGGCCGAGGTAGTTGTTCGAGCCCAACATGATCATCTCGCGCACGGTCCCGTCGCCAGGGTCGCGCACGGCGACGACGGCGTCGGCGGGGCCCGCGATCTCGCGCATGTAAAGCGCCTCGCCGGTCGCGGCGATGGCCCGGTAGTGGCCCGTGAAGGCCGCGATCTGGGCCTCGGCGTCCTGGCTCACCACGGGCAGGAAATCGCGGAGCGAGAAGTTCTCGGCATGGGTTGCGGGGCGGGAAACGGGCTCGGTCACACGGTCTTCCTTTGCGGATGCGGGCTCAGCATACCCGCCGCGCGGGTACACATTGCCTGTCCCGGCCCACGCGGGTATGAAATAGGCACCCATGGTAAACGCTCACGCCTCTCCACGCCCCTGGAACGCCTTCGGCGAGACCCTCGGCGCGCTGCTCGACGCTCGCGCGGCCGAAGATCCGACGCGGACCTTCGTCGTTCACATCGGCGACGATGGGGTCGAGCGTCCGGCCGATCTGAGCGGCACCCGCACGCGCGCCCTCGGCGTCGCCGCGGGCCTCGCGAACCGGGGCGTGCGCCGCGGCGACCGCGTGATGATCGTGCTGCCGACGGGCCCCGCCTTCGTCGAGACCTTCTTCGGCGTGGGCTACGCGGGCGCCGCGGCCGTGCCGGTCTACCCGCCGATGCGCAGCAAGGGCCTCGACGAGTACGAAGGCCGGCTCGCCCGCCTGATCGCGGCGGCCGCGCCGGCGCTGATCGTAGCCGACCCGCGCGTCCGCCTCGTGGTGGAGGCGGCCGCCTTCCGCGCAAGCTCGCCGGCCCGCGTGGTGGATCCGACCGCGCTGAGCGCGGACGGCGGCGCCTTCACGCCGGCCGACACGGGGCCGGGCGACGTCGCGCTGATCCAGTTCTCGTCGGGCAGCACGGGGCACCCGCGCGGCGTCGTGCTGACGCACCGCCAGGTGCTCGCGAACCTCGCGGCCGTGGTCACGGCCGTCGCCCCGCCGCGCGATCTCGTGCATGTCACCTGGCTGCCGCTCTACCACGATATGGGGCTGCTCGGCGGGCTGCTGATGCCGCTCTTCGCCGGCGTGCGCGTCGCGATGCTCTCGCCGCAGTCGTTCTTGCTCGATCCCAAGCGCTGGCTCTGGGCGATCCACCGCCACCGCGGCGGCTGCTCGACCGCGCCGAACTTCGCCTACCAGCTCATCGCGACGCGCCTCGACGACCGCGAGCTCGCGGGCCTCGACCTCTCTTGTTGGCGCTTCGCCATGAACGGCGCCGAGCCGATCCATGCAGCCACCCTCGAGGCCTTCGCCGCGCGCCTCGCGCCCTTCGGCTTCCGCCGCGAGGCGCTCATGCCGGTCTATGGCATGGCCGAGGTCGCCCTCGCGATCGCCTTCCACGATCCGATCAACCGGCCCATGCGCGTGGACCAGGTCGATGCCGGCGCCTTCGCCCTCGGCGAGGCGCGCGCCGCCAACCCCGTCACCGGCGCGCCGATCCGCGCGCACGTCTCGGTGGGGCGGCCGCTGACCGGCTTCGAGGTGCGCATCGCCGACGACGCGGGCGAGCCGCTGCCCGAGCGGCGCATCGGCGAAATCCTGGTGCAGGGCCCGTCGGTGATGGCCGGCTACCTCGGCGACCCCGCCGACACCGCCGCCGCGCTCGCAGGCGGCTGGCTGCACACCGGCGACCTCGGCTACCTCGCCGAAGGCGACCTCTTCGTGGTGGGCCGCCGCAAGGATTTGATCGTGAAGGCCGGCCGCAACTGGACCCCGCAGGACCTCGAAAGGGCTTCAGAAGGCGTCGCGGGCGTGCGCAAGGGCTGCGTGGCGGCCTTCGGCGTGCCGGATCCCGAGACCGGGACCGAGGCGGTGGTGGTGGTCGCCGAGACGCGCGAGCCCGCCGAGCGCCACGCGGCGCTGGGCCGCGAGGTGATGCAACGTGTGTCCGACGAGGTGGGCCTCGCGCCCGACCGGGTGGCCCTGGTGCCGCCCGGCGCGATCCCGAAGACCTCGAGCGGCAAGATCCAGCGCGGGCGCTGCCGGGATCAGTGGCTGATCGGCGGCCTCCAGAGCCCCACCGAGCCCGGGCTGCTCGGCCGCGCCGGCCTCTTCGGCCGGGCGATCGCCCACCGCGCGCGCCTTCCGTTGACCGGGTCCGGCGATGCCTGAGCTCGCCACCGAACCCGAGCTGCTCGCGGCCCTGGCCGACGCGCTCACCGCCGCCGGCATCGACCTCGGCGGCCGTGTGCTACGGATGGAGACCACGCTGGATCGCGACGTGGGCCTCGACTCGTTCCAGCTGATGCAGGTGGCACGCCACCTGGAGCGCCGCTACGAGTTCGCGTTCTCGGTGGCGGACTGGGTGCTGACGCAGGACGCGGCGGACGCGCCGGACTGGACGGCGGGCTCGCTGGTGCGGTTCATGACGTTGCCGTCGACCTGACACCGAGCGACGGGCGAATCTTTCAGACCCCGATCAGCGCAAGCAGGCGGTCGACGCAGGCCTGGACGTCCTCGAGGTCCGTGCGGAGCTCGAGGTCCGGCGCATCGGGCGGCTCGTACGGCGCGTCGACGCCCGCGAGGCCTGTCGTTTCACCCGTGAAGGCCCGTCGGTAGAGGCCTTTCGGATCGCGGTTCGCGCAAACCTCGATCGGGCAATTGACGTACACCACGACGATTTCCGTCGCGAAGCGGCAGGCCGCGACGCGCCCCTCGGCGAAAGGGGCGATCGTCGCCACGATTGCGTCGATGCCGTTGCGGTTGAGCACGCCGGCCACGAAGCCCACGCGTCGCGTGTCCGCGACGCTGTCTGCCTTCGAGGCGCCGAAGTCCGTGGTCAGCGCGCCCTGGACCTCATCGTCATCCAACACCTCGACCTGGCGGCCGCGGGCGCGCATCGCGTCGGCCAGCGCGCGGGCAATGGTCGACTTGCCGGCGGCCGGGAGGCCCGTGAGCCAGATCGTGCGAGCGATGGGCGCCTCCGGTGGAGGCTCGACCGTCGCGGCCGGCGTGTGCGTCGCGCCGGGCTCACGCAGGGCGGCGACGAGCACCGCCGCGACCTCCGGGCGGGTGATTTCGGGCGGCGGCAGGTGGCCGTCACTCAGAAGTTCTCGCACCTTGGCGGCCGACGGCGAGAGGCGCGAAGAAAGCGGGTGTGGACAGGTCTTGGTACTCGCGGCCGTGCCGCAATCGCGGCAGTAGAAGCTCGCCTCGAAGCGCAGCACCGTCACGCCGAGCTCGGCGGCCAGGGCATCGGTGAGTGGGTGGTCGCACGCAACGCCATTTCCGCGGTCTCCAAGGGCATGATCGGGTCCGACCACGACGTGCGTGCAGCCGTAATTGCGCCGGACGAGCGCATGGAACAGCGCTTCGCGCGGTCCCGCGTGGCGAGCGCCCGCTGGAAGCGCTGCGAGGATCACGCGATTCGGCGGGAAATAGGCAGCGATCAGGCGCTCGTACCCGCGCATCCTCACCGCGGCCGGTACCCCGGTTTCGGTCCCGCCGACGAGCGGGTGCAGCAACAAGCCGTCGACCAGCTCCAGGGCGACCTTTTGAAGGTATTCTTCGGCCCGGTCGATCAGGTCGCTGGGCTGGCAGCCGGCGACGGCCCGCCAGCCGCGCGCGACGATCTCGGCGCGCACCTCGGCCGGCGGGAGGTGCTGGGCCGGGCAGGGCTTCGGCGCCCGGCCGTAGTACCGGATGGGCCCCGCCACGTTCCAGCCTGGCCGCGCGGCGATCGCCGCCACGCCGGGATGCGCCGCGTCGTCGGTACCGAAGAGCTGGCGCGCTTCGGCCGCACGGTCGAGCCGGTACGCCTCTTGCACCTCGATCTCGCCATGGGCGGTGCCGTCGGGTCCGACCAGCAGGGCGCGGCCGGCGTCCTTCGCCGCGAGCGCTGCAGCTTCGTCGGCAGCCAAGGTGATCGGCAGCGGCCAGAGGCGGCCATCGGCCAGCCGCATCCGCTCACAGACGCTCGCGTGGTCGGCTGCGCCCATGAAGCCTTCCAGCGGGCTGAAGGCGCCGACGCCGATCAATGCGAGGTCGGCGAGCGTCGCAGCGTCGATGGTCAGCCGCGGCCACGCGCCCGCGGCGGCCTCCGCGGCGGCGACCTCGGAAGCGCTGACCAAACGATCGACGAGGGGCGGAAGGGGTGGCATGGCGAAGGTCCGTGGCGGGCTCACGCGGGGCGGGTAGAATTCGCTCGGCCCTTGTACCCCACCCCAAACAGCTCGCCACGCCGGGTCCCGCCCATGCCCCTCATCGCCGCGCCCCCCGCCACGCTGCCCCCGCTGCTCGCCCGGCTGTCCGACCAGGCCGAGGCCGCGGCCGCCGCGGCCACTTCGCTGCTGCCCGACGGGCGCGACCCGATCCCCGAGGCGCAGCGCGCGGCCTGGCGTCGCGTCCTGAATGGCTTCGCCAAGAGCGAGGGCTTCGAGGAGTGGGTGATGGCGCCGACCGCCAGCGGCCTGGCCGCGGCGGGCTTCGGGGATCCTGAGGTGCTGCGCTTCTTCAGGCTCCAGGGCGAGGATGAGCTGCGCCACGAGCGCCTGTTCAGGAGCTACCTGGCGACCCAGTTCGGCGACGCGGTGCCCGAGACGACGGTGGCCCACCGCCTGGTCTACGACGGCTTCATGAAGGCCCTGGTCACGCGCAGCGCGCGCCAGCCGCTCAGGCTGCTGCTGCCGCTGCTGGTCTTCGAGAAGACGGGTACGCTCTACCTGCGCCGCCTGCTCGCGGGCGCCGGGCAGGACCTGCCTCGCCTGCACGCGCTCGTCCAGGCGATCTTCCGCGACGAGGCCCGCCACGTCGCGGGCGTGGGGGCGACCTGCCGCGCGCTGGTCGCGATCGCGCCGCCCGGCCGTGTCGAGCGCGCCGCGCTGCGCGGCATCTGCCGGATCGTGATCATGGACATGGACCGCAAGGCCTGGTGGAAGCCGGGCCTCGCGGCGCATATGCAAGCGCTGGGCGTCGACGCCGACGCCATGAACGCGGACAACGAGCGCGTCTACGCGGAGGTTTGCACGCTGATCGATGGCCGCGGCCGGGACGACGCCGATGAGCATCGATACGCTGCTGTTTGACCTCGACGGCACGCTCGTCGACCAGTTCAAGCCAGGCTCCTCGCTGCAGTTCACGTGGCTCGTGGTGCGCCGCTTCGCGGGCCTCGCGCCCCCGCGCACGATCGTTCGCGCGGGCAAGGCCGCCGTGGAAGCCCTGCAGCACCACCGCAGCGCCAGGCCGAACTTCGACGTGATGGTGGATACCTTCGCGCGCGAAGCCGGCTGCGACCCCGCCGAGGTCGCGGCCCGTGTCCGCCGCCTCGCTGAAGACGACTTCCGGGCGATGGGCTGGCGGTTCGGGCCGGTGGCGGGCGCCCGCCGGGCGATCGATCGCGCGCAGGCGTTGGGCTTCCGGCTCGTGCTCGCGACCAACCCGACCGTGCCGCTCGCCATGACGCGCCACCGCCTCGCCTGGGCCGGGCTCGCCGACGTCGATTGGGCCTTCCTGACCCACCCGGAGGCGATGACGCGGACGAAGCCGAGCGTCGAGTACTACGAGGAGCTCCTCGCAAAGCTCGGCTGCGGCCCCGAGCGCTGCCTGATGATCGGCAACGATCCCCGCAAGGACATCCCCGCAATGGATTTCGGCATCCGCACCTTCATCCTCGATCGCCCGCGACCACGGTCGGAGAAGGCCGCACTGCGCCGCCGGGCGCCGGACGACTTCGGGACGTTCGCCGATCTCGAGCGCCTCTGCGCGGAGCTTGCGGGCGCAGTGGTATAGATTAGACTATCCAGGTGGTGTAGTTTAAATTATACTAGCTGGGCACCCGCCCTACGACCTGCCAGGTAACAACCCATGACCGACTCTCGCCGCCTCCGCGACCTTGCCGGCATCGGCAAGGCCATGCTCGAAGATTTCGACAGGCTCGGCATCTCGTCCGTCGACCAGCTCGCCACCCAGGACGGTGACGAGCTCTACGCCCGCATCTCCGCGCTCGACGGCGTCCGCCATGACCCCTGCGTCCTCGACACCTATCGCTGCGCGATCGCCCAGGCCCGCGATCCGAACCTGCCGCCCGAGCAGCGCAACTGGTGGTGGTGGAGCCGCCAGCGCAAGGCGGAGGCGACCCGTGGCGCGAAGCGCTGAGATCACGACGCCGGACCTCGTCGTCCTGGCCCTGCTCGCCGAACGCCCGCGCCACGGCTACGACGTGTTCGCCGAGCTCGAGCGCCGCGACGTCCGGGACTGGGCGGCGATCTCGAAGCCCCAAGTGTATTACTCGTTGCGCAAGCTGGCCGAGCGCGGCCTGATCGAGCCCGGCGAAGGCCCGGCCGGCTCCGGCCCCGAGCGCCAGACCTGGCGGCTGCGAGACGCCGGGCGGCGGGCGCTCGCGGCCGGCCTCGATCGCGACGACTGGGCCTGCCACCGCCAGCCGCCGCCCTTCGTCACCTGGCTCGCGCTGTCACCCCACGCCGCGCCTGGCGCCGCAGGTCGGGTGGTTGCGTGCCGCCGCGAGTTCCTGCTCGTCGAGGTCGCGCGAGAGCGTGCAACGGCGGCCGACCTCGCGAGGGCCAGCGACAGCCCGGGCGTCCGCGCGGCGCGTCTGATGGTCTCGCTCACGGTCCGACAGTTCGAGCTGGAGCTGACCTGGCTCGAGGAGGTCGAGGCAGCGCTCGCCCCCATTCCTCCCGTCCCGCCGCCAGCTTCCGAGCCCCCTCGCGAAAGCGCGGTCCGTCGGGTTCGCCCTGCCATCTAGTCTAAATTAGCCTACGGGAGCCGACAACCCGACCGGGCATACAGAGAACCCCGCCCCGAGGAGCCGCCATGTCCCAGGCCAACACCTATCGCCGGACGACGTACGCCGTCTGGGAGATCACGCTCAAGTGCAACCTCAAATGCACCACCTGCGGCTCGCGCGCCGGCGAGGCCCGGGCGGCCGAGCTGTCCACGGACGAGGCGCTCGACCTGGTCCGCCAGATGGCCGAGGTCGGCATCGACGAGGTGACCCTGATCGGCGGCGAGGCCTACCTGCGAGCCGATTGGCCCCAGATCGTCCGCGCCATTCGTGCGCACGGGATGGCCTGCACGATGACGACCGGCGGGCTCGGCGTCTCGGCCCACATGGCGGCCAAGATGGCGGAGGCAGGGGTCGGCTCGGTATCCGTCTCGGTCGACGGCCTCGAGGCGTCGCACGACAAGCAGCGGGGCGTGGCGGGCTCCTGGCGCGCGGCCTTCAACGCGATCGCCAACCTGCGCGCCGCCGGCGTGCCGGCCTCGGCGAACACCCAGATCAACGCGCTCTCGATGAGCGAGCTGCCCGCGCTCTACGAGCTGCTGCGCGAGGCGGGCATCCACGCGTGGCAAGTCCAGCTCACCGTGCCGATGGGCCGGGCGGCCGACAACGCCCACCTGCTGCTCCAGCCCTACGAGCTCCTGGACCTCTTCCCTGTCCTCGCCGCGCTCGCTGAACGCGGCCGCGCCGAAGGCATCATGATGATGCCGGGCAACAACGTCGGCTACTACGGCCCCTACGACACCGTGCTCAAGGGCCACGGCCAGCCCGGGCTCACCTGGGACGGCTGCCAGGCGGGCATCAGCACGCTCGGCATCGAGGCCGATGGCGCGATCAAGGGCTGCCCGTCGCTGCCGACCGGCCCTTACACCGGCGCCAACATCCGCGACATGCGGCTCGCCGACATCGTCACCCAGACCGAGCCGCTCACCATGAACCGCGTCGCCTACGAGGACCCTGCCCGCGCGACCGAGCACCTCTGGGGCTACTGCGCCGGCTGCTACTACGCCGACATCTGCCGCGGCGGCTGCAGCTGGACCGCCCATGTGTTCTTCGGGAAGCGCGGCAACAACCCGTATTGCCACCACCGCGCGCTGGAGTTCGCCTCCCAGGGGCTCCGTGAGCGCCTCGTCCAGGCGGAGGCCGCGCCGGGCGAGCCCTTCGACCATGGGCGCTTCGACATCGTCGTCGAGCAGCTGCCGGCGCAAGTCACCTGAGCAGGTGCCTGTTCGTCGCTCAGGGCGGTGGGGGCTGATCCGAGGGCGGCATGGGTGCACCGTAGACGGGCTGTGGGGCCGGCGGCGTGGGGCTGGCGGCGGGTGAAGGCGTGGGCGAAGTGGGCGCGGTCGGGGTCGGCTGGCCGGGCGCCCCGTACACGGGCTGCGCAGCCGGCGGCGAGCAAGATGCCGCCAGGGCCAAGACAATTGCGCCGCCGGCGATCCGCGTCAGCGCCGTCCCACCCGCGTCGGCGATCGGCGCCAGCGTCGCTGCGCAGAACGGACAGGCCGCGTCCGCCGTGCGGACCGGGCGCGAGCAAGTGGGGCACGGGCGAAGGCGCATCGATCCAGACCTCACAGCCAGAAGTTGGGGCAGGTCTCGCGAGTATACTTCCCGGGGGCCCGGCCAGCAACCCGGGCGCCCCGGGTACATGAGCCGTATGTCCACGCTCGCGCTCCCGACCAGCCCCGAGGCCACCGCCACCGGCGACCTCTGGCTCCACGGCCGCTCCTACGACCTCGTCTGGTACCTGCTGCTGCCGCCGGTGCTGTTCGTGCTCCTGACCACGGCGAGCGCATTGATCGGCCCGAAGGGCCCGATGTTGGTCTACGTCGCCTCCTCCGTCTTCACAGGCCTGCCGCACAACGCCATCACCTGGTTCCTGACCCTGCCGGCCCACAGCCGCGGCTACTACCGGCCCGGCGTGATGTTCCTGCCGCTCGTGGTCTCGGCCGCCATACTCGCGCCCACCGTGATGCTCTTCGGCACCGCGGCCTTCGGCTGGGCGCTGACGCTGAACATCGTGATCGCCTACTACCACATCACGCGCCAGCACATGGGCCTGATCCATTCGGCCGACGCGCGCTACGCGCAGGTGACGGGCGATCGGGCGATCCACGCCGAGGGCTACGACCTGCGGGTGGCGATCGCCGCCCTCGCCGCCGCCGCGATCTGCTGGAAAGCCGCGGGCCCGCCGATGTTGCTAGGCCTCGGCGCTATGCAGTTCCAGTTCACGCTCTGGCCGGTGCCGCTCGCGGTGCCGATCGCCCTCACCGCGGCGCTGGCCTGGTACGCCGGCCGTTGGGCCTTGAAGACCGCCGCGCGGGTGCGTCGCGGCGAGCGCTTCCCCGTCACCCAGGCGATCCTCGCGGGTGGAGCGGCCCTGCACCTCGGCCTCGCGGCGCTCGTGCCGAACGACCAGTTCTTCCTCACGCTCGCGCTGGTGGCTTGCTACCACAACCTCCAGTACTTCGCCTTCTGCTACACGCACCACCACCAGCGTGCGGTGGCCGATCCAGCCGCCACGGACCTCTACAGCCGCCTGGCGCGCGACCGGCGCTGGGGCTGGTGGTTCGTGATCCCGGTGCTCGCGGGCGTCGGCTTCGTGGGGCTCGCGGCCACGCTGCCGCCGCTCTGGAACGCCGCGCTGTTGAACGCGGCGATGATCAGCCATTACTTCGTCGACGGCGCCATCTGGCGCCGCAAGTACTACCCGCGCATGGGCGAGTTCGGGCGCCGGCGTGTCGGCGAGCCGGCAGCCTGATCGATGTCGGCCATCCTGCTCGGGGTCTCGCTGGCGCTGCTCACGCCGCTCGTGGCGCAAGCGGCCCTGAACGCCGCCACCTTTCGCCGCTTGCCGCCCGTCCCTGTGGGCGGGCCTGCGCCCCGCATCGCGGTGCTCGTGCCGGCCCGCGACGAGGCGACGCGCATCGGCCCGCTGCTTGAGAGCTTCATCGCGCTGCCGGCCCACGAGGCCGCCGAGCTCGTGGTTTACGACGACGCGTCGGAGGACGGCACCGCGGAGGTCGTGCGGGCCGCCATGGCGCGCGACCCGCGCATCCGCCTGGTGACGGGCCAGGGCCCGCCGGCCGGCTGGGGCGGCAAGGTGCACGCCCTGCACCGCCTCGCCCAGGCGGCAGCGCCGGATGCGGACCTGCTGCTCTTCGTCGACGCCGACGTGACGCTCGAGCCGGGCGGTC
Organism: Candidatus Sericytochromatia bacterium; assembly: GCA_036675505.1. Classification (GTDB taxonomy): domain Bacteria; phylum Cyanobacteriota; class Sericytochromatia; order S15B-MN24; family JAQBPE01; genus JAKFEW01. The sequence goes on from JAKFEW010000154.1 coordinate 39,607, forward strand.
TGCCGCGCGCCGCGGCGGCGCTCGCGGCGGACGGCCTCGACGTGCTCTCGCTCTACCCGGCCCAGACGCTCGGCACGTGGGCGGAGCGGGCCTTCGTGCCGATGATGGTCTACTACTTCTACCTGCTCGCGCCCCAGTGGTTGCACGCGCGCGGCGCGAAGGTGCTGGTGGCCCCCCTGAACGGCCAATTCATGCTGTGGCGACGTGATCGCCTGACCGCGATCGGTGGCTGGGAGGCGATCCGCGGGGCCTGGCTCGACGACATGGAGATGGGCCGCCGGGTGGCGGCCGAGGGCTTCCGGGCGCGCTACAGGGCCGGCGCAGGCGTGGCGCGCTGCCGCATGTACACGGGGTTCGGCGAGGTCTGGCGCGGGTTCGCGAAACACGCCTTCGACTGCACAGGCATTTCGCCTGCGGCCTTCATCGGCTTGCAAGCGTGGCTGGCCATCGCGCTCGTCGCACCCTGGCTGGCGCTGCTCTGCTGGCTCTTCCATGTTCCGGGTCCGGCGGAGCTCGCGGCCTTCACGGTGATCGCGCTGCTGACCGCCGGCACGCGGGTGGTCGCGGCGGTCCAGACGGGGCACGGCTGGACCTCGGCGCTGCTGCACCCGCTGACGATGGCGCTCGCGATCCTGAATGGCCTCTGGTCGTTGTGGCTCGCGACGCGGGCGACCTCGGCCTGGAAGGGGCGGATCCGGGGCGGTATCACTTCCGCACAGCCACCGTCATCACCGCCCGCCCCCGCCCCACAAGCCGCTCCATCGCGGCCACCGGCGGATTGAAGAGCCCCATCGCCACGGCGCCCACCCAGAACCCGAGCCCCCGGCGCTCGAGCCGCAGGTGGAGCCGGTGCAGCACGGACTGCAGCCAGGGGCTGAACGCCGTCAGGTAGCCGTCGTACACGACCTCCGCCGGCTGAAAGGGGGCGATCGCCCCCAGCCGCTCGCGGAAGAACGCATCCGCATACAGCACCACGTGCCGCGGCGCGCAGAGCAGGCCCCAGTCTTCTCGGTAGCGCGCGAAGGTCGCGCAGGCCGTGTTGGGCGTCTCGAGCACCAGCAGGCCGCCCGGCGCCAGCCGCTCGTAGGCCGCCCGGAAAAACGCAGCAGGGTCGTACAGGTGCTCGATCACGTGGTGCGCGACGATCACGTCGAACTGCAGCCCGGCCGGGAACCTCACGGCCTCGAACGCGCCTGGCCAGTAGGTCACGCCTGTGCCCAACGCCAGCGAATCCTCGAAATCGTTGGCATGCACCTCCCAGTCCGTCACCTCCGCCAGGTAGGCCGCGAACGCCCCCTTGCCGCTGCCGACCTCCAACACGCGCAGGCCGGCCGCTGGGCTGGCGATCCGGCTGAGGATCTCGAGCTTCCGCCGCTGCAGCCACCGCACGTAGCGGCGCACCAGGCCGCTCGGGTGGGCCGGGTCGAGCCAGGCGCACCCGCCGCGCTCGGCGTAGAAGGCCGCGAGCGCCGGGCCCGGCACCGGGCGGTTCGCCAGCACGTGGACGTGGCAGGTCGGGCACAGGTGATAGGCGTAGCGGTGGCCGTCGACGTTCGGCCAGAGATCGGTGTAGGTCGTGCCGAAGGCCTCCGCCCCCAGGGGGCCGCCGCACAGGGGACAGGCCGTGAGGCGCTCGAGCGCGACGACCGGCCTCACAGGCCCTCCGACGCCCGCCAGAGAAACCAGCTCGCCACCGTGCGGTGGGGGCGCCACTTCTCGCCGAAGGCCGCCACCTCGCGGGGCCTGGGCCGCGCCGCAAGACCGTAGGTCAGCTCGATGCCGCGCTGGACGCCGAGGTCGTCGACCGGCAGCACGTCCGGCCGGCCCAGGTTGAACATCAGCAGCATCTCGACGGTCCAGCGCCCGATGCCCTTGATGCGCGTGAGGTCCGCCACGATCGCGTCGTCGTCGAGGGCCTGGAGGTCGGCCAGGGTCAGGTCCCGCTCGCCCAGGTGCTCGGCCAGCCCCCGCATGTAGGCCGCCTTCGGCCGTGACAGGCCCGCCGCGCGGAGCGCCTCGTCGTCGATCGCGGCGAGGCCGGCCGGCGAGGGGGCTGCGGGCGCGAAGAGCGCCTCGAACCGCCCGTGAATCGTCGCCGCCGCCTTGCCGGACAGCTGCTGGTAGACGATCGCGCGCGCCAGCTGCCCGAAGAGGGTGCCGGCCGGCTCGACCACCAGGCCGCAGGGGCCGACGCGGTCGATCAGCGCGCCCAGCGCCGGATCAGCCGCGCGGAGCGCCGCCTCCGCCGCCGCGTGGGGGCGCTCGTCACCGGTCTTGCCTCGTCGTGCCGCCATCAACCCATCATACCGGCGCCGGCGCGACCCGGCCAGCCGGTGCGGTGGGCCGGGCGGTCGGGTATAGCGGGAAGGCCCCGCCATGACCACCTTCGACTTCACCGATCCCCGCGCGCTCCGCCAGGACCTCGACGCCGCTCACGCGGCGGAGCTGCCCGCGCGGCCGGCCCCCCCGGTGTTCGTGCTCGGCCTGCACCGGTCCGGCACCACCTGGCTGTACCAGGTGCTCGCCGAGACGTTCCCGGTGGCCGTGACCTCGCTCTACCACGTCACGCATTACCGGCGGCTGATGCACGCCCGCTTGAATGGGCTGGAGGCGACCTACCGCGCGGACCTCACAGCGAACCTCGCGGCCAGCGGCGTGGTGGATCGCGGCATCGACGGCGTCCTGGTCGGCCCGGACGCGCTCGAGGAGTACGCGTTCATCCTGCGCAAGTTCGCAGGCGCCTGGGGCGTGGGGCCCGGCAGCGCGGCGCAGCTCGACGAGGTGATGCGCAAGCTCACGTGGCTCCAGCCCGAGAAATCGGCGCTCTTGCTCAAGAACCCGTTCGACCTCGGCGCCGAGCGCACGATCCTCGCGCGCTGGCCCGACGCGCGCTTCATCTTCATCCGCCGCGACCCCGTGCGGGTCCTGAACTCGCAGTTCCGCAACCACTTCGTCTACCGCCGCGGGATGGAGCCGTTCCTCGCCGTGCTGCTCGCGGGCATCCCGCTCTGGCGCGCGAACTTCCGCCTCCTCGCCGCCGCCGATCGGCTGCTGCCGGATCGCCTCTACCAGGCCGTGGCCGTGCGGGCCATCCGGCGCGGCATCGCCGTCCAGCTGGGCAAGCACTACGCGGCGCTCGCGGCGCTGCCACGGGACCGCTGGGTCGAGGTGACCTACGAGGACCTGGTGGCCGACCCGCTGCCGCAGCTGGAGCGCCTGCGCGACTTCCTCGGCTTGCCTTTCGTGGCGGGTGCGACGCCGCCGGCCGCGAACCCCCGGGTCGAGCCGTTGCACCCGGCGGTCGCGGCGGCGGCGGACGACGTGCGCCGCGCGCTCGCGGCCTTTCCAGACGCGCGCCTCGGCGCGCCGGTCGCGGCCGCTGGTGCGGGCGCGCCGCAGACCGTGGGCGCCTGATATGCAGCCCACTGGCATGCAAACCACCGACGTGCAGACCACAGGTACCGAGATGGCGATCGCCGCGCTCCCCGTCATCCTCCCCGGCGCTGCCGGCCTGAACCGCGAAGAGCGCCTCGCGCTGCTGCTCTCCCTGGCCCGCCACGACGAGGCCGAGGGCGTGGCGCTCGACGGGCTCGCGAGCGACCCGGCGCTCGACTGGTCGGCGCTCTACGCGCTCGCCGACCGCAACGCGATCAGGCCGCTCGCCCACAAGCACCTCGTGGCGCGCGGCCATACGGGTCGGCTCCCTGTGCCGCTGGCCGAGGCCTGGGCCGCGCATGCCGCCGAGATCGCCGCCCGCAACGCGCGCCGCCTCGAGATCGCGAAGCCCGTGTTCGCGGAAGCCGCGTCGATGGGGATCCGGGTCGCGATCCTGAAGGGCGTCCACTTCGGCCCCAGGTACTATGGCGACCCCGGCTACAAGCGGATGAACGACGTGGACTTCCTGATGCCCGTCGAGCGCCTCGACGACATGCTCGGGCTCTACGCCAGGCACGGCTTCTTCAGCCTCGGCAACCTCGTCGAGGGCGACGACAAGCAGGTGAAGTTCAGCCACCACACGCCGCCGTTCTTCCACCGCAGCCTGGACTGCGTGCTCGGCACGCACTGGGGGCTGATCAGCCCGCTCACGAAGTACAAGCCGGACCATGCCGCCATGTGGACGCGGGCCGTGCCCTTCGCGCTCTGGCCGGACGTGCCGGGGATGGAAGCGCTCGCGCCGGTCGACAACGTGCACCACCTCTGCATCCACCTGCCGTACTACAAGGCCGGCCTTCGCGAAATCGGCGACATCTACAACCTCCTGCGCGCGGAGCCCGCCTTCGACTGGGCGCTGTTCGGCGCCGAGGTCGACAAGGCCGGCTCGCACGAGCTGGTCTTCCACGCGCTCTCGCTGGTGCAGGCGCTCGTGCCGATGCCGGGCGTCGCGGCCTTCCTCGACCGCATCCGGCCGCGCGTCGGCGGCTTCTACGCCGCCGACACCGCCCGCCGCGTGGGCGAGCCGCGGCGCATCCTGCACGGCCGATCGACCCACATGGCCGAGATCGACAAGGCCTTCGGCGAGTTTCAGCTCGTCGAGGACTTCCCCACCAAGTGGCGGACCTGGCGCGCGATGTGGGGCAACGCCATGTTCGCGCCGCGCGCCGAGGTGGCCCGCTTCCACTATGTCGACGTGGACGCCTGGTGGCTGCCGCTGCTCTACCCTTCGATGTTCGGCCGCGTGCTGCGCTACGTGGCGAAGGACCTCGGCTGGCCGATTCTCGGCCTGGTCGTCGTGAAGGGCGTGGCGGACCTGTTCGAGGCCGCCTTCCGCGACCTCTCGGGCCGCAAGAAGCTCGGCAAGCTCGACCGCGCGGTCCAGCGCGAAGGCCTGGGCCAGGCCGAGATCGCACGCCTGCGGGACCTGCTCGAATGAGCGCGGCCCCGACCACCCCGCGCTTCCTGCCCCTGGCCGCCGTCCGGCCGGGTGACCTCGGCATGGTCGGCGGCAAGGCGCTCGCGCTCGCGCTGGCGCTCGCCGCCGACGAGCCCGTGCCCGCCGGCGTCGTGCTCACGCCGGCCTGCCTGGAAGCCGTGCTGCGGCCCGCCGAGCTGCTCGAGCCCTGGAACGCGGCGCTGGAGGCGGCCCGCCTGGGTGACCTCGCGCCGGCCGCGGCGCTGGCCCCGGTGGTGGCGTCGATGTCCTGGCCGCCCGACGTCACCGCCGCCGTGGCCGCGGCGGTCGACGGCCTCGGCGACGTGCTCGCTGTACGCTCGAGCGCGACCGCCGAGGACGCGCCCGATGCCTCCGCCGCCGGCGTGTTCCACACCGAGCTCGACGTGCCGGCCGTGTCGCTGCCGATCGCCGCGTCGCGCTGCTGGGCGGCCTTGCTCGCGCCGGCCACGCTCGGGCACCTGCTCGCGCTTGGCCAGGACCCGGCGGCCTGCAAGCTCGCGCTGCTGATCCAGCCGATGGTGCGGCCGATCGCCGCGGGCGTACTTTTCACGGTCGATCCCGGTGACCCGGCCCACGGCCTCATGCGCCTCGCCTTCGCGGCCGGCCAGGGCGCCGCGGTCGTCGAGGGTGACGGCGGACGCGACGTGACGCTGCCTCGCAAGGGCCGCGTGCCCAACGTGGCGGGCCTGCCCAGGGGCGCGGCCGCGCGCCTGCGGGACCTCGGCCGCCGCCTCGAGGCGAGTGCCGGCCGGCCGCTCGACATCGAATGGGCCTGGTGTGCCGATGGGCTCAAGCTCCTGCAGGCCAGGCCCGTGCCCGGCATGCCGCCCGGCTCCCAGGATCGCGCGGCGATCCGCTGGAGCCGCGACCTCGCCGAGGAGCGCTTCCCCGAGCCGATCTCGCCGCTCGGCTGGAGCGCGCTGCAATCGGCCCTGCGCGTCAACGTCGCCACGCTCGATCGCCGCTTCGGCCTCGCCGCCGCGCGCCCGGACGACGTCGCCACCACGATCGGCGCTTACGTCTACAACAACCGCGATTTCTTCAAGATCCCGGGCTCGCTGCGCTTCCGGGCTGCGGCGCACCGGCCGTTCCTCGGCGCCTACGTGCGCGCGCTCGCGCCCGTGCTCGCGCCGGCCGCCTGGAAGGATCTCAAGCGCATCTTCGAACCGCGCCGCGGCCCGCTGGCGTCGTCGCCGCACGACCCGCGCCTGCGGGCCGTGGCAGGCCTCTTCGAGGCCTACGTCTTCGCCCATGCGGCCGAGATCGAGGCCGCCTGGACCGAAGGCTTCCCGCGCCACATCAACGCCATGGATGCCCTGCTGGCCGAGGATCCGCAGGCGATGGACGGCCCCGCGCGGCTGGACTACGCGCGCCGGCTGATCGCCGCCAGCGACGCCTTCATGGAGCCGGACCTCGCGATCTACGTGGTGAAGATGGCCTGTCGCTGGCTGGTGGGGGCGATCGCCGCCATGGCCGAGGGCCAGGAAGACGCCACGCTGATCGCGACGCTCACCGGCGGCCTGGCGTCGAACGCCACGCTCGCCATGAACGGGGCGCTCGACGCGCTGGTGGCGGCGGTGGCGGCGGACTCGTTCCTGTCGGCCTCGATGCGCCACGGCGATGCCGGCGCTTTGAACGACGCCTGGCGCACCTCGCCCGCGCGGCCGCTGCGCGAGGGCTTCTTGCGCGAGTACGGCCACCTCGGCCATGCCTGGGACCTGCGCGAGCCGACCTGGGGCGAGCGGCCCGAAATCCTCGACGCGCTCGTCACGGCGCGGCTGCGCGCGGGGCCCACCTCGCCGGACGCGGAGGCGGCCCGCCGGGCGGACCTCGCGGCGGCGCGCGAGGCGGCGATCGATCGGCTCGCCACGGCGGTCGCGCCCGCGACCTGGGCGCCGGCATTCTTCCGTCGCCTGGTCGACGTGCTGCACACCTTCGTGCGCCTCGACGAGGAGCATCACCTGTTCTGCGGGCGGCTCATTCCCGCTGAGCGGCGCCTGCTCACGGTCTGGGCCCACGAGTTCGCGGCGCGCGGCGTGCTCGCCGGGCCGGACGACATCTGGTTCTTGACGCTCGATGAGGTGATGGCGATCGCCGGCGAGGCCGCGCCGCACACCCGCGCGCCGCTCGCGGCGCGGCGCCGCAAGGCATTCGAGCGCGCGCTCGCGACGCCGCCCGTGATGGAGTATGCGGGCGATCGGCCCGTGGCGGCGCAGGCGGTGGTGCCGGCCACGGGGAACCAGATCAAAGGCGAGGGCGCGAGCGGCGGCTTCGTGGAAGGCCCGATCCGCCACCTGACCACGCTCGCGGACCTCGCCCACGTGCGGCCCGGCGACATCCTGGTGGTGCCGACGCCGAAGCCCGGCTATACGCCCGCCTGGGCCGTGGCCGGCGGGGTGATCGCGGCGCGCGGCTCGGTGCTCTCCCATGGCCTGATCCTGGCCCGCGAATACGGCCTGCCGGCGATCACCGGCGTGCCCGACGCCCTCGACCGGCTGCCGCCCGGCACGCGGGTGCGGCTCGACGGCTGGTCCGGCACGATCACGTTGCTCGCGCCCGAGCCGGTCGTCGGCTGACCGCCATGGAGTTCCCTTACGAGGCGGACTTCCCGCTCTCGCCCGCCGAAGTCTTCGAGCGCCTGCGCCATTTCGCGCGGTTCTACCCGGACCTCCACGCGGCCCACGAACCTCACGCGGCAGGCGCCGACGTGCCGCTGCTCGGCCCGGGGGTGAGCTTCACCGTCGCGGAGCGCTTCGGCGCCGAACGGCGCATCTACGTCTTCCGGGTGGTGCGCTTCGAGCCGGCCGCGCCCGGCATCACGCTCGCCGCCGAGACGACCACCGTCATCGGCCCGCTGCGGATCCGCAGCGGGTTGACCGTCGACTGGCGCATCGAGCCCGCCGCGATGGGCGCGCGGGTGATCGCGCGCCAGACCGTGCACCTCCCGCGGCCCTGGCTCGCGCCGCTGCTGCTGCCGGCGGCCGTGCGCCGCAAGATCATGGCGCACGTGGCGGAGGAGAGTGCCGCGGCGTATGCGGTCATGACCGCCGCCGACTGGCCGCCCAGCTTGCCCCTGGCCCAGGGCGAAGGCTAGCGCCTCAGGCGTCCGGCGGAGGCGCCGCCGCCCGGCGCGCGGGCGCGTGGCTGTCGTCGCAGAACGGCCCGATGCCGGTCTTGCCGCACCCGCAAATCTTCATGCTCCGCCCGCCCGGCGCCGGCACGTCGATGCGCCAGGGCGAGGTGCCCGTACCGCCATGGGAGCCGTCGCAGTAGGGACGGTTCTTCGACCGGCCGCAGGCGCAGTAGAGCACCTCGCCCGCGGGCTCTGTGACCTGGAAGAAAGGGTCCTTGGTGCTCATGCCATCGCTCCGGTCCTCATGCCGATTCTCCCCGCAGCGCCTGGTCACACCAGGCGAGGGTCTCGTCCAGGCTCTCCTCCCACTGCCGGCGCGGCGTGTAGCCGAGCCGCTCGCGGGCCTTCTCGATGCTGAACCCGCTGTTGCGCCGCAGCATGGCCACGAGGAACGGCGACAGCGGCGGCGGGCCGGGGCGGCGGAACAGGCGCCAGGCCCCTTCCACGACGTGTCCGGTCGCCATCGCCAGGCCGAAGGGGAAGTTGCCGGTGGGCGCCGGCACGCCGAGACGCCCGGCGACGTCGTCGACCATCTGGCGGATCGTGAGCACGCGCCCATCGCCCAGGTTGAAGGCCTCGCCGACCGCCTCGGACTGTACCGCGGCGAGGAAGATACCCTCGGCGCAGTTTTCGACATGCAGGCAGCCCGTGTCGAAACGCCCGCCGTCGATGTGGGCCGAAAGCTGCCCCTTGCGCATCATCGCGACGACGGGTGGCAAGGTGCGCACGTCACCCGGGCCATAGACGAAGCCCGGCCTCAGCACGCTGACTGCCAGGCCGTCCGAGCCTGCGCGCCACACCGCCTCCTCGGCCTGGCGCTTCGTCGCGCAGTAGGCATAGGGCGAAGGGCGCATCGGCGTGGCCTCGTCGGCATCGGTGTAGTGCCTGTCGAAGCCGTAAACCGCTTGCGAGCTCACATGCACGAAGCGCGGAGGCGCTGTGAGGGCGCGGGCGGCCGCGAGCAGGCGCTCGGTGCCCGCCACGGTCACGGGCGCCATCGCACGCGCGTCGTGGCCGAAATCCATGTCGGCGGCGGCGTGAACGATCACATCGGCGGCCGGCAGCGCCGGCAATTCGGCGGTCAGGTCGGCGCGCAACGCCTCGACGTGCCCCTGGTGACGCTGCGCGACGCGCGCCTGGTCGCGCACCAGCAGCGTGACGCGCCAGCCGGCGGCCAGGAAGCGGTCGACCGCGTGGCCACCGATGAAGCCCGTGCCGCCCGTGACGATCGCGTGGCTCATGGCCCGATGTCGCTCATGCGCAGACGAGGCTCATGACGCGGCAGCGGCCTGCGGCGCGTGGCGCGCGTAGTAGTCGCTCTGCAGCCCCATGAAGCGCTCCGCCGTCTCGACCGGCAGCGGTCCGCCAGACAGCCGCTGCAGCTTCGCCAGCCCACGCACCGCGGCGCGCTCATGGCGCGGGATCGCGAGCATGTCGTGGTCCAACATGTGGTCGAGCACGTTCGAGCCCACCGCCGCCCCGATCTGGGCATTGATGGCGACGAGCTTCTTGTAGACCACGCGCAGGTGCGGGCCGTGGACCGGATCGGCCATCATCTTCGCGACCTGGCCGTCGAAGATGTGGACGTGCCAGTCCTCGTCCTCGACCACGCGCTTGAGGATCGCATAGGTCTCGGGGTCGCGCGTCTTGGCGAGATCGCGCCAGGCGTGGAAATCCGTGCTGGCCTTCTTCTCGGAGAGGTCCTTGAAGGCCAGCTGCACGAAAAGGTTCTGGCGGTTGGTGAAGAGCGTGGGCCCGGTCAGCTCCTCGACCGCCTCGCCGACCAGGATGCCCGCGTCCCAGAAGGCCGCGGCCAGGTTCACCAGGTAATCGAGGTGGCGCGGCGGCGGCAGGATCGGGTCGCCCTTGAGCGTGAGCGCGAGCGCGAAATACTTCGCGTGGTTGTCCTCGTCCGCGAAGTGCTGCTTCATGAGCAGCCTGAGCTCGGGGTCTTCCACGAGGTCGGGCTTGTTGAACCAGGGAAAGCGATGGTGGAACGCTTCCGAGCCCAGATAGAGCTGGAGCAGCATGCAGTGCGCCCGAGGGTTCTCGAGGAACAGCTTGTAGAGCCATCGGGTGATGGCGAGCGTGGGCCAGGATACGGCGGCTTCCATGGTTTCCTCCGGACGGGCTCCATATACCCCGCGGAGGGTTCCGGCAGACCGCCCCGCCTCAGACCGGGACGCGACTGGCCTGTCGAAGCGCGTCCGCCGTCGATTCCAGCCGCTCGCGCAGCGCGAGCCTGGCGCGCCACTCGGCGGGAATCGCTTCGGCGCCGTAGAACGCGCCGGCGAGCTGGCCGTAGACCGAGCCGACGGTGTCCGCGTCGTGGCCGAGGTTCACGGCGGCGAGCGCACCTTCCGTCCAGTCGTCGGACGTGTGGAAAGCCCAGAGCGCCGCCTCGAGGCAATCCACCACGTAGCCGGTGGCGCGGATCTCGGGCGGGTTGCGGCGCTTGAACGAGCCGCCCGCGACTTCGGCGATTTCGGGGCCGAGCGGCTCGCGATCGAACAGGTCCGGGAGCGGGCTCCAGAGCGGCGAGAGCAGCGTCTCCTTCGGCTCGCCGCGCAGGGCGCCGACCAGCAGGCCGGTGAGGTAGCGGACGGCGTCGAGCACCGCCGGGGCCTGGTGCGTGGTGCGCGCGCTCACGAGGCCGGCCGTGATCGCCGCCGCCGGGTCCGCTGCGAAGCGCATCGCGACCGGCGCGAGGCGCATGATCGCCCCGTTGCCAGCCATCTGGGGATCGGTCGGGCCACAAGCGGCCTCTCCCGTGCGCTCGAAGCGCTCCAGCGCGCCGCTGATGGTCACGCCGATGTCGAAGCAGGTCCCGGTGCTGCTGTTGTGGCCCTCGCGCCACCAGCGCACGTAGCGACGCAGCTGGTCGACGGCGTCGCTGCCATTCTGCGCGAGCAGGCTCTCGGCGAGGCAGAGCGCCATCGCCGTGTCGTCCGTCCACTGGCCGGCGGCCAGGCCATGCGGACCGCCGCCGAGCAGGTCGGCGACCGGCGCGAAGGAACCGGCGGGCCTGAACTCGACAGTGGTGCCGAGCGCGTCGCCGGTGGCGAGGCCGAGCAGGGCGCCGCGGAAGCGATCGGCGGAAAACGGTGCGGTCATGACAACCTCCGGAGGGTCGAGCGTCTGGATGTCCGAATTGTAGCACGCAAGCGGCGTATCGGGTGTGGTATCCTGGCTCGCGCCGGGAAAGGGGCCCCCATGTCCGACTTCCATGCCGCCGACGTCCACGCGCTCGACGCGATCGCCGAGGTGCGCGCCATCGACGCGCTGATCCGCGCCTTCCCACGCCGCCCGGACCAGCTCAACCGCCCGCACGAGGCCGACGCCGAGCTGGTGCCGCTGGGCCCCGACCGCTGGCTCGCCGCCACCGTGGATGGGCTCGCCGGCGAGCTCGCCGTCGGCTTCTACCGCGACTGGTACACCGCCGGCTGGACCCTCGTCCAGGCCTGCCTGAGCGACCTCGCCGCGGTCGGCGCGACGCCGCTCGGCGTGTTGCTCGCGATCACCCGCGGCCCCGATGGCGTCGTGCCCGACCGCCTCACCGCGGGCATCGCCGAGGCCTTGCGCAAAGAGGGCGTGGCCGCGCTCGGCGGCGACCTCAACGATGGGCTGGCGCCCCACCTGGACGCCACCGCCATCGGGCTGATCGAGGGCGCGCCGCCGCTCATGCGGATGGGCATCCGGCCGGGCGACGCGCTGTACGCGACCGGGCCTTTGGGCGCGGGCAACGCGCTCGCGATCGCCCGCCTCACGGGCGCCCCCGACGACCTCTGGCCGGAGGCGCGCTACCGGCCTCGCGCGCGCCTGGCCGAAGGCCGCGCCGCCCGCGGTGTGGCACGCGCCGCGATCGACACGAGCGACGGCCCGATGAGCGTGATCGACCACCTCGCGCGCCTGAACGGCGTCGGCTTCCGCCTCGACTTCGATCTCACGCGTCTGCTCGAGCCGGAAGCGCGCGCGGCCTTCGCGGCCGCCGGGCTGCCGGTCTGGGCGCTCTTCGCCGGCGAGCACGGGGAGTACGAGCTGATCGCGGCCGTCGCCGCGGAGCGGGAGGACGCGCTGCGCGCGGCCTGGCCGGGGGCCGTGCGGCTGGGCGAGGCCACCGAGGCTCGCGGCATCGCGCTGGCGCTGCCGGATGGGCGCACGGTGGCGTACGACGGCAGCTTCGTGCGCAACTTGATCGTGACGACCGGCGGCGACTGGCGCGCCTACACCCGCGAGTTCGCGGCCTACGGCCAGGCGCTGGGCCTGCTTTAAAGCAAGACCACGGGAATCGGCACTTTCAGCTCCACCGCCGTGTTGCGCCCGAAGATGCCGCGGCCCTTGTCGTCGAGGAACCGCAGCTGCGCATAGGCCTGGGAGACGCGCTTCGACGCGTCGGCGTTCGTGAAGTGTGGCTTGAGCGACATGACGCCGAGCGGCACCTGGACGCGGAACGACGGCCCGGGCTGGTCGCTGGGCGCGCCCGTGACCTTCACCGGGGCGATCGGCAGCTTCTCGGGCCCGATCTTCGTCGCGTCCTGGTCGCCCGGCACGTTGAACGTCCAGGTCAGCTCCACCGCCGCGATCTCGAAGGACGGCGTGCCGGGCGCCGGCGCGAGCTCCACCATGATGTCGGGCGGCGAGGGCGAATACGTGAAGTCGACCTTCTTGACCGGCACGCCGGCCTCCGACGTTTCCGTGGACTCTTTCAGCGTGATCGTGACGCGCTCCGGCAGGTTGCGCTTCCACTCCATGGCATAGGGCACGCTGCCATCGGGCCGCGCCGTGACGGCCGGGCCAGGCTGGCCCGCCTTGCGGCGCTGCTCGGGCTCGGCCGAGGGCGCGGGCGTCGGGGCCGGGCCGCAGGCGACGGCGGCGAGAGCGCTGAGCGTGGCGAGGAGCAAGACCGGGCGCATGACGATCCTCCTGGGGACATGGCCTCTATACCCGCGTGCCGGCTCCCCCCGCGGGGTATGAAGGGGGCGATCACGTCCAGGAGGCCCAGGTGAAAGTCCTCGTCACGGGTGCCGCCGGCTACTTCGGCAACATCCTGATCCCCGCGTTGCTCGCCGACCCGCGGGTCACCTCCGTCCTGGGCGCCGACATCGCTGCGGCGCCGGCCGGCGCCGCCTGGGCCGCCGACCAGGCCTACCGGCATGTGGCGATCGACCTCGCGACCGCCCGCCCCGAAGACTGGGAGCCCCTGCTCGCGGACGCCGAGGTCGTGCTGCACCTGGCTTTCCGCGTCGCGCACCACCCCGGCGAGGAGACCACGCCCACCAACACGCGCGGCCAGCGCGTCTTCCTGGAAGCCGCGGCCGCGACGCCGCGTCGGGTCGTGGTGGCGAGCGCGATCGCCGTCTACGGCTTCGCGCCGGGCCGCGACGCGCTCGCGGGCGTGCTCGACGAACGCGCGCCGCTGACGCGCAACACGCGCGTGTCCTATGCCGAGCACAAGCAGGAGCTGGAAGCCTGGCTCGACGAGCTCGAGGCCCGCTCGCCCGCCACGATCGTGCGCGCCCGGCCCACCAACGTGGCCGGGCCCGGCATGCCCCTGCGCCGCGCGCCGCTGCTCACCAACCCGGTGATGCTCGTGCCGATGGTCGCCCACCCGATCCGGCAGCAGCTGCTCCACGAGGAGGACCTCGCCTCGGCGTTCCTGCGCCTGCTCGAAGCGCCCGCGGGCGCCTACAACGTCGCCCCGGACGATTGGGTGACGCTCGAGGACGCCGCGCGCATCACCGGCCAGAGCCTCGTGCGCATGCCGGCGTTCATGCTGCGCGGCATGGCGGACGTGGCCTGGCGGATGGGACAGAGCGCCTTCGACGGCTCCTGGCTGGCCTTCTTCGAGCACCCGCCGATCATCGTGTCCAACGCGAAGCTGCGGGGCCTCGGCTGGGCCCCGCGCCACACCACCGAGGCGGTGCTGCGGCAGGTCGCGCCGATTGCCCGGCCACCCGCTACCGCTGGAAGCCGACGTTGAAGGCCTGACCGGCCGCGACCGTGCCCTTGGGCGTTCCGCCCGCTAAGGCGCGGGGCTCCCGGGCGGCGGGCTCGCCTCCAGGGCCTTCGCCCAGCCCGCCAGGATGTCCTGCAGGAACTTCGCCAGATCCTTCTCGACCGGCACCTCGAACGTTCGCCCTGGCTGGTCCTCGGGTGCGTCCTCCGGCTTGAACTCGATCACCGCGTTCTCCGCGTCGTCGCCCCAGGTCACCACGAAGACCGTCTTCTCGACCTGGAAGCGCATCACGTTCACGCCGGCGTCGGTTTTCTCGATCGACGGCGAGGGCAGCGGGCTCGGCGACGCGCCGGGCGATCCCGCGGGGCCCGGCGTGCCGGGCGCCGCCGTCGGGCGCGGGGTGGCGGCCGCCGCCGTGCTCGCTGGAGAAGGCTGTATGGGCGGCGTGCTCGCGCCGCCGCTCTCGCCGGTCTCGGGCGGCAGGAAGAGCCACTGGAGGCCGTCGAGCTTCCGGCCCATCTCGAGCACCTGGCCCCAATCCTTGAAGCCGGGCGGTATCGGCTGCTTGCGCAGCTGCTCCTCGCTCATCTTCGAGAAGTAAGGGATCTTCTTCATCTGCTCGAACTTCTTGCGCTCCGCCGGGGTCGGCCGGGGCGCGCCGGTCGGGGTGGGCGTGGGCTTCGGGGTCGGCCTGGGCGTGGGCCGCGGCGTCGGCTTGGGCGTGGGGGAGGCCTTGGGCGTCGGCGTGGGCCGGGGCGTGGGGGTCGGCTGAGGCGTGGGCGAAGGCGTCGGGGCCGGCGTCGCGCGCACCGCGAGGTCGCCCACGGCCCTGGGGCGGGGCCTGGGCGTCACCTTGGGCTGCGGGGTGAGCAGCGTGATCGGGATGGGCGGCTTTGGCGGCCGGGTGGTCGGGCCGAGCCCGGAGGTCCAGATCAGCAGGCCGAGGATGGCCAGGTGCAGGCCGACCGAGCCCAGGTATGAGCGCGTGTGCACCCGCCGAGCAAAGGTTCGAGGCGCATGGCGGCCTTCCACGCGCATGCCGACCGGCACCGGCGCTGCCGGCGCCGGTTGAGGCGGCACCTGTTCGGGCGGGGCCTGTGGCGGCCCTTCCGGCTCAGGGCCGGATGTGGGCTGGTCCCCGGGATCCATCGGCCGTCCCGAGCCCTAGCTCGCGGTCGTCCGAGCGCCCTGGGGGACGGTGGGGACGGGCACGGTATTGCAGATCGATTTGAGCGTGTCGACCCACAGGTCGCCATACGCGTAGACCAGGTAGTCGCCCTTCTCGATGACGGCGTAGTTGTTCGGCGCGTGGTACGACAGCGCGCTGATCTTCTCGACCAGCGAGAGGGCGAAGGCGCCGGCCATCAGCGTGAGGAAGGCATTCGGCTTGGTCCTGTAGGTCACGACCATGTTGCTCAGGCCGTCGTTGTAGCGCAGCAGCACGATGTCCGTGCCGTAGAGGCTCATCACGTCGACGCTGCGCAGAGAGAAGCCCTGCGGCACCTCGCTGGGCGCGAAGATCTTCTTGCCCGCCGCCCGCGCGGCGTCGATGCTCGGGAAACTCCGCATCTCGGTGGGCGTGCCGGTCTGGAGCTTGAGCTTGTTGACCTGCTTCGGCAACGTGAGCGCGAGCGAAGGCCTGGCCGAGAGCGAGAGCTGTTCATACTTGCTCACGAAATAGGCGGCCTGATCGGCGCCCCAGAAGCGCTCCTCCTTCATGATGATCCCGTTCTCCCGGGCGACCCAGAAGCGGTGGCCCGGCGGCGACGTCGGCCCGAAGCCGCGCGCCGGCTCGGCGGTGACCTTGTAGCACGGGAACAGGGCGACCACGTCCGCCTCCGGATCGACGGTGACCTTGTAGTTGCGCTGAATCGCGGCCTGGTCCGTCGACATGTTGCCCATCACGAGATCCTTGACCTCGTCGGCGCCGCCGGGCCCGTCGCTCGTGAACAGCAAGGTCTCTTTCGGGAAAAACGCCGTCAGGCGGTTCTTCTCGAGCACGAGGTTGAGTCCCTTGATGTCCTTCGGATTTTGCAGCGATACCTGGTAGTTCTGGTTGTCGACGAAATCCACCTTGGCGTCGGCGTCGAGGATCATGTCCTGGCGGATGACCTGCTGCGAGCGCTTCCCCGTGAACTTCGTGCGCCCGTCGTTGCGCGCGACGAGTGCCAGCACGTCGGCGACGGTCGCCCGCGTGCCCTGCGCGACCGCGGGCACCGCCACCAGGGGCGAAAGCACGAGCGACGCCAGGCACGCGGCGAGCACCACGCGGGTCTGGACGGGGTGCGCCTTTGGCGAGGCCTTCGGGTTCGGGGTCATGACTACCTCTTTTGTGCGACGTCCGGGTCCATTCGCATGACCCGGCCCCCAGCTGATTTGTTCCGTAGGTTCGCTCAGGGAGCGACCGTACGGATATGGAGCTCCTTGAGCTGGCGGGCGCTGATCGGGCCCGGCGCCTGCACCATCAGGTCGGTCGCGGACTGGGTCTTCGGGAAGGCAATCACGTCGCGGATCGAGTCGACCCCGGCGATCAGCATGACGATGCGGTCGAGGCCGAACGCGAGGCCGCCGTGCGGCGGGGCGCCGAACTCGAAGGCTTCGAGCATGAAGCCGAACTTGCTCAGGATCTCCTCGTCGGAGAGCCCGAGCATCTGGAACACCTTGTTCTGCACGTCGCGGCGGTGGATACGGACGCTGCCGCCGCCGAGCTCGGTGCCGTTGAGGATCAGGTCGTAGGCCTTCGCGCGGCACTTGCCGGGGTCGGCCTCGAGGAGGTCGACGTCGCTGTCCAGCGGGGAGGTGAAGGGGTGGTGGAGGGGATCCCAGCGGTTCTCGTCGGCGTTCCACTCGAACATCGGGAAATCCACGACCCAGAGCAGCTCGAAGCGCTTCGCGTCGATCATGCCGAGCTCGGCGCCCAGCTTGAGCCGCAGGCGGCCGAGCACCTCGCGCACGATCTCGACGCGGTCCGCTGCGAAAAGCAGCAGGTCGCCGGGCTTGGCGCCCGTGACCCGGCCGATCGCCGCCGCTTCCTCGGCCGTGATGAACTTCATGACCGTCGAAGCGAAGTTGGCCGAAACCTCGGCGCCCGCGACGTCGTACGCGACGGTCTTGGCGTTCGGGTCTTCGCCGGCCTGGGCCGGCTGGACCTTGACCCAGGCGAGGCCCTTGGCGCCGAACTTCCTGGCGAACTCGGTCAGGAGGTCGATTTGCGCGCGGCTCATGTCCGCGCCCTTCGGCACGCACAGCGCCTTCACGCGGCCGCCGTTGGCGATCGCCTCGGCGAACACCTTGAACTGGCTGCCCGCGAGCGCCTCGTTGAGATCGATCAGTTCCATGCCGAAGCGCAGGTCCGGCTTGTCCGAGCCATACTTGTCCATCGCCTCGGCGTAAGGCATGCGGCGCACGGGGCGCGGCACCTCGGCGCCGGCGAACTTCTCGAGCAGCTGGGCCATCATCTCTTCGTTGATGTCCATGATCTCGTCTTGCGTGAGGAACGAGGTCTCGACGTCGATCTGCGTGAACTCGGGCTGGCGGTCGGCCCGCAGATCCTCGTCGCGGAAGCAGCGGGCGATCTGGAAGTAGCGGTCGTAGCCGCCCACCATCAGGATTTGCTTGAAGATCTGGGGCGACTGCGGCAGGGCGAAGAACTCGCCCGGGTGCACGCGCGACGGCACGACGTAATCGCGCGCGCCTTCCGGCGTGCTCTTGGTCAGCATCGGCGTCTCGATCTCGAGGAAGCCCAGCTTGTCGAGGTACGCGCGCACGGCCATCGTGATCTTGTGGCGCATCGTGAGGGCGTGCTGGAGCTTGCTCGAACGGAGGTCGAGGTAGCGAAACTGCAGCCGCAACATCTCGTCGACGTTCTCGTCGCCGATCGGGAAGGGCTGCGCCTTCGCGGGGTTGAGGATCGTGAGCTCGCGGGTGTAGACCTCGATCTGGCCGGTCGACAAATTGGCGTTCTCCTGGCCCTCGGGACGCGCCTTCACGACGCCCTTGATGCCGATGACGAACTCGCTGCGCAGCGCGTCGGCGGCCGCGTGGGCAGCTGGCTCGGTCTGCGGGTTGAACACCACCTGGACCACGCCCGTGCGATCGCGCAGGTCGACGAAGATCACGCCGCCGTGGTCGCGCCGGCGCTGGACCCAGCCGTAGATCGTGACGGTCTGCTCGGCGGCGTCGCGGGTCACTTCCCCGCAATAGTGAGTGCGCGGGCCGATCAGCGTGCCGGGATTGGTCGTGGCGATCATGGGAAAACTACCGTTCGATCGAGGGAGGGCGGAATTTCGCGCGGCCGGGCGATCACCCGGCGGAGCCTGCGTATTATACCGGAGGCCGCTCGCTCCGTAAACGGCGCACGGCGCCCGGCCTTGCGGCGGATGGGGCCCCATGATAGACTTGCGGATCCGCCGCCGGCCGTTTGGCCGGACCGGCCATCTCACACGCGGGACGCCCCCGGAGGGTGTCGAGCCCAGGCTCGATCTCCGGACCCAGAGCCCCCGCGGACGCCCAACCCACCCCCACACACGGAGATTAGAGAATCATGCCCGTCGTCGCCATGAAGAGCCTGCTCGAAGCAGGCGTCCACTTCGGCCACCAGACCCGCCGGTGGAACCCCAAGATGAAGCGCTTCATCTTCGGTGAGCGCAATGGCATCTACATCATCGACCTCGCCAAGACGAGCCGCCACCTCGACAAGGCCCATGCGTTCCTGCGCGAGCAGATCGCCTCGGGCAAGAGCGTGGTGTTCGTCGGCACGAAGAAGCAGGCCCAGGAGACCATCCGCGAGGAGGCCGGCCGCTGCAACCAGTACTTCGTGAACCAGCGCTGGCTGGGCGGGATGCTCACCAACTGGCCCACGATCGCGAAGCGGATCCAGCGGCTGAAGGAACTCGAGGGCATGAAGCTCGACGGCACCTTCGATCGCCTGCCCAAGAAGGAAGTCTCGATGCTCGAGAAAGAGCGCGAGAAGCTCGAGCGTCTGCTCGGCGGCCTCAAGGGCCTCAAGGCTCGCCCGGACGTCCTGTTCGTGATCGATCCCCGCAAGGAGCACATCGCCGTGAAGGAAGCCCGCAAGCTGGGCATCCCGATCGTCGGCATGGTCGACACGAACTGCGATCCGGACGAGGTGGATTACGTGATCCCCTCGAACGACGACGCGATTCGCGCCATCAAGCTCATCTGCGGCGCGATGGCCGACGCGGTCATCGAGGCCAAGCAGGGCGAAACGCACGCCGAACAGGCGCCCACCGCCGTCTCCTCGACGGAAGCCGCCGCAGTCTAGCTGTCAGCCAGCACTGCAAAGGAGCCCGGGGCGCGAGCCCCGGGCTTTTTGATTTCCAGGGTGCACGCCTGGTGGGCAACCTGGCGATCCGTCCTCGCCTTGTGGTATCTTGTGGCACCGTATGTAATCGACTTTAGGAGGATATAATGGCCGAGATCAGCGCCGCCCTCGTCAAGGAACTTCGCGAGAAGACCGGCGTCGGCATGATGGACTGCAAGAAGGCCCTCGCCGAGACCAACGGCGACGTGGAAGCGGCCATCGAGCTGCTCCGCAAGAAGGGCATGGCGAAGGCAGCGAGCAAGGGTTCGCGCGTCGCCACCGAAGGCCTCGTGGGCGCTTCCATCAGCGCCGACGGTCGCACGGGCGCCGTCGTCGAGGTCAACTGCGAAACGGACTTCGTCGGCAAGAACGAGACCTTTGTCGCCCTCGTGAACGACATCGCCAAGTTCGTCGTCGACAAGGCCACCACGGAGGAAGGCACGGGCGCCGACCTGCTGTCGCAGCCTTCGTGGGAAGCCGGCAAGACGGTCGATGAGGTGGTGAACGAAGCCATCCAGAAGACCGGCGAGAAAATCGAAATCCGCCGCTTCGTGCGCTACAGCGCGCCGGACGGCTCGGTGCTGGGCAGCTACATCCACCTGGGCGGCAAGATCGGCGTGCTGGTCGAGCTCAAGGGCGGCGATGCGGCCCTCGCGAAGGACGTCGCGATGCACGTCGCCGCCTCGCAGCCCCAGTTCTGCCTCCGCGAAGAGGTCCCCGCGGACGTCGTCGCGAAGGAGAAGGACATCCTGCTCGCGCAGCCCGACCTCCAGTCCAAGCCCGAGAACGTTCGGGAGAAGATGGTGGAAGGCCGCATCAGCAAGTTTTTCGAGCAGATCTGCCTCGTCGAGCAGCCCTTCGTGAAGGACCCCGGCATGACCGTGAAGGAACTGCTGGGCAAGGTGAACGCTTCGGTCTCGCGCTTCACGCGCTTCGGCCTCGGCGAGGGCCTCGAGAAGAAGGCCGACAACTTCGCGGAAGAAGTCGCCTCCTACATGAAGGCTTAGGCAATCGGTTCCCGGGAGCGAGACATTCGTCTCGCTCCCTTTCTGTAAGCACGAGTAACACTGGGGGGATATTGAGTGGCTAATTCCAAGTACAAGCGCGTCCTGCTGAAGCTGTCCGGCGAGGCCCTGATGGGCGACCTGGGCTACGGCATCGACCCGAACGTCATCAAGCACATCGCGAGCGAGATCAAGGCGATCGTGGCGAGCGAGGTCGAGCTCGCGATCGTCGTCGGCGGCGGCAACATCTTCCGCGGCATGAAGGCCAGCGCGCGGGGAATGGACCGCGCCACGGCCGACTACGTGGGCATGCTCGCGACCGTCATGAACGCGCTCGCCCTCCAGGACGGGCTCGAAAAGGCCGGCGTGGTCACCCGCGTGCTCTCCGCGATGGAAATCAGCGAAGTCGCCGAGCCGTACATCCGCCGCCGCGCCCTGCGCCACCTCGAGAAGGGCCGCGTCATCATCTTCGCGGGCGGCACCGGCAACCCTTACTTCACGACCGATACGGCGGCCAGCTTGCGCGCGGCCGAGATCGGCGCGGAAGTGCTCTTGAAGGCCACCAAGGTAGACGGGATCTACGATCGCGACCCGGTTGGCAACCCCGACGCCGTGAAGTATGATTCGTTGTCCTATCTGGACGTGCTCACCCAGGACCTCAAGGTGATGGACATGACGGCCATCACGCTCTGCAAGGACAACAACATCCCGCTCATCGTCTTCGACCTCGGCCGTCCCGGCAACATCGAGCGAGCCGTGCGCGGCGAGACGATCGGCACCGTGGTACATCGGTAAGCGCCTGAGGCTCTCACCTGGCACGACCACGCCGGGACCACACCGCCACTGATTTAGCCCTTACGAGGAATCCAGCCATGTCCGTGAAAGACGTCCTCCACCAGGCCGAAGACAAGATGAAAAAGGCGATCGCCGCCACCCAGCGCGATTTCGCCAGCGTCCGCACCGGCCGCGCATCCGCCGCCTTGCTCGACCGCATCCATGTCGACTACTACGGTGCGGAAACCCCGCTCAAGGCGATGGGCAACATCTCGACGCCCGACGCGCGCACCATCACGATCCAGGTGTTCGACCGCAGCTCGGTCGCGCTGGTCGAGAAGGCGATCCAGAAGAGCGATCTGGGCCTCACGCCCAACACCGACGGCCAGCTGATCCGGCTCAACATCCCGACCCTGACCGAGGAGCGCCGCAAGGATCTGGTGAAGGTCCTCAAGAAGAGCGCCGAGGAAGGCCGCATCGCGATCCGTAACGTGCGCCGCGACGAGATGGACCAGCTCAAAAAGCTGGAAAAGGCCGGCGAGTGCACGGAAGATGACCGCAAGCGCGCCGAAGACCAGGTCCAGAAGCTCACCGACCGCTTCATCAAGGAACTCGATGACGTCCTCTCCGCCAAGGAGAAAGAGGTCATGGAAGTCTGAGCCGGGCTTATCGAGATCCGGGCAGTGCAGTTGGATTCGCTGGCAGGGTTGCCGCTCGGCGAGGCGTCTGAGCGGGTGCGGGCTGCCGGGCGGGCCGCGCCCGTCGTGATCCGGACCGAGCCGCCGCGCGCACGCCATACCTACCCGCCGGATGACGCCTGGCGTGTCGTGCGCGTGCGCGAAGTCGGTACAGCGCTCGAGCTGGTCGTGGCGCCGCCGGTCAGGCCGCCGGGGGCCACGGCATGCTGAAACTGAGGGTCATCAGCGGCATCGCGTTCGTCGTGATGGCGCTTTTCTGCATCTGGTACGGCGGCGTCGCCTACCTGTGGATGATCACCTTCTTCGCGCTGCTCTGCGTGCGCGAGCTGTGCCGCCTCTTCATGCTGAAGGGCTACGCGCCTGCGACCTTGTTGATCACGGCCTCGGTGCTGGTGATCGACGTCATGGGCGGCGTGATGGGCCCCACCTACCTGGCGCCGATCTTCACCATCAGCGCGATCGCCATCCTGGTCTGGTTGCTCGGCCGCCCGAACCCGCGCGCCAGCATCGCAGACATCGCCACGAGCTGGTTCGCCGTCATCTACCTCGGCTTCCTGCCCTGCCACCTGATCCTGGTGCGCAACTTCCCGGAGCCTTACGGCTTCCAGTTCAGCGTGCTGCTCAACACCTGTATCTGGGCCACAGACACGTTCGCCTACTTTGGCGGCAAGTTTTTAGGCCGCACCAAGTTGCTCGAGGCGGTGAGCCCGAAGAAGACCATCGAAGGCAGCCTGACCGGCACGCTTTGCGCCGCCGGCCTCGGCGCTTTCTGGGGCTGGCTCTTCCATTTCCCGATGTACCACGGCTTCATGTTGGGCCTGATCGTGAGCGTGGTGGCGCAAATCGGCGACCTGACCGAGTCGCTCCTCAAGCGCGACGCCGGCACGAAAGACTCGGGCTCCGCCATCCCGGGCCACGGTGGCATCCTCGACCGCCTGGACTCTTACTTGCTGACGGGCGCCGCGGTCTACTTCTACCTGCGCTGGTTCTACCACCCCTGGCTCCCGTAGACCGAGGAATGCAATGGCCGAGAAGCCCCGTGAAGCCTACAAGGCCGCTTGCGCCGAGCTCGCCGAGCTGTTGGTGCCGCGCGGCTTCGCCGCAAGCCGGCAGAACCAGCAGTTCGACCGCGTCGAGGGCGACGTGGTGCAGCAACTCTCGGTCCAGCTGCTCACTCGGTCGATCGCCGGCGAGCGCGTGGTGATGGTGCCCTGGGCGCTGGCCGGCTCGCAGCGGGTCGCCGCCCTGCACGCCGAGCGGGCGGTGCCGGTTGGCCACCGCGAGGGCTGGCTCGGCGGCGGCATGCTCGCCCACGTGACCGATCCGCGCGACCCGATGACCGACTTCAACGTGGCGACGCCGGCCCACCGCAAGGCGGCGCTCCACCACGTCGCCCGGCTGTATGAGGCGAAGGCCGTGCCATTCTGGAATCAGTTCCAGGACGCGGACGCGCTGGCGCGCCGGCTGCGGACCGAGCGGCCACCGACGCTCGACGACCGGATGGTCGAGTGGTTACTCGTGCACGACCGACGCGACGACGCGCTGGCCTGCGGGCGATTGATCTTGGATCAGGGCGGGGCGGGCGTGAAGCGGGAGTATGACGCCGCGCTGACGGCATTCCGCATGGGCGGTGTTCCCTCACCATTGCCGGCTCAGACCTACGGCACCACGCTCGCCGCGCGAGCCGTGCTCTTCGACATGACCTTCTAGGGTATAAATCGGCGGGGCGCCGGCGCCCCTCACACCTCCAACGCAGAAAGGAGCCCGGACATGCCCAGCCCGAGCGAGCAGGAAGAGCAGTGGTTCAAGGAGCAGGAGCTCAAGAAAAAGGCGGACGCCGCCGCCGCTGAACAGCACCAGATGACGATCGCCGAGCGCGAGGCCCGCAAGCAGGCGCATTGGATGAAGTGCCCGAAGTGCGGCGGCGACCTTGCCGAGCGGGATTACGAGGGCATCAAGATCGACCAGTGTGGCGATTGCCATGGCGTCTGGCTCGACGCCGGCGAGCTCGAGCAGATCGGCCATGAGAAGGCCGGCGGCCTGTTCGGGTTCTTGACGCGCAAGAAGTAGCCCAGACGGGCCCTCTGCGCGGTCAGAGCCGCGGAGAGGGCCCCAGCAGGCCGCGCGCGACCATCGCGAGCGCGATGCAGTAGAGGAACACCAACAGCCACGTTCGCAAGTTCGCGGCGCTCACCCGGTGCATCGCCCGCGTGCCGCCCGCGAGCCCCAGCAGGCCGCCCGCCACCAGCGCACCCGCGGCGGGCCAGTCGATGTTGCCAAACGTCGCGTGCGCCGCGACGCCCACCACCCCGGTCAGCACCACGGCCGCGAGGCTGTTGCCGACCGCGCGCTTGATCGGGATGCGGAACCAGGCGACCTGGGCCGGCACGAAGAGCAGGCCGCCGCCCACGCCGAACAGGCCGGACAGCAGGCCGACGGCCGCACCGAGCGCCATCGATGGTGTCGGCCGCGGCGGTAGCGGCGCCTCCTCGCCACCGGCCGGCTTGCGCCCCATTTGTCCGGCCATGAGGCCCAGGAACACGCCAAAGGCGATCGCGAGCCCGGCGTCGGGCAGGCGGGTCGCCACCAACGCGCCGGCCGGCGCGATCAGCGCGGCAGGGATGGCCACGAGCGCCACGAAGCGGCGATCGACGTTGCCGAGCCGCAGGTGCGAGATCGCCCCGCTCAGGCCGATGACGGCGACGTAGACCAGGCTCGTGCCGACCGCGACCGCCATCGGCGCGCCGGCCAACGCCAACATCGGGACGACCAGGAACCCGCCGCCGAGACCGAAGAGCCCCGAAAGTACGCCGGTGATGACGCCGAACGCCAGGTATAGAGCCAGTATCCCTGGCGGCAGGGCGAAAGCTGACGAAGCGGGATCCAAGGTTCCCCTTTAAGGCATGTCCGCCGGGAACTCGGGGGCCGGCTCGAGCAAGGTCTCGTCGGTTTGCTGGTCGACCGGCGCCGCCTGAGGTGCCGCCTGCCGGATCTTCGGACGGGGTGGCACCGGCCGGGGGATCGCGATGCGCGGCTGGGGCGCCACGTAGACCGGCGCCGGCGCAGGGGCTTCACCGCCCGCAGCGCGGCCCGGTGCATGATCGACCGGCGAGAAATCGGCAGGCTCGCGGCCCTGCGTGAACATCTCCGTGACCGCGTCGCGGTCGAGCGGGTTGGTGAGCTGGCCGGTGCGCTTGTTGATCGTGACCTCGGTGTAACGGCTGGGCGCCGCGAAATCCCGCGGCTTGAGGTCGCGGTGCGCGTAGAGCATGAATTCGCGCCAGAGCGGGGCGCACATCGTGCCGCCGGTGGAGCTGTAGTTGAGCCGCGAGTTGTTGTCGTTGCCCATCCAGACGGCCGTGGCGAGATCCGGCGTGAAGCCCACGAACCACACGTCGCGCGCGTCGCTGGTGGTGCCGGTCTTGCCGCCGGCCGGGCGGCCGATCTGGGCGGCCGTGCCGGTGCCGTGGTTGATGACGCCCTTCATCATGTTCACCAGCATCCGCACCGGCTCGGCGTCGTAGACGCGTTGCGGGCGAGGGCGGTTGTCCTCGAGGATGCGGCCGTTGCGGTCCTCGATCTTCACGACCATGGTCGCCGGGTTGCGCATGCCGTCGTTGGCGAGCACGCTGTAGGCCGCGGCCATGTCGTAGGGCGTCACCTCCGAGGTGCCGAGCGGCAAGCTGAGGTTCTCCCCCATGGTGCTCGTGATGCCGAGCGCCTGCGCCGTCTTGATCACGCGCTTGAGGCCGACCGAGTAGCCGAGCTTCACGGCCACGATGTTGACCGAGCTCGTGAGCGCCTGGCGCATCGTGATGGGGCCCCGGAAGCGGTGGTCGTAGTTGCTCGGCGAGTAATATTGGCCGTTGCCGAGCGGGATGCTGATCGGCTCGTCGGCAATCACGGAGCCTGGCGAGAACCCCGCCGAGAGCGCCGAGAGGTAAACGAACGGCTTGAAGGTCGAGCCCGGCGGCCGCAGCGCCTGCGTGGCCCGGTTGAACTTGGTGCGCTTGAAGTCGGTGCCGCCGACGATGCAGCGCACGTAGCCGGTCTTCGGCTCGACCGCGACGAGCGCGCCCTGGTGGATGTTGTAGACAGCGTTGCGCGCGACCGCGTCGTGCAGCATCTTCTCCGCCTTGAGCTGGAGGTCCAGGTCGAGCGTGGTGTGGACGCGCAGGCCGCCCTTGAGAACCGTATCCGCGCCGTACTTCTCGGTGAGCTGCTGGATCATCCAGGCCGTGAAATAAGGCACCTTGTACGCGTAGCTGGTGATGCCCGGATACTTGAGCTTCTGGACGATCGCTTCCTTGTGTTGTTTGGCGTTGATGAAGCCCGCGATCAGCATGCGGTCGAGCACGAGGCGCTGCAGCTTCCTCGCGCCTTGCGGGTTGCGGTACGGCGAGAAGTATTCGGGGCCGCGCAGGATGCCCGCGAGCATCGCGCTCTCGGCGAGCGTGAGCTTGCGCGAAGACTTGCCGAAGTAGTTCAGCGACGCCGCCTCGACGCCGTAGCCGTTGTGGCCCCAGTAGACCTGGTTCAGGTACATCTCCAGGATCTGGGCCTTGCCGTAGTGGTGCTCGATCTGGATCGCGAGCCAGGCTTCCGCGATCTTGCGCGGCAGCGTCTTCGCGGGCTCGAGGAAGAGGTTCTTCGCGAGTTGCTGGGTGAGCGTCGAGGCGCCCTCGACCGTCTGACCCTCGGAGACGTTGACCAACCCCGCGCGGATGATGCCCTTGGGGTTGATGCCGTAGTGGTAGTAGAAGTCCGTGTCTTCCATCGCGATGACCGCGTGCTGGAGCGACTTCGGGATGTCATGGAGCGGGATGACGACCCGGTTTTCCTCGCCATGGACGTTGGCGATCAGCGCGCCGTCCTTGTCGAACATCTTGGTCGTTTCGTGCGGAACGTAATATTGCAGCGTTCCCACATCCGGCAGCTTCGACAGGGTCGACGCCAGGCCGCCGATGCAGCCCAGCACGCCAGAGGTTCCGACCACGAAGCCGAACAGCACGAGCTTGCCAATCACGCGTCGCGTCCTCTCACGCCGCGTGGGCTTGGGGGGCGGCGGTGGGACGCGACGCGTTTGAGGCGGCGCGGGCGGTGTGCGAGGGGGGACGGTGGGGCTGCCCCGCCGGGTGGTAGACAAGATCGGTAGCTCCCTGGACGGTACCGGCGGAACGACGTGCGCGCAACGCTGCGCGACGCGCGGTGTTTCCGGCCGGGCCGGCCCTCCTGGCGGGTGTGTTAGGCGACGATGGAGCTGCGATCGGGGAACAGGCGGGCGGGCTATGAGCCCCCATTATAAACCACCCGAGCGAGGATCCGAAACCCCGGCGGGCGTCATAACGCCTGCTCGCAGTACGGCTTCGCAGCCATTTCTGCCACGAGAACCCTCGATCCTCCGCATGTCTAGTCGCTCGATGCCGTCAGCACGGCCGCGCGCAAGACTGCTTCCATGTTGGCTGAAGCCGCCTTCGCCACGTCCACGACCTCCTGGTGGGAGGTCTCGGCGGCCCCCGTCGGCGTGATCGAGATGTTGGTGATGCAGGAGATCGCGATGACCTTCGAGCCGCGCGAGGCGAAGCGCGCCGCCTCCGGCACCGTCGACATGCCCACGGCGTCGGCGCCTGCAAAGACCAGGTAGCGGTTCTCCGCCATCGTCTCGTAGGACGGGCCGAGCAGGCCGACGTATACGCCTTCGCGCAGGGGAACGGCCTGCGACAGCGCGGCCCTCGCCAGGCGCTGGCGCCAGGCGAGGTCGTAACACTCGACCGGCCGAAGGCCCGCGAGCTCGCCGAGCGCGGGGGTGCCCGGGATCGGGAAGCCGCCCTGGACGCCCTGGAAGTTCAGGTGGTCGGTCATGATCATCAGATCGCCGGGCCGCCAGTCGGCGCGCAGGCCGCCCGCGGCGTTCGTGAGCACGAGGTTGGGGATGCCGAGGGACTGGAACAGCTCGACCAGCACCATCGCCTCGCCGACGCCGTGGCCTTCGTAGAGGTGGAAGCGGCCGCGAGCGACGATCACGCCGGGCCCGTCTTCGCCCAGGCGGCCCCAGCTCAACACGCCGGCATGGCCTGCGACCGTCGCCTCGGGCATGCCGGGCAGCTCGCCGTAGCTGATGCTACCCCCTTCGCAGAGGTCCTCGAGGGCCTTGATGCCGGAGCCGAGCACGACGGCCACCGAGACCGGCACCTTCATCGTCGCCTTGATGCGTTCGGCGACGACCTGGGCAGCAGGGGCGGGATCGTGGATCGGGGCGGGGGCGGTCATGGGAGCTCCTTGTTGAGGGGGGGTGAGGAGTGGTAAGGCGTGCCGCCGCCGCGCGTCAGCATGTAAGTCTCCAGCGAGCGCATCACTTTGCGGTGCCATTTGCGCTCGGCCGAGAGGGGGTCGACGAGGATGGTGAAGGCGCCCATGCGGTTGCCACCCAGGACATCGGTGAACAGCTGATCGCCCACGATGGCGACCTTCTCCGCCGAAAGCCCCATTTCCTCCATCGCCACGCGGAAAAACCGCCGGCTCGGCTTGCGGGCGCGCGCCAGGTAGGGCAGGCCGAGGTGCTCGGCGGCGATCGCCACCCGGTGCGGCGAGAAGTTGTTCGACACCACGTAGCAGCGGAAACGGGCCTTGAGGTCCACCATCCAGGCCAGCACGTGCGAGTCGGCCTGCGGCTCCAACGCGTGCACGAGCGTGTCGTCGAGATCGAAGATCAACCCCTCGATGCCGGCCGCAACGAGGTGATCCAGGTCGATGTCCGACACGTGGACGACGCGCAGCCGAGGCTTGAGCAACTTGGCCCGGCCGTGCGGAATGTGCGAATGGGGCTGGGGGTGGGTCACGCGCGGTTCCTCGGGCGAGCCCGCGCTCGCCGATCTCCCACTCTAGGCGAAAACCCGATCGGCGTAAACCCACCTGGCCACGGTGGGCCAGCCGCGCGGGTATAAGGGGACCGCGCCACGCCCGAAGGAGGACGCCTGCTCATGTTGCACCGGTTCAGCCGCCTGGAGCTGCTCGTCGGCCAGGAAGGCTACCAGCAGTTGAAAGATGCCCGCGTCGCCGTTTTCGGCCTCGGCGGCGTCGGCTCGTACGCCGCCGAGGCGCTCGCCCGCGCGGCCGTCGGCGAGCTCACGATCGTCGATTACGATCTGGTCTGCGCGACCAACGTGAACCGCCAGCTCCACGCCATGATCGGCACGATCGGCAAGCCGAAGGCCGAGGTGATGGCCGAGCGCCTGCGCAAGATCAACCCGCATGGCCGGGTGATCGCCCACCAGACCTTTTACAACGCCGATCGCGCCGACGACCTCCTGGTTGAAGGCGCCTACGACTACGTGCTCGACTGCATCGACAACGTGACCGCCAAGCTGCACCTGATCGCGACCGCGCACCAGCGCGGCATGCGGGTCATCTCGGCCATGGGCGCCGCGAACAAGCTGGACCCCACCAAGATCAAGGTGGGCGACATCGCCCAGACCCAGACCTGCGCGCTCGCGCGTGACGTGCGCAAGTGGCTGCGCGTGAAATACGGCATCGAGCGCGGCATCAAGGCCGTCTGGTCCAGCGAGAAGCCGCGGCACCCGGACGCGGTCGTCGCCGCGTGCGAGGTGAAGTGCATCTGCCCGCCCACGCACCTGAAGGGCGTGAACGACTGCGAGCAGAAGAGCCAGATCAACGGCACCATCTCGTACATGCCGTCGATGTTCGGCCTGATGATGTCCGGCGTGGTCTGCCAGGATCTGCTCGCGGGCGTGGCCTACGCGCCGCCAGCGCTCGAACAGCATCCGTGCGGCGCGATTTTCGACCGCGCGGGCGCGCTGGTCCAGGCTCCCGAAGGGACTGAGCTTTCGGCCTGTCAGTCCGCGCGCGACGTCGCGACCTCCGGCCGGGCGAGCGACGCCACGCCGGTGAGCTGAGCGTGCGCGCCTTGCTCGCGGCGATCGCGGCAATCGCGCTCGCCGCCCCGCCCGTGCTGGCGGCCTCCACCGGCCGTCCCGCGGAGGGGCCAGCCGTCTCGATCGTCTACACCGCCGACACCCGCGGCCTCCACTCCACCACCTCGCACCTCGGCGAGCCGGGGCCGCTCTACGATCCGCGCGTGCGCGGCAATCTCGAGCCGGGCGGGTTCACGCTCGACCTCGGCGTGCTCGCCGCGGAGGGCCGCTTCGTGTTGTGGGGCCGCGACGCCGAGCTCTCCGTGGCGGCGGCCAAGGCGGCGTTCGCCGGTGCTGGCGTGCGCCTGACCGGGCCAGGCCGGCCGCTGCCCGCCATGCGCTCGGACTACGCGACGCTGATCGAGGAGCCGGCGGACAGCCCGCCATGGCTGCTCGCCTGGCTGGCCGAGAAGCTGAAGGCCAACGGCCGCTACCCGGACGCCGAGCTGGGCGAAGGCGCGATCTTCCCGGCCGTCGGCGCGAACGGCGCGGCGCTCTGGCTCGTGAGCCTCGACGGCGTCCGTCCGGGCGCGGCCGTGCTGCGCGATCACCGCGCCTGGCGCTGGCCGATCGCCCACCGCCTGCCGGTCCGCCGCGGCGATGAGCAGCGGCGGCTGCTCGCGATCGGCCGCGAGTTCGGCGGCATGCGCGTCCACCACGAGGCCGCCGGGCGGGTCGCCGCGCTCGGCGCGATCCGGGTGGACGCCGGCAACCTCGCGCCTGGCGTGAGCGATCCCGACGCCGCCGAGGAGCTGCTCGCCGCGCTGCCCGGGATGAAGATCGACGCGCTCGTGCCGAACGTGTTCGAGATCCGCCTGCCGTACGAGCGGCTGGTCCGCCTGTCGAGGCTCGTCCCGCTTGTGGCGGCCAACCTGATACCGCCGCCCGGCACGGCCATTCACGTGCGGCCCTTCGTGATTCATGAGCGCGCCGGCCGCCGCATCGCCATCGTCGGCATCGCCGATGACGCGCTGCTGGCCCAGCACGGCCTCGCGGGCCGCGCCAGCGGCTGGAAGGCCACGCCCGCCGCCAGGGCGCTCGCCCGCGCCGTCGCCGACGCCCGCCAGTCCGGCGCGGACGCCGTGGTGGTGGTGACGAACCTCGCCGAGTCGCGCCTCGCGGACTTCCTGGACGGCGCAGAGGACGTGACGGCGGTGATCACGCCGGCGCGGCGCCGCACCGAGCTGGCGTTCCGCGAGCGCTTCGACCCCGTGCGGCCGGAGCGCGCGCGCTACCGCCGCCCGTGGCTGGTGGTGGGCGCCGAGCGCGGCGACGTGGGCGAGCTGACGCTGGGCTTCCCGCCCCGGCCGGAAGGCCGCCGGCCGGCCTGGGCCGAGAACGCGCTGCGCCGGCACGTCGACGACCTGCCGGGCGCCGAGGACGCCAACGCGTACTGGGCCAAGGTCGAGGCGTCGGGCGAGCGCGCGGCCGCCGCCACGGACATCCTGCTACCCGATAAGCGGATCCTGGCCGCGCGCGAGCCGCGCCTCGCGAACGAGGACACCGGCGCCAGCGCTGCGTACTTCGACGCCGCGGACTGGAGCCGGCTGGGCGCGAGCGGCCTGCGCCGGGTCGCGCGGGCCGAGGTGGGCCTGGTGCACACGCGCACCGGCGGCAGCACGATCATCGGCGGCATCTCGCGGCTCTACGCCCAGGAGTGGCTGCCGAGCGTGCGGGCGATGACGCTCGAGCTCACCGGCGCGCAGCTGGCGGCGCTCGCGGCGCTGGACGGCGATCGGAGGCACTTCACCTGGGCCGGCTTCGACCCGGCCGCGGGCCTGGTGAACGGCCGGCCGCTCATGCCGCAGGAGGTCTACCGCGTGGCTACCATCGAGTCCGTCGCGCGCAGCGACGACTACGCGAAGGTGCTGGATGGCGCCGAGCCGAAGGAACTCGGCGGCACCATTCGCGACCTCGTGGTGGGGCGCTTCAGCGAGCTGCGCGCGCAGGATCCCGCCTTCGGCCCGGCCTACCAGCAGCGCCTGATCGCCGACCTGCTTGACGACGGCGCCGCGTTCGAGCCGCGCTGGCGGCTCGACGTGAAGCCGCTCCAGACCTCCTTCCAGCAGTTCCGCGTGGCGAACCGCGCGCCCTTCGGCGCGGTCCGCAACTCCTTGATCAACGCCCCGGACAGCACGATCTTCGGCGGCAAGGGCGACGTCGCGCTCACCTACGAGGCGGCGCAGATCGACTGGGAGAACCGCGGGCAGCTCGGCTACCAGCGTGCGGACCTCCAGGTGCCGGGCCAGGACGAGCCGCAGGAGCAGTCCGACAACGTTCAGCTCACCAGCGAGGTGCGGCTCAAGGCGTTCAAGCTGCAGGCGCCCGACGCCGCGATGTCGCTCGTGCCCTTCGTGAGCGGCAACTACCTGACGGAGTTCACGCCCACCGTCGATCCCGCGACGCGCGCCCAGAACCCGCGCCGGCGCGAGCTCAACGGCATTTCGGGCGTGGTGCTCTACCCCGGCAGCTGGCTCAAGGAGGTGCGCCTGGGGGCGATCGCCAAGAACGACCTCGCCGTCCAGGTCGGCGGCTTCGAGCCCGGCGTCCAGCTCGCGGCCATCCTCGAGCAGCCGCTCGGCCCGTTGACCCTCGCGGTCGAGGGCGACCTCAAGAACTACTTCCTCACGCCGGACGACACCGCCGACGACCTCGGCGTGATGGGCCGCGTCAGCGCCGCCGTGCGCGTGCCGATCTGGGGCGCGCTGGGCTTCAGCATCGGCCTCGACGCCTTCGTCTTCGGCGGCAAGGTCCCCGAGACCCGCACCCTCGGCACCTCATTCACGCCCACCGTGGGTTTGACCTACCGCGCGGCCTGGAAGCCGCAGGTCGGCGTCATTTACGGCCTGGGCGGCGGCGAGTAGTTAGCGCGCGCCGCCGGACTTGCCGAAGAAATCCTTCAGCTTCGCCAGATCGTCGCCGCTCGCCGCCTTCGGTGGCGCCGGCGGCGCGGCCTGGGTCGCAGGCCTGTTCGACTTCTTGCGCGGCCCGCCCAGCACAGGCCCGAAGACCGTCTGCAGGCGAACCCGCAGGTCCTCGTCCAGCGCCGGCAGCAGCTCGGCGAACAGCGACGCGTGGCGCCCCCGGCGCGGGTGCGGCATCTTGTCGAGCGTCTTGAGCACGAAGGCCTGGCGCTCGGGATCCGGCAGCAGCAGGCCGCCAGCGAGCCAGGTCATCAGGCGCTGCTCGGTGGGCTGATCGATCAGGTTCCAGTTCACCCGCCCCACAAAGGCTTGCTGGTCCGGCGCCGGGCGGGCCGAGAGGCGCCGGAAAAACTCGCGCGACTCACCGTCGTCGAGCGGCGGCCCGAACGGGTGAGGCTTCGGGCGCGGCGGGGTCGGCTTGCCGTCGGCCGAGGTGGGCTTGCCGTTCACGGGCTAGTCGTGCCCCAACACGGCGATCATCTTGTCATGGATGACGCCATTCGAGGCCAACACTTCCTTGCCGTAGATCGAGAACGGCCCGCCGCCGTAACCGGTGACGACGCCCCCGGCCTCGCGCACGATCACCGCCCCCGCACACAGGTCCCACGGCGCGAGGCGCGGCTCCCAGAAGCCGTCGAAGCGGCCAGCCGCGACCCAGGCGAGGTCGAGCGCGGCCGAGCCCAGCCGGCGCACCGCCTGGGCCTCGTGGATGAACGCCCCGAAGTGCTTGAGGTTGGTGGCCTTGACCTGCACGTCGTACGGGAAGCCGGTCACGAGCAGCGACCGCTGCAGCGTGTCGACGCCCGAGACGCGGATCGGCTGGCCATTGAGGGTCGCCCCCCGGCCCACCTCCGCCGCGTACATTTCCTTGAGCACCGGGGCGTAGATGACGCCCAGGAGAGGCTCGCCGTCCTTCTCGAGCCCGATGGACACGCAGAAGAGCGGCAAGCCGTGGGCGTAGTTGGTGGTGCCGTCGAGCGGGTCGACGACCCACTTGTAGCCACTCGGGGCATCGGTCGCGCCGGACTCCTCGGCCAGGATCGCGTGGTCGGGGAAGCGCGCCCGGATCGCGTCCAGGATCAGCTTCTCCGCTGCCACGTCCATCTCGGTGACGAGGTCGATGGCACCCTTGTAGCGGATCTCGCGTGGCCCGCCGAGCCCCTCATGGAGGAGGTCGCCGGCCTTACGCGCGATTTCGACGGCGAAGTCGAGCATCAGACGTTGAGTTCCTCGACGGTCACTTTCTCCATCTTGTCGCCGCCTGCGATGGCGTCGACGACGTCCTTGCCCTTCGTCACGCGGCCGAAGACCGTGTGCTGGCCGTCGAGCCAGGGGGTCGCGATGTGGGTGATGTAGAACTGGCTGCCGCCCGTGTTGCGGCCGGCGTGCGCCATCGAGAGCGAGCCCGCCTCGTGCTTGTGCGGGTTGCCCTGCACCTCGCAGTTGATCTTGTAGCCGGGACCGCCCGTGCCGATCTGCGGATGGCCCGCCGGGAGCTCCTTCGAGAGCGGATCGCCGCCCTGGATCATGAAGTCAGGGATGACGCGGTGGAACGTGGTGCCGTCGTAGAACCCTTCTTTGGCGAGCTTCTCGAAGTTCGCGACGGTGTTCGGCGCGTCCTTCTCGAAGAGCTCGAGCTCGATGGTGCCCTTGGCGGTCTGGATCGTGGCCTTCTTCGGCATGGTTCTCTTTCTCCTAGGCTGGCACGGCGGCGTCAGGCAGCGGCACGGAATCCTTGAGGTTCCCGTGCGTGTCCCAGCGGCCCGCGCCGAGGTCGACGTCATGGTAAAACAGCAGCCACCAGTCGCGCTCCGCCAGCTTGCGGGTCCACGCGCCGCGCTGCTCGATCGAGGTCAGCGGGAAATTGTCGTACGCCATCACCCACAGCGGGTTGAGGTGGTGGCGGCTGGGCATCAGGTCGCCCATGTAAACGCCGCACTCGCCCTGGCTCTCCACCTGGATCACGACGTGGCCGCGGGTGTGGCCGCCGGTGTGGTGGACCGTGATGCCGGGCAGCAACTCGCCGTCGCGCGTGATCAGCTTCACGCGCCCGTTCCGGTCCAGGGCCTCCCAGTTGTCGCGCAGGTAGGTGCCCTTCGCGCGTTCGAACGGGTGCGTCAGGTCCTCCCACTCCGTCTGGTGGATGTGATAAGTGGCTTTCGGGAAGGTGGGGGCGATGCGGCCTTCTTCATCCCGCCAGGTGGCGCCGCCGAGGTGGTCGTAGTCGCAGTGGCTCATCACGACGTGGTCGATGTCCGCGGGCGTCAGGCCGCGCGTGGCGAGGGAGACGACGAGCTGGTCCTGGGCGCCGTAGCCGAGGATCTCGGCCTGCTTCGCGCCGATCTTGTTGCCGAGCCCGCAGTCCATCAGCACGCGGCCGAACGGGCCTTCCAGCAGGATGCAGTTCGTGCCGAGCGGGATGCGGTTCCGCTCGTCGGCTTTGATCTTCTTCTCCCACAGGGGCTTGGGCACCGGGCCGAACATGGCGCCGCCGTCGAGCAGGAAATCCCCTGCCGAGATCCAGTCGAGCTTGAGTTCACCGAGCTTCATGAGCGCCTCCGGGTCGGGCCCCTCATCCTACCATGGCCCGCACCAGCCGCCCCACCCGCCCTGAGGGCCGATTGGACGCCATCGAGGCGGATCGGTTAAAATCGCATTAAACGCCCCCGATGTTCGTGGATCAGCGCCGATCCAGGAGGAATAATGGCTACCCTCGCCCAGGCCGCCCGCTCGAACCCCTTCCACCTCTCCGAAGAGCAGCTCTCGCTCCAGGCGATGGTGCGCGAGTTTGCGGAGAAGGAAATCTACCCGCTCGCCCCCGAGCTCGATGAGCAGGAGCGCTTCGGCAAGGAGATCTTCGACAAGCTGGCCGACCTCGGCCTGCTCGGCATGACCGTCCCCACCCAATACGGCGGCGGCGGCGCCGGCTACCTCGAGTACGCCATCGCGGTCGAGCAGATCGGCGCGGCCTGCGGCTCGACCGGCCTCTCCTACGCGGCGCACAACTCGCTCGGCTGCGGCCCGATCGTGTACTTCGGCACCGAGGAGCAGAAGCAGAAGTACCTGCCCAGCCTGACCTCGGGCAAGTACCTGGGCGCCTGGGGCCTGACCGAGCCCGGCGCGGGCTCCGACGCGGCCGGCCAGAAGACCACCGCCGTGCGCGAAGGTGATCATTACGTCCTGAACGGCTCGAAGAACTTCATCACCAACAGCCCCTACGCCGGCGTGTTCACGATCATGGCGATGACCGACAAGAGCCAGGGCAACCGCGGCATCTCGGCATTCCTGGTCGAGCCCGGCATGGCCGGCTTCTCGATCAGCAAGCACGAGAAGAAGATGGGCATGCGCGGCTCGCCGACCTGCTCGCTGGCCTTCGACAACGTGAAGGTGCCGGTCGCCAACCGGTCCGGCGAAGAGGGCACGGGCTTCAAGCA
The DNA here is from genome assembly GCA_036675505.1 of Candidatus Sericytochromatia bacterium. Taxonomy (GTDB): domain Bacteria; phylum Cyanobacteriota; class Sericytochromatia; order S15B-MN24; family JAQBPE01; genus JAKFEW01. Next base: position 75,675 of record JAKFEW010000154.1, read on the forward strand.
GGCCATGATCACGCTCGACTCCGGCCGCATCTCGATCGGCGCGCTCGCGCTCGGCATCGCCGAGGGCGCGTTCCGCGAGGCGGTCAAGTACGCCCACGAGCGCCACCAGTTCGGCCAGTCGATCGGCAAGTTCCAGGCGATCCAGTTCATGCTCGCCGACATGAGCATGCAGATCGCCGGCGCGCGGCACTTCGTCTACAACGCGGCACGCCTGCGCGACGCCGGCGAGGCCTTCAAGCTGGAAGCCTGCTACGCGAAGCTCTACGCCTCCGAGATCTCCACGAAGGTTTGCCTCGACGCGATCCAGATCCTCGGCGGCTACGGCTACACCCGCGACTACCCGGTCGAGCGCATGATGCGCGACGCCAAGCTGTGCGAGATCGGCGAGGGCACCAGCCAGGTGCAGCGCCTGGTGATCGCGAAGCAGCTGGGCTTCTAAGTGGCCGAGCCCAGGCTCGCCTACGTCAAGATCACGACCGTCGGCCCGGGCACCTTCGCAGGCGGCCTGATGGTCGTGGACGCGCGCGGGCTGCCGGTGGACTTCAAGTACACCGAGCCCGTCGTGCCGTCGAAGCTCCAGCAGGTGCTGTACGGCAAGAGCCTGGACAAACACGTGCGGCAGGACGTGATCTTCAAGCACCTGGTCGAGCGCATCGACCCGCGGCCGACGCTCATCCTGGTGGACGAGGAAGGCTTGCTTCCGCTTGCGGCCGCGGCGCCGCTCGTCTACGTGGTGGAGACCCGCCTCGCGCCGCTGCGCGAGGTGGCGACCCTCCAGGCCACCAACGAGGGCGAGTGGCTCTTGCAGGTGGCCGAGACGGGCAGCCCGCTGCGCTTCCGGCTGCCCAGGGCCGAGGCGGGCGACGAGTCGCGGGTGGCCGAGCTGTTGCTCGAGGCCGCGCGCGCGGGCCTGGATCCGGTCGAACCCTTCGGCCGCGTGCGCAGCGCGCTCGAGCTCGTATGTGCGCCTTCTTCGGCCGCGGACTGACCACCTACGACGTCCCGCTGCGCATCCGCGCGGCGACGGCGGTGGGCGGCGTGCCGCCGATCGACGTTTGGTTGGCCACGGCTGATCTGCCGGCCACGCGGGCCGTGGCGGCGCCGCCCGCCTTCCAGGCCCCAGCGCGGCTGACGCTCGCGCTGCCGCCTACGCCCGTCACGCTCGTCCGCCGGCCACCCGAGACGGTCGACCCGCCCGCGGCGATCCACGTCCTGACCTGGCTGCCGCCCAAGGCCGCCGTCCGGCTGCCAGCCGTCCCGCCGTTCATTGCGCCGCTGCGGCGGGCCGACGCGCTGGTGCCGCCGCGGATCCGCGAAGACCTCGATGCCGCGCGCGCCCAGCTCGTGCGCAAGCGGCTGGTGCCGGCCGCGCGCCTGTCGGCCGACGAGGCGGCGCGCTGGCTGCGGCGGCTCGCGGACAGCAAGAAGATGGCGAAGACCCGCCTCGAGCTCGTCGGGGTGTTCCCGGACGTGCCGGTGGTCGAGGGCGCGCCGGTCAGGTATGACGCGGGGGCGGGGGCGATCGCCTACGCGCTGCCTGCGACGCCGATTCCGCTGAGCACCGTGGTGGTCGCGAGGCGCACCGACACGGGCGTGGCCGTGATCGGCCGTTTCTACCGCTAGCGGAGCGGGTTGCCCGAGTCGCGCGGGGCACGCGGATCCACGGGTGCGAAGTCGATCAGCTCCTTCGTCTTCACCTGCACCTCCTTGCTCACGGCGTCGAAGATGCCCGCGATGCGGAAGGTGAAGAACCCGGTCGACAGATCATCTTCGACCATCGTGCCCTCGAAGATGAACTCGTTCCACGCCGGCGCGGGCACGATGCCGAGCGTCTTCACGCTCACCACGCGATCGAGCGTCACGACCTCGAAGAACTTCTTGATCTCCTTCTTGATGGCGCGGATGCTCGTCGTGTCCCGCTCCGCCAGCGCCACATAGCCCTGGGCCGGCGGCCCGGCGACCGGCCTGGCCGGGGCGGCCGGCGCGCCGCAGCCCGCCAGCACCCCGCCGGCGAGCGTAAATGCCAGCAGGCGAGCAAGGGTGGTGGGGCGACGCAAGCAGCGATTCATAGTTCCTTCATCGTCAGTTAAGCCTTCGTTAATGCTGGCCCGCAAGGTTAAATTTCCCCGCTGCGTGGTAAAATCGAGCGCCACGAGCGCGTTCCCACGCCTTACGAGAAGGACCATTCAGCGTATGACCTATCGCGTCACCTTGATCCCCGGCGACGGCATCGGTCCCGAAATCACGGCGGCCACCTGCCGCATCCTCGAAGCCACCGGCGTGAAGTTCGAGTGGGAGACGGTGCAGGCCGGCATCACCTACATGGAGCAATCCGGCGACAAGGAACCGTTGCCGGATGCCGTGCTCGACTCGATCCGCAAGAACGGCCTCGCGCTCAAAGGCCCGATCGGCACGCCGATCGGCACGGGCTTCCGCTCGGTCAACGTCGCGCTGCGCCAGGGCCTGGACCTTTACGCCTGCGTCCGCCCGTGCAAGACCTACCCGGGCATCATGTCGCGCTACAGCGACGTGAACCTCGTGATCATCCGCGAGAACACCGAAGACCTCTACGCGGGCATCGAGTTCGACAAGGGCAGCGAGGCGATGGTGGACCTCGAGGCGCTCGTGGCCAAGCACCTGCCCAACAAGAAGCTGCCCAAGGACGCCGCCGTCAGCCTCAAGCCGATCTCCGAGGCCGGCAGCCGACGCATCGTGGAGTTCGCGTTCAAGTACGCCATCGACAACAAGCGCCGCAAGGTCACGGCGATCCACAAGGCGAACATCATGAAGTTCTCGGACGGCCTGTTCCTGCGCGTCGCGCGCGAGGTCGCCCAGCAATACCCGCAGGTCCAGTTCGAGGAGATGATCGTCGACGCGGCGTGCATGAACCTCGTGATCCGGCCGGAGTCCTTCGACGTGATGGTGCTCGGCAACCTGTACGGCGACATCGTGTCGGATCTTTGCGCCGGCCTGGTGGGTGGCCTGGGCGTCGCGCCGGGCGCGAACATCGGCACGCACGCCACGGTCTTCGAGGCCACGCACGGCACGGCACCCATGATCGCGGGCCGGGGCATCGCCAACCCGATGGCCATGTTGCTCTCGGGCCGCCTGATGCTCAAGCACATCGGCGAGCGCGACGCCGCGCGCCGGCTCGAGGACGCGATCCGGCTCGTGCTGCGCGAGGGCATCGGCCTGACGCCGGACCTCAACCCCTCGGGCGGCGGCTCGACGGAGGGCTTCGCCGACGCGGTGATCGAGGCGCTGCGCACGCGGGTCCCGGTCTAGCTGCGCCCCATGACCAAGCCGCCCGAGTGGCTGGACCTCGCCCAGATCGTCACGACCATCGGCGTCCAGGGGGAGCTCAAGGTGCGTCCCGAGACCGATGACCCGCTCCGGATCAAGGAGCTCGCGTCGGTGTCGGCCAGGCTCGCGGACGGCACGTGTGAAACGCTCGTGATCGAGCGGGTCACGCTGCGCAAGGATGGCACCGTGATCGCCAAGTTCAAGGGCTTCGACACGCCCGAGGCCGCAGCCAGGCTGCGCCAGGCCTGGCTACAAATCCCGTTCGCCGAGGCGAAGCGCAAGCCCGGCCAGGTGCTCTACGCGGACGTGCTCGGCCTCGCCGCCGTCGACGCCGAGACGGGCGCGCCGCTCGGCACCGTCAACGACATCTACCGCGCCGGCCAGGACCTGCTCGAGATCCGCACGCCGGGGGGGCAGGACGTGCTCGTCCCCTGGGTCGACGCGTTCGTGGCGGCGATCGACCTCGACGCGCGCCAGGTGCGGATCAGGCCGATGGAAGGGCTCTTCGATTGAGCCGTCTCCACGTCGACTACCTCACGCTCTTCCCCGAGGCGTTCGGCTACCTCCAGACCTCGATCCTCAAGCGCGCCCACGAGGCCGGCATCCTCTCGACCGGCGTCCACGATCTGCGCGTGCATGCGACGAACAAGCACCGCACGGCCGACGACAAGCCCTTCGGCGGCGGCGTCGGCATGGTGCTCAAGCCGGACATCGTCTGGAAGTCGCTCGAGGCCCTCGCGGCGCCCGCGGACGCGCGCATCTTGATCACCACGCCGCAGGGGCGCACGTTCGACCAGGCCTTTGCCAAGGAGCTCGCCGAGGAGCGGCACCTGGTCTTCATCTGCGGGCACTACGAGGGCATCGACGAGCGCGTCCACCAGCACATGGTCACGGACGAGGTCTCGATCGGCGACTACGTGCTCACCGGCGGGGAACTGCCGGCCCTGGTCATGACAGACGCCGTGGCGCGCCTGCTGCCGGGCGTCGTCGGCAAGACCGCCTCGCCGCACGAGGACTCCTTCTGGAACAGCCTGCTCGATTACCCGCACTACACGCGGCCCGCCGAGTTCATGGGCTGGCCGGTGCCCGACGTGCTGCTGTCGGGGCACCACGCGGAGGTCGCGAAGTGGCGCAGGCGTGAGGCCCTGCGGCGCACCTTCACGCGGCGCCCGGATCTGCTCGCCCACGCGGAGCTCTCGAAGGCCGATCGTGCGTTCCTGAAAGAGTTGGAAGCGGAACGCGGCTCGCAGGGCGAATCTTAACAACGCTTTATCTGGGAAGCCGCTCGGCGAGCGTGCCTCCACAAAGCTTCACTTGGCAGATCAAGCGGGCTCCGGTACCATGCGAGTACGGGATCCAATGACGGCGCCCGTGAGCCAACGGCGGCTGATCCAAGGCCCAGCAGGGCCCATGAGAAGGAGAAGCCGTCATGGCCGACAATAAGACCCTCAGCGCGCCCATTCCGCCGCACACCGTGCGGCATGTCGATGGCGTGATGCACCTGACGCTCGAGACCACCCAGGCCACCGCGCCCGTCACGGAAGCCCTGCGGTTCGAGCCGCCTTCGGACCCCTCCGAAGAAGCGTAGCGTCACCAAGAGAAAGCCCTGCCGCGGGACCGGCAGGGCTTTCTTATTGCTTGTGGTTACTTCGGCAGCGGGTACGGGTCGACCGGCGTCGGCGTCACGACCGGCGGCGGCGCGACGGGCGTGGCGTACAGCGCGTTGCGCACCATCTCGCCCCAACGCGGGCGGATGAACTTCTCGTAGACCCAGCCGAGGCCGAAGCCGGCGGCCACGCCGACGACGGTGCCCACCATCGGGCCGAGGAAGGTGGTGCCGACGAAGCCGCCGATCAGGCTCGCCGAGGCGCCGGTGACCGTGTAACCACCGATGTCGGCCACGATAAGGGCGTTACGCTGCTGCTCGTTGATCTTGCCGGCCTGGAAGTCGAGGAAGTTCGTGATGAGCGAGAGCGGGATCGCGATGATCGCCGCGCCGCCGATCGCCCGGGCGATGTTGCCGACCGAGAGGAACGTGTGGCGGAAAGCGCCCATGAGGCCGGGGCCCTTGACCGCGGTCTTCGCGCCGCCGATGGCCATCTTGCCCGACATGTAGGCTTGCTTCGAGGAGGCGTTGCGACCGGCCGCGAGGAGCGTCTTGCTCGTCTTGGCGAGGCCGGCCCCCTTGCGGGCGGCCAACATGGCGGCCCACTTGGCGTTGGTGGCGGCCTTGGCGGCGCCGGTCAGGGCGGCGAGGCCCGAGGCGCTGGTGCGCATGCCGGCGACGTAAGGATCGGCGTGCGAGGTGGGCACCCAGGTGTCCCAGGTCGCGACCGGCTGCTGGCCGGGGACGGTGGGCGCGGCGGTGTAGGCCCCGTAGGGGGCAGCGACGGGGCCCGCGCCGTAGGGCAGGGGCGGCGGCGGCGGGGCCAAGGGGGCGACCGGCGCCGGCGGGGGCGCGAAGTAACCCATCACGTTCTGGCTCATGTCGTCGGTGCCTCTCTCAGACGGGAATCCCATTCCCGCACACCGACCTTATCCGACTGAGACCCGCGCCGCTTGCGACTTCGGGGGTAAGGAACGTTGAACTTTGCGTTAAACTTACCCGGGTCGTTAGTTAACTTCAACTAGTGTTAAGTCAGGCCCCGCCTACTCGAACGGGTTGTTGAAGCCCTTCTTCGGCGGCTGCCCCGGCGGCGTCATCATCGGCATCGGCGCCGTCGACGGGGCGGTCAGCGGCAGCCCGGCACCGATCGGCGAGGACTCCTCCTGCTTGAGGATGATGATGTCCACGCGGCGATTGCGCTTGCGGCCTTCCGCTGTGCCGTTGCTCGCGACCGGCTTGTTGTCGGCGAACGCGCCGACGGAGACGCGGTGGCCCGGCAGGCGCACGCGGTCGATCAAGAAGCGCGCCACCACCGTGGCGCGGGCGGACGACAGCTCCCAGTTGCTCGGGAAGCGCGCGGTCTTGATCGGGATGCTGTCCGTGTGGCCCTCGACGCGGACGTCGTTGGGCAACCCCTTGAAGGTGGCTGCGACCTTGCGCAGCACGGCCTGGCCGCCGGGCTTGATCTGCGACCCGCCCGGATCGAAGAAGCTCGTGTCGATCAACGAAACGACCAGCCCACGCTGGTCGATGTCGATCTTCACGTCACTTTTCGGGTCGGTCTTGATGATCGACTCGAGCACCGCGTCGGCCGTGGCCTTGAACTTGCGGGTCTGCTTCGAGTCGTCTTTCTGGAAGGCGTATTTGTCCGAGGGCTTGGGCGTGGCGGTCTTCTTGATCGACGTCGCGAGCGACGACGCCAGCGCGTCGAACTTCTCTCCGCTGATGCGGCTCGAGAGCGCGTACAGCACGATGAAGAAGACCAGCAGCAGCGTGATCATATCGGCGTAGGTGACGAGCCAGCGCTCGCGGCCGCCGCCGGCGGAATCATCGTCGCGCCCGTCATGGAGCCATTCGCGCCCCATGGCCTAGTACATCTCCTGATCCTGCGGCACCGTGCCGTAGACCTCGTCGCCAAATTCGTCGTAGCCAGCCGGGGCCTGCATCACGGGCTGGGTTTGGGCCTTCGTCCGGCGGGTGCGGCGCTCGCTGAGCGCGGCGATCGTGCGGCGCGTCTCGGGCGGCAGGGCGACGCGCAGGCGCTCGCGGATGTACTCGGGCTTCGAGCCCTCCTGGATGTTCACGAGCACGTCGATCATCACCTGGCGCACGCGCAGCTCTTCTTCCGACAGCTTTTTCAGGCGGGTCGCCACCGGCAGGAAGATCAGGTTCGCCACGCCGACGCCGTAGAGCGTCGCGACCATCGCCACGGCGATGTCGAGACCGATTTTGTCGGGGTTGGTCAGGTTTCCGAGGATGGCCACCATCGCCTCGACGGTGCCGAGGATTCCAAACGTGGGCGCGAAGCCGCCGAGCCCTTCCCACATGCCGATGCCCTGGCGGTGCCGGGCCCGGATCGACGACAGCTCGGCTTCCATGAGCTTCTGGATGTCGTTCGGCTCGAAGCCTTCGGCCACGAACAACAGGCCCTGCTTCAGGAACGGGTCTTCGACGTCGCGCGGTCCGCCGGGCGCGGCGGCGCGGCCTTGCTGGCGAACCCGATCCGACGCCTTCACGAGCTGCGCGACGACGGTCGGCAGGTGCGGCCCCTCGGCCGCGACGGCCATGACGAAGTACTGCGGCATGCGCAGGAAAACGGCCATGGGGTAGGCGAAGGCGCCCGCCGCGAGCGTGCCGCCGACGACCATCACGAAAGCGTGGAGATCGAGGAGGCGCGCTGCCTCGCCACCGCGGAAGAACGCCGCGATGAGCACGAACAGGACGACCAGAGCGAGACCGAACAAAGAAGAGCGCCTCCGGACACAATCCCCACCGCGCGCGGCCGCAAAGCGAGCTGGCGTCGGCCATGGGGCGGATCGAGCCCATCATACCCGCGCCCGCCTGGCCCCTATCGGTCCGGTCCGCTCAGATCGTGATGGGCGCGGGCGAAGCCGGTTGGCCCGTGCCCACCGCCTTGAGGATCGCGTCCATCAAACGCGTCACGCCGATGACCTCGAGGCCTTTCGGCAGCGGGACGCTGCCGAGGTTGTGCTGCGGCACGATCGCGCGCTTGAAGCCCAGCTTGGCCGCCTCCTTGAGCCGGCTCTCGAGGCCCGAGACCGCGCGGATTTCCCCGTTCAGGCCGACCTCGCCGATGGCCACCAGGTCTGACGGCAGCGGCACGTCACGCAGGCTCGAGGCCACCGCGAGCGCCACGCCGAGATCGGCGGCCGGCTCGGCGATCTCGAGACCGCCCACGACGTTCAGGTAGGCGTCGGCCTTCGAGAGCACGAGCCCGACGCGCTTCTCGAGCACGGCCAGGATCTGCACCAGCCGGTTGTATTCGAGCCCGGTCGCGCTGCGCCGCGGCTGGGCCAGCGCGCTCGGGCTGACCAGCGCCTGGATCTCGACCAGCAGCGGCCGCGTGCCTTCCATCGTGGCGACGATCGCCGAGCCGCTGGCGTCGGGCGCGCGCTCCGCGAGGAACAGCTCGGACGGGTTCGTGACTTCCCGCAGGCCGCTTTCCAGCATCTCGAACACGCCCACCTCGTTGGTGGCCCCGAAGCGATTCTTCACAGCCCGGATCAGCCGGTGGCTCTTGAAGCGATCGCCCTCGAAGTACAGCACCGTATCGACCATGTGCTCGAGCACGCGCGGGCCGGCCAGCGTCCCTTCCTTCGTGACGTGGCCGACCAGGCAGAGCGCCACGCCCTCTTCCTTGCCGAGCTTCATCAACGTGCCGGTGGCGGCGCGCACCTGGCTCACGGAGCCGGGCAGCGAGTTGCCGTCCGGATCGTAGACGGCCTGGATCGAGTCGATCACGGCCCAGTCCGGCTGCAACTCCAGCACCGCCGCCTGGATCGCCCGGATGTCCGTCTCGGCCAGCACATGCAGGTTGGGGTGCTCCGCGCCGAGGCGCTTCGCGCGCATGCGGATCTGCCGCGCGCTCTCCTCGCCCGAGGCGTACAGCACGCGCAGGCCCGCGGCGGCGACGTGTTGCGCCACCTGGAGCAGTAGCGTCGATTTGCCGGCGCCGGGCTCGCCGCCCAACAGCACCAGCGAGCCGGGCACCACGCCACCGCCGAGCACGCGGTCGAGCTCCTCGACGCCGGTCGAGAAGCGCTCCTCCTCGCCCAGTTCGATCTGGGCGATCGGCATGGGCCGAGACTTGAAGGCCAGCGCGGGCGGCCGCGCGCCGCCGCCCAGCTTCGCGCCCACGCCGGTCGCCGACGCGGCCACGACCTCCTCGACGAGCGTGTTCCACGCGTCGCACTCGGGGCACTTGCCGAACCAGCGGGCCTGATCGGCCCCGCAGGCCTGGCAGACGAACTTGGTCTTGATTTTGGCCATCGGATCCTCCGCGGTGGGAGATCCATTATACCTCGAACAGACGTTCCATTTCGAGGGCCGGGGCTCAGAACCTGCGCCAGCGCGACGGCGGCCAGATCACGGCGCCCGGCCGGCCCACCACGTGGCCTTGCGGCAAGAAGCCCCAGTAGTGGCTGTCGAAGGAGTCGTTGCGGTTGTCTCCGAGCATGAAGAGCGTGCCGGGCGGCACGACCTGTGGGCCCCAATCGTAGGCGGGCGCCTTCAGGGCGTACGGCTCGTGCAGCGGCGAGCCGTTCACGAAGACGCCCTGGCCCTTGCGGACCTCGACGCGCTCGCCGGGCAGGCCCACGACGCGCTTCACGTAGGTCGTCTTGCCGGCGGGGCCGAGCCAGGTGAAGGGGGGCGCCTCGCCGGGGAAGGCGTTGAAGGGCGGCTCGAACACGAGGATCTCGCCACGGCTCATCGGCCGATCGGGCGCACGGCCGATCACGAGCATGCGATCGCCCGGCAAGAAGGTCGGTGCCATCGAGCCCGACGGCACCATCCGCGCGTGGACGTTCCCCGAGTTGATGAGCGCCAGCGTGAGGAGGCCGCCCAGCCCGAAGGCCGCCAGCTCCCTGGTAGTCAGCTCGCTCGATACGCCCATGATCTGATTCTAGCCCTTCACGGCCCCGTTCGTCAGCCCTGATACGATGAAGCGCTGAAGCAGGAGCATCACCACCACGACCGGCATCGAGATGATGATCGACATCGCCGCGAACTCGCTCCAGGGCTTGGTGGTCGAGTACTGACCGACCATGCCGTAGAGCGCCATCGCGAGCGTGAACGTCTTGGGGTTCTCGAGCATCGTCCAGGCCAGCACGATCTCCGTCCAGCCGGTCATGAAGCCGAACAGGGCGGTCACGGCGAGTGCCGGGGCCGCGAGCGGCAAGATGATCTGGATGAAGGCCTGGCTCTGGCTGCAGCCGTCGATCAGGGCGGCCTCTTCGAGGTCCTTCGGCACCGTGTCGAAGTAGCCCTTGAGGTTCCAGATCGCGAAGGGCAAGGTGCCTGCGGCATAGGCGATCGCCAGGCCGATCAGGCTGGTGCGCACATGGAGCGCCGAGAGCAGGACGTAGAGCGGCGCGATCGTCGCCACCGCCGGGAACATCTGCAGCACCAGGAAGCTCATGAGGCCGGCCTTGCGGCCCGGGAAGTTGAACCGGCTGAACGCGTACGCGGCCGTCGCGCCGAGCGCGATGCCAATCGCCGTCGTGCCGGCCGAGAGCAACACGCTGTTCCAGAGCAGCGTCCAGAACGAGAGGCCCTCGATCTCGGTCGGGTTCGCGATCACCCGCGCGAACGACTCGAACGAGACGCCCTTCGGGATCAGCACGAGCTCCGACGGCGCAGAAACGCTGTTCGGGTCGAGCGCCATCGCGATCACCCACCAGACCGGGAAGATGCTGAACAGCGACATCGCGATCAGGATCACGTGGGCGGCGGCGATCGGCACGAGCTTGCGCAGCTTCGCAGAGCCGGCCGAAGGCTCGCTCCCGCCGGCCCGCGGGATCCGCTTGGTGAGCTCCATCTGGCTGACGGCGGTCTGGGCGACCTGGACTTCGGTGTCCGACATGCTAGGCCTCCTCGAGGGTCCTGGTCAGCCGCATGTTGAGTTGCGTCAGGCCGAGCAGGATGAAGAAAATCAGGATCGAAAAGGCCGACGCGACGCCGTACATCCCGAGCGGATCGACCAGCTTGTAGGCCTGGGTCACCAGGATCTCGGTCTGGCCGAAAGGATCGCCCTTGCTGACGAAGTAAATCACGTTGAAGTTGTTGAAGGTCCAGATGGCGCCAAGCGTGATGGCCGGGACCATGGTCGGCTTGAGCATCGGCACGGTGATGTTCCAGAACTGGGTCAAAGGCGAGGCGCCGTCGAGGCTGGCCGCCTCGTAGTAGTCCTTGGGGATGGCCTGCAGGCCGCCTGAAGCCACCATCATCATGAAGGGGAAGCCGAGCCAGATGTTGGTCATCAGGACCGCGAAGAAGGCCGTGCCGAAGTGGCTCATCCACTCGACGCCGGGGATGCCGAGGCTCTTGAGCGCGAGGTTCAGCGCGCCCGACTGGGCGTCGAACATGTTGCGCCACACCAGGGCCGTCACGTAGACGGGCACGGCCCAGGGCAGGATCAGCATCGCGCGGTAAAGACGCTTGCCCCGGAGCCCCTCCATGTTCAACAGCAACGCCAGGCCGACGCCGAGGGAGACGTGGAACACCAGGTTGGCGAGCGTCCAGAGCAAGTTGAAGCCCATCACCTGGAAGAAGTTGAAGTCGAGGTACTTGGCCTGCGAAAAGATCGCCACGAAGTTCGCCAGGCCCACGAAGTGCGGGTTCTGGTGCCGGATGTGCTGCGGACCGAAGTCCGTGAAGGCCATCCACACGCCGTAGAGCATGGGATAGAAGGTGATGAACGCCATCACCACCGCCGCGGGGGCGATGTAGAGGTAAGCGAGGCGCGTCATATCGGCCTGCGCGCCCTTGCCGAACAGGAACTTCATTTCGCCTGGGCCCTCAGCGCGTCGATTTTCGACTCGATCACGGCCTGGGCGTCCGCCAAGGCCTTCTCCGGGGGGGACTCATGCTGGATCACGCGCCGGAGCGCCTTGTCCATCGGCTCCCAGACCAGGGAGACCTCGGGGGCGATCGAGACGGGCGTCCCGACGTCCGCCTGCGCCTTGAAGATCGCGAGCGGGCTGCCGTCGGGCAACCTCACGTTCGCCACGGCGGGCACGTGGCCGGCCTCCTGCGAGAGCTGCAGCTGGCTTTCCGGCGTGGTCAGGTACAGCGCGAAGTCCTTCGCCATCTTCCGGTGCGGCGTGTCCGAGTTCTGGTTGAACATGAGGCACTTCACGCCGACCCAGCTCGCGGCGGGCGTGCCGTCGTCGCGCGTGGGCAGCGTGGCGACCGCGAGATCGTCGCCCAGGGCCTTCTGGTAATCCACCAGCGCCCACGGGCCGTTCACGATCATGGCCGCCTTGCCCTCCTTGTAGAGCGAGTCGGGCTTCGAGTACTCGGGGCTCGTCATCATGCCTGGCGCGCTGCTCATTTTCTCGAGCATGGCGAGCGCGCGTTGGCCGGCCGCGGAGTTCACGGACGGCTTGCCCGCCGGGTCGAAGAGCTTGCCGCCCTCGGCGAAGTAGTAACCCATCAGGTAGTAGAAGGTTGCGTTGAAGACCGTCCCCTTGATTGCGCCGTTCGAGGCGTGGTCGAGCTCCGCGGAGCGCGCGAACCAGTCCGAGACCGTCTTGGGCGGCGTCGGCATCAGCCGTTTGTTGTAATAGAGCACGATCGTCTCGCGCGACTCGGGGATGGCGTAAAGCTTGCCGTTCAGCCGCAGCGAGGTGAGCGCCTTGGGGTGGAAGCGCGCCAGCTCTCCGGCGCTGAAGAGCTCATCGGCGGCGAGGACCAGGTCGCTGGTCTGGAACTTGCCGGACCAATCGGCGTCGCCGATCAGCATGTCGGGGCCGCCGTTCGCCGCCGCGGAGCGCAGGTACTTGTCCTTGAGCTTGTCGTACGGCACCTGCAAGGCCATGACCTCGACGTCGGGCTGGACCTTCTTGTAGCTCGCGATCAAGCTCTTGAGCGCCTTGAGCTCGGCGCCACCCCAGGCGTGCCAGAGCACGAGCGTGCGTTCCTGGCCGGCCTGTGGACACCCCATCAGGGCGGCCAGGAGCGGAAGGCCCAGGAGCGCGGTGGACATCCGACGGGGGGAAAACACCATTCAGGTCCTCGGGATCAGGGGGGAACGGGCCGTGTGGAGCGCCGTGCGCTCCGTCGCCGCGTCGAACACGTGGACCTGGGCCAGGTTCACGAAGACCGGCAAGGCATCACCCGGAGCAAGCTCGGGGGCCGACAGCGTGTCGACGTCCGCCACCAGCGGCATACCCTCGCAACGCAGGTGCAAATACGTGCGAGCGCCGGAGGGCTCGACGACCTCGACCTCGGCGCGCAGCTCGCCCACGCGCTCGCCGCGCAGCTGGGCACCGAGCAGCACGGCTTCGGGTCGCACGCCGAGAATGACGGGCTGGCCGACCAGGCCCGCGATCGGCGCGGGGTCGGCCAGCGGCAGCACCAGGCGCTGATCGCCCAGCACGACGGTCGCCCCGTCGGTCCCCAGGCCGGCCAGCGTGCCGCGCAAGAAGTTCATGCCGGGGCTGCCGATGAAGCCCGCGACGAACATATTCACGGGGGCCTCGTAGACCTCGCGCGGCGTGGCCAGCTGGGCGATCTCGCCCTTGCTCATCACGGCGATGCGATCGCCCATCGTCATCGCCTCGGTCTGGTCATGCGTGACGTAGATGACCGTGGCGTCGAGCCGCTGGTGCAGCTTCTTGATTTCGACGCGCGTCTGGGCGCGCAGCTGGGCATCGAGGTTGGACAAGGGCTCGTCCATCAGGAAGACGGCCGGTTCTCGCACGAGCGCCCGAGCAAGCGCGACGCGCTGGCGCTGGCCCCCCGAGAGCTCCTTCGGCTTACGGGCGAGCAGCGCCCCCAACCCTAGCGTATCCGCGGCCTTCCGCACCTTGGCCTCGATTTCCGCGCGTGGAGCGCGGCGCAACTGCATACTGAACGCGATGTTGTCCTGGACCGATAGATGCGGATAGAGGGCGTAATTCTGGAACACCATCGCCACGTCGCGATCCTTGGGCGGCACGCTGTTCACCCGGCGCGCGCCGATCAGAATATCCCCCGAATCCGCACCCTCCAAACCCGCAACCAGGCGTAGCGTCGTGGATTTGCCGCAGCCGCTGGCGCCCACCAACACGAGAAACTCGTGGTGGGCAATCTGCAGCGAAAGGTCCTTCACGACCTCGACAGCGCCGTAGCGCTTCACGACATGACGGAGCTCGACTTCGGCCATTGGCCCCCCGGAGCGGCGTGCCGTCGAAGCCGAACGGACGGCCTGGGCAACGCCGGCCGGATTATACCCGACCTCCGCGTGAGCGAGGCCGGACCCGACGGACGATCACCTGCTCTCGTCGGGGACGCCTACGCTCGCGGTGGACGCCTAGTCGGTGCCGCGGATCGCGGAGCCCGTGGCGAGGTCGCGCTGGGCCTCGCTGCGCAACTGCGTCTGCCAGGCCTGGCTGGCGTCGGCACGGCTCTCCGACCACTCGAGGAAGCCGAGGGCGCCGTCGCCGTTGCGGTCGAGGCGATCGAAGTCGAAGCCCGGCAGCCCGGCCTCGACCCGGCTCAGGCGGCCGTCGCCGTCGCCGTCGAGCGTGGCGAAAAGCGCCTGCCCCGACCCCGCGAGCTCCCCTTCGGCCACCGAAAGGAGGCCAGGCGCGCGCCCGCAGCCTGCCAGACAGGCTGCCGCCAGGATGGCCATCGTCATCACGGTGCGCTTCGTCAAGGGGACCTCCCGCGCCCGGAAGGGGCGACCTCGGTGGTTAAGACCTGTTTAACCATCATACCAGATCCCCCCGACGCCCGCCTCGTCCGGACTCGCTGGACTTTCCTTGGCGAGAAGGCGTTGACGCCTCAGAGGCGACCTGATACTATGATGACCGCGTGCCGGCGTAGCTCAATCGGTAGAGCACCTGATTTGTAATCAGGCGGTTGCGGGTTCAATTCCTGTCGCCGGCTCCAACGCTGTCATGCATCCTATGGGAGGATGCCCGAGTGGCCAAAGGGATCTGACTGTAAATCAGACGGCTCTGCCTTCGAAGGTTCGAATCCTTCTCCTCCCACCATTTCGCCCCGGTAGCTCAGTGGTAGAGCGCGTCCTTGGTAAGGACGAGGTCGGCAGTTCAATCCTGCTCTGGGGCTCTCGCTAAACCCTCTTCCACTGCTGGAAGAGGGTTTGTCGATGTTCGTCGTCGAGCGCCAGGAAAGGCGGCGTCCGCAAGCGGACGCCGCCTTTCCTGGCGCCGGTCACATGACCAGGCGGGCGACCGCGGTTGCCTTCGCCGCTGCGAGCACATACCACCGGTGCAGCGTGCCGGTGCCGTACAGCACCATGACCACCGCCATGCACTCGAAGCTGGTGAGGCTGCCCAAGATCCAGGCGCCCGAAAGCTTGTGGAAGTCCGTCTCCGACAAAATGGTGAGGAAGCCGACGGCGAGCGCCACGTCGATTAGCAGGACCGTGAGGCCGAACCACGGGCTCGCGGTCAGGGTCGGCCCGACCAGCGACATCGGCGCCGCGAGAATCGGGTAGACCACAAGGCCCAGGATCGCCGAAATGAAAATGATTGTGGCGAGCTGAAAGGAGAGCTTCGCGCCGTCGAGCCGGAAAAACGCCGCGAGGAAGAGCGGGTAGATCATCGAGGCCATGAAGAGTTGCAGGACCGTCGGCTCCGGGATGGCGGACGTCACGGCATGCGAGATCTTCCACATCGTGTGGAGCTGTAGCATGCCGCCCAGCGAGACCAATGGGAAGAGGAGCATGACCAATGGCTTGAACTCGGATACCATTAGACGCAAAATTCGAACTCCTAGGAGAATTCCTGGACCCAGGAACGACAGGGTGTTGGCCGAACAACCCTACCCGAACCGGAGAAACCGAGCAAGCTCTCATCGCGCGTCCCGGTCGCTCAGCGGATCGGCGGCGCCAGTTCGGCCTGGTACGCCCGCGCGTGGACCTCGCCGACGCGCCGCCCCAGCTGCTGGCCATCGCGCAGGTCGGCGCGGAAGTGGATGCCGCCCCAAAGGCGCGAATCCGACATCTCCTCGAGCAACCCCTCGAAGGTCCGGCGCTCCTGCGGGAATACGGCGGTCAGGAAGGCCGTGGCGGAGCCGGAGAAGACGCAATGCCCGGAAGGGCCTGTTGGGGCCGAACCTGCATCCACCAGTACTTGCTGTCCCAGCATGCGATCGCGGCGTCCGCCTGGCCGATGGCCCAGTAGGCCATCACCCGCGCCGCCTGGATCTCGCCGAGCTGGTGGCGTTCGATCGCCGCAATCGCCCGCTTCGACCAGTCGGAGGACGGGGCGGTCAGCGCGTAGCGATCGGCGGCCGCGCGCTGGGCCGCGGTGAGGGTCGTACTCGCTGCCAACACCTCGTCCATCTCCCGCCTGAAAGCCGGGCTGCCAGGCCGGGGCGGCTCGGGCAGGCGGAAGCGGTCGGGGCGCTCGAGCAACCAGGTGCGCCAGGTGCCGGCCAGGGGCTCGGTGGGGACCGGGTGGGACCAGGTGCCGCCGTGGCGTTCTTTCGGGACCGGGGCATGCGACTCGGCCGGGATCGCCGCGTGCGCCCCGGCCCCGTCGTCCAGGCGGGCGGCGATCACGGCCTCGGCGATCGCGGTGCCGAGCGCCCGTCCCGCCGCGAGGTCCTCGGGATGGGCCTGCCCGCTCCAGAGCAGCGCCGGCGTCTCGGCCTCGGCACGTGCCAGCGCGGCGGCCCGGTCGGTGGGGATCAGGTGGGCGAAGGCCGTCGCGGCGGCCCAGGCCGCGGCGGCCGGCGCGGACACGTAGCTCGGCTGGCCATCGTCGACGACTTGCGGCCCGAGGAGCCAGGGCGCGACGCGAGCCGGCGCGGGCCTGGCGTGCGCGGCCTTGCTTCGGTACGCGGCCAGCATCGCGTCGTAGACCGAGACGTTCAGGATGGCGTATGCGCGGGCGTTCCGCGGCGGGTAATTCATGTGGCGGTGGAAGCTGAGGCGTTCGCGCAACAGCTCGTTCCAGCCGAGCGCGAGCGGTCGGGCCGTCACCTCGCGGGCGGCGCTGAGTTGTTCTTGGGCGAGACTCGCGCGGGTCCGCCAGAGCGACCACAGGCCGGCCTGGTAGCCGGGCGTCCACGCCGAGGCCGGCGCCGGCGGACGGAAGGCGTCGAGCTCGCGCAGGATCAGGGGCTTCCAGGTGGTCGCGGCGGCGTCCCGGGTGAGCCGGGTCGTGGTGCCGCCTCGGACGGCCAGGGTGGCGTAAGGGACGATTGCGGCCACCGTGAGCGCGAGGCCCACCGCCAGCAAGGCAGCGTTCGGCTTTCGAATTGCGAACATGGTGGGCTCTTTTTTAACCCACGCGGGCGGTGAGGGCGGAGGGAGTTTCTCCCTCAAAGGGCGTGATGCCTCAGGTCGTCGCCGCCTCGGGCAGGTCGAACCAGAAGCTCGCGCCGCGCCCCGGCGTGCTCTCGACGCCGATGGCGCCGCCGTGCGCCTCGATCAGGCCCTTGGCGATCGCGAGGCCCAGGCCGGCGCCAGGCGCCGGCCGCTCGCCGCCCGGCGAGCCGCGGAAGAACTTCTCGAACACGCGGTGGTGGAGCTCGGCGCCCACGCCCGGTCCATCGTCGCGCACCTCGATGCGGCGCCGGCCGTCACTGGCCGTCGCGCGCACCGTCACGGTGCCGCCGGCCGGCGTGAACTTGATCGCGTTGGCGGCGAGGTTGAGCACGGCCTGGCCGACGCGCGCCGGATCCATGATCGTCGGCAGGCGATCCGGCGTGATCTCCACGCGCAGCGTCACGTCGGCCGTGCGCGCCTGGGGACGCAGGCTCTCCACGGCGTCGCGCACGACCACCGCGAGATCCGCAGGCACCGGCGTCACGCGGAACCGGCCGGTCTCCATGATGGCGACGTCCAGCAGGTCCTCCACCAGCCGCCGCAGACGGCTTGCGCCCTTGCGGATCTGGTCCACGTAGCGCTGTTGATCGGCCGAGAGCGTGCCGCCGATGCCGTCGGCCAGGAAATCGGAGTAGCCGATCACGCTGGTGAGCGGCGTGCGCAGCTCATGCGAGGCCGAGTTGATGAAGTCGCCCTTGAGCCGATCGAGCTCCTGCAGGCGCAAGAGCTGCTCTTTCATCAGCTCGAGGAGCTGGACGCGGGCCGAAACCTCGATGTTGACGACGAGGATGCCGTTCGGCCGGCCGGCGCCGTCGGGCACCGGGGCGTAGGTGAAGTCCCAATAGGAAACCCGCTCTTCGCCGTCGCGGGAATAGACGAACGGCGCGGCGTCGGCGGTGAACGGCACGCCGGTCTCGAGCACCTGGCGCATGATGCCGCCGAACTGGGGCTCGATTTCGGGCATCAGGGCGAACACGTGGGTCCCGATCATCGACTCGCGCGGAAGGCCGAGGAACCCCGCCAGCGATGGGTTGGCCATCCGGAAGATCAGGTCCTTGTCCATGAAGCCGATGCCGATCGGCGCATGGTGAATGATGCGCTCCATGAGGTTGCGTTGTGCCTCGAGCTCCGCGCTCAGCGCTTCGTTCTCCGCGCGCGCGGCCGCGAGATCCGCGCGCAGCCGCACGATTTCGGCTTCAGCCGTTTCCGGCTCGGCGCCGTTCTCGACCTCGAACATGTCTTCCCCCATCCACCCCTCGCCTCGCGAATCAATGGTTGCCTGTCTCATACCCGCATGGCCGACGCCGGGCACAGTGCACGCGAAACGGTCATCAGGGCGGAACGCCGCGTGGCTCCCGAGCGTCGCCCGGCCGCCCGTAGCGCGCGTCCGCCGTCAACTTGCGGGAATGGCCGATAGCCATTATATATATGGGGCGTACGCAGGCCGGGATCGGCCGCCACCTAGGAGGATAGAAGACACCCAATGGCACGTCAGAAATTCGAGCGTAACAAAACGCACGTGAACATTGGCACCATCGGCCACGTCGACCACGGCAAGACGACGCTGACGGCTGCCATCACCATGACATTGGCTGCGAATGGCCAGGCCACGGCCAAGCGCTACGACGAGATCGACGCGGCTCCCGAAGAGAAGGCCCGCGGCATCACGATCAACACGGCGCACGTGGAGTACGAGACGGACAAGCGCCACTACGCGCACGTC
>JAKFEW010000121.1:0-25454 GCA_036675505.1 Candidatus Sericytochromatia bacterium
CGGGGCGCTGGCCTGCGCCGGCGAGGCGCCGGGCTGGGGTGGCGGCGTGCCGCCGGCGCCGGGCGTCGGCGCGCCCGGCCGGGGCGTCGGCGAGCTCTTGGGCGTGCCCGGACCGGCGGACGAGGGCTCCATCCGGACGTCCACGGCGAAATCGTAGGCCACCGCGTCCGCCCCGCGGTCGACCCGTGCGATCGCGACCGAGCCCGCGAAGCCCTCATAGCCCGTGCCCGCGCCGAAGAAATGCGTCACGCGGGCCTTGCCGAGCTCGAGCGCGGGCGTGCGCACCACCGGCCAGGACGCCGGGGCCGGCGGCGGCCGGTCGACCAGCACCTCGAAGCGGAACTCGAGCACGTTGCCGTTCAGCGCCTTGCCGCGGGCCAGGCAGGCGATCCGCGTGCCGCCCGCGACCGGATCGATGCTCGCCACCACGTAGTCCGCCTTGATCGGCGCCGGGTTGGGGGTGGTGCTGGTCGGCAAGACGAACTGCGAGGTCGCCGGGAACTGCGCGAGGAACGGATCCGCCGTGCCGAGCACGCCCTCGGGCACCGGCGTCACCTGGCCGGGGAAGTAGAACGGCTGGCTTGCGGGATCGCCACTGGCCACAGGAGCCGTCGGCGCCGGCGTGACGCAGCCGACGAGCAGGAGGGCGGCCGCGAGAGCGGCGCGGCGGGCGCTCACGCTCAGCGCAGCCCCAGCAGCTCGCGCGCGATGATCAACCGGCGGATCTCGCTGGTGCCCGCGCCGAGCGTGCCGAGCCGCGCGTCGCGCCAGTGGCGCTGCACGTCGAACTCCCGGCAGTAGCCGTAGCCGCCATGAATCTGGATCGCCTCGTCGGCCACGCGCTGGGCGGCCTCGGTCGCGTACAGGATCGCCGCCGCGGCCTCCTTGCTGCTGCGCTTGCCGCTCATCGCGAGGCGCAGCGCCTCGGTCGCGACCAGGCGCGAGGTGAAGAGCGCGACGTACATGTCGGCGAGCTTCGCCTGGATCAGCTGGAAGCTCGCGATCGGCTGGCCGAATTGCTCCCGCTCTTGAGAATATTTCAAGGAGAGCGATAGGCACTCCTCGATCTGGCCCACCGCCATGAAGCTGAGGAAGGCCCGCTCGAGGTCGAGGCCGCTCATGACGACCTTGTAGCCCAGGTTCAGCTCGCCGATCATGTTCTCGGCCGGCACCGGCGTGTCGTGGAAGACCACCTCGCCGGTCGCCGAGCCGCGCATGCCGACCTTGTCGAGCTTGCGCGAGACCTGGTAGCCGGGCGCCGGCAGCTCCACGCAGAAGGCCGAGATGCCGCGCTTGCCGGCTGCCGGGTCGGTCTTCGCGTACACGATCATGAAGTTCGCGATCGGCCCGTTCGTGATGAACATCTTCGAGCCGTTCAGGACGTAGTGGTCGCCTTCGCGGCGCGCGGTGGTCTGGATGCCCATCGCGTCGGAGCCCGCGTTCGGCTCGGTGATGCCCAGCGCGCCGATCCACTCGCCGCTGCACAGCCTGGGCAGCCACTTGCGCTTCTGCTCTTCGGTGCCGTTGCGGCACAGGTTGTGCGCACAGAGGTTCAGGTGGGCGCCGAACGACAGCGTGATCGCCGCGCTGACCCGCGAGATCGCCTGGCAGACCAGCGCGGCGGTCATGTAGTCGCCGCCGGCGCCGCCATACTCCTCGGGGATCCCGATGCCCATATAGCCGGCCTCGCCGAGCTTGGCCCAGGCGTCCTGTGGCCACACGTCATGCGTGTCCATCGCATCGACGTGCGGCCCGAACTCGCGGCGGGCGAAGTCGAGCGCGGTCTCGTAGACCAGCCGGTGGTCGTCCGACAGGGTGGACATGGTCTCCAGGGTGGCGGTCAAATTCGAACCCTCCAGGCGCCGGCGCAAGCGATTATGCCAAACCGCGCCGGCCGCGGCAACCTGCCGGCGGGTTGACGTTCCTGGAAGAGAACGCTAAGATAAGGTTAAGAGTTGGTAAATCCCGTCGGTATTGGCGCCGGCGGGGGGGTCGCGGCGACGGCGCCGCGGAGGCGTGGATGAAGTTGAAGCATGCAAAGGCGGGCGCCATGGCGCTCGCCCTGGCCGGGCTCATGATCGCCGGTTGTGGCCGCGGGCCTATGGCCCAGGCGCCGCTGCGAGCCGCCACGGGCCCGCGGAGCCTGAGCACCGACGACCTGCTCGCGCGGACCTTCGCGCTCGCCGACGCCGACGGCGACGGCCGCCTCTCGCGGGCCGAGAGCGGGCTCGAACGCGACATGGCCGCGGCGCTCGACGAGGACCGCGACGGCGCGATTTCGGCCGCCGAATTCGGCCAGCGTCGGCCCGCCTGGCTGATCCGTGCCCGCATGCCGGCCTTCGCGCCGCTGATGCGGGCCACCTTCGCGCAGGTCGACCACGACCGCGACGGCGCCGTCGGCCCCGGCGAGGCCGCCATGGCGCTCGGCGCGCTCGACGGCAAAGGGCAACCGCTGCTCGACGCCGACGAGCGCGCGCGCTTCGGCCGCCATGACCGCGACGCCGACCGCGCGCTCGACGCCGGCGAGTTCACGGGCTTCTACCTCGAGCTCGGCGCGGGTGGCGACCTGCAGGCCGAGGGGTTCCTCGGCCGCCTCGGCGGCGCGCTGATCGGCGGCTACCTGCGGCTCACCGGCCAGCTGGCCGCGCATCGCGCGATGCACCCGCCGCGCGAGCCGCTCAAGACCACGCCGAAGGCCCATGGCTTCGATTACGAAGACGTCGCGTTCGTGGCCGAGGACGGCATCAAGCTCTCCGCCTGGTACATCCCGGCCACGAAGCCGACCACCCAGACGCTCGTTTTGGTGCACGGCTTCCAGACCAACCGCGCGCTGTGGTTCAACCAGGGCCAGGTGCAGATGCTCGCGGGACGCTACAACCTGGTCATGCCGGACCTCCGGAACCACGGCCAGAGCGGCGGCTCGCTCACCACCTACGCCTACTACGAGCACCTCGACGTGCGCGCGGCGGTGAAGTACGCGAAGGCGCGCGGCGCCACGTCGATCGGCCTGGCGGGCCAGTCGCTCGGCGCCGCCAGCGTGATCCGCGCGGCGGCCTTCGAGCCCGACGTGAAGGCGGTCTTCGAGGACGCCGGCTACGCGAACATGATCTTCGCGTGGCAGGGCGGCATCTCGTCGGTCGGCGTGCCGCTGCCTGCGATGATCGCGGCCTCGGCGCTCGCGATCGCCAACGCCCAGCTCGGCATCGACCTGCGCGACGCCGAGCCGATCGCCATGATCGATCGGATGGCGCCGATCCCGCTCATGCTGGTGCATGGCCAGGACGACCCCTTCATCTTCGTCGACCATGTCCGCTCGCTCCACACCGCCTACAAGGGGCCGAAGGAGCTGTGGATCTGCCCGCGGGCCCTCCACGGCGACAGCGCCACCACCGACGCCGCGGGCTACCGCGAGCGTTTCGTCCGGCATTTCGCGACGCACATGTAAGCCTGGGCCGACGTTGATCGCCTGACGGTTGGCGCTGGTGCGCGGCTGATCCATGCTGAGCGCGAAGGGGCCAGGGGCCTCTGCTGTGCCAGGAGGACGGAACCATGGCGAACTGCACGTCTCCGCACGCCGGGGCCCGCGATCGGAGGCGCTCGCCATGATGAGATTCCTGTTGGGCGTCGGCGTCGGCGGCACCTTGATGTATTTCCTCGATCCGATCGCGGGTCCCGTGCGCCAGGCAGCGCTGCAACGGCGGTTCGCGAGCCTGACCGAGGGCGATAGGATGCTCGCTGAACACG
Organism: Candidatus Sericytochromatia bacterium; assembly: GCA_036675505.1. GTDB lineage: Bacteria > Cyanobacteriota > Sericytochromatia > S15B-MN24 > JAQBPE01 > JAKFEW01. Next base: position 3,745 of record JAKFEW010000121.1, read on the forward strand.
TGCGCGGCTCGCTCAGCGACCTGAGCAGCCACCCGCGTGCGATCACGATCTCGGTGCACGGTGGCGTGGTCACGCTGAGCGGCCCTGTGCTCGCGAGCGAGTCGGCCGGCGTGCTCGCCGGTATCGCCCGGTTGCCGGGGGTGCAGCGGGTGGTGAACCACCTCGAGAGCCACAACGCGGCGGACATCGCGGCACTCTGGCCTGAGTGATCGCGGGGCGGGGCGGAAAACGGGACAGGGGTCGCAGGCGGCCCTGTCCCGTTTTAAATGAACATTACTCCAGGCTTAACCGTTTCTTAGTCAAATAACAGCATTTAATCAGCTTATAATAAACTCATAACAAAAACGAAACAATCCCGCTCAGCCGCTTCTCCGCGAGGTTTCCGCCCTATGATACGCTTCACCGTTGCGCTCGCTTCCCTGATCCTCCTCACCGCCTCGCTCAACGGCTGTGGCCATCCCGCCGTTCCCGCGCCCGCCCCGCGGGCCGCGCAGACGCTGGCCGCCCAGGGCGCGCTCGACCCCGCCGCCTACCAGCCCGCCACCTTCGCGCAGGTCAGCGCCTTCTGGGACCGCGAGGGCTCGGCGGCCAACCATGGCAAGAAGTTCGCGATCACCGGCACCGTTTCGGCCCACCCGCCCGACCACTTCCTCGAGGGCTGGGGCGCCCAGATGGCCGGCAAGCAGGACGCCCAGGGCCACACGGAATACGCCTGGGTCGTGTCCAACAAGAGCTTCCTGACCCGCGGCATGGGCGAGCGCTACTTCGAGAAGATCGGCGCGAACACCGGCGAAACCGTCACGCTGTACCTGGTTGTGAAGAAGGCCGACAGCACCTCCTCGCGCGTGAAGCTCGAAGGCGTGAAGCGCGCCGACGGCCGCGTGATCAAGCTCTAGAAGCCCCCCAGCGGTTCGCTCAGGCTCTCTCTCTCGCCGACGAATCGCACACGAAACGGCCGCCCCGTCCCCCGGGGCGGCCGTTTCGTGTGCGAACGCGCCAGGTTAAGGCCAGGAGTAGCCTTTTTCAGTTGTGAGACAACCGAAAAACCGTTCAACCTACCTGAAGTTTAGCCTAAAGGCGGCATAAGAAGATCTGGGGCGGTTGCCGCGATAAGTCTCTCGTCCGGAGTCGGGGCGCAGAGAGAACGCTTCACCGGAGCCTGAATTCGGTACCCCAGAGAGAGTAAGGAGATATCCCCATGACGGTCAACGCCATCAACCCTGCCGCCGGTCTGCCCACGGCCACCCCGGCCGCCCCGGCCGCCCCCGCCGCCGCCGCACCGGCCGCCGCGGCCCCTGCGACCACCACGCCCGCCGCGCCGACGGACGCGAAGCCCGAAGCCCCGAAGGACACGAACGCGGTCGGCGCGGCCGCCGGTGAGACGAGCACCTCGTCGCTGCCGCCGAGCTCCTCCTCGACGCCTGCGGAGAAGGTCAAGGGCTTCAGCACGAGCTCGGTCGGCGACCCGCACGAGACCACCGCCGACGGCTTCAAGTTCGACAACATGAAGACCGGCGTGTTCGTGAAGGCCCGCGCCAAGTCCGGCGACTTCGAGCTGCAGACCCGCCAGGACCCCTGGGACAAGAACCCGCAGGCCACCGTCAACACGGCCGCCGCGGTGAAGGTCAACAAGGGCGGCGACATCGTGAAGGTCGACGCGGCCAAGGACACCATCACCTTCAACGGCAAGCCGATCACCGTGAAGGAAGGCGAAGCCTTCGAGATCCCCGGCGGCGGCAAGATCGAGAAGAACGCCGAAGGCTACACCATCACCTCGGCGGCCGGCGACAAGGTCAACACCTTCGACCGCGGCACCTACATGGACGTCGCGATGGAAGCCTCGCCGGACCGCGTGGATGGCGACGTCTCGGGCTCGCTCGGCGCGCTCGACTCCGACACCGATATGACCAACGACTTCGTCGGCCGCGACGGCAAGCAGATGGACGTGAACAACACCGACGCCTTCATCGAAGACTGGCGCGCCAAGGGCGAAGAGAACATGTTCGACGAGAACCCGGCCGGCGCCGGCGAGAAGGTCGAAGGCGAAGCGGGGGTGGGCGGGAAGGCTCCTGCTGGCGAGGCCAAGCCGGCCGAGGCCGAAGACAAGGGGCTGACGGACATCAAGGCCAACCTCGCGAAGCTCAAGGCCGACCCGGCCAACGCGAAGTTCGCCGACCTGTTCACCAAGCTCGAGGAGCTGCTCGGCGGCGCCGTGAAGGGCGAAGAGAAGCCCACCGCGGATCTGCAGCAGCAGGTCAACGAGGCCAAGCCGGAAGGCAACGCGGGCATCGAGGAGCTGCTCAAGATGATCATGCTGTGGCTCGAGGAAGAGAAGCAGAAGCGTGACATCGCCAACAAGGCCAAGGAAGCCGAGAAGAAGGCCGTCCTGCAGGCGTAGTCCGACACTCTCGAAGCGGGGTGCCCAGGTCCGGGCACTGACCGGCACCGGACCAGGCGGGGAACGTCCCGGGAGGCTATGCCTCCCGGGACGTCTTCCTTTGCTGAAACCGTGCTTTCACGGAACCCACCTCCGTAACCGCACATTCCGTGCGGTAACCCGAGGAGTTTACAATCCGTTACCGAGCGTGCGTTTCAGGTAAGCCGAGCTGTGGAAAGTTCATATCGCATCAGCAACCGAGAGTTGCATCATCAGTGAGTAGAAGCGCCATGAGAGCTTTCAATCATTGGGAACAGGCATTGGGCCTTGAGGTAACGAGCTGCGAGAAGAACTCTCGCGGAAACCTTGTCCTCTATTTTGACGAAGCAATTGCCTATCTCGAGCTTGAGCCTTGTCAAATGGAACTCTCGATCGGCATTCAACCAATAAACTCGAGACTCGATGATGCCACGTGGCTACCAGAGTCAGTAATCGAAGGGCGGAGAATCCTCAGGTTTGTGGTCCCTTTTACGAACGAAAGGAACTTCGATGCCAGAGTTTTGGTCAACTTCGAACCAGATTTCGAAATATTTATAGCCAGCGAGATCGAGAGCGTTCCAGTCCGCATCACGTGATTTGGAAGGGTGTGGCCGCTGCGCGTAACACTCAAGCGGCCACGCCCCTTTTAGATAAGCCGTATATCAGGCGGGCTAACAAAAATAGGTCAGGTCGGTAACGATACAGCAGGCTTCGAGTGCCGCCAGGCCCACTGGGCGGTCAAGATCGCCAGGAAAACGGCCAGGCCGAGCGCCGCCGTGACGCCCGAAGGGTTGGCGTTCAGCACCACCGCCAGCGCCATCCCGGCCACGGCCTCCGTCGCCGCGAAGACCGCCGCCAGCGCGAGCATCCCTGGCAGCCGGCGGGCGAGCAGGAAGGCGGTGGCGCCAGGGGTGATGAAGAAGGCGATCGCGAGCACGATGCCCACGGCCCGCAGCGCCGCGACGGTCGCGAGCGCGAGCATGCCGAGCAGCGCGTAGTGCACGAAGCGCTCCGGCATGCCGATCACGCGGGCCTGCACGGGGTCGAAGCTCGAGAGCGCGAGCTGTTTGTAGCCCAGCGCGAGCCCCACCAGCGCCACCGCCAGGACGGCCACCGCGAGCTCGAGGCTGCCGGGCCTGGCGGCGAGCGCCTCGCCGTAGATCACGCAGCCCGGGTCGAGGTCGACGCTGCGCAGGCCCGAGAGCAGCACGATGCCGAAGGCGAAGAGCGCCGTGAACGTCACGCCCATCGCGGCGTCTTCCTTGAGGCGCGTGCGCCGCGTGAGGAAAGCGACGGCCGCCACGCACGCGAGGCCCGACGCCACGGCGCCGACCAGGAACGCGCCGGCCGCGTAGCCCGCGAACATGTAGCCGATCACCACGCCCGGCAACACCGCGTGGCTCACGGCGTCGGCGAGCAGGGTCATCCGCTTCAGCATCAGGAAGCTGCCGACGAGCGTGCAGAGCACCGCCGCCACGGCCACCAGCGCGGTGGCCTGCCAGAACCAGGGCGTCGCGAAGATCCCCCAGGCCTCAGGCACCGACCACCTCCGCGCGCCGGGCGGGCTGGCCGAAGCGGCCCTTGAGCAGGGTGAACGCCAGCGCGATCAAGAAGAAGCCGGTCGCGGCCAGCACGATCGCAGCACCGCTCGCCCAGCCGAACAGGTGGCTGCAGGCCAGACCCACCACCGCCGAGGCGCCGCCGAGCATGGTCGCGACGACCAGCATCGGCCCGAAGCGCGCGACGAGCAGATAGGCCGTGGCGCCCGGGATGACCAGCAGGGCCACCACCAGGACCGCCCCCACCACGGGCAGGCTCACGATCACGGTGCCGGTGAGCACGCTCATGAGGATCGCCGTGAGCGCGCCGACCGGCAGCCCCATGGTCATCGCCTGCACGGGGTCGAAGCTGAGCAGCTGCAGCTGCCGGTAGGCGAGCACGACCAGCAGCAGCACGGTGGCGAGGGCGCCCGCGGCCCAGCCGACCTCGACCGGGCCGATGCCCAGCGCGCGGCCGAAGAGGAAGGTGGTGACGCCGCTCGAGCCGGCCTGGTTCAGGCTCATGATGGCCACGCCGAGCCCGAACATGCCGGTGAAGACCACGCCGATCGCGGTGTCCGGGCGGTGCCGGCTGACGCGCGGGATCCAGGCCACCAGCAGGGCCGCGATCAGGCCGGCCACCAGGGCGCCCACGAAGATCGCCGTGAACTGCTTGCCGCCGAGCAGGTAGCCCACCATCACGCCCGGCAGCACGGCGTGGCCGAGCGCGTCGCCGAACAGCGAGAGCCTGCGCAAGATGATGAAGCAGCCCAGCAGCCCGCAGGCCATGCCGATCAGCACGGTGCCCGCGAGGCTGTACCGCAAGAAATCGTACTTGAGGGTCAGGAGGTCGGTGAGCGCGGTCGCCGTGGCCGGAGAAAAAAGACTGTCCAACCGGTTCCTACCCCTCCACGATCGCCTGCTGGCCGCCCTCCAGCGTCACCAGGCGTCCGCCGTAGGCCTGCTGCAACAGGGCCGGCTTGAACACGTCTTCCGTGGGCCCACACGCGACCACGCGCCGGTTGAGCAGCAACAGATGGTCGAAGTAGCGCGACGCCGTGGCGAGGTCGTGGTGCACCGCGACGACCGAGCCGCCCTGATCGCGGATCGCCTTGAGCAGCTCGATGATCACGCTCTCGCTGGCCGCGTCGACGCCCGCGAGCGGCTCGTCGAGCAGGTAGAGCTCGGCCTCCTGGGCCAGGGCGCGGGCCAGGAACACGCGCTGCTGTTGACCGCCCGACAGGTCGCTGATGCGGCGCTGGTGCAAATCGGCGAGGCCGACGCGCTCGAGCGCCACCATCGCGGCATCCCGCTCGGCCTTGCCCGGCCATTTCCACCAGGGCATGCGGCCGTAGCGGCCCATCACGACGACGTCGCGCACGGTGGCCGGGAAGTCCCAGTCCACGCTCGAGCGCTGCGGCACGTAGGCCACGCGGTTCTGGCGCTCGCGCAGGGTCGCGCCGAGCACGCTCACCTGGCCGGCCGTGCCCTCGAGCAGGCCGAGCATGGCCTTGATCAGCGTGCTCTTGCCGGCGCCGTTCGGGCCGACCACGCCGGTCATGCTCGCGCGCGGCAGCTTGAAGGCCACGCCCTCAAGCACGGCGTGGCCGATGTAGCCGGCGCGCAGGCCGTCGACGGCGAGCGCCCACGGACCAGTCTCGTCCGAGGTGCGGAAGGCGCTCGGCTGGGCTGGCCCGGCGAGCCGATCGAAGGCGTTCATCGGAGTCCCTCCACGATGAGCGACACGTTGTCGCGGATCATGCCCACGTAGGTGCCGCCCGCCGAATCGAGCGGGCCGGTCGAGTCGCTGTACAGCGCGCCGCCGACCCGGGTGTCGGTCTCGCGCGCGACCTGCTCGATCAGCTTGGGGTTGACCGACGTCTCGACGAAGAGCGTCTTCACGCCGGTCTTCTCGACCAGGTTCACCACGCGCGCGACGTCCTGGGTGCTGGCCTCGGCGTCGGTGGAAATGCCCTGCACGGGCACGACCTCGAAGCCGTAGGCCTCGCCGAAGTACGCGAAGGCATCGTGGCTGGTGACGAGCTTGCGGCGCTCGGCCGGCACGGCCTTCACGCGCGTGCGCACCCAGGTGTCGAGCGTCTCGAGCTGCTGGTCGTACAGCTGCGCGTTGGCCTTGTAGACGTCGAGACCGGGCTTGTCCAGCTCGCCGAGCGTGCGCGTGACGTTCACGACCGCCTGGCGCCAGCGCGTGACGTCGAACCAGAAGTGCGGGTCCGGCACCTTGGCGTCGAAGGGGCTCGCGCGGTGCGCGACGCCCGCGGAGACCACCACGACCGGCTTCCCGCCGCCCGCGTTGTGGATCAGATCCTCGACCCAGTGCTCGAGCTTGAGGCCGTTGATGAAGACGACGTCGGCCTTGGCGATCGCCTCGGCGTCACTCGGCACGGGCTTGTAGACGTGCGGGTCGCCGCCCGGCGCCATGATGCCTTTCACGTCGACGCGGTGGCCGCCCACCTGGCGGACCAGGTCCGCGATCATGGTGGTCGTCGCGACGGCCCTGAGCTTGGTGGCGCCGCCCTCGGTCGAGGCGGGCTGCTTGCCCGGGTCGCAGGCCGCGAGGGTCAAGCTGGTGACGGCGGCCGTGACGCCTGCGATGAGGATGCGCATCAGGCCTCCTCGATCGTGGCGACCGGCTCGACGAACACGCTGTCCGTCACCTGCGCGCCCAGGGAATGCTGCGCGGCGCTCACGCGCACCACGAGCGGGCCGTCGAAGGGCGCCTTGTCGAGCACCTCGACGATCGTGTTGGGGTACATGCCGAGCTTGCCCAGGTAGCGCAGGAGGTCCGGGTCGCTGTCGCGCACGCGGCGGATGCGCACGGTCTGGCCGGGCAGGATCGCCGTGAGCGGGTCGTAGCGCACCGAGGACATGAAGCCGTCCTTGGTGGGGATCGGGTCGCCGTGGGGATCTTCGGTGGGCTCGTCGAGGAAGGCCGCCATGCGGTCCTCCATCTCCTCGGAGATGACGTGCTCGAGGCGCTCGGCCTCGGCATCGACCTGGTCCCAGGTGTAGCCGAGGGCCTTGATCAAGTAAAGCTCGATCAGCCGGTGGTGGCGGATCATCTCGAGCGCGACCCGGCGGCCGAGCTCGGTGAGCACGACGCCCTGGTAGGGGCTGTGGGTCAGCAGCTCGGCCTTGGCGAGCTTCTTGACCATCCCGCTCACCGAGGCGGGCGAGACGTTCATCTTTTCGGCGATCGCCGAGGTGGTGACCGCGTGCCCGCCGTCCTGGAGCTTGTAGATGACCTTGATGTAGTCCTGGATCGCCGTGGTGGTATCACCCAGGGCGCTCTCCCAGGTGCCATGCGCGACGGACGAATGCCCAGTGCGGGCGAACTCTCCGTTACGGTTTGGCTGCTGACTGTTTTTAGGCATGGCTAAATTATACCCGAGCACGGTTGGCGCATCAATGTACGGGTTTACCGAACCCTTTGAACGATCGCTTGCCGGGTAGGAAAAGTCTGGACGGCGTGCTCGATAGACGACAGTCATGGGGTGGTGGAATGACGTGGTGGACGAGGTCCATGCGCATGGTGGTCGTCATGAGTGCCGCCGCAAGCGCGCCCGCCGTGGCGGCCACGGTTCCCGCGGTCGAGCGCACGAGTGGCGGCGTGATCGCCGCGAGTGCTTTCGTCGGCTCTCAGTCCGTGGCGGCCGATTTCGTGGTGGGAGGTCCGGTCTTGGTCGGCCTCGCGGGAACGCTGTTCGATACCGACATCCCGCGGGACCACTTCGTGGCCGCTAGAATCACTCATCGCCTCTGGACGGGGCCTGGTGGAAGCGCGTTGGGCTACCTCATCAGCGCCGGGTGGAAGACCACTTACATCGGTGACTGGGGCTACGATTCACAGGCGGAACTGATGCCGGCGCTCGTCGGAACATTGGTCCTCGCTCGGTCCGCCGGCATGACCGCCAAGCTGCGCGTGACGTATGGCCCGGTATTCGTTCCGTACAAGTATGGGGCCTTCCGCCATTCAGCGTTAGGGTTGCCTTTCGATACCGGCCCGGATGATACGGGAAGCCACCGACTGTTGCCTCCCATCTCATGGGGCTTGAACCCCGAGATCGGGGTGGACCTAGCGAACGGCTTCGAATGGTTCTGCAGCTTGCGTGGGGAATTCGGAGCCCGATATCGATGGTGAGATTTTTCGATAACTTCGTCCTGGCTGGGACCGTCATCAGTAGCATCCTCGCAACGACGACCTGCGCGGCGGCGAGCAATCTCCCGGCCGTTGATCTGGCGGGACACGAGGGCATCGCTAGTGGCGGCGTGTTCTTTTTCGATACGACCGCCTTTACCACCACCGCATTCGACGTGGGCGTGGCAAGCGGCCTATCCGTCGGTGTCGCGGCACAGTCCTGGCCCACCTTATTCAGCCGGACTCGGGAGCAGAACGTCTTCCTGGCTGCGCGGTTGACCGGCCAGGTGGCTCGGATGCCGAGTGGCGTGATGCTCGGATACTCCATCGCGCTCGTGAATCGCCTCGCCAGCGCAGTCTACCCAGGACAGGCGGCCGGCGGCCAGATCATTCCAGCGTTCGTCGGCGCCATATCGTTACCCGATTGGGAGGGCATGCCGGTTACTGCAAGGTTCCTGGTCGGTGTCGCGGTCCCTTGGGCGGCATTTCGAAGTGATCCGTCGGCAAATGGAGATTTGCCGACGCCACCAGATTGGCACGTTGTGCCTAATGCCGAAATCGCAATCGGATTGGCACCAGGATGGGAAGCGGTGGTCGGGGGCGGCAGCCTCATCGGCCTGCGGACCTACCGGTGAGTCGACCTCAAGAAGGTCGTGCGCCCGGCGAATCGACCGGCGTGTCTGGTCGGAGGTTTCCTCGCTCCAACCCGTCGATCTGGTCGTAAACTCCCAGAAGTGCCAGTTTGATGTCGAGGATCCGGCTGAGCTCCCGCGCTTCGTCCGGGTCGTTCCGATACTGCGCTTCCAACCGGACCAACCCCTCCTGGATGAACTGCCGCGCGAGCACGCTCGCCTCGATCCCCGCGACGTGCGCCATACCTCGCAGGCGGTGGATCTCCCTGGGCGTGAGGCGGACGGAGTAAGGCCGGGGCGTGTGGTCCTCGGCGATGAGCTGGCTCACGGTGCGCTTGCCGGCGCGCTTCGCCATCAGCTCGCGCCCGGACGCCTCGACAATGCGCCGCGTTTCGGGATCCATTTCGCTATGGTCATCCATAGTTCGCAAAGTCCTCTTCATCAGCCTCTAAGACGAACGTGACACGTGCGACCTCGCCACGATCACCCACATCCACGAACTCGACTACCAGGAACGCCAGGATGCGCGCGCCGGCGACATCGTCCTCCGATAATACCGGCCTGGAGCCCGCTTCGGAACGGGCGTACCCGACGACCCGGATCAGCGTCCCTGCTGGCGTCGGGGTCTCCTGATACGTGAACCGACGCCCCGGCCCGATCGCCTCCGCGATCTGGGCATCCGAAAACCGCGGGTCGACGAACTGGACCCACGCGCGATCGATGCGCCTCACCATCGTAATACCGTTCGCAATACGAAACAAGCCATGACCACATCGTATCAACCAATACAACGCGAGAGTGGCGATTCGACTCGCTCGCGCGAGCCGTTACCGCGGCGGCTCGAACAAAGACAAGATCCGCGGGAAACTACGGAGAAATTGCCGGAAACTACTGATTTACCGCGCTTTAGGGCGAAAAGTGATGCGCGGTGCGGTACGAACGCCATGGACCATTCGCAGGAGCACGACCATGGCACGCCCCACCCCGACTCCCCGGGCCTGGCGCCCGCTCGCCTTCTCCCTCGCCCTCTTCGGCGTCTGCCTCGGCGCCGACGCGGCCCTGGCCGCCCGGCCCCCCGCCTCGCCGGCCCCGCGCGGGCCGCTCATCTACGTCACGAACGTGATGGACCAGTCGATTTCCGTGATCGAGCCCGCCACCGGCGCGAACCGGAAGGTGCCCGTCGGCACGATGCCGCACAACTGGTCGCGCTCGCCCGACGGCAAGGAGCTGCTGGTGGTGAACACAGGCTCGGAGAGCGTCTCGTTCTTCGACGCGTTCACGGGCGCCTGGAGGCGCAACATGCTGCTCGCGCCGATCCCCGAGAATCCCCAGCACGCGGCGCTGGGCCCGGCCCGGTTCAGGGGCGTGAACAGCTGCCACGAGTGCCACGGCGCGAACGCCATCGGCCGCCTGCCGGGCCAGGTGACCTACGCGATCGACGGCAAGTCGCTCTGGACCGTCGCGATGAACCCGCCGTCGGTCATCCGCGTCGATCGGCTCACAGGGAAGCACCTGCAGACCCTCACGATCACGGATCCTCCATTCCCGGTGATGGCCTCGAACGTCCAGTACACCCCGGATGGGAAGGAGCTGATTGTGCTGCACCGCCGCGAGGGCAAGCCGAAGTTGCCGCGCGCGGGCACCGCGTACCAGAAGCCGAAGGACCTGACGGCGTACGACCACGGTGGGGCGCCGGGCGCCAAGGCCAGCCTGATCACTTTCCATACGCCCGACGGCCTCGAGGAGACGGGGCGCATGGTGGTGCCGACCGGGATGCCGTTCAACATCACCTTCGACAAGGCCGGCAAGCTCATGTATGCGGCCTACCGCTCGAGCAACAAAATCGCCGAGATCGACGTCGCGAAGCGCGCGCTCAAGCGGATGCTCCTGGTGGGCGAGGGCCCGAACAACGCGGTCATCGACGCGAAAGACGGCAAGTACCTCTACGCCCCGAGCTTCTACGACATCCCGGCGGACATCGCGAAAGTGGAGCTCGCGACCGGCCACGTGCGGGCGCTGCTGCCCGCCAAGAACTCGCCGGCGATGCTGGAGCAGGATCCCGACAGCGGGCTCCTGTACGCCGTCATCAGCGCGAGCAACTGCCTGCTCGAGATCGATCCGGCGGGGAAGGGCAAGATCCGCCGTGAGTTCCCGCTGGGCGCGTTCCCGCTGGACGTGCTGATCATCCCGGAGAGCGAGCGCCGGCGGCTCGGCGGGCGCTGAGCGCCGTCAGGCGCCGGGAGATTCCGCCACGGTATTTGACGGCGGGTGCCCGTGCTCCAGGCTGACGACCTGATCGTAGACGCTGAACAGCGCCAACTTGATCGCGTGGATTTGACGGGGTTCCGGTGATTCACCAGCCGGCTTGTCGACCTGTGCCTCGAGCTTCATCAACCCGTCGAGGATGAACTGGCGCGCGAGCTTGCTCGCCTCGATGTCGGTCGCTCGGGCCATTCCCCGGAGTCGGTGAATCTCGCCGGGGGTCAGTCGGACCGAGTAAGGTCGAGGCGTGTGGTCCTCGGCGATCAACTGGCTCACGGTTCGCTTCCCGACGCGCTTCGCCATCAACTTTCGGCCGGATTCCTCCACGATGCGCCGCGTTTCCGGATCCATTTCGGGTGCTTCATCCATACTCTGCGAATTCCTCCTTCACCCCGATGTGCAAGGCAATCGTAGTACCGAGCGTAATACGATTCAATCTCAAATTTGGCTCAAAACCGAAAGGCGCGCTGAAATCTCTTTCACGACTAAACGCGGGAACCCGATCGGGTTCCCGCGTCGTGGAGGTTGAGCCAGGGCCGCGCTATTTGAGCTTGTACTGGTTCATGATCTGGATCAGCTTGCTGCCATAGCTCGGGTCGGTGGCGTAGATGCCGGTGATGTCGCGGGCGAAGCGATCCGGGTCGTGGTACTGCTTGAAGTTGTTCACGGCCTTGTTGTAGTAGCCGTTGTGGAACCGCTTGCCGTGGTACTCCACGCCTTCGAAGAAGTTGTGGTACTTCGCGAACTTGGCGTTGATCTCGACCCGCTTGCCGTTGTACACCTCCCAGGTGCGCGAGACGGTGTGGCCGGCCGGGCCTTCGCCCTTGTGGCCGAAGAGGTTGTGGCCGGCGGCGAGGTGTGCGCCCCAGCCGGTCTCGAGGGCGGCCTGGGCCAGGATCACCGCGGCGGGGACGCCGTACTTCTTCTCGGCGGCCTCGGCGGCCGGGCGCAACACGGCGAAGAAGGCCTTCTTATCCGTCTTGCCGAGGTGCGCGAGCTCCGCGGGCTTGATGGTCTTGAGCCGCTCGGCCCACTTGTCGTCGGCGTCCGGCTTCGGCGCGGGCTTGGGGGCCGACTTGGGCGCGGGCTTGGGGGCCGGGGCGGGCTTGGGACCCGGCTTCGGCGCGGTGGGCTGCTTGAGCAGCTTGTCGATCTGCTCGCGCATCTGCCGCACCTGGTCGCGGGTCTTGAGCAGCTGCTGGAAGGTCGGGTCGTTCTGGGGGTTCGGCGCCGGATACGGCGTCGGGTAAGGCGCCGGCATCGGGTACGGCTGGGGGTAGGGCTGGGGGTAGCCGGTCGGCGGCGGCGCCGGGGGGGCCGGCGGGGGCGGCGGCGGCGGGGCCGGCGGCGGCGGCGGAGCCGGCGCCGGGTAGGGCTGGGGATACGGCTGCGGGTAGCCCGGGTAGCCGACCGGCGGCTGCGGGTAGGGCTGCGGGTAGGGCTGCGGATACGGGTAGGCCTGCGGCGGCGCGGGCTGCGGCTGCTGCGGGTCGCGCTTCATCCAGCCGGTCAGCCAGTTCCACAGGCGGCCCGCGTTGGTCTTCACGCCGGCGAACAGGCCGGTCGGCGAGAAGTTGGGCAGTTGCACCGGCGTCGCGGGCGTCATGCCCGCGGGGCGATCGATCCAGCCGAAGAGCGAGCCGCCGGTGGATGCGACGGTCGGGTTGCCACCCGTGGGGGCCGTGCCCGCGGCATCGGCGGCGGCGGCAGCCTGCGCGCGGATCCGCGCCAGGTCTTGATCGTAAGACGGCCTGATCGGCGGTCCCGAAATGCCGAGGGTCATCGTCACTCCTCCCGGATCTACTCGAACTCCAACGCCAACTCCGAGAGGGTTATCGCCGAGTCTGCCGAAAAATTGCTAAGGATTCGATAACTCGCTATTAACAGTTGTGAAACACCCAGGTTAAAGCTGGCCACGAGCCGGGCCGCCCCGGGCGCGGAAGGCCGGGCAGCCGGCGGTCCAGGGAACCGCGTCATGCCGGATCTCGTCCGGGGTATGTAGGCCGCACGTCCGTCCCCTGCCTGGGAGTCCCGCCATGCTGCACCGCCGACTCTGGTTGCTTCTCGCGCCGTTCATGCTCGCGGGCTGCCCGCTCGCGAACATGACCGAGGCTGTGAACCAGCTCGCCATGACGCCCGATCCCGGCACCTTCCGGTTCATCGACTGCAACGGCGACGCCCAGCTGAGCCGAGACGAAGCGGCTGCGCGCGTTTCCGTGCGCACCAAGGCCGTGCCGGGCCTGCATGCGGTCTCGGCCGAAGAGTTCGCCGCGGGCGACGCAGACCGAAGCGGCGGCTGGAGCTACGACGAGTTCCGGGCGTTCTTGACCAACAGCGCGACGGCCTGGTCCGTGAGCCAGACCGGCTGCGGTTCTTGAGCCCCTTCGTGGCGGCTCGCTATTCGAGGTAGCACGGCGCGAGGTCCGCGATCCGCGCCGCCGCGTCGGCCGGGAGGTCGCCGTGCAGCTCGAGCCGCTGCGCGAGCGCCTGGAGCCGCGAAACCGCCGACAGACGCGCGCTGAGCGAGGCGCCGGGCAGCCTGTCGATCAACAGGCGCTGCACCTCGAGCGCGTCGTGGGCGCCGCGGTCCTCGACGGTGGCGATCGCCGCCTGGAGCTCGGCGGCGAAGGCGATCGGGCAGGCGGCGGTGGTGGTGCGCGCGCCCGGCGGGCGATCGACCGCGCCCACCGCCCCCCCGCCGCCTGCGGCAATGCCACCGGCCGCGCCGCCGCCGCCACCGCCGAGCGCGATCGCCGCGGGCGGAGCCTGAGCCGGCGGCGCGGCGGGCGACGCGGTACAGGCGCTGGCGATCAAGGCGAAGCCCAGGATGGTCTGGCGCATGGGACATCCTTCCCCCGGCCCAGGGCGGGTCTAGAGGTTTATGGCATCCATCGTCGGCCGGCGGTGGCGCGTCCGCCTCGTCCAGGAGGGAGAATTCCTGTGTCGACGCCGGGTATACAGGCGAGGCGAAGCCCTGCCGAGGTGCCCTCCCATGACGTACAGGCTCAACCAGGAAAAGTCCGCGATCCCTTACGACTGGACCTTCGACCTCGCCACGCCGCCCGAGCGCCTCTGGCCCCTGATCGCGGACACCAACCGCATGAACCGGCTGGCCGGGATGGGTGTGGCGTCTTACAGCGACCTCAAGCTGCCCGGCGGTGGCCGCCGCCGCATCGGCCAGGGCAAGATGCTCGGCATGGGCGTCCGCTGGGAGGAGCACCCCTTCAAGTGGGTCCACGGCGAGCGCTTCAGCGTGATGCGCACCTTCCTGAGCGGGCCGCTCGAAGCCTACCGCTCGACGGTCACGCTCGAGCCGCGGGGCACCGGCACCCGTCTGACGCAGCGCGTGCGGATCGTGCCGCGCTCCGGCCTGCTCAGGCCGTTCATCAAGCTCGAGGCGAACAAGACGGCGAAGCGCTGGGAACAGGCCTACCGGGCCATCGACGACGCGCTCGCGCGCGGTGGCCCGCATCCCTTCTTCCACCCCGCGAGCGTCGCCCGGCCGCCGCAGGTGGCCGAGGCGATCCAACGGCTCGTCGACGATCACCAGGACGCCGACCTGGTGGCGCGCCTGGTCGACCACGTGCTCGGCACCAGCGAGCTCGAAGTCCAGCACCTGCGTCCCTTCGAGCTCGCCGACCGCTGGCGCGCTCCGCGGCTCACGGTGCTCGAGCTGTGCCTGCGCGCCGCGCGCGCAGGCCTCCTCGCCGCGCGCTGGCACCACCTCTGTCCCGCCTGCCGCGGCTCGACCGCGAGCGCGGAGACGCTCGAACTGCTAGGGGCGAGCGGAAGTTGCAGCTCCTGCGACAGCGCCTTCGATGCCGAGCGCGACGTGAACGTCGAGATCGCCTTCCGGCCGGCGAGCCAGGTCCGCCTGGTCACGGAGACCTGGTACTGCGTCGGCGGCCCCGGCGTGACGCCGCACATCGTCTTCCAGGACGACGTGCCCGCCAACGAAACCATGCAGCTCGCGCTGCCGGTCGAAGCCGGCGCTTACCGCGTTCGCCTGGCCCAGGGCCGCCACCAGGTCGGGCTCATGTACGCGGGCGCCGCATTCCCGCAGACCGTCGTGGGCGAGGTCGTCGCCACGCCCGACGGGCTCACGGGCTTCGACACGCCACTCGCGGGCCCGGCGCTCGCGCTGAGCCTGCGCAACGCCGGCGCGACCCCCGTGACGCTGCTGGTGGAGCGCACGGCCTGGCTCGACAACCTCGTCACGCCGGCCCTCCTGGACACGTTGCCCGCGTTCGCGGCGCTGCTGCCCGACGCCGCCGCGCGCTAACGCGCCGGTGGGTCGCCCGGCCGCCGCGCGGGCCGCGCATCGAGGCGGAGCACCGAGGCGCGGCCCGCGGCGGGCGGCACCTGGCTCCGGTCCGGCCCTTTGGCCGGTGCCGCGCTCGCGCCGGCGAACTCCGACGCCTCCGGGAAGGGCAACGCGACGGGGTCCGGCGGGTGGAACCAGCGGCCCACGATCGGGAACGGCGCCGTGCGGGCGTGCAGCTGGCGCAGCAGGCCGATCTTGCCGTTGAGCTTGGCCCACTCCGTCGCGCCGATCAGCGTGCGCCGCGCCGCGCCGTCGAGCTGCTCGTAGCGCTTGAAGGCCCCGGTCGCCCAGGTCATCAGCGCGAGCGTCTCGGCGAGCTCGCTGCCCAGCGCGCCGACCAGGCGCGCGAGCGCCGGATCGGCTGCCATCTCGATGCGGATCTCCTCGGCGCGCGCGACGCGCAGGGCCGCCTCGGCGTCGTCCTGCTCCTCGATCGCCTGGCCCTGGCCGCTGGCGCGCAGCACCGCGTCGATGCCCTCGCCGTTCACGCGCCAGAGGAACATCGCGAGCGTGTGATCGATGCGGCGACGCGACTCGTGGTAGGCCGGGTCGTCGTCAGGCGAGCGCAGCGCGAGGTAGTCCGGCACGTCGTCGGTGCCCACGGCATCGAGGTTGGCCTGGTGCGCCGCGACCTCGATCGCGAGCATCCGCCGCATCGCTGTGTACAGGCGGACCAGCAGCCGCGCGTTCACGTAATGGAAGTTCCCGCGCTGATCGTTCTCGAGCCCCGCGAGCTGGACGCGGCGATCTTCCCAGAGCTGCAGGCGGCTCTCGACGTAGAGCAGGCGGTCGCAGGCTTGCTTCACATGGTGGTGAAACGCCTGCGTCGCGCGCGTGACCGTCGCGTCGAGCTCGGCCCGGACCTCGGCGGCCTTGCGACGATCGGCCTCGTCGCTCGCCGGCCTCTGGGGATCGGACATGGGGTGGGGCTTCGGAACGCCGCGTGCGGCGCGCGTCAGGCGTCGGCGCCGAGGGCCATCTTGAGGCCGCTGCCCTGGCCTTGCATGAACGCCAGCGCGTCCTTCCAGGCCTTGTCGCCGTGCTCCTCGGCGGCGCGACACTTGTCGTCGCTGTCTTTCAGGCCGCCGGCGCAGCACTCGCAGAGCTTGTCCTTGAGGCACTTGAGGCACGACGTGCACTTCTCGATGAACTGCGAGAGCGCGCCGCCCGCGATCGATCCGAGCGGGTTCGTGCCGCCGTTGATCGCCTGAATCGGATTGCCGATACCGCCCATGGCCAACCTCCCGCCTCTCCCGAGGCCTTCCCGGTTGGTCTTATCCCCCGCGGTCGGGGGCGGCCGGCGGGATCCAACATGGATTTAATCAACTTTTCACGGTACACCATGCCGTCCCGTTTCCAGGAGGATCATGATGCTCGACGTCGGCCAGCCCGCCCCCGCCTTCAATTTGCCCGCGCAGGACGGCGCCCGGGTCTCCCTGGCGAGCCTCCGGGGCAAGCCGGTGGTGCTGTATTTCTATCCGAAAGACGACACCCCCGGCTGCACCAAGGAGGCCTGCTCCTTCCGCGACAACTGGGAGAGCCTGCAAGCGAAGGGCGTCGTGGTCCTGGGCGTCAGCCCCGACACGGCCGCGTCACACCAGAAGTTCGCGGACAAGTACAAGCTGCCCTTCCCGTTGTTGGCCGACGAGGGCCACCAGGTGGCCGAGGCCTACGGCGCCTGGGGCGAGAAGAACATGTACGGCAAGAAGATCACGGGCATCCTGCGCACGACCTACCTGATCGGCCCCGATGGCGTGGTGAAGCACGTCTGGAAGAAGCCCAAGACGGACATCCACGCCGAGGAAGTGCTCGCGAAGCTGTAGCCGCGCGAAGCGGGTCAGGCGGCGTGGGCGGCGACGCGGGCGCGGCGGACGCGCAGCTGGCACTCGCCCAGCTCGTTGAGGCGCTCGTCTTCGATGTATTGCGCGAGGCGCTCGGCCACGACCTGGAGCGTGAGCTCCGGGTGATCGCCGTAGACGCGCTTCATGAGCAGCTCGCCGTTGCGGTGAATCTCGGCGTGAATCATGGGGGGCCTCTCTCTGTAACAAAATGTAACGTTTTATTACAGGGGTTAACCTACCAGATCACGCGAACCTGTGCAAGCCCTTTTTTCAGAGATCCCCGAAGTTCGGCTGCTTCTGCGTGAGCGTCGGCACCAGCCCCGGGAAGAGCCAGTGAGCGGTCATCTCGGAGGACGAGAAGAAGTTCGGGAAGCGCGCGTCATCGGGGTGGGCGCCGGCAACGGTCTTCTCCTTGATCATCGAGACGTACTGGTCGAGCGAGCCTTCGAGCGTGTTGCCGTTCAGGACGACTTCCTGACCGGTCGCCGCGTACTCCCGCAGGCCCGGCAGGTGGCTGTGCTGCGGGGCGTAGTTGTCGAGGCACACGCCGTTCTCCGAGCTCACGAACACGCCGCGCGGCGTGTTGAGCGCGAGCGAGTGGTTGCCCCAGGTGTGGCCGGGCGTATGCAGCAGGGCGACGCCGCCGCCCAGGCTGACGTCGCCTTCGAGCTGCACCACCCGGTGGTCGGGCACCCCGTCGCGCGCCTCGGCGATGTACCACCAGGCCTGCAGCGGGTGCAGCCGCTCGTAGATGCGCCACTCGGCGGCCTGCACCAGCAGCCGGGCCTTCGGGAAGTAGCCGTCGGGGCCTAGCCAGCCGCGCAGGTCCTGCGTGTGCAGATGGTCGAAGGCCAGGTAGTCGACCGCGTCGGGCGTGATGCCGAGCCGCGCCAGGTGCCCCTGGACCGAGCCGTGCTTGGTGACGAGCACGTTCCAGCTGAGCCACTCGCCGTACTTGGCGCGCATCCGCTTGTAGAACGGCACCTCGGCGGCGCGCTCGTAATCGGTCGGGTTCCAGAGCAGCGTGCGCGGGACGCCGCCCCAGTCGCGGTAGCGGATCACGTGCATGCGGTTCGTGAACATGAGATACGGGCTGAGGTGGCGAATCGCATGCCAGAACGCGTACTCGGTCACGTAGGGCAAGGTGATGAGGTCGCAGCTGCGCACGGCCTGCGGCATGCCGGTCTCCACGAACCGATCGCGGAAGCGCACGGCGGCCGTGCGCATGGCCTCCACCCGCTCGCCAGCGCCCGCGACGGCGGCCGCCTCGCGGAAGTCGTCGACGAGGATGAGCACGCCGGCGGTCGGCGAAGGCTGATGGATCTCGGTCATGGTCCCTTCCTTCCGGGTTCGAACACGGTCTTGAGCGCCCGGCTGCGGGCGCGGTCGAGGTTGGCGCGCATGGCCTCGTTGACGGCTGCGAGCGGGAAACGGTGCGTGACCAGGCGCGCGAGCGGCAGCGGGCGCTCGCGCATCAGGCGCATCGTGAGGTCGAAGGTGTTCAGCGTCTCGCCCTGCCAGTGCTCCCGCCCATAGCCGAGCGTGCCGAGGATCGTGAGCTCGCGCGACCACACGAAGGTCCAGTCGAGCCCGGCAAGCTCACCGGGCGCGCCGACCAGCACGATCGTGCCGCGCGGGCGGGTGAAGTAGAAGGCGTCTTGCAGGCTCTCGGCCGTGCCGACGCAGTCGTAGACGAAGTCGAAGCCGCCGTCCGCGAGCACCGATCGGCCGAGAAGCGGGCGCAGCGTCCGGGCGCCGGTGATCGCGGCGACGCGCGCCGTGAGCTCACCGTCCTCCGCCTGGCAGATGGCTTCCTCGGCGCCGAGCGCGAGCGCCATGTCGCGCTGGTAGGGCAGGTGCGTGGCCTGCACGATCCGCGCTTCGGGCGCGAGCCAGTGCAGCGCCGCCGTCGCGGCGTAGCCCATCATCCCCGAGCCGATCACGAGCACGCGCGCCCCGGGCGGCGGCACGCGGCGCAGCACGGCGTGCACGCCGATGCTGACGGGCTCGACCAGCACGCCGAGCTCGTCCGAGAGGTCGTCGGGCAGCGCGAAGAGCTGCGAGGCATGCGCGGTGACGCGCTCCGCCCAGCCGCCATGGTGGTCGCGGCAGGCGCCCATCAGCATGCCGGGCGCGAGCGGGCCTTCGGCCGTGCGGTGGCACAGGCAGCCCAGGCCCTCGCGGCAGGCCGCGCAGGCGACGGCCTGGCCGCGCGTGGCGCAGCTCAGGAACGGCTGGACCACCACCCGGTCGCCCGCCTTCACGTGCGTGACCGCCGGCCCCGCCGCCACGACCCGGCCGACGATCTCGTGGCCGAGCACGCTCGGAAACGAGGTGAAGGGCGTGAGCGCGGGGCTCGACTTGTAGGTGATCGCGGCCATGTCGGAGCCGCAGACGCCGGCCAGCGTCACGGCCACGACCGCCCAGTCGTCGCCGCGCAAGCCGGGCAGCGGCAGCTCGGCGTGGCGCAGGCCCGACAAAGGGCCCCAGTACAGCTCCGGGAAGCGGCCGCCGACGGCCTTGCCGAGGAAGTAGGTGTCCAGCCGGACGTCGTAGGTGATGGCCTGCATGGGGCTCCCGGCGGTGTGCATAGAACGCGCGACCGGGCCATGATAGGGCCATCGCCCTCCGGTTGGGAAGGCTCGCGGCGAGACCGCAGGCCGCGGGCCCGCGGGTGGCGACGCACGGTTTAAGATTCGCGCAAGCGGGCCATGATGGTGATAGCGCTCGGCCGGAGGCCGGCGCACCAGCGCGGAGGAATCATGTCCGGTATCGACGCCAACCCTTTCACCACGCGGCCGACCCCCATGCCGCTGCCCCAGCCGCCTGCGCCGATGTCGGCGCAGCCGCTTGCGGCCGAAGCGATCGCCGGCGGCGGCGGCCAGCAGCCCGAGGTGCCGGGTGCCGGCCCGCGAAGCGAGATGCAGCTCGCCGGCGCGCCCGCGAACGAGACGGACGAGGCCTTCCTCGCGCGGGTCTACCGCGAGGAGCTGGGGCGTGCGCCCGATCCCGAGGGCTTCGCCGCGTGGATGAAGAACATCGAAGGCGGCATGACGCGCGACATCCTGCGCCGGCATTTCCAGAACTGCCCCGAGTTCCAGCTGCCCGAGACCAAGGCGCGCAAGGCCTGGCAGGGCTCGATGGCGGGCGCCGAGGGCAAGGATCCGGTCGAGACGATCAAGAAAGACCCGCGCTACGCGAACGCCAAGATCGATACGACGAGCCTGCAGACCGCCACGGAGTCGGCCGCGAAGTGGGTTCATGAGCAGTTCCCCGACCTCGTGGCCGCGATCGACAAGGCCAACCACGCGGTGCCGGAGAACAAGCAGAAGTCGCGCCGGCTCTGCTACGAGCTGACCGGGCACCTGATCGGCGTGCTGCGCGAGAACGGCGTCGACGCCCAGCGCCTGGTCCGTTACTCCCACAACGACCTCGGCAACTACAACCGGTACGTCAACGACGCATTCGTGCTGCCGGACGGCCGGGCGATCGATTGGCTGGGCGGCGAGGGCACCGAGCGCCAGTTCCACGACCTCGACGTGCCGAGCCCCAAGACCGACCGCAACTTCGGCGTGGTGCCGCTCGAGCAAGGCGTACCCTTGAGTTCCTCCTCGCTCGGTATCTGAGCCCCGCGCGGCGGGTACGGTGGATCGGCCCAATGAGCATGCAATCCAACAACCCGAATGAAGCCCTGAACGAAGGCCTCCTGCGCGCCAAGAACATGGCCGTGGCCTTCGGCATGATCGTCTTCCTGCTTTTGAAGTTCTTCTTCGTGAAGATCATCTGGAAGCGGCTCAGCAGCGGCATCGCCTGGGTCGTCGTGCAGGTGGCGATCGTGGCCTCGAAGGCCTGGCTCAAGCTGCAGCCGCACTGGGAACGCTTCAAGGTCTTCGCGGCCGCGACGAAGATGAAGCTGGTGCGCTCCACGCTCAGCGTGCTGATCGTGGCGCTGACGCCCGTCGAGAACTTCCTCTTCAAAGTCACAGGCATCGCCAAGGCCCACACCGAGAAGGCCGCGCACAAGAGCGCGATGACGATCGCCCAGGCCCTCGCGAACGTCTTCAACGCGATCGGCACGGCCTTCCAGGCAGGTTTCAGCAAGCCCGCGATGCAGAAGATGCTCAACCGCGTCTTCGAGCTCGTCGAGGAAGCCGCCAAGTAGCTGGCGCAAACGCCCGGCCGGCGCGTATCATACTCGGGCGGTGCGGGCATGGATCCCGCAGTGCCGGGCCGCGCGCGGCTAAGGAGACCAGCTCTTGGATATCGCAATCATCGGCAGTGGGTACGTGGGCCTGGTGACGGGCGCGGCCTTCGCGCACCTGGGCCACCACGTGGTGTGCGTGGACAACCAGCAGGCCAAGGTCGAGAAGCTCAAGGCGGGCGTGATGCCCATCTACGAGCCGGGCCTGGACGTGTTGGTCAAGACCAACGTGGCCGAAGGCCGCCTGCGCTTCTCCACCGACATCGCCGAGGCCACCGCCTGCTCCGAGGTGATCTTCATCTGCGTGGGCACGCCGCCCAAGCCCAACGGCGAGGCC
>JAKFEW010000139.1:0-240806 GCA_036675505.1 Candidatus Sericytochromatia bacterium
CACCCAGCCCGCGAGCCGCCCGCTGCCGGCGCCGCCCGGCCTGGCCCGCCGCGGGCCCCAACCCCAGGTGACCCAGCTGGGCGCGCCACGCGGCCCCGCCGCGATCCCTGGCCGGCCGCTGCAGGCGGACTTCGTCCAGGCCCGCCAGGCCTTCGAGGCCGCCCGGACGCTGGTGGGCGAGGTGCTCGCGTTCATCTCGCCCCGCCTGCTGCTGGTCAAGGTGTCGCTGGTGGCGACCGGCCTGCCCGGGCGCAAGAAAGCCTGGGAGACGATCACCCAGGAGCTGCTGCCGGCGGCCCAGGCGGCGGGCGTGCCCCAGCCGCAGATGCTCTGGCTGCCGCTGCTGGTCAAGCTCTTCTACAGCGACATGACCGCGACCCAGCGGGCCCACATGGCGCTGGTCCAGTGGGACCAGGCCCAGGCGCTGCACGCCGAAGCGGACCAGGTCGGGTCGAGGCTCGAGAGCGAGCCCGAGCCCAGGCTGCCGGCAATTCTCGCGAACTTCAACATCGGCAAGTACCGCGCCGCGATCTACCCGCTCAGCCACCTGTACGTCAGCTTCAAGGGCTTGCCACACCTGTCCGAGCTCTTCCCGCCACCGGCGCAGCCGACCGCCGGCGGCTGAGCGGCGGCGGGCGCCAGGGTCGAACCACCGGTCGTCGGGTATAAATCCGCTTGCGTGTCTTTGTGCACCAGGAGGCGGCCATGCAGGGTGGCGACATCAACTTCCGGCCCGGCGGCCTGATCGATCCCGTCTATCGGCCCCTGGCCCCCCTGGAGCCGCCGGCGTTCGTCCCGCCGCCGCCGCCGCCTCCGCCGCCGGATGCCGAGCTGCCCGGCGACGCCAACGGGCTCGACGCTCAGCGGACGGCGCTCGAGGCGTTGCGCGGCGATGTGCCGGGCGCCGTCCTGACCGGTCCGGCCGGGGTCGGCGACATGGCCGGGCAGGCGGCCGAGTTCGAGGCGCAGATGCTCGCGATGATGGGCCTGCTCGCCCCCGGCGCGGCCGGCGTTCCTGGGCCGATGAGCGTGCCTGGTGGCGGCGCGCCGGTCGTCGCGAGCCCGACCCAGCCGTTCACCGGGGTGCCGGTCCTGACCGGGATGCCCGGCCAGACGGGAACGATGGATCCCGCGGCGATCGCCCAGCTCAAGGCCACCGCCCCGCTCACGCCGCCCAAGCCGAAGAAGAAGGGTGGCTTCTTCAGCAAGATCGGCGGCGCGCTCAAGAAGATCGGCAAGGTCGTGGTGAAGGCCCTGCCGATCGTCACCACCGTCGCGTGCTTCATCCCGGGCATCAACGCGATCGCCCTCCCGCTGAAAATCGCCTCGATGGCGACCAAGGCCATCTCCGCCTACAAGGCGATCCGCAGCGGCAACTGGCTGGGCGCCGTGATGTCGGTGGCACCGGGCGTCGGCGGCAAGCTCGGCGACGCCTTCGCGAAGTTCCAGAGCAGCGGCCTCGGCCGCGCCGTGATGACCGCGCGCAACGTCGTCTCGGGCTACCGCCAGGGCGGCTTCGCCGGCGCGCTCGCGGCTGGCGGCTCGGCGTTCGGCCCCACCAGCTCGTTGGGTCGCCTGGCGACCAACGCGGGCAGCGTGGCGCTGGGCTACCGCAACGGCGGCCTCACGGGCGCGCTCGGCGCCGGCGGCCAGCTCGTCGGCGGCTCCGTCGGCCGAAACCTCGGCAACGCGGCGCTCGCCTGGCAGTCGGTGCGCAGCGGCAACTTCGCGGGCGCGCTGACGTCGATGCGAGAGGGCGGCACGCTCGGCGGCAGCCCGGGCTTCAACGCCATGCTGGACCGGGTGGGCGGTTCAGCGGCCTCTGTGGCCGCCATGCGCAACGGCGATTTCCGCGGCGCCTTCCAGTCCTTCCAGGCCGCGCTCGGCCAGGACCGCCAGGTCGAGCTCGCCCGCCTGGCGGCCACGTTCCAGGCGACGATGGCGCTGCGAAACGGCGACCCCGCGCTCGCCCGGGAAGCCGAACAGCGGGCCGCGGCCTGGTTCCCCCAACAATTCCAGATGTCGCCGGCGCCGCGGTGAGCCGCCGCCTGACGCGCTAGCTCAGCAGGAGATCTCGAAGTGACCGAAATTCCGCAGTCCGGCATCACGCCGGCGCGCCCCCTCACCGCTCCGCTGACGGCGCCCACACCCACGCCCACGCCCGCCGCAGCTCCCCCGCCGCCCCCGCCGGCCAGGCCGACGGTCGGGCGCGACGCCTCGGGCGCCAGCGGCCAGACCGCCATGGCACGCACCATGGGCCAGACGGGGCCGTTGCTCGTCGCGCCGCCCACAGGCAGCGGCGCGGCCGCGGCGCTCGCAGGCTTCAAAGCACCCACGCCGCAGGCGCCGGCTCCCGTCACCACGGCCGGTGGCACCACCTACAAGACCGCGCCGGTCAGCGGCGCGCGTCCCGCGCCACCGCCGAGCGCGGCGGCCGAAACGCTCGACGATGAGGCCCTGGCGCTCACCACCCAGGGCTTCTCCGATGGCACGAAAAATGCCCTCGCCACCGTCTTCCCGGCCGGCAAGGAGGCCGCGGAGATCCACGAGGCGCTGGCCGCGCTGCGGACGGCCGACGTCAACGATCCGGCCTCGCTGGCGACGTGCGGCAAGGCGATCGCCACGATGTCCAGCCAGCTGGTCGGCGCCATCGCCGCCAACCCGGCGAACGCCAAGAGGCTCGGGCCGCTGCTCGACACGCTGGCGGAGCGCTGCCAGGTGCTCAACCTGGGGGCCGACGCGAAGGACCTCGTGGGCGAGGTCAAGAAGCTCGCCACCCTCACCTCGCGCAAGGCGCCGCCCGCGACGCCGCTCGAAATCGCGGAGGTCGCGATCAACCTGCCGATCAAGGCGCAGGCCCTCGGCGAGAGCGGCGGGGCGATCGTCAAGGCGCTGAACGCCTGGGGGGCCAAGCGCGGCGCCGCATCGCTCGTCCAGAACGCGACCAGGTTCGCAGGCCAGCTCGGCAGCCTGGTGGGCAAGATCCCCAGTCCGGCGCTGCAGCGCGCGAAGACCGAGGTCCTCAAACGGCTGGGCACCGCGGCCGCATCGCTCGGCGGCGCAGCCGCGCAGCGCACGATGATGGCGAGCGTCCTCGGCTCGGTCGCATCGAAGGCCAACGTCGCCCTGATCGGGCTCGAGATCAACGCCCGCTTCCTCGGCTACCTCGACCAGGAGGTCGGCAAGGCCATGACGGCCTTCGGCAACAACCGCATGGCCGCCGCGTTCGGCGGGACGCCGGAGCAAATCGCGGCGCGGTTCAAGGCGGGAGGCGCGAAGATCGCTAGCGTCGCGGACGACGTCGAATACGCCGGCGTGAACGGCTGGACGCGCGCGAAGTATGAGCAAGAGCTCAAGGTCGTTCAGAGCTACAACCGGGACGCCAAGGACCAGCTGTTGCGGCTCGCGAGCCCCTCCGAGGTGCAGGCGGCGCTCGGCAACGCCGTCTTCACCGACCAGGACGGCACGCTGCTCAACGCCCGCGACTCGTTCGCCAAGCTGGTGCGCAAGCAGCCGCTCTCGGACCGCGAGGAGACCGAGCTCGCCAAGCTCCTCGGCCCCGCGGGCGAGAAGATCGCCCAGGGCCTGCGCGCCAAGGCGGGTTACAAGACGTAGGGTCGGCCGGTTCGGGCGCGCTCGCCGTCCGCCACCGCTGCGCATTGGCCATAGTTTCTCGTCGCAAGCGCCATGGGATCGCCCCATGGCGCCGTGGCGTCATGGGCTCGGAAGAAAAGGAGGGGTCGAACGTGTCGAACCGCCGCTTCTCGGGTTCCCGCACCCAGGTGTTCCTGGCGATCGCCCTGTTGGCGGCCTGCCAGCAGGCGCCGCCCTCGTCGCCGACCGGCGAGGCGGCGAAATCGGGGCCCGAATGGCAGCCCGAGCCGCGCCGCGCCACCCAGCAATTCACGATCGACGTCGATCCCGTCCGCGCCGCCGCCTTCGAGCGGGCGACCGAAGCCGGCCAGCTGCGCCTCGCGCTCGACAGCCCCACGGTGAGCCACGACCCGGCCACGGACCGCACGACGGTCACCCTGCATGTCACCAACGCCGGCACCGCGCTCTCAGACCTCCGCCTGCGGGTCGCCGACCCTGCCCACCTGGTGTCGGCGCCGGCGAGCCCGCGCGCGTTGGAGGTCGCCGGCGCCAGGCAGGCGCTGACCTGGGTGTTCGACAACCCGGGCGCGGCGAGCTTCAGCTTCCACGTCGGCTTCACCGGCACGCCGGGCCAGCGCGCGCTGCTGGCGCTGGTGCCCGCGAGCGGCGCGACGGCGAGCAGCACGTACGGCACCCTGGTGCCAGGCCGGGCGATCGACGGCAACCTGAGCACCCAGTGGGCCAACGACGGCTACCGGGCGCCCGAGGCGTGGCTCCGGATCGACACCGGCGCGGTGCGGTCGTTGGGCTCGCTGGCGGTCAAGATGCAGCCGCAGAGCGGTGGCGCGTTCTACCGCATCGAGACGTCCAACGACGGCGTGGCCTTCACGGCCGCGACGGGCAACTTGAAGAACGCCAGCTGGAACCTGGAAACCAAGGCCCTGCCAGCCGGCACGCAGGGACGCTACGTGCGGCTGCACTTCTTCAACGACGCCGCGAGCCCGGAGATCCGCTTCTCGGTGTTCGAGGTCCGGGTCGATGGCGGCGGCGGCGGCACGGCAACGCCGACCCCGGTACCCACCGGAACACCCACGCCTGGCGCGACGCCCACGCCCGCCGTGACGCCGACGCCTGGTGCGACGCCCACACCGACGACCAGCCTGCCACCTGCCGGCACGTACGGCAATACGTTCGAGGCGCTCGCGCTCGGGGCGGCCCCCAGCGAATACATCGATCCCCGCGACGAGGGCTATTCCTACTCCTGGATGCCGCGCGTGGCGTGGTCGATCGTGAGCTACAACGGCTCCAGGCAGTATGAGCACAACGCCTTCGCCAGCACGTCGCTGCTGAGCTTCCGCCGGTACAGGGGCACGGCCCTCGGCACGCCGAACGGCCAGCTGCCGGCCCGCTACTTCGCGCAGGTGGACGTCACGCCGATCCGCAGCGGCTCCTACTCGCCCACCGGCGACCAGGGCACGCAGTTCTACTACCTCGACCCGACGCACTACCTCGAGCTGCTGATCAAGCCCACGCTCTTCGAGGTCTGGGTGGCGAACGGCGCCGAGCCGTTCACCTCGCGGAACTGGCAGCGGATTCACTACACGACCACGACCACCTCGGCGGGCCAGCGGCGCCGGCTCAGCGCCGAGATCGACGCCAACGCGCACACCATGCGCTGTTACCTCGATGGCCAGCTGCGAGCCACGGTCAGCCACCCGATGCTCAACACGCAGACCCATTTCTTCGCGTTGCGGGGCGCCGGCAACGTGGTGGTCCACGACAACGTGACGATCCAGCCGCGCTAGCGTGCTACCATGGCGCCGTCTTGCTCGACGGGAGGTGGATGATGATGGCGCGCCTGGTGAAATCGCTCGTGGCCGGCTGCACCGCCGTCCTGCTCACGGGCTGCTGGATGCTCATGCAACCCCAGGGCTTCGAGGCCGGCGAGCAGGTCGCGGCCAAGTGGTCGACGCAGTGGTACGGGGCGACGGTGATCGGCCGCGACGGCGACGCCTACGTGGTGAAGTACAGCGACAACACCATCGGCACCGTGAAGCCCGCCGACGTGCGCCGCCTCCTGCACCGGAGGCAGATCCGCGTCGGTCAGCGGGTGATCGCCGCGTGGATGACCTCCACGTGGTATCCCGGCACCGTGCTGAGCCTCGCCGAGGAAGGCGCGGTGATCAAGTGGGACGACGGCAGCACGCCGTCGCTCGTGCTTTACGGCAAGATCGCGGCGTTCGAGACGCCTTGAGTGGGTGTTACGCGTTCAGCGTGATTGCCGCGGTGGCCCGACTGAACGCTTACGCGTTGACCTGGAACTGAAACACTGGATACCATGTCAAGATTCGGCGTGGGACTTTCCGGAGTGGGGGATCGACCGGGTGCCAGAGATGCGTCGTCGGCATGCAGGGCACATTCTCATTTCCCTGCTGACTACCACCGTCGTCACCTTTGCGGCTCTGGCCGGGTCTGGCTGCGCCCGAGAGACACAGGCGCCACTCCGGGTCGGCACCCATATATGGCCGGGCTTCGAGCCCCTCTATCTGGCTCGCGAAGCGGGCTATTATCCGCGGGAAACCATCCGGTTGGTGGAATACACCACCGGCACCGACGGGATCCGGGCGTTTCGCGCCGGGGCGATCGACGCGGTCGTCTTGACCCTGGATGAAGGACTCCTCCTGGCCGAGACGTCACCCGACATGGCGATCGTCCTGGTGTTGGATGCCTCCCACGGGGGCGACGCGATCCTGACGCGGTCCATTTTGTCGAGCCTGCGCGCCCTGAAGGGGAAACGGGTGGGCCTGGAGACGTCCGCGCTCGGCGCCTATGTTCTGACGAGAGCCCTGCAAACTGTTGGAATGACGTCGAAGGACGTGCGGATGGTGCCCCTGGAGACCATGGAGCAGGAGCGAGCGTTCAAGGATGGGCGCGTGGACGCCGTGGTGACCTACGAGCCGTTCCGGACCAAGCTCTTGGCATTAGGGGCCCGTCAGGTCTTCGACAGTAGCCAGATTCCTGGGGAGATTGTCGATGTCCTCGTGGTCCGACGCTCATCCGTGGCTGAGCATCAGGAGCAGATCGGCCAGGTGGTGCAAGGGTGGTTCAAGGCGCTGGACCTCCTTCGTAAGGAGCGGGGCAGGGCGGTCGCCGTAATGGCCAGGCGGGAACGCCTCAGCGCCGATCAATTCGGCCGGGCGCTGGAGGGGCTGCGTTTCTATGACCTCGAAGCGAATCGCGCCTTGCTCACAGGGGCTGCCCCTGGCCTCATTCCCACGGCACGGCGGCTCGGTGAGATCATGTTGGCCAATCGGCTGCTCGGGCGATCGCCCGTATTGACCCTTCTTCTCGACGGCACCTTCGTCGAGGGCGCCGGTCCATGAGGCTGCTCACGCGATTTCCCCTGCGCCTGACTATCCCGCTCTTTCTGTTTCTGCTTCTCGTCCTGGCGTCCGGATACACCATGGTGTATAGCCGGCATCTGGCCGACGTCGAGGAAGAGCACAAAGCGCTCGCCCTCGTGACCCAACACATGAGCCACCGGCAGGACGAAGTCGACTATTACCTCCGTAAGGGAGACAGGGAGCGAGTCCTCGCGGCGATCGCCAGAGACGGTGCGAACCTCAATGTGGTGGAAGAGGTGCTGGTCGATGATACCAAAACCATCATCGCCTCCACCGATCTGACGTGGCTCGCCCAGTCCATCGGCCAGGTCCTGCCGAACGCGCAAGACATGCACCTCGGGGAAGTCACCAGGACCCTGATCGGCAGAGTCTCCCTGTCCGATGACCGTCAAACGGTTTCGGCCTACTACCCCGTGATCCTCGGCACCAGGAAAGGCGAGATCCGACCGGACCGGGTGGGCGTCTTGTACCTTCGCTACGACCTCGCCAGCGCCAAGGCGATTCGGCGCCAGGGTCTGGAACGCCAGATGTTGGTCATGGCCGGGTTTTACGCCGGATGTTTCGTGTTGCTCGGGCTGTTCCTCCACCAGATCATCACGACGCGGGTCAATGATCTGGCGACGGCGGCCCGGCGGATCGCCGCCGGAGATTTGTCCGCGCGTGCCGACCTGCGTGGAGAGGATGAACTGGCCCAGATCGGGCAGGACTTTGACCGGATGGCCGGGGCGATCGCCGCCAACCAATCCGCCCTGAAAAGGCTCAACCGTGAGTTGTCCGCCATCCGGAATTGCAACCAGGCCCTGCTGCGGGCCGATGAGGAACTGCCCCTGCTCGAAGACATCTGCGACATCATCCGCGACGAGGCCGGCTATCGCGCAGCCTGGGTGGGATTTGCCGAGCAGGATGTCGCGAAGAGCGTCCGTGTGGCCGCCGCGTCCGGCATCGAAACGGCCTTACTGGCTCAGTTCGGCTTCACCTGGGCGGGTACGGCAAGGGGACGCCTCCCCAGCGGCACCGCGATTCGCGATGGCGTGACCGTCCTTGTCAATGACGTCGCGAGCGACCCCAGAGTCGCACTGTGGCGGGACGATGCCATCCACGCGGGAATTCTTTCCATTCTGGGCCTCCCTCTCAGGGACAGCAGCGGCGTCCCGTTCGGGGTGCTCAGCATCTACGCTTCCGCGCCCGGGGCGTTCTCGCCGGAGGACAGCTATCTCCTGGAAGAGCTGGCCGGCGACATGGCCTATGGCATCACGGCATTGCGCACCCGCGCCGCGCGAAGGTTGGCCGAAAGCGCGCTGCAAGAAGAGCGGAAACTGTTCATCGGCGGGCCCAACGTCGCCTTCAAGTGGAAGATGGCTCCAGGCTGGCCCGTCGAGTACGTGTCGCCGAACGTCGAGGAGCAGTTCGGCTACCGTTCGGAGGACTTCACTTCGGGCAAGGTCATTTACGCCAACATCATCCACCCGGATGACCTGGCGCGGGTGGCCCAGGAGGTCGAGACCTTTATCGAGCAGGGGGTCCCTTGGTTCGAGCAGGAATATCGCATCGCGCGAGCCGATGGCGAGTACCGCTGGATCTATGATTTCACGGTCGTCGTGAGGGACTCGAACAAACGGCACACGCACAATACCGGTCATATCCACGACATCACGGAGCGCAAACGGAGCGAAGAAGAGCGCGCTCAGCTCTTGATACGCGAGCAGGCCGCCCACGCCGAGGTCATCGCCAGTCGAGAGGCGGCGCGCCTCAAGAACGACTTCATCAACGCGGTCTCCCACGACCTCCGGACGCCCATTACGACCATCCGGGGGTATGCCGAGCTCATGGAGGACGAGATTGGAGGCCCACTCACAGACCCCCAACGTAGGTTCGTCAAGCAGATCGACAAAAGCACCAGACGGCTCGAGTACATGGTGAACGACCTGCTCGACATCGCCCGCTCCGAGGCCGGCACCCTCAAGCTCGACCTCGAGCAGGTGGATATTCGCGCAACGGTGCATGAGGTGATCGAAAGCCTGCAACCACAGGCCGTGGAGGCGAACCTGGGTCTCGACGCGGTGATCCCAGAGGAAGTGCCGCCTCTCATGATGGATCCTGAGCGGATCGAGCGCGTGCTCGTCAATTTGCTCACCAATGCCATCAAGTTCACCCCCTCTCGGGGCCGCATCCAGATCCGGGTCCGTGTGGACGGGGAGTGGCTGCGCTGCGAGGTGGAGGATTCAGGACGGGGCATCGCCCCTGAGGACCTCCCCAAGCTCTTCTTGCCGTTCTCTCAGCTCGATACAGGCAAGCAGAAAAAGGGTGGAACAGGGCTCGGCCTCAGCATCAGCAAGACCATCGTCGAGGCCCATGGGGGCGAGATCGGGGTTCGAAGCGTGGTGGGCGAAGGCAGTACGTTTTGGTTCACGCTGCCTCTCCACCATACGACGATGAAGCAGGGGCACTAAGATGCGTACAAGTATGCCGATGCGCATACCACTTGGCGACTCCCGCTCCTACGGCTCTCACAGAGGATGAAGGGTTACCAAGGATTGCCGAGGAGGTCGATGGTGGCCTCCGGCACCTCGGCGGAGCGGATGGCGCGCGTCATGGGAAGATTGAACGTGAACTTCACGTGTTCACCTCGCTGAATCACGAACACCTCGCCCTCGAAAGGGCGCCAGCCGCCCCGCTGGTACATCGGCACCAGGCGCGGCTCGCAGACCAGCAGCGCGAAATCCGCGCCGTGCGCCTCGAAGTGGGCGATCGCCCGCTCGATCGCCCGCGCCGCGAGCCCCTGCCGCCTGGCCGCCGGATGCGTCATCACGCCGCCGATGCCGCCAATCAACACCGGGAGACCGTCGGCCAGCCCTTCCCGCAACACCGCCCCGACATGCGCGAGGGCCTGGCCGGCGTCGTCGCGAATCACCACGGACCACTGGCGTGGCGCCCACTCGAGCGCCCGGCCGGGCCAGGTTTCAGTCGCCGCAGGCGGATAGACCTCGGCGCTCAGCACCTGGATCGCGTGGCGCTCTTCGGGCGTCAGGTCGCCGACGGCGCGCAGGTCGACGGGCAACTCCGTTTTGCCTGTCCGCATCGACTCAGGTCCGCCCCGGCGAACGGCGGCCGGCCGCCGCCTTGCCGGCGGCGCGCTTCGTCGCTCCCCCGGTCTTGCGTCGACCCGTTCGTTTGAGGTAGACGACGCCTGCGCCGGCGAGCAGCCCGAGAACCCCCAGGCCGCCGATGACCAGCTGCAACTGGTGCAAGCGGGTCTGCCTCTCCATTTCTGCCAGGCGGCGCTTGTGCAGCGCGGCGACGGCCCTGGCCTCCGCAGCGTCCGCCGCCGCCTGCGGGTCCGCGGTCGGCGCGGCGGACGGGGGACTCGAAGGCTCCCCACCGCCGCGGTTGTTTGCGGCGCCCGCCGGCGCCCGGTTCCGCTGCATCTCGCCAATCGCCTGGCGGTTCGCCCTTTCGAAGTGCTTCTTGACCTCATGCGGTTGGAGCGCGAACGCCATCGCCGCCGGCGCAGCGGTAGCGGCGAACGCGAACAGCGTGAAGGCGATCGCGGTCACGCGAATCCAGGGGCGCATCGGGGTCCCTCCGGCCGCGTCCCGAGCGGGGCGACCCAAGCGGCTAGGCAGAGGTCATGTACCGCACCGCCGTACGCCCTAACCCTGCGCCCTAACCCAATGCTCCGGTCCGGCTCGCTACCACTTCTCGCCGCGCAAGATCGGCGCCTTGAGCAGCGCATTCAGGTCCAACTCGGCGCGGCCCTTCACCTGGCCGGCCACGGCCTGGATGCCCTCGACGCCGTAGCGCGCCACCAGCGGCGCGACGTCGAAGCGCAGGCTCTGACCTTCGCGCACGGGCTTCAGGCCGGCCTTGGCGAGCGTCTTCTCCAGATCGCCGAGCGCCAGGGAGAGGCTCGGCGTCAGCAGGATCTGGGTGCCCTGGAGCTTGGCGTCAAGCTTGAGGCTCAGCATGGCCCGCTCGCTGTACACCTCACGGTGCGGACCGCCGCGCGCCGCCACGAATGCGGCCAGCAGGCCCCGCGCGACGTTGACCACGTCGCTGATCGGCTTGGCTTCCACCCGGCCGTCGAGCACGATCGCGCCCGGCTTCACGGTCACACCGCTCAGCTCGTAATCGGGCGCCAGCACCGGCGTCAGCACGCGCAGCAGGGCTTGCTCGTCGAACGAAAAGGCCAGGTTCGAGCGGGGCGATTTGTCGGCGGGCGGCGCGGGCTGGTCGGATTCGAGCCGGATCCGGACGTCGCCGTTGAGGCCCGTGCTCACGCCGAAGCGCGTGCGCTTCGTGTCGAGGTAGAAGCTCGGCGGCAGCACCTCCGCGTCGTACAGGAGCGTCGTCGGGTCGAGGCGGATCACGCCGCCCTTCGCCGGCGTCGCGGTGATCCCGCCCGCCGTGATTTCGTTGGCGATCAGCTTGGCGGCGAGCTGCCGCACCCAGCCGCCGCGCAGCGTGATGGGGCCGATCTTGACCGCGAGCTCCTCGAACTTGAAGCCCGGCAGGTTGCCGTCGGCGACCGGCACGGCCTTGCCCAGCAGCTTGAGCGTGAAGCCTTTGACCTTGAGCTCCACCGAGCCCTTGTAGGTGCCCGAGGCCGGGTCGAAGCGCACGTCGCGGTGGCCGAAGGCCTGCTTGCGCGTGACGTGCCGGACGATCCGCTCCATGAAGGTGTGGTCGAGGGTGACGGTGCCGGTGGCGGCGAGCCCGCCGTCGGCACTCACGTGCCCATTCACGTCCACCGTGATGCCCTTCGGCACCGCCTGGACGCCCGACATCACAGGTGCCGTGGCCCGGGCCACGACGGCGGGCGTCGCCAGCGCCGCGGGCGGCGGGGCGGCGCTCGGGCGGCGGACGAGGGGCGGGGTGAGGGGTGGGGTGAGAGGTTGAACGCGCACGGGGCTTCTCCAGGGGCTGTATAGTAGTTCTGGCCCACCCGAGGCGTTCTCTGACGTTAACGGCGCGCTAACATTTCGTCGCGCGCGCTACGATAGGAAGGTCTTCATGCTAGTCGGAAAACCGGTCCAACACACGCGCTTCGGCGCCGGCACGATCGTCGGTGCGGAGGGCGATACGGTCTCCGTGAACTTCGCGGGCGCGCGCGGGCGCGGCACGACGCGGAAGTTCCTGCGGGCCGCGCTCTTCGACGACGAGACCTTTCCGAAGGCCCTGAACGCCGAGGTCTGGGCGACGCGCGGCCGCTGAGCCTCAGCCGGACGGCTGCGCCGCGTCGATCCAGCCGCGCCGGTTCCCTACGGTCTTCAGCCGGGATACTTGGTCGGCAAGGCGCCCGCCTCGTCGAGCAGCGCCTGCGCGGCCGGCATCTTCATCATCAGGGCGGTCGTCCCGCCCTTCACGAGCTGGAGCTCGCCTTTCATGAGCGCCGGCACGGGGTAGATCTCCTTGTGCAGGAGCTTCCGCCAATTCTCGCCGACGCCGCGGATCACGTAGTCCGCCTCGTAGGGCCCGGGGCCCGCCACGCGCACGGCGCTGCGGCACTGGCCTTCGTACAGGTCGAGCACCACGGCGCACGCCTCGATGCCCTTCTCGGGCTCAGGCAGCAGCGCGAGCGCCATCGAGGACCGCCAGTCCCTGGCCGCCTTCTTGTAGGCCTCGCTGCCCTGCAGGCGCTCGGCGAGCGCGGCCACCCAGGCGTCAGACATGAAATCCATTTCCACAGCGGTTCTCCCCCAACTCTGCGCGTCGCCGACTCACTCGGTCTCGGGCTCCATACCCACGCGTGCAGGCAACCAACAGCCCTGACCCGCGGCGTCGCTACGCTGCCGTGTCGGCGTCGCGCTTCCGCCCGAAGCGATACAGCACGAGCGCCAGCGCCGCGAACGGCAGCAGCGCGAACAGGTTGCTCTCGGCCAGGCCACCCAGGAGCCGCGACAGATCGAGGGCCTTGTCGAGCTCGGCGCCGGCGAGGCCTGCGACGATCACGCCCGCGATCGAGCCGCCCGCGATGAGCCCCGAGGCCAACAGGATGCCGGGCGAGAATTCGGCGTGGCCGGCAGCCTGGCCAGCCCCCTCGCGGCGGTCGACCAGGTAGCGCATGAGCCCGCCGACCATCACCGGCACGGAGGTCGAGATCGGCAGGTAGGCGCCGACCGCGAACGGCAGCGCCGAGACGCCGACGAGCTCCATCATCAGGGCCAGGAACACGCCGAGCAGCACGAGCCCCCACGGGAGCTTCTGGGTCAGGATGCCGTCGATGATCATGCTGAACAGCCGGGCCTTGGGGGCATCCAGCTTGGTCACGTGCTTGCCGTCGACTTCCGTGACCACGCCGCCGATGCCGGGATCGACCAGGTAAGCGATCTTGCCGGCATCGTCGACCAGGTACCTGCCGACCGGCACGTCGCCCGCGCTCGCCGGCATGAAGTGGACCTTGTAAACCCGCCCGTCCGGCCCCTGCTGGGTGGGGGCGGTGTCGGCGATCGCCGCCGTAAACGCCGGGTACTGGCGCGGCACGACGGTGGTGTAGGCCTGGTTCAGGAAGAGCAGGGTCCAGCCGATCGCGAGCGCGCTGGTGACCACGCCGACGCTGATCGCTATCTGCTGGGAGCGCGGCGTGCCGCCGACCAGGAAGCCGGTCTTGAGGTCCTGGCTGGTGGTGCCGCCGACGCTGGCCGCGACGCAGACCATCGCCGCCGTCGAGAGCGCCATGGCCTGGTAGGACACGCCTGTCCAGCCGATCGCGAGGAACAGCAAGCAGGTGATCAGGAGGGTCGCCACCGTCATCCCCGAAATCGGGTTCGACGAGGAGCCGATCTCACCCGTGATGCGGCTCGAGACGGTGACGAAGAAGAAGCCGAAGATCACGATCAAGACAGCCGAGACCGCGTGGATCTGCAAGACCGGCGCCAGCCAGATCGCGAGCACCAGGGCCAGCGTGCCGAAGCCGACCAGCCGCATCGGCAGATCGCGCTCGGTGCGCAGCGGCGCGCGCGAGTGGGCGGCGTCCTCGCCGCGGCTGGCCAGGAACGTGCCCATGCCGCTCGCGAAGGCGCGGACGATCGTGGGCAGCGAGCGGACAAGGCTGATGATGCCGCCCGTCGCCACGGCCCCCGCGCCGATGTACAGGATGTACGCGTTGCGGATTTCGCCGGGCGACATGTCCCGGATCAGCTTGGTGGCCGGGAACATCGGGGTGGTGAGCCCTTCGCCGAAGATCGAGATGGCGGGAATCAAGATGAGGAACGAAAGCACGCCGCCGGCCATCATGGTCGCTGCCGTGCGCGGGCCGATGATGTAGCCGACGCCCAGCAGCTCGGGTGAGATCTCGGCCGCCACCGAGCCGCCCTTGTACCAGGTGAAGACGCGCTCGGGAACTTCCTTCCAGAGGTGCGTGCCGGCATTCAAGAGCTTGTAAATAGCGCCCAGGAAGAAGCCGGCGAAGACGGTCCTGGCGTTGGTGCCGCCTTGCTCGCCCACGATGAGCACGTCGGCGCAGGCCGTGCCCTCCGGGTAGGTCAGCCGGCCATGTTCGTGCACGATCAAGCCCTTGCGCAGCGGCACCATCATGAGCACGCCGAGCAGACCGCCCAGCAGCGCGACCATCAACACGCGGATCAATTCCAGGTCCTGCCCGAGCAGCAGCAGGGCGGGCATCGTGAAGGCGACGCCCGCGGCGATCGACTCGCCGGCCGAGCCCGTCGTCTGCACGATGTTGTTCTCGAGGATCGTCGCCCGGCCGAAGGCCCGGAACAACGTGATCGAGAGGACCGCGATCGGGATGCTCGCGCTGACGGTCATGCCGACCTTGAGGGCCAGGTAGACCGACGACGCCGCGAAGATGATGCCGAGCACGGCGCCCACCACGAGCGCACGTAGCGTGAGCTCGGCGGGCGCCGCCAGCGGCGACACGAAGGGCTCGAAAGGGGGCTCGTGATGCGGGGTTTCGGATGCGATCGTCGACATGTCGTGGATACTACCACCCGACCGAGGGATCCGTCACAGCAGCGGGATCGCCTGGCCCGGGTATGCAAGAGGCGCGCCCCTTTCCTCAGGAGCTCCCGTGACCCGGCCCCCCATCGCCTCCCCGACCCGGCACCTCGCCGACCTCGAGGCCGAAGCGATCACGCTCTTCCGCGAGTGCGTGCGCCCCGACGCGAAGACCGTCCTCATGTATTCCGTCGGCAAGGACTCGTCCGTGCTGCTGCACCTCGCGCGCAAGGCGTTTTATCCAGCGCCGCTCCCCTTCCCGTTGCTTCATGTCGACACAGGCTGGAAGTTCCGCGAAATGTACGAATTCCGGGACAGGACGGTGGCCGCCCTCGGCGCCGACCTGCTGGTCCACGTGAACGAAGAAGGCCTCAGGGCGGGGGTCGGGCCGTTCAGCCACGGTTCGGCGATCCACACCGACGTCATGAAGACGGAAGGCCTGAAACAAGCGCTCGACCGGCATGGCTTCGACCTCGTGA
The DNA here is from genome assembly GCA_036675505.1 of Candidatus Sericytochromatia bacterium. Taxonomy (GTDB): domain Bacteria; phylum Cyanobacteriota; class Sericytochromatia; order S15B-MN24; family JAQBPE01; genus JAKFEW01. The sequence goes on from JAKFEW010000139.1 coordinate 15,431, forward strand.
TCGGCGGCGCACGGCGCGACGAGGAGCGTTCGCGCGCCAAGGAGCGGATCTTCTCCGTGCGCCAGCCGGGCCACCGCTGGGATCCCAAGGCGCAGCGACCGGAGCTGTGGAGCCTGTTCAACCTCGGCCGGCTGCCGGGCCAGACCATGCGGATCTTCCCGCTCTCGAACTGGACCGAGGCGGACGTCTGGCGATACATCCTGCACGAGGGCATCGACGTGGTGCCGCTGTACCTCGCGAAGGAGCGCCCGGTCGTCCGTCGGCATGGCCAGCTGATCCTGGCCGAAGACGCGCGCCTCCCGCTCGAGCCCGGCGAGACCCCCGCCCTCATGAAGGTCCGCTTCCGCACGCTGGGCTGCTGGCCGCTGACGGCCGCCGTCGAGAGCGACGCGGCGACCCTCGCGGAGGTCGTGCTGGAGACGCTGGCCGCGCGCATGTCCGAGCGCCAGGGCCGCCTGATCGACCACGACGGGGCAGGCTCGATGGAGCGGAAGAAGCAAGAGGGTTACTTTTGATGACGGGCGAGCCCGCGCTGCGGTTCATCACGTGCGGCAGCGTCGACGACGGCAAGTCCACGCTGATCGGCCGGATGTTGTACGACAGCGCGCAGATTTTCGAGGACCAGCTGGCGGCGTTGACGGCGGACTCGCGCGTGCATGGGACGCAGGGCGATCGCCCCGACCTCGCGCTGCTCGTTGACGGCCTGCAGGCGGAGCGCGAACAGGGCATCACGATCGACGTGGCCTACCGCTTCTTCGCGACCCCCCGGCGCCACTTCATCGTGGCCGATTGCCCGGGCCACGAGCAGTACACCCGCAACATGGCGACCGGCGCCTCCACGGCGAAGCTCGCCGTGATCCTCGTCGACGCCCGCAAGGGCCTGCTCACCCAGACCTACCGCCACGCCCGCATCGTGGCGCTGATGGGCGTGAAGCACCTCGTCCTCGCCCTCAACAAGATGGACCTGGTCGCCTACGACGCCACGGTGTATGCGCGCCTCACGGCAGCGTTCCAGGCCTTCGCGGCCGAGCTCGGCTTCACGCGGGTCACAGCCATCCCGCTGTCGGCGCTCGAGGGCGACAACGTCACCGCGCCGAGCGGCCGGATGGCGTGGTATGGCGGCCCCACCCTGCTCGGCCACCTCGAGGCCGTGGAGGTCGAGGGCCCCGCGGCGGAGGGGGCGTTCCGCCTGCCGGTGCAGTGGGTCAACCGCCCGAGCCACGACTTCCGCGGCTACGCGGGCCGCATCGCCGCCGGCCGCGTGCGCCCCGGCGACGCCGTGCGGCTGCTGCCGAGCGGCGCCACGACGCGCGTGGCGAGGCTGGTCTCGCCCGCGGGCGACCTCCCCGAAGCGCGCGCCGGCGACGCGGTCATGCTGACGCTCGAAGACGAGCGCGACGTGAGCCGAGGCGACGTGCTCGTCGCGGCCGACGCGCCGTGCCAGGTGGCCGATCAATTCGAAGCCAGCCTCGTCTGGCTGAGCGAGAACGCCCTCGTGCCCGGCCGCTCGTACCGGGCGCGCATCCACACCAAGGCGGCCAACGCCAGCGTCACCCAGCTCAGGTGGCGGCTCGACGTGAACACCGGCGCGAAGCTCGCCGCCAAGACCCTGGACCTGAACGAAATCGCCGAGGTGACCCTGAGCTTCGACCAGCCGATCGCGTTCGAGCCCTACGCCGCCTGCCCCGACCTCGGCGCGTTCATCCTCGTCGATCGCCAGACCGAAGAGACCGTCGGCGCCGGCATGATCCGCTACGCCCTGCGGCGGGCGGACAACGTGCATTGGCAAGCCCTGAGCGTCGACGCGGCGGCCCGCTCCGCCGCGCTGGGCCAGACGCCGCGCTGCATCTGGCTCACGGGGCTCTCGGGCGCAGGCAAGAGCACGATCGCGAGCCTGCTCGAGCAGCGGCTCCACGCCGAGGGGCGCCACACCTACGTGCTCGACGGCGACAACGTGCGGCACGGGCTCAACCGCGACCTCGGCTTCACGCCCGAAGACCGCGTCGAGAACATCCGGCGCGTGGCCGAGGTCGCCCGCCTGATGGTGGACGCCGGGCTGGTCGTCATCGTGAGCTTCATCTCGCCCTACCAGGCCGAGCGCGACTGGGCGCGGTCGCTGTTCGCCCCCGGCCGGTTCGTCGAGGTGTATGTGGACACGCCCTTCGACGTCTGTGCGGAGCGCGACCCCAAGGGGCTGTACGCCAAGGCGAAGCGCGGCGAGCTGCCCAACTTCACGGGCCTCGACAGTGCCTACGAGCCGCCCGCGACCCCCGACGTCACCCTGGACACGACGGCGCTGGCTGCCGAGGCCTGCGTGGAGCGCCTGTTGCGGCACCTCGGCGACCTGGCCTGACGACGGCCGACGGGGTTTCAACGCCTGGATGCATGGGGTACACGGGTTGACATGATGACTTTCAAGCGAATTCTCGGCGCGGTAGTATTGGCGGCCGCCCTCGGCGCCGTGGGCGTCGGCGCGGCGGACGCGGCGGGCAAGCCGGCCGATCCGAGCCCGCCGCCCGTATGGGCCGGCGAGCGGGCGACCATTCCCACCATGTCACCGGCGGATTGCGACAAGCGTTTCACCAGGTACGACGGCAACCGCGACGGCAAGTTGACCTATCAGGAGTTCGCGCAGGGGCAATTCGGCCAACTCCGCTTCATCCATGCCCCTTCCGAGCGCGAGGTGAAGGGGTTCATCGCGCAATACACGGCGTCCGCGCGCAACGCGGATGCCAACCGGGACGGCTGGCTGACGCGCCGCGAGCACCTGGCCACCTGCAACCATGATTTGCCCTGACGGCGCGCGCGCGGAGCGGCTTCAGGGATGAGCACGGGGCCACACCTGCTCGCGGCTGCGACGCTGCTGGTGGCCGCTGTCGTGCTCTCGCCAATGGCCGCGTCGGCGGCTGCGCCGTCCGTGCTCCTGCCCCGCATGGAACCGTCGCCCGGGCTCGAGCTGACCTGGAGCCCCGCCCGCGCCGGCACCCGCCGGGTCGCGGCATGGAACGCCATGATCGACGACCGCCGGGCGTACGTTCGCCTGGACGCCGCCTACGGGGCGATCGCCGAAGGCGTCGGCCACGCGCCCGCCGCGCCGCTCGCCGTGGACGACCCGCGGCTCGCCCGGATGATGGGCGCGCTGCGCTGCTCGTTCGCCGGCCTCGCGCCCGCCACGCGTATTCATTTCGCCTACGCGGCCGCGGGGGCCGAGGGCGCGGCCTGGGTCTGGTCCACCGGCGTGAATGGGCCGCGGCTGCACTTCGAGGGCCGCTCGACCCGCGCGGAGCTGGCCGCGCTCGTCGCATGGACCTGGCAGCGCGAGTTCAAGCGGTTGTGCGAGGAGATGGTGTACAGATGGCCTTCGCCGCGCGCCCGGCGCGCCTTGGCCCGCCTGCCGGAAAACTACTTCCGGTGAAGCGTTGGCGGCAGCTCAGGCTCGGTTGCGAGTCGTGATGCGGCCTGCCGGCCATCGACACGTGGTAGAATCGCTGTCATGCAAAGCCGCCCGGGAGATCCGATCTTCTCCGTCAACAAGATCCGCCACCGTTACGCCGCCCGCGAGATCCTCGCCGACGTGACCCTCACCATCCACCATGGCGATCGCCTGGGCCTGCTCGGCGTCAATGGCGCCGGCAAAACGACGCTCTTGAAGGTCATGGCCGGCGTGTTGCAGCCGGACGGCGGCGAGGTCGTCGCCGCGCGCGGCCTGCGCGTCGCCTACCTGCCGCAGGAGTTCCAGCTCGAGCCGGGCTGCACCGTGCGCGAGAGCGTGCTCGTGGGCGTCGCGGACCTGGTGCGCCTGCTGGACGACTACAACGCGATCGGCGCCAAGCTGGAGACGGCCGGCGAGGACGAGTTCGAGCCGCTGCTGGAGGCCCAGGCGGCCCTCGCCGAGGAGCTCGATCATTCCGGCGCCTGGGACCTCGAGCGCACGGTCGAGACGGTCATGTCGCACCTGCGCGTGCCGGACGGCGATCGCCTCGTCGAAACCCTTTCGGGCGGCGAGTCGCGGCGCGTGTCGCTGGCGCGCACGCTGGTGGCGCGCCAGGACCTCTTGATCCTCGACGAGCCCACCAACCACCTGGATGCCGACAGCATCAGCTGGCTCGAGGACTACCTCGCGAGCTACCGCGGCAGCGTGCTGCTGGTGACGCACGATCGGTACTTCCTCGACCGCGTCGTCAACCGCATGGTCGAGCTCGACGCGGGCAAGGCCACGACCTACGCGGGCAACTACACCGACTACCTGGAGGCGAAGGCCGCCAGGCTCGAGTCCGACGCGCATTCCGAGAAGATCCGCCAGCACATCCTGAAGCGCGAGCTCGCCTGGGTGCGCAAGCAGCCGCGGGCGCGCCAGGCCAAGAGCAAGGCGCGCGAGGAGGCCTACCACGAGCTCGCTGGCCAGGACGGGCCGCCGCTGGCCGAGGAGATCGCGCTCAAGATCCCGACGGGCGACATCCGGCTGGGCCGCAAGATCCTCGTGCTGGACAAGGTCGGCAAGACCTTCTACGGCAAGCATCTCTTCAGCGACCTGACGCTGGCTTTGGTGGCGGGCGATCGCATCGGCGTGGTCGGCGCGAACGGGCTGGGCAAGACCACCCTGATGCGCATGATCCAGGGCCTCGAGCCGGTGGACACGGGCACGCTCGAGGTGGGCCCCAACACGCGCTACGTGTACGCCGACCAGGGCCGCTCGCGCGTCGCGCTCGACAAGACGCTCTACCAGGACGTGGGGGCGGGTGGCGATCACCTGCTGTTCGAGGATCGCACGCTGTCGGTGCGCAGCTACCTGAGCCGCTTCCTGTTCACCAGCGAGCAGCAGAACACGCTGATCGCGAAGTTCTCGGGCGGCGAGCAGAACCGCGCGCAGCTCGCCAAGCTGCTCGCGAAGGGCGGTAACGTGCTGATCCTCGACGAGCCTACCAACGACCTCGACCTGCCCACGCTCCGCGCGCTCGAGGAAGCGCTGCTCGATTTCCCGGGCTGCGCGTTCGTGGTCAGCCACGACCGCTACTTCCTGGACCGCGTGGCGACGGCCATCCTGGCCTTCGAGGGCGACGGCCAGGTCACCTACCACGTGGGCGGCTACGCGAGGTACCTCGAGTGGAAGGCGGCCGGCTCGCCGTCGCCGGTCAGCCAGGGGCGCTGATCAGCGCGACCGCCAGATCCTACGATCAGGCTTGACAGTATTTCACCAATCGGTTAATTTCCATACAGGTGAAATACGATGGCACTCGATACCCTGAGCATCAAGTTGGCCGCCCTCGCCGATCCGACGCGCCGTGCGATCCTGCAGCGGCTCTCGTCCGGCGAGGCCACGGTGACGGAGCTCGCGGCACCCTTCGCCATGGGCATGCCCGCGATCACGAAGCACCTCAAGGTGCTCGAGAACGCCGGGCTGATCACCCGCGGCCGGAACGCCCAGTACCGGCCGTGTCGACTGGATCCGGGCGGGCTCAAGGAGGTGGACCAGTGGCTCCACCTCTACCGCCGCTTCCTCGACGAGAGCTTCGACCGGCTCGACGATTACCTGCGCGACCTGCAAGCGCATCCCGCCCCCGAGAACAGGAGGACCCCATGACCGAAGCCACCCAGAACCCCGCCGTGGAGGCCGATCGCACGATGGTGCTCGAGCGCGTCTTCGATGCGCCGCGCGCGCTGGTCTACAAGGCCTGGACCGACCCCGCGCACCTGCCCCACTGGTTCGGCCCGAAGGGCTTCACCATCACCACCCATGCGATCGACGTGCGGCCCGGCGGCGCGTGGCACTTCATCATGCACGGCCCGAACGGCCAGGACTTCCCCAACTTCATGCGCTTCCTGGAGGTCGTCGAGGGCGAGCGGCTCGTCGTCGACCACGGCGAATCGCCGGACGGCGCCCCCCACTTCCGCACGACGATCACGTTCGAGGACGAGGGCGGCAAGACGCGCCTGCGCCAGCAATCGGTCTTCCCCACCGTCGAGGCCCTGGAGACCGTGAAGGGCTTCGGCGCCTTCGAACTCGGCCATCAGACCCTCGACAAGCTGGGCGAGCGCCTCAAGACGATGGGCCTCAGCATCACGCGCACCTTCGACGCGCCGCGCGAGCTGGTTTACCAGGCGTGGTCGGAGCCCGAGCGGTTCGCGAAGTGGTGGGGCCCGACGGGCTTCGACCTCGAAGTGAAGCAGGCGGAGTTCCGGCCGGGCGGCGTTTTCCACTACCGCATGCACAACGCGCAGGGCAACGAGATGTGGGGCAAGTTCGTCTACGTGGAAACAACCGCGCCCGAGCGGATCGTGTACATCAGCTCGTTCTCGGACCCCGCGGGCGACGTCCAGCGCGCGCCGTTCTCCAAGGAGTTCAAGGATTTCCCGCTCGAAATCTACAACGTCGTGACCTTCACGGCGCGCGACGGCAAGACGATCATCAACATCGCGGGCGGTCCGCTCAACGCGTCGGCAGCCGAGTGGGCATTCTACGAGGGCATGTACGCCTCGATGCAGCAGGGCTTCAAGGGCACCCTCGACCAGCTGGAGGCCTACCTGGCGCAAGCCCGGTAGTCCTTTCCACCCCGGGACGGGGAAGAATGCCGCATGACGACCATTCTGCGAGGTGTGCCATGACTGCCCCCGTCCCGCCCCCCGAATTCACCCCCGAGCGCGCGGCGTCCTACGTCGAAGCGACGCTGCCCGAGCTGCTCGCGCGCGCATCGCGCCAGCTCGGCGAGCCCGGCGCGGATGGCACCGTCGAGCCCGAGCCCAGCGCCGGCGCCGCGCGACTCGCGCTGCTCAGCGCCGCCGAGGTGCTCGACGGGCTCGCGTCGGTGCTCCCGATCGACGTCTCGCTGCCGCATCGCGCGGCGCTCGCGCGGCTACAGCAGCTGTTCGCGGCCCGGCATCCGAACATGCCGCTCGCGATGCCCAGACGTGACCGCCCCGCGACCTACGCCGAACGGGTGTCGGACGCCTGGGACGAGGGCGTAGCGGCCGCGCACCAGCCGCCTGCCCCGGCGGCTACCGCACCTGACGCAGGCTTGCCGTCGCGCGGCAGCGCGCTCGACTGAGGCGCAGGTCGCCGCCGCTCACTTCTTCGCGTGCTTCTTGCCGACGGACTTGAGCGTCTCGTTCCACTGGTCCTTCTCGATGTCCTCCTCGATCGTCCGGCCCAGCGTGAGCTTGGCGCCGAAGCCCGCGATCTCGCCGCCGAGCTCCACCTTGGACGTGTCCTTGGCCGTGATGTCGTCGACCACCAGGTTCTTGCTGGTTGCGGCGTTGCTCGCGTCGCTGAGCACCTGGCCCGCGATCTCCAGCGGGTTCTTGTCGCGGAACGCGTCGAGGCCGTTGTACTTGCGCGTGACCGTGATCGTGCTGTCCTTCGAGAGCTGCGCGAGCACGGTGGAGTCCACGCGGCCGGCCAGGTCGGTGCGGCCGAGGCCCGCGAACTCTTCCTTCGTAAAGGACTCGCTGACCTTGACGTCCTTGATCTGGTGGTCCTTGTCCAGCACGAGCGCGACCTTGCGGTTGTACTGCGCGCCGGCGGCCACGCCCAGGCCGCCGATCGTGCTGGCGCCGGCCTTCGCCATGGCCTTCGCTTGCAGGTAGACCGTGGTCTCGCCGGTCTTGAAGTTGTGCTCGACGCCCACGGACACGTCGCCGCCCACCGCGGCCTGGATGCCCGCCACGTTGATCTCGCCGTTGTCGAGCGCGAGGCCGATGCCGGCCTTGAGGCCCTTGTCCTTGAGGGTCTTGGGGTCCTCGACGCCTTCCGGCTTGGGCTTCGCAGGCACCTTGGGCTTCTCGCCGGCCTTGTAGATCGCGTTTTGCTGATCCTTCACCGCGCCCGCCTTGGCGTTCGCCTCGACGCTCGCCTGGGCGTACGCGCCGCCCTCCACGCGCAGGGTCTCCAGGTGGCGGCCGAAGCTCGCGATCGCCCGGGCCTCGTCGGGCATGTTCGTGGCCGCGAGGATCGGCCCGATGCCCGGCACCATCGCCTTCAAGCCCGTCTCGGCCGTTTCCTTGAAGAGCCCGGTCATGTCTTCGATGGCCTGGGGATCGGTGGCGTCGAAGGAGAACGTCAGCTCGGCCTGGCCGCGCACGCCGGCCTCGAGCTTCGCGCCGCCGCCCACGCCCGCGCCGACTTCACCCTGAGCGCCCTTGACCATCACGTCCTTGTTCAGCGCCTTGCCGAACTTGGCCTCGAGGCCGAGGCCCGCGCGCGCGTCGGCCAGCACGTGCACCTCCAGGTTGGTCTGCGGCACGCCGTTCACCGGCGGCAAGGGCACGCCGTTCTCGCCGAGCTTGGGCACGCGCTTGATCTCCATCTGCGCGCCGCCGCCCAACACCACGCCCGCGATCTTGGCCTGCGCGTCCAGGCGGACGAAGGCGGATTCGCCGACTTCGAGCCGGTTCGTGACCAGGTCGCCGATGATGCCCGTCTTCTCGGCCTTGAAGGTGTCGGTGTCCTCGCCCAGCGCCGAGTGGTCGAGCGCGGGGTCGACCACCTTGTCGTAGAAGAACTCGGCGGCCTTCTTCGCGATGTCGCCGACCTTGTCTTTGACGAAGCCGACGATGTCGCCCACCTTGTCCGCGATCCAGCCCGCGGCGTCCTTGAACCAGCCGCCGACGGTGCCGAGGATGCCGCCCCCGCCAGTCTTGCAGTGGTCCTCGATCATGCCCTTGTTCTGCTCGAGGGTGCTGGCGGTGGCGGCGGCGACCACGTTCGGGTCGAGGCCCATCCCGGCCAGGCCGAGCATCTCGTCCTGGAACTTGCCGAAAGCACGTTCCGTGCCGTCCTTGCCCTTGTCCTCGCTGTCGAGGCTCTTCTTCAAGATCGACTTGCCCCAGTCCGCGACCACCTTGTCGAACTGGGCTTTCGCGGCGGGATCGCCGCCCTGCTGCAATGGGCCGACGAGGCGCAGGAGGTCGGGGTTGGCCTTGATCGCGTCGTAGCTGAGGGGGTTGTCGCCCTTGCCGTCGGTGGCGTCGCCGAGCAGCCGTGCGCCCACCTTGTCGAGCGCGGCGTCGAGCGCCGGGTCTTGCTTGGCGCGCAGCGCGAGCAGGTTCCGGGTCATGTCCGCGGGGTATTTGGTGAGGTCCGGCTCGGCCTGCAGCTGGCTTGCGAGCGCCCGCGGATCGATCTTCCCGGCGAGGCCCAACGCAGCCTGCTTCAGCGTCCCGGCGACGGGCGACTCGTTGATGCCGGCGACGTCGCGCACGGCGTCGGTCAGCTCCTTCGGGCGGCTGAGCAGCGCGGCCTGGGCGTTGGCGCGCACCGCGGGATCGGTGCTCGCCAGGTCGCGCTGGAAGCCCGCCAGCTTCTCAGCGCCGGCGTTGGCGCTGCGGATGCGGTCCGTGAGCGCGCGGACCGCCGCGAGCTGCGCGTGCACGGCGGGGTCGGTGCTCACGTCGGTCTGGGCCTGCAGCCGGAAAGCCTTGGCGCTCAGGGCCTTGAGGTCTTCGGGCGTCTTGGCGCCCTTGAGGCCCTCGGCGAGCGCCTCGGTGTCCCGCTTCACGCCCGCCGGCGTCGTGGGGCCCGCGGCCGCGGCCACCACGCGCTCGGTGATGTTGCCGAGCCAGCCGCCCTTGTGGTCGAGCGGCTGGGTCTCCGGCTTCTGCGTGCTCGCGGTCTCGATCTGGGACCTGAGCGCCGCTTCGGCTTGCGCCTGGCGTTGGGCCGCCTTCGCGGCTTGCTCGGCGGCGCGGCGCTGGGCCTCTTCCGCGGCCTTGCGCGCGGCGTCCTTGGAGCCGACCAGGCCGCCGCCCGAATTGTTCAACGTCACGTCTCGTCCCTCGCCACCCCGGCCCCCGGCCGCACCCCACCGCGCTTTGCGCCCCATGTGCTCTTATGCCCGCGGCCCGTTTCACGTGTGGCATTTATTCAAGATTTGATGGATGAAGGCACTCCGGGCAACCGTGCGTTGAGCTGCCCTTAACCTCAGCTCGCGCCTGGATCGATCAGCAGGCCGCGCAGCGCTTCGAGCGCCTCGTTGAGATCGCCGGTGGTCGCGGCCACGGGTGGCAGGGCGAGCCGGCCCACGGTGGTGCCGGGTGGCGGCTTCACCGGACCGGTCGCGGGTCGCCCAGGCAGCGGCGCGAGCTTCACCCGCAGGGGCGCGCTGCTCGTGCCGAGCGGCTGGGTGGCTTGCTGCTCGGACTTCTTCGGCTCGGGCCGCGTCGGCAGCGCCGGCGGGGTGAACGTGGCGAGGCGTGGCCGCGGCGCGGCGGCCGGCCCGTGCGCGGGCAGGCCCTGGGCCTGGATCAACGCTTCGGCGCGCGCCAGGCCCGCCGCGGCTTGCTCGGCCCAGCCGGGCCGCGTGGCGAGCACGCGGTAGCAGGCGCGGGCCTCCCGCGCGTCGGCGGGCGTTTCGAGCAAGGGGGCCGCGCCAGCGTAGGCGATCCAGCAGGTGGGGTCCAGGCGCAGCGCTTCGTCGTACGCGCCGAGGGCCTGCGCGGTGTCGCCGAGCGCCGCGAAGGCATCACCCAGGCGCGCCAACACGCGCGGGTCGCCGGGCGCGAGGCTGTTGGCCAGCGCGAAGTCGCGCGCGGCCTGCGCGACGTTGCCCGAGCGCCGGGTGATCTCGCCGCGCAGCGCCAGGCCGGGCGCGTAGGTGGGGCACAGCTTGAGCACGTAGTGCAGCTGCATCGCGGCGCGCTTGAGGTCGCCCGCGCGCACCAGCGCCTCGGCCAGGTAGAACCGCGCGGCCTCGCTGCGGGTGTCGGCCCGCGTGGCCATGTCGAGCGCCTGGATCGCGGCGTCTGCGCGGCCGAGCGCGTTGAGCGCGTGGGCCTTCCAGATGTAGGCCTCGACGTCCTCGGTGGGGAGGCCGTCGACCTCGTCGATGGCCTCCCGAAAGCGCGCTTCAGCGCCGCGCGCGTCGCCGCGCGCGGCCAGCCGCCGACCTTCGGTCACCAGCTCCGCGATTCGTGCCAGGGGCACGTTCTCCGTGGGTTCCACGCGCATGTCGTACCCTGCGCGCGGACCCGCGCCACGGCCAACCGGGGTCACCGCCGCGTGAAGAATGGCACCAGGAAGACGGCCGTCACCACCAGGGCGATGACCCCCATGAACAGGAAGGCCGGCAGCGCGACCCGCGCGAACTTCGACGCCGGGTTCGGCGCAGGCCAGGCGGGCTCCCAGAAGGCGAAAAACTGCCCGCGCGCCTCGGTCCAGTCCAGGTTCCAGAAGAGGCCGCCCGCGAGGTAGAGCGTGGAGGAGGCGATCAGGTTCGCGAGCCACATCACCGGGTATTCGCCAAACTTGAAAAACAACCAGAGATCGTAACTCCAGCTGGCCGAGAATAGCTGCAAGCTCAGGGCGATGTACGCGTGGGCGAGGGGCAGCTGCTTCTTCCAGGCCTTGTAGTAGACCCCGACCGCCCAGGGGGCCGTGAGGTAGGTGAGGATCGACATGAAGGCCGCGTCGACGTAGTCCCAGGTGAAATCCCCGGTATAGGGGGCGATGACCGTCAGGCCGACCGCGGCCAGGAGGAAGGTCGCCACCTTCCAGGGCTGGAGCAGAAACTGCCGATAGGCGGGCTGGAACAGCCCGAGCGTGGCGCGGTCCCGGATCGCCAGCGCCGCGGCCACCAGGCACAGGGTGGCCCAGCACGCGATGTACAGGTAAGCGGTGGATAAGTGCATGCGGACGTCCTCGATCGCGTTAGGGAAAGATTATGACTTCGTTAATCCGGATATAAGAAAGTTTCGGGGACCGTCAGCCAACAACCGACCCGGGAGGAACGGAGTTGGTGGCTTTCAACGTACCCTTGCCGGGCGGCGCCTATTTCCAGGGCGGCTACGCGCCCCCCTACAGCGGCGCCCCGGCGCCGCTGCCGCTCGATGCCCAGCTCACGCAGCTGCAACTGCAGCTCCGGGGTATCGAGGCCCAGCTCAACGCCCTCCTGGCAGGCCTGAGCCAGCCCGGCGTCGTCGCGAGCCCGGCCCCCGCCGTGCCGCCGCCCGCCGTCGCCCCGGCCGCGTGGTCGAGCCCGCTCGACGTTGCCCGGCGGTTCATCGCCTGGATGTCGGGGTGGATCCCCGCGCCGGCCGTCCAGCCCGTCCCTACGCCGCCGGTCGTCCAGCCTGCGCCTGCGCCGCCGCGCGCGATGACCGACTTCGTGATCAGCTCCTTCAACGTCCTCGGCAGCAGCCACACCAGGCCGGGTGGCAATAAGCCTGGGATGGCCTCGGGGGTCGCCCGCATCCGTTCGGCGGCCCAGCTGCTCGAGAAACACGACGTCGACGTCGTGGGCTTCCAGGAGTTTCAGGGCGACCAGCTCAAGGAGTTCCTGAGGGTCGCCGGCAAAAAGTATGCCGTCTACCCGGGCGTCCAGTTGGGCAAGCGGGAGGTCGTGAACTCGATCGCCTGGCGCAAGGACACCTGGGAGATGGTCAAGCCCGGCCACATCGAGATCCCGTACTTCGGCGGCCAGAAGCGCAAGATGCCCGTGGTGCGGCTGCGCCACAAGGTCACGGGCCAGGAGGCCTACTTCGCCAACTTCCACAACCCCGCGAGCACGAAGAGCCACCCGAACCAGCAGCACTGGCGCGACCTGGCGACGGCGAAGGAGATCGACCTGGCGAACCGCCTGATGCGCGAGACCGGCCTGCCGGTATTCATCACCGGGGACATGAACGAGCGCGAGGAGTACTACGACCGGCTCACGCGCGCCACGCCGATGGTCGCCGCCAACGAGGGGCCGGGTGGTCGGGCGCCGCGCAAGATGGCCATCGACTGGATTTTCGGCTCGCCAGGCGTGCGCTTCAGCGGCTATACGGTGGACCGCGGCGCGCAGGTGAAGCGGACGACCGATCACCCCATGATCGTGAGCCGGGCGCGAATTGGCCCGGGTGTAGGCTGACCGGCGGCCTTCGGACCGCCGCCGCTCATGGTTGGCCGCCGGCCCGCGCGTAAATCCGGCCGTTGACGGGCTGGACCGGGCGCGCGGTGACCTCGCCGACGATGTGTTTGAAGGTCTCGACCTGGGCTCTGGACACCGAGGCCGGCGTGGTCAACAACACCCAGGTGATGCCCTCGCTGCACGGCGGCGTGGTGAGCGACCCCGGGTAGGTGACGTAGGTGCGGTCGGCCGGCAGCGCGGTGCTCGCGTTCACCGTCCCCGTTCCCGTCGCGCTCCCCTTTTCGGCCGGGATGCCGCCCCACCAGGGCGCGAGGAAGGTGTTTTCGTCGCCCTCCGCCATCAGGACGCCGAGCACGGCGAGCTTGCCGTCGGCCGCCTTGTGGACGAAGTGCGCTTCCATCGCGTATACCTTGCCGTTCAGCTTGTGCTCGCTCGGCGCGTGGAAGTGGAACTGCGCGAGGTCATAGGTCGAGCCGGCCACGGCCAGGGTGCTGCCGGCGTCGTAGTCGACCTGGATGGTGTGGCCGTTGTTCACCAAGTTGATCGCGCTGGGCTGGTAGGCGAGCGTGAGCCCGCCGGCCGGTTGCGCCCTGGCCGTGGCCGGCACGTCGATCGGGGTCTGCTGCTGGCCGGTCTTGCACAGCGCGAACGCCGGCGCCAGATCGCCCCAGTGCGCCGGGCCTTCCTCGCCCTCGTAGGTCCAGTGGACGGCCGCCGCCGGCGTGGGCGACGCCGGGGGGGCTTGCGGCACCGCCGGCGCCGCCGTGGACGTGGCCGTGGCCACGCGCGTGGCCGCCGCGGGCCCGACGAACGCGGGCTGCATCGCCGCGGGCTGCATCGCCGTCGTGCACGCCGACGTTGCCGCGGCGAGGATCAGGACGACCGGGGAGTACTTGGACATGGATATTCGGTCCTCGGGTGGGTACGTGGGGGGGCTGGAAATGGAGAGAAGGTCAGGGTGCGTTGGTCATCGAGCGCGCCCCGCAGTACGCGGGCCAGGCGAGCCAGAGCGACTGCGCCGTCAACATCGCCAGCATCGCGGCGAGGTCCGGCTTGCCGCCCAGCATGCTGCCGCAGCTCATGAAGTTCACCATGATGATGGCCATTCCCAGCCAGAAGTAGGGCACCCGTGTGAGCTGCCGAAATCCCAGCTGATTGCGGGGGAGGAACGAGCCCAGCACCAACGTCGGCGCGTTCAAGCCGAAGAAGTATACCGGCATCAACGCGTCGTTCATGGACCCGAGGTCCGGATGGAGCACGCGCAGCACGAGGTGGGCCGCTACCAGGGTCCACAGCCAGGCCCAGGAGAGTATGCTCAGAAACGGTCGCATGGTTCATTATCCCACCTTTTGCGCCCAGGAGGCCGTCGCCGCACACGCAGGGGCCCCATTGGGGTATGACACCGCCATGCAAAAACGCATCCTGGCCTCGCAGCTCGTCCTCGCCTTCATGCTGCTCTCCGCCTGTAGCCCGCCGTCTTCAACCCTGCCGGGCGGGATGCGGCAGGGGCAGGTGCCCCAGGTCCTCGCCCGCAATGAAGCCCTCCGGCAGGACGTGATCACCGGCATGACGCGCATCTTCGAGCGCTACGACGACGCCCCCCGGGATGGACGGGTGAGCTTCACGGAGTTTGGGCGCGTCGTCACCCGCGAGTGGTTCGAGGCCCATGACCCGGACGGCGACGGCTTCATGAAGCTCGCCGACTGGATGACCCCCGAGGAAATCGCCTGGCAGATCGGGGCGATCCAGGCGATGGCCGGGCGGCTGATCGCGCGCGCGGACCGCGACGGCGACGCCCGCCTCACGGCCGTCGAGTGGCTGGCCGACCAGGACCTCGAGATCGATCCCACCCCCTGGCTCGCGGGCCCGCCGGACCCGGCGGTGGAAGCGAACGCGTTCGCTCGCCATGCGGACGCGACGGGGGCGCTGTCGGCCGAGGCGGCCGCGCTGATGATCGGGGCGTTGATGGCCGAGGGGTACTATGTCTCCGATCCGGACAGCGTGCGCAGCGGCCGCGGGCCGGTGGGCCGACCGGGGGGCTGACCTGGCCCGTTGGCACGGGAATTGCCCTACCGGGTCAGGCCGGAGAGAGGTCCGTCATGTTGGCATTGGAACCCCGGGCGTATCACAAGGTCGCGGGCCTCGTGCACGACGTGCCATTCAACACGCTTTTCGCCCAGGTGGTCGTCGAGGGGCAGGTGCCGGGATCGGTGTTCGTCGACGATCCGGGCAATCCGCGAGCCTGCTACGTCCAGCACCCCCACGGCATGTCGCTGCTGGCCGGCGAAACGCGCGACCCGCACTTCCAGGCCGCCCTGGTCGCGCACCTCACCGATGCCAGGGGCCTACGGCACCACGATGAATGGCTGCAGATCCATCCGCGGGCCTGGAAGGAGCGGCTGGTAGATGTGCTCGGCGAACGCGAGCACACGCGGCTCAACTTCGCGTTCGATCCCACGCAATTCGCGAAGCTCGGGCACCCGTCGCTGCAGGCGGGTGACGTGCTCGTACCCATCGATGCCGCGATGTTCGACGCGTTCAGCGGGGCCGTCGTGCCGCGGCACTTCTGGCGTGACGCCGACCATTTCCTGCGCGATGGCGTGGGCTTTGCCATCGTGAGGAACGGCGACCTCGCGGCCACGGCGTTCTCGGCCTTCGTGCGGGATGGCCAGCTAGAAATCGGCGTCGAAACCAAGCCCGCATACCGGGGCGCGGGCCATGCCCTGCGCGTCTGCGCCGCGCTCATCGCGCACGGCCTCGCGCGCGGCCTCGAGCCTGTGTGGTCGTGTCGCGAGGAGAACGAGGGCTCGGTCCGGCTGGCCGGGAAGCTGGGCTTCGTCCCGAGCCTGCGGTTGCCGTACTTTCGGTTGCTCGGAAGCTGAGCGCCGACGCCAGGGCTGGCCAGGTCCCCCATGGGACGGTTGCCGAAGTGTCCGAACAGCCGGTCCGCCTCCCGGTGCGCGGTGGTACAACTTCACCATGCGATCAGCCGATGCCGTCTCCCGCGCCCCCCGCCTCGCCCCGCGCCTGCTCGCGGCCACCCTGGCGCTCGCGCTGGGCGGGTGCAACCTGCCAACGTCGCGCATCCTGCCGCCTCAGGCGGAGCCCGAGCTGCTGAAGCTCGCGGCCGACGACGCGCCCGCCACCTTCGACGCGCGCGATCTGGGGCTGCGCGAGATCCGGGCGATCGCCCCCCTGCCCGACGGCGGCGCACTGGTCGCGACCGAAGACGGCCTGTGGCGCTACCGGGCCAGCGGTCAGGCCGACCTCCTCTCGGCCGAGCAGAACCGCTACGCGGCGCTGATCCCGGACGGCCAGGGCGGCTTCCTGGCGTTCAACCACCGGGTGACGATCCGCAAGGCGCCCACGGAGGTCTACCGGCTCACCGCCGAAGGGGTGGCCACCCGCATCGCCACCTTCCCGGACCACACCTTCATCCGCGCGGTCGCCCCCGGGCCGGACGGCGCCGTACGCGCGCTGGTGATGATCGATCGCCGGGAAGGGGTCGCCGGCTTCCTGGTGGGGCTCGAGGCCGCCGTGTGGGAGGCGCGCGCCGGCGCCGAGCCCACCAAGCTGCGCGATCTCGCGCCGGAAGACGCGCAGGCGATCGCGGTGCCCAACGACGAGCAGGCCACCGGCATCGACGCTGCCGGCCGCTTCGTGCTGGCGACCGGCCTGCGCCGGTTCGTGGAACGCCGCGAAATCACGATCGGCATCGGGCTGGGGCCGCTCCCCACGGCCGCGGAGCCGGCGGTGCCGCGACCCACGGCCGTGGCCGTGCGCCTCGATCCGCTCGCGGGGATCGCGGAGCCCGTCGAGGTCGCGGGCCACCGGATCGCGGTCGACGGCCAGGGCAACGTCTTCGGGCTCGACGCCGAGACCGGCGCGCTCGCGGTCCGGTTGGCCGACGGGGAGGAGCGCACGCTGCTCGACACGCTGCCGGGGCCGACGTTTCCGCGCGATCCTGGCCAGGAGCTCCTGCTCCGGGCCGCACTCGGTCCAGGCGGCGCGGCCTTCCTGGCACCCGAGCTGCCGCCGGTGTCGGGTGACGGGTTGCGGGTGGCGCTCGCGCCGAAGACGCAGACCCTGATGCGGGTGGAAGGGGGCGCGGCGACCTTCGTGATGGGCGCCGTGGGCGGCCAGCAGGGCACGCCCCGGGCCGGCGCGTTCGATCTGATCACGCCGGCGGACGGCGTCCCGTCCTTCATGCAACACTCGGCCGTCGGGCCGGACGGCCGCATCGCCCTCGTGGAGGAGGCTCACCGCACCGTGCGCGTGGTGGAGCCGGGGAAGGCGATCCGCAAGATCACCTGGCCCGAGGGGCACGACGTCCAGGCCCTCTCGCTCGCGGCGGGCGGCGTCCCGTGGATCGCCTACAGCGATGATCGCGGGGTGCCGGCGCCGTTCCCGGCGAACCTGTTCGGCGGAAAGGACCATGACGACCACGTGTACCTCGGCCGCCTCGCCGCCGACGGCACCATCGAGCGCCGCGCGACGCTCGTGGAGAAGCGATACAACGCCACGATCGACCGCCTGGTGGTGCGCCCCGACGGGTCGGCCTTCGCCGTGCGCGTGACCTTCCGCGAGAACGACGGCCCCGACATCCTCCACATCGCCAAGGCGGGCGTCGTGCGCAGCATCTGGGCGCCTGGCGACAAGCGACGGAGCGAGAACCACGGCAACCTCCACACGCCCGGCGTCTCGCTGGGCCTCGCCCCGGACGGCAGCGTGGAGATCGTGGCCGGCACGCAGCGCGCGCGTGTGCCAGTGGGCGCGTCGACGGCGGAGGACCTGCCGGACCTGTCGGTCAATGGGGCCCACCCGGCGGTGGACCCGGCCGGGCGCCTGCACCTGGTCACCGCCGGCCCGACGATCACGCGCGTGGCCGACGGCGCCGAGCCTGTGAACGTCCTCGAGGGCCTGTTCAACCCGTCGTCGCTCACCTACCGGCTACAGGCCCTCGATCACATAGGCTTCGACGCCATGGGCCACCTTTACCTGGTCGACCGGCGGCAGCAACGGCTCTTCCGCGTCCCCGCATCCCGCCTGCCGAGCTGAACGACTTCGGAATCGCCAGGTTTTGATTCGGTGATCGCCCGCTCTCTGCTACGATGTGCCACCCCCTTGTGAGGATGACGCCATGCACCCGACCCGCTTCCTAATCGTTCCGGTTCTGCTTGCGCTCGCCGCCTGCAGCCCAGGTAGTCCCGCAGCGGGCGGAGCGTCCGTGCCGCCTTCCTCCGGCGCGAGCGGCGCGCCCGTGACGTCGCCCGGCGCCTCGCCCGCGGCGGGCGCCGCCACGGGCGTCACCTTCACGATCGATGGCGTGCCGGCCAAGAACAACGTCCTTTCGGCGACGCGCTTCAAGCCGACCGGCTTCGACATCGTCTTCGGCCAGCCGTCGCCGGGCGAGCGGTCACTCTTGCTGCAGCTGGCCGTCGATCCCGAGAAGTCCAAATCCGGCACCTGGGGCATCGAGGCGGTCGGCTCGGTCCAGGGCCTCGTCTCGCCGGGGGCGTATTCCACCTTCTGGCAGCCCGACGGCAAGAGCCCGATCACCTTCACGATCCAGGTGGCTGACGGCAAGCTGACGATGCGCTGGGCGGGCAAGATGCGCCAGGAAACCGCGCCCGGCGTGGGTCCTACCATCGACGTGGTCGCCGAGTGCAAGGATGCACCTTACGTGAAGAAGTTCTAAACAGCCGGGCCAGGGAAGGCGTCTCCTATTCGCGGAGCGCGCGGTACGGCTTCGGGAAGATCACCCAGCGGCCATTCACGTAGGTCAGCCCGTCGTAGGCCATTCCCCGCTTGTCGCCGGGCTTCGTGAACTTGAATCGGTACCACTTCTGCCCGGGCTTGAAGGACTTCGCCACCTGCGAATAGCCGCCCGGAAACTGCTTCGCGTGGCCGGTCCCGGCGCGCAGATCCTCGGTGGTCGCCTCGTAGAGCAGCAGTTCGGTCTGGCCTTCTTTCGGCTTGACGACCACCTTGCCTGCGCGCCACATCGGGTCGTAGGCCGCCTCGGCCTTCTTCGCGGCGTCACCCTCGAACGCGGCCACGTAGTCCTCGGTCTTCGGCTTGAGCGCCGTGGTCAGGGCCGCATGATCCGCCGTGGGCGAAAGCATCGCGGTGAGGACCTTCTTCGCGCCGGCCTCGCCCGTCTCGGCTGCGGGCTCCGCGCTGCAGGCGCAAAGGCCCGCGACGAGGGTAGCAGCGAGAAAGGTGCTGAGCGTGGTGCGCATGAATGGCCTCCCGGGCGGTGGACGAACGCAGATATCGGTACCGAGCAACAGGCCACCCATGCCCGGCGCCGCTGGTGTACAAACCCTCGGCGGCCCGATGCCTGCCGAGATGGACTTGAAGCTGCGGGCCACCCGATTTACAGGCCAGGCCCACCCGGTCATGATGGCGCGATGTTCGAACATCGCGGCGCCCGCCGGATCCCCCGGGTCCTGATCACCACTGCGCTCGTCGCCACGTGCCTCGGCCTGACGGCTGCGCCCGCGGCCCAGGCCAAGGGCGCCGTGGCGGCGCACACGACGCTGTATCGCGGGCAGATCGCCGGCCAGGCCGTCACGCTCGAACGCGACGATCTGCGCTTCCACGGCCCGGGCGGTGCCCCGTCCGACTTCTCCTTCCGGCGCGCGTGGCTGCGTCAGCTCGGCGAGCCATCGGGCGACGGCGAGCAGCACGACATCCGGTGGAACCTTCTGTCGGCCGTCGGTCCGCTGGTCAGCGTCGAGACCCACGGCGAAGGCTACGTCACCGGCACGGCGCATCCGTACGCCTACGGCACCATCACCGCCTACGACGCCCGCCGGGGCGGCAAGCCGGCCGTGCTCACCGACTACTTCGCTTCCCGCGACATCCTGACGGCCTTGCTGGCCGACGGGCTGGTGCGCAAGGCCCTCGGCTCGCAGCCGGCGGCCGCGCGGCCGCGCACGCTGGCGGCCTTGCAGGCCGCGCTCGCAGGCTACCAGAGCGAAGACTGCGTCTACGCCTTCGGCCCGGACCTCCTGTCGAGCTTCGCCTTCCACCACGTGGCGGGCGATCGGGTGGCGGTACGATTCGGGCTCTCGCACGGCTGCGAGGTCGCCCGCGGCCGGCTGACTATCCTCGCGATCTACCTGCCGATTCCGACGGCGCTGCGGGCCGACCTGGCGGCTGCACGCACGGGGCGCGCAGGCTTCCTGGTGCCGGCGGCGCCGAAGGGCACCGCCCATGCGAGCCTGACGCGGGGGAAGGGCCTGCCTCGTTAGCCGGGCGGGGCGGAGTAATCCAGAGTGGAGCTAAGCCTGTGCCTGCTTCGGCGGCCGTCCGCCTTTCTTCCCATTTTCCCGGACCGCCGCGGTCTTGGCCGCCGACCTGGCGCGGCCGCCCTTCGCCTGCATCTCCCGGCGCAAGGCGTCCATCCAGGACTTCGAGCCGAAGAAGCCAGTCAGCAGGCCGGCGATTCCCAAGTCCGCGTCGAGGGCTTCCCAGTGTAGGCCGAACCCGCCCGGGGTCAGCTCCACGGCCGCGAGGTCGTCGTCACCGGCGCCACGCAGACCTTGGCAGTGATCCGCCGGAAAGATGAAGGCCGTCCCGTTGGCGAGCTCAAGCGTGAACTTTCGGCTGACACGGTCGTAACGTACCGCCGTGGCTACGGGCTCCTGCTCGCCACGGGCATCCCGATCCGCCTTTCGCGCCTCGGCCCGGGCCAGTTGCTCGGCGAACTCTGCCTTGGTGTATTCCCACTCCTCGGTCTTCTCGTTACGCGTTGGCACGGCTATCCCTCCACTTTGAATGCGCCAGTTCTGGTACTTTTGCACCAGCGCCACGGCGCCCTGCCAGTCTTTGCCCGACATCCCCCGGTTCTCATACAGCACCGCAGGCGCTTCGCCGGGTGCGCCGATTTTGACCAGGCACTCTCGGCCGGCCTTGTAGACGTGCACGTGGGGTGGCGGGTGGTCGTTCGGCCACACGCTCACACGATACCCGTCCTCGTCGACAACTTTCGGCACACATGTATTATACCAAACCACTTAGGTTTCAAGTGTGAAAGCGTCCAAACGTCGGACCTTTGAGCCCGGAGTGACAGTGGTACCTGGCATCGTAGGCGGTGTAATGGGCTCCAGGCGGCACGCCTCGAATCGGCGGATTTCTCGCGATGCCCGGTCGGAACTGGCATGCCTGCCAAACTGCACGCATGGTATACCGTTGTGCTTCATCGCGCCGCGAGAGGGTCCCTTCATTGAACGAAGGCCAGTTGATAGAGCCCATCCGCTGCATCTGGCTGCTGCCGAAGGGAAAGTGCCGCGTTGGTGAAGCGCAACATGGACCATCCAAAGTCCGTCTCGGAGGACTACTTGCCCTGTGAACGAACTTGCGCGGCGAAGGTGGTGTTGAGATCTTCGAGCATCGCGTTGGACACCCTCCGTTGGTTTTCGAGCTGATCAAGTGTGTCTAGAAGTGATCTCTCGTTGTTTTGGCCTACGGAGCTAGCCCCTCCGGTAACAGTGCTCAGCTCGTCATCCGACAGCTCGCCATCCGAAGATGCGGGGGTGTTTGTCGATGTATTTTCGTCCATGAGCGACCTCCAAACGGTGACGGCGTGGCCATCCTGAGGGAAGCCGATGCCGCTGTCAATGCCCCGTAAACCTGCTGGTGATTGTAAGGGCGGCCGGCTCGTCGAGCACGTCGAGATGTCCGTACGCTGATGGCGGAGCGCCTCGGGACGACCCATGATGAGACCGACAGCCCAGCGACGGCCTGCGCGAACGTCGGGGAAGCCCTGCATCGGGGCGAGAGCGAGGCGGTCGCCACGCTGCTTCAGCGCCTCTGGGCCCGGCACGGCTCCGACCAGACCGGCTACTTTTGGCGCTCCACCGCTATCGCGCAGAGTTCCTGGCCGGGTCGGAGTAAGCCGTGCACGGACGTACCCGCCGTGATGCACAATCGCTGGCAGCCGCCGGGCAAGGAAAAGCCTCCCGCCATAGTCTGACGGGAGGCTCAACAGGCCAGGCTCAGGGTTAACCTGGCTAAGATAGAGTCGGGACGGCGGGATTCGAACCCACGACCCCCACTACCCCAAAGTGGTGCGCTACCAAGCTGCGCTACGTCCCGAAGGTAAACGCCAGGATAGCACAGGCCCCTGAGCGTCCGCAAGGGCGGACGCCTGGTCGTCGCTCGGCGGCCGACCGCCTCGCCCGTATGATAGGCCGGATGGAGGCCGAAAACATGGACGACGAGCGGATCCGGGACGTCATCATCGTGGGCGCGGGGCCCGCCGGCCTGTCGGCGGCGATCTACCTCGCGCGTGCGCTGCGCGACGTGACCGTCTTCCACCATGGCCGGGCAATGGTCACCTGGGAGCCGCACCTCCAGAATTACCTGGGATTCCCCAACGGCATCGACGGGGCCGAGCTCGTGGCGCGCGGGAAGGTCCAGGCGGAGCGCTTCGGCGCCGAGTTCATCGACGCGACGATCATCGACGTCGCCCGGGAAGACGGGTTCCTGGTGGTCAACCACGGGCAGCAGCGCTGGCGGGCCCGGCGGCTGTTGCTCGCCACCGGCATCCATCACCGCCCGCCGGACATCCCCGGCGTGGACGAGTGCCTCGGCCACAGCCTGTTCTATTGCAAGGACTGCGACGGCTGGCGCGTGCGCGGCAAGAAGCTCGCGGTGCTCGGCCGCAGCGACGACGCGGTCGAGTACGCGCTCGGCATGCTGGCCTACTCGCCGCGCGTGCTGATCGCGACGAACGACGAGGAGCCGGTCTGGGACGACGAGCACGCCGCCTGGCTCCGGGAGCACCAGATCCCGGTGCTCGAGGGCCGCATCGTAGCCGTGGAGCATATCGGATCGGAGATCCAGGCGCTCTGCTTCGAGGGCGATCGCCGCGTCGCCGTCGACGCGGCCTTCACCACCCGCGGCGACGAGTACCACAACCACCTCGCGCTCTCGGTGGGCTGCGAAATCGACCACGAGGGCCAGGTGCTGGTGAACCAGCGCGGCCGCACCAGCGTGCCGGGGGTCTTTGCGGCGGGCTGCCTGACGCCCGCGAACTGCCAGGTCGTCGTCGCGGCTGGCCAGGGCGCTGCGGCGGCCCAGGCGATCAACCGGGAGCTGTTCGAGGAAGACCTGCGGCTCGGCATCCTCAAGCGCTGCCGCGAGGTCCAGATCGCGCGCGAGGAGACGCTGCCCGAGATCTTGAGCTGAACCCCGGCTGACGCCGCGGGAGGCGTGCGGTAGCATGGCGCCGCATCCCATCCTGGAGGTCGCCATGAACGTCGCCATCCCGAACCCGCTCGTCTTCTTGATCGATTACCGCCTCACCGACTCAGCCCTGCAGGTCACCGGCCTGAACGGCCAGTTCGTCATCCGCGAGATTCCGTACAAGGAGATCATCGCGGTCAAGAAGGGCTACGAGTTCTGGAACGAGCACTGGGAGAACCGGCTCGACCTCTGGAACAGCGCCGTGAGCCTCCGCCTCGACCGCGCGTTCCTGCCGTGGTTCGTCGTCACGCCGGCCGACCCCGAGGGCTTCGTGCGCGATCTGTCGGCCCGCCTGGGCCGCGCGCGGGCGTAGCGCCGTGCTCAAGCACGTCGTCCTGTTCCGGCTCGAGGGCCAGTCCGCCGAGCAGGAGGCCGCGATGCTGGCCGCCTGCCGGGGCCTGCTGGGCGTGATCCCCGAGCTCAAGTCGTTCTCGATGGGCCGCAACGTCTCGCCGCGCGACGACCAGTTCACGCACTGCCTCGTCACGGATTTCGACGACCTCGACGCCTGCATGCGCTACGTCAACGACCCGCGCCACGTCGCGGTGGTAGACGAGCACCTCAAGCCCTACGTGAAGGCGCGGGCGATCGCCGACTACGAGATCGCCTGAGCCCGCGCGGCCGCTTGGTTCTCCCAGAGCCGGCGGAACCTACCCGCCAGCGCGAAGAGGTGCGCGGCATGCCCGCGGCAGTCGACGAGCATCTCTTCGGCCTCGCAGCCGGCGGCGTCTAGCCACGCCGCCGGCTGGCCGGGCTCGGTGACCAGCGGCCCGGGCGCCGGGGCGACGGCCACGTAGACGAAGTCGAGGTGGCGGTGGTCGCCGAGGTCCTCCACCTGCACGAGCAGCGGTTGCGCGATGCGCACCACGCGATCGCCCACCGTGCGCGGCAGCTCCGGCGCGAGGTCCAGCAACACGGCCTGCTGGCCGGTCTCCTCGAAGACCTCACGCACCGCGCATTCCTCCGGCGTCTCGCCGGGGTCGACGTGGCCGCCGGGCGGCAGCCAGCTTCCCGCGAGCGGCGGCTTGCGGTGCCGGATGAAAAGCAGGCGCTCGAAAGCGGGATCGAAGACGTAGACGGCGGTGGCCTCGTGGATTTCCATGGTGCGCTATCCTACCATCCTGGCGGGCTGCCGGGCGGAATGGGCGTCGCCATGCTATGATGCGACGGTTTGCCCGGCAGGAGAGGCCCCGATGGAAATCGAAGCGAAGACCAAGAATGACGGCCTCGCCGCCCTCGAGCGCAAAGATCTCGACGGCGCGATTCAGGTCTTCCTCGAAATCGCTCGCCGCAACGAGGCCGACGCCGACGTCTTCGCCGCCCTGGGCAAGGCCTACCGCCTGAAGGGCCGGCCACAGCAGGCGATCGAAGCCTGCCAGCAGGCGCTCGCGCTCGAGCCCAAGCGCTACGACGCCACGCTCACGCTCGGCCAGGTGATCGGGCGCTACGGCAAGGCCGAGGAGGCCTTGAACATTCTCGGCCGCGCCGCCCAGATCGCGCCGAAGGAGCCCCAGCCGCTCTTCGAGATGGCGCAGGTGCTCGGCACCAAGGGTGACGACGCCAAGGCAATCGAGAAGCTCGAGGCCGCGCGCAAGCTCGCCGAAGACAACGAGGGCATCCTCGGCATGCTCGGCAAGCTCTATTCGCGCGTGGGCCGCAAGGACGACGCGATGAAGCTCTTCGAGGAAGCACGCAAGCTCTTCCCGAAGAATCCCGCGCACCTGCTGTCGATCGGTGCGTTGTTGCAGGAGCGCGAAGACTGGGCGGGCGCCCGGCGCCTCTACGACGAGGCGCTCGCGTTGAACCCCGAGTTCGCGCTCACGCATTTCCATCTCGGCTACTGGCTGCTGGCCCAGAATGAGCCGGAGAAAGCCTTCCAGGCCTTCCAGGAGTCCACCCGCCTCGACCCGGACTCGGCCGACACCTGCATCGGCACGGCGCAGGTGTACGAGCGGCTCGAGCGCTGGGACGCCGCGTTGACCGAGTACAAGAAGGCGCTCGAGCTCGAGCCCGCCAACTTCATGGCCTGTGACCTGATGGGCAAGGTGCACCTCAAGCGCGGCAAGCTCGACATGGCCATCGCCGCGTTCCTGAACGCCGCGCGCATCAACCCCAAGTGGGTGAACGCGTACGTGCACCAGGGCCAGACGTACGAGGCGATGGGCAAGGTCGACGACGCGATCGCCGCCTACGAGCAGGCGCTCGTGCTCAACCCGCGCCGCACGGACTGCTACGTCAGCCTCGGCACGCTTTACGTCCGCAAGGGTGCACCGGACAAGGCGCAGGCCTACCTCCAGAAGGCCGAGCCGATCGCGCCGAGCGACGCGCGCGTGCCGGCTGGTCTCGCCCATGTGGCGCTCGCCAAGGGCGACACCGCCGCCGCGCGGGTCGCCGTCGACCGGGCGGTCGCGCTCGCGCCTGACGATCCGCTGGTGCAACGCGCGCTGGGCGAGGTGCTCGCGGCGGAGGGCAACTACGCCGAAGCGAGCGTGGCCGTGGGGCGCGCGATGGAGGGGTCGCCGGACGACCCGGTGCTGCTCGACAAGCGCGCCATGGCGCTCAGCCTGGCCGGCCAGCACGCCGAGGCGCTCGAGCTGATCGACCGGGCGATCGCCGTCAAGCCCGGCGACGCGATGCTCGAGTACCACGCCGGCCTGATCCTCGCCGCGGGCGGCAACGTGAACAAGGCCCTCGAGTCGATGGACGAGGCGCTGCGCCTCGACCCCGAGCTCTGGGATTGCCAGCTCGACCTCGCGCGGTTGCTCGAGCAGGCCGGGCGGACCGAACCCGCGTTCCGATGCTATGACGAGCTGTGCGAGGCCGCGGACAAGGGCAAGATACCGGAGAACGGGGCGATCCATACCGTCGCGCTCGAAAGGTACCGCGCCATCCGGGCCGAGATGGAAGAAGCGCGCAGGAACTCGGGCGGCATCATGAAAATGATCGGTAGCCTCTTCGGCAAGAAATAACGGCCGTTTCGGGCCCCATGGTATACTGATGTACTTACACCAGATAGGATTGATATTAGTTGTCTCCAAAACTATTCACTGAATTCGACCTCGTTCCCGACCTCCTGGCGGGCCTCGAAAAGATGGGGTATACCAACGCCACCCCCGTCCAGGACGCCGCCATCCCCGCCGTGCAGATGGGCAAAGACCTGATGGTCCAGGCCCGCACGGGTACCGGCAAGACGCTGGCCTTCGGCCTGCCGACGCTCCAGCGCATCGATCCCCAGTGCCCGGACACCCAGGTGCTCGTGATCTGCCCGACCCGAGAGCTCGCGCTCCAGGTGTCGGACGAGCTCGCCCGCGTGGCCGAGCGCATGCAGATCATCGTCGCTGCCGTATTCGGCGGCGTGAAGATCGAGACCCAGATCGACAAGATGCAATGGGCCCCCGTGGTGGTGGGCACTCCCGGCCGGCTGCGTGACCATATCGAGCGCGGCTACCTGCACCTCGACACCTGCAAGGTCGTCGTCCTCGATGAGGCCGACGAGATGCTCGATATGGGCTTCAAGGACGACCTCGAGTTCATCCTCAAAAAGGTCCCTGCCGAGCAGCGCCAGACCCTCCTCTTCAGTGCGACGTTTCCCTCTGAGATTACGAAAATCGCGCACAAGTACATGCGCGATCCGGAGAAGATTGAAGTGAGTTCCGGCTACACCCCCGCCGTGGGTCTGACCCACAAGTTCGCCCGCGTCCCCAAGGACAAGAAGATTCAGGCATTGGGCACGCTCTTGCGTGGCACCGATGTCGCTTCGGCGATCATCTTCTGCGAAACCAAGGTCGAGGCGGCCTGGGTCTTCCAGCGCCTCAAGCGCGAAGGCCTGCCGATCGGCATCCTGACGGGCGATATCCCGCAGGAGAAGCGTCTACTCACGCTTCAGGCGTTCCGCGACAGCGAAATCACGATCCTGGTGGCGACCGACGTCGCCGCACGCGGCCTCGACATCCCGGCCGTTTCGCACATCTTCCACTTCACCGTCCCCCGCGAGACCTCGACCTACATCCACCGCAGCGGCCGCACGGCCCGCGCTGGCAAGAAGGGCATCGCGTTCACGCTCGTGACGCCCGAGGAAGAGCGCGATTTCCAGCGCATCATGCGCGACATCAAGCAGAACCAGCCGGGTGCGCCTGCTGGCGCCCGCCCGGCGGGCGAGCGTCCCGAGCGCGGCGAGCGCCCGGAGCGTGGCGAGCGGCCTGAGCGTGGCGAGCGGCCTGAGCGCGTCGAGCGCCCGGAGCGCGGCGAGCGGCCCGAGCGCGCTGAGCGCCCGGAGCGCGGCCCGCGTCCCGAGCGCCCGATCGGCGGGCAGCCCCTGCCCGGTCGGCAGCCCGCACCCGTGGGTGGCCGTGACGAGCGTGGCCGCGATGGCCGCGACAACCGCCAGGGCCATCCCGGTGGCGGCCGCGCGCGGCTGACGCCCGCCCAGGCCGGCGCTGCCGACCAGATCTTCTCGGCGATCCAGGCCGAGGCGCCCGACGCGGAAACCTTCCGTGGCCTCGCCGAGGCGTTGCTCTCGCGGGGCGACTCGCGCCGCATTCTCGCCGCCCTGCTCGCGCAGACGCCTCAGGCCGAAACCTGGCGCGACGCCCTGAGCGCGCCGGTCGCCGAGATCGAAGAAGAGGGCGGCGAAGAAGAAGGCCTCGAAGGTGGTCGGACCGAAGGCCGTGAAGGCCGTCGTCGCCGCCGTGGTGGCCGTGGCCGTGGTGGCCGCGACCGCGAGCGGGGCGAACTCGGCGAGCGTCCTGAGCACGGTGAGCGCCCGGAGCGCCCGGAGCGCGAAGCGCTGCCTGCGGCCGTCGCGCCTGCCGCCCCGATCCGTCGCGCCCCAGCGGCCGAAGCGCCGGCGGCACCCAGCCGTCGCGCCCCGGCAGCCGAAGCACCGGCGGCTCCCAGCCGCCGCGCCGCGGCGGTCGTGGAAGCGGAGCCCGCTGCCGCGCCGAAGCCGACGCGTACCCGCTCGGTGACCAAGGCCGCCCCGGTGGTCGAGCCGGCGCCCGCGCCGGCCGCCGAGGAAGCTGCGCCCAAGAAGCGCGCGACCCGTACCACCAAGAAGGAGGCCGAGGAGGTCCCTGCGGCCAAGGCCCCTGCGGCCAAGGCGCCGGCAGTGAAAGCACCGGCGGCCAAGGCGCAGGCGATCAAGGCCCCGGCGGCCAAGACCGTCGAGGCGGCACCCGCGGCCGAGGTCGAAGCGCCCAAGAAGCGCGTGACGCGCGCCAAGAAGGTGGTCGAGGAAGCGCCTGCTCCCGCGGCCGAGGTCGAAGCGCCCAAGAAGCGCGTCACCCGCGCCCGCAAGACCGCGGACGTCACCTAGCCCCAAGGCTTGAAGCAGCGCCCCCCGTGATTCACGGGGGGCGCTGTGCATTTTGGCCAACGCTGATCGGCGCGAACGTACATGCGCGCAACCGAGGGTCGCGCGACCATGGGCTCCGCAGCCATGAGCAACCGCCGTGAAAGGAGCCGCCGATGCCCAACCCCCTGAACGAGATCCGCAAGAATGGCGTCTACACGCTTCTAACGCCCGATGAGTCGGGCCTGCTGGTCGGCCAATGCGAGGGCCGACCGGTCGCGTATTTCTTCAGCAAGAAGCGCAACGCCAGCGCCTTCCGCGCCGCGATCGGCAAGGGCGACTTCCCGATCATCAAGGAAGACGCCAAGGCCCTCACCGAAGAGCTCGTCGAGGCCGGCGTCACCGAGGCCTTCATCGATCCCGACGAGCCGAAGACGCTGCCTGATCCGCTGAACCTCAAGAAGTACCTCGAGGTGCTCCAGAAGGCCGCCAGCTAGCCCTTCCCCAGCCAGCCGAGGCCGCCAATCGGCGCCGTGCGCCGACCGGCGGCCCGGGGCTTCATATCGGGTTCATACTCGAGCAACCGGCGAGTTACCCGCCGTAACGCCTGCGACATTTTCCCCGCCGATAATGGCTTTGTTGGTTGGGGATTCATTGAGATACGTCGCAGAGGTGGAACGATGAGCATGACCGCGATGGTTGGGACCAGTATCAATTTCGACTATCGGGCCGGCGGCGAGGTGCTTTGCAAGAACCCGAAAGGCCTGATCTTCTTCCTGCGCGCCGAGCCGCCGTCGGCCCGCCCTGCAGCGCCTCCGCCGGCGCCCCGCAGCTGGCAGGCCGTCGAAGCGACCCGTGAGGTCGAGGTCAGGCGCCACGCCGAACCGCAGTCCATTGCCGAGGCGACCCGCACCGTTTCGGCCGCGGAGCCCCGCGCCTCCTTCACGGCCGTCGAGGCGACGTACGAGGTCGAGGTTCGGCGTGCCGCCGAGCCCCAGCCGATCGCCCGCGGCACGGGCCCGCTTTCGGACGCGCCGGCCGCCGGCAAGGCCCCCGAGCGTGGCTGGTTCGGCAAGCTCTTCAGCAAGTAGACGATCGTCGCCCACTCTCCGCCGACCGCGCCCCCCGAGTTTTCGGGGGGCGCGGTCGTTCGGGGCGTCTAGCCCGGGCCGTCGGGGTCGCCCGTGCGCGCCTCGTTGACGCCGATGTCGTTGGGGCCGACGCCGCCCACATCGATGTCCGGCTCGTCGCGGCGCTGGCCATCTTCCCGCATCAGGGCCGGCTCGCCGCCGATATGCGGCAGCACGGGCCGCTCGGCCGTCGGGTTCGAATAGTGCGCACCGCCGCCGCCGCCCTCGCCGCCCCAGCCGAGGCGGCTGCCGTCCTGGTTCAGCGTGCCGGTCGGCGATTCGCCGGGGGCGCCCATACAGGGCTCGCATTCCTCTTCGTTTGCGTTCGCCGGCGCGTTGTGGCGGCGGTTCGGGTCGTCAGGCATTGGACAGTCCTCCCGCGCTCATCGTACGACCCGTCCCGCGGAAGGCCAACCGCCGGGCGGTCCTTGAGCGCTCGACAAGCCCGCGTTCGAGCGTTGACCGGCCTCCTATGCGTTGATACGGTGTAAAAACCGGATATGACGCCACAACGCATCACCGGCTTTTT
Source organism: Candidatus Sericytochromatia bacterium (assembly GCA_036675505.1). GTDB lineage: Bacteria > Cyanobacteriota > Sericytochromatia > S15B-MN24 > JAQBPE01 > JAKFEW01. The sequence goes on from JAKFEW010000139.1 coordinate 45,476, forward strand.
CAGGCGTGAGACGGAGCGAAGGAGGAAGGCTATGGATCGGGGCTACAACGACCAGTATCGTAGACACGACGATATCCGCGGCAAACAGACCAACACCGGCGCAGAAGAAGAAGTCGTCGAGTTCCACAGCGAGATGCCGCAGGTCCCGGATGACAGCGTCGAGTTCATCCCGGACGAGAAGCTCGAAGACGAGTTCACCGAGGAGATCTAGGTCACCCGCGATCAGCCGAGGGCCGCGCGACCCAGCCGCGCGGCCCTCGTTCATGTCCGGGGATCAGGTCAACCGCGCTTGCGCGCGAGCGCCAGGCCGTCGCCGATCGGCACCAGGCTGAAGTCGACCCGCTCGTCGTCGCGCAGCTTCGCGTTCAGCGTGCGCAACGCCGCGGTGTCCGGATCGTTCGCCGCCGGATCCGCGACGCGACCGGACCACAGCGCGTTGTCGACCGCCACGAGCCCGCCCGGCCGCAGCAGCGTGAGCGCGCGCTCGTAGTAGGCGTCATACGCCTCCTTGTCGGCGTCGATGAAGGCGAAGTCGAAGGTGCCGGCATGGCCGTCCGCGATCAGGCCGTCGAGCGTCTCGACGGCCGGCGCGATGCGCAGGTCGATGCGATCGGCAACGCCGGCCTTCGCCCAGTAGCGGCGCGCCATCGCGGTCCACTCTTCGCTGACGTCACACGCCACGATCCGGCCGTCCGGCGGCAGCGCGAGGGCGGTCGCGAGGCTACTGTAGCCGGTGAAAACGCCGATCTCGAGCGTCTTGCGGGCACCCACCAGCTTCAACAGCAGCTGCATGAACTGGCCTTGCTCGGGGCTGATCTGCATGCCGGCGTGGGGTATCCCGGCCGTCTCTTCGCGCAGCTCGCGCAAGATCGCGCTCTCGCGCGACACGGCGCCCGTGAGGTAGCCGTGGAGCGTGTCGGTCATCGTCAAGGTGCGGCTGGACATGGTGTTACTCCTCCCCGTCGGTCGTGCGGGTGCCCAGCGTTGTACCATGGCGGGCGATCCGCGCCAAGGAGCGCCCTGACGTAAGATTCTTTACAAGTCGGATTATTGACAATATTTCTCAATTGGAAGTACGCTTGATGCAATGCTGAGAATGATTCTCAGCGTATATTTTTCTTTCTTATTGAGAATTACTTGCAGTAACGTCGTTATCACATCATTGCTCGCCACCTAGCAAGGATCATCGCCATGACACGTCCATTCCGTCCCACCGTGGCGGCCGTCGCGGCCGCCTTCGTCGCAGGCTTCGCCTCGCCCGCCCTGGCCCAGCAGGCTCCCGACGCCCCGGCCGCCGAACGCCGCGCCGCCGGGCCGACCATCAAGAGCCCCACCGGCCCCGGCGGCCGCAACATCACGGCCTTCGACCGCCACGCGCAGAATGGCGTGGGCGGCTATTACGACATCGAGTTCGTGCAGTCCTTCGACCCGCGATCCAAGGGGTCGTTCTTCGACAACCACCGCCTGATCCTCCAGACCTCGAGCTACATGCACGAGAACCTGATGTTCAACGCCGAGGTGGAGTTCGAGCACGGCGGCCTGATCAACAACCTCACGAACGACGGTGAGCTCAAGATCGAGCAGGCCTGGGCCGACTGGCGCGTCGGCGATGCGCTGGGCCTGCGGGCGGGCGTGCTGCTGGTGCCATTCGGCATCGTGAACGTGCTGCACGACTCGGACGTGCGCGAGACGACCGCGCGGCCCTTGATGGCGAACAGCATCGTCCCGACGACCTGGATGGATGCCGGCATCGGCGCGCACGGCGTGCTCTACCCCACCGAAGACCTGATGGTGAACTACGAAGCGATCCTCACCAACGGCCTCAACGATCAGATCTCGGCGGCCGACGGCCTGCGCAAGTCGCGTTCCAGCCTCAAGACCGACAACAACGGCAACAAGGCCGTGTCGGGCCGCGTCGGCGTGAGCCCCTGGCTGGGCCTCGAGGTCGGCCTGAACGGCTACTACGGCGCCTACGACGCGTCGGGCACCCAGGGCCTCTGGATGGGCGGCGCCGATCTGGGCTGGACGCTCGGCTCGCTCGAGCTCGTCGGCGAATACGCGCGCGTCGGCACCCCCGGCGGCACCACGATGCTCGCCGGCAAGACGGCGCTCAGCGCGGTCCCCACCCAGATGCAAGGCTACTACGGCGAGGCCCGGTACCGCTTCTTCCCGGAGGTCCTCGAGGACACCTTCCTCGGGCGCGGCGGCGGCTTCGAGCGCGCCACCTTCACGTTCTTCACGCGCTACGGCGCGGCGGACACCGACCTCGCGGCGGCTGATGCGACCGACAAGGTCGAGTACGTGGTGGGCGTGAACTACCGCCCGATCCAGACCTTCGTGCCGAAGCTGGAGTTCCGGCGCATCGATGAGCCCATCACGGGCAAGAGCGACAACGCGATCTGGGCGTCCGTCGCGGCGGGCTTCTAGCCAGCATGCGCCGCGCGCTCGCGTTCCCGCTCGCCCTGGCCTTCTTCGCGCCCGCGCCCGCGCGGGCGGAGGTCGTGCCGACGGTGTACGAGCAGGTCTGGCTGACGCCCACCCAGGCCCTCGCGGTCGCGCTGCCCGGCGCCGACCGCGTGGTGCCACGGGTGTTCGCGGCCACACCCGATGCGCGCGCGCGCGTCGAGCGTCGCCTCGGGCGTAAGGTCGAAGAGGACGCGTGGACGTTTCACGAGGGCGTCAAGGCGGGCCAGACCACGGGCTGGGCGCTGATCGTCGAGGAGAAGGGCAAGTACCATCCGATCACGTTCATCGTCGGCCTCACGCCCGCGGGCGCGGTCGGCGAGGTGGCGGTGATGGTCTATCGCGAGCGCCGCGGCGAGGCCGTGCGCAGGCGCCGCTTCCTGGGCCAATTCTCCGGCAAGACCTCGGCGGATCCGCTGATGGTGAACCGCGACATCGTGCACCTGACGGGCGCGACGGTCTCCTCGTGGTCGATCGCCGCCGGTGTGAAGAAGGCGACGGTGGTCTTCGAGGAGGTCGTCCGGCCGCGGAGGGATCGCCCATGAAGAACACGCGCTCGCTCCACAAGTTCGCGGGGCTGCTGGCCGGGCCGCTGATCCTGATCGCGGCCGGCACCGCGCTCGGCCTGAACCACCAGGACGTCGTGCGCGGCGCCGTGGCCCCCGCGGTGAGCGGGCCGTTCGGCAAGTACGTGCTCGCGGTCGCGGCGGATCCGACAAATTCGCGGCGGCTGCTGGTGGGCACCAACGACGGCCTGTTCCGCTCGGCGGACGGGGGCCAGACGTGGGAGGAGGCCGTGTTGCCGGTGCCCGCGGAGCAGGCGGGGGCGATCGCCTTCGACCCCGCGCGGCCGGGCGTGGTGTACGTGGCTTTCCGTTCGGCCGGCGTCTGGCGCTCGGCCGACGGCGGCTTCGTCTGGGAGGATCTGCCGTTGCCGTTCAAGCCCCATGAGGGCGTGGACGTGGCGGGGCTCGCGATCACGGGCGACGGGCTGGTGCTCGCGACGCCGGGCGGCGTCTGGCGGCAGGCGGACGGCGCCTGGGCGTTCGCCGCGGCCGCGCCGCGGCCGACCACGGAGTCGGCCGGCAAGGAACGGGTGCAGGTGATGTACGACCTGCATGACGGCCGCTTCTGGCGCGACTGGGGCGTGCCGGTGACGGATGCGGTGGCGGTGGTGCTGATCGTGTTGGTGGTGTCGGGTTATGGCCTGGTGCTGCAGGGCTGGTGGGCGCGCCGGCGGCGGCGGCGGCCGGTATCGGCCGACGCGGCGACGGCCGCGCGGGAGCTGGTAGGGCGGCGGTGAGGGGGCCCGCGGCACTCCTCCTGCTCCTCGTCGCCGCCACCCCCGCCCTGGCCCACCCACCTGCCACGCCCAGCACCCAAATCCGCTACGTCATGGGCACCCTCTGGACCGTCGAAGCCGCGGGCCCTCGCGGCCCCGCGGCGATCGTCGCGGCCTTCGCGGCGATCCATCGCGTCGACGACCTCATGAGCACCTACAAGCCCGCCAGCGAGCTCTCGCGCCTCAACCGCGAGGGCCACGCGCGCTGGGTGCCGCTCTCCGCCGACACCTACGGCGTGCTCGCCCGCGCGCGCGCCTGGGCCCGCGCTACGGGCGGCGCCTTCGACCCGACCGTCGGCCCGCTCGTCCGCGCCTGGGGCTTCGATGGCCCTTCGCCCGCCATCCCGGCCCCGGCAGCGCTCGCGGCTGCCCGCGCCCGGGTGGGCTGGCGTCACCTGCGGCTCGATCCTCGGCGCGGCGCTCTATTCGTGCGCGCGGGTATGGCCTGCGATCTCGGGGGCATCGCCAAGGGGACCGCGATCGACCGCGCGCTGGCGGCCATGCGGCGTGCCGGCGCCACCCGGGCGCGGGTGGATGCGGGTGGGCAGCAAGGGTTCTGGGGGCCCGCGGGCAGCCGGTGGCGGGTGGCGATCGCCCACCCGCGCGCCGATGACCGCGTGCTCGCGGAGTTGACGGTGGGGCCCGGCTCGGTCGCGACCTCGGGCGACGCCGAGCGCGGGTTCTGGCACGGCGGCACGCGCTACGGGCACGTGCTGGACGCGCGCACCGGGTGGCCGGCGCGCGCGGCGTGGTCGGTCACGGTGTCGGCGGCGACGGCGGAGACGGCGGACGCGCTGTCGACGGCGCTCGCGGTGATGGGGCCTAACGAGGCGCGCGGCTTCCTGCGGGGGGTTCCGGGCGTGCGGGCGGTCTTCGCGCGGCCCGACGGCACCATGGAAACCTTGCCCGCGTCAGGAGCGATCAGCGGGGGTAAAGTCTCGCCAGCCGCGAGCCGGCGGCCGCCAGCAGCTCCTCGGCCCGTCCGCACGCTTCATCCACCGCCATCGGCCCCGGCACCAGCGTCATCGCCGCCCCGCCCAGCGCCGTGAGCGCCGCCTCGCCCTCGGCCGTCACCATCCCCACCACCGCGACGAGCGGGATCCCCCGGGTGCGGCAGCGCGCGGCCAGCCGCCCCACCACCTTGCCTTCGAACGACGCCAGGTCGAGCATGCCCTCGCCGGTCACCACCAGGTCGCAGCCCGCGAGCCGGGCGTCGAGGCCGACGGCCTCGGCGGCGAGCTCGAAGCCGGGCACGCAGCGGGCGCCGGCGATCGCCACCAGGCCCGCCGGCACGCCACCCGCCGAGCCGCCGCCCGGCAAATCATGCACGCGCACGCCGGTCGCGGTGGCCAGCACGTCCGCGTAACGCGTCAACGCAGCTTCCAGCGCCGCCACGCGCGGCGGGTCGGCGCCCTTCTGCGGGCCATACACGCGCGCGGCGCCGCGCGGGCCGAGCAGCGGGTTCGTCACGTCGACCGCCAGCACGACCTCGGCCTCCCGCAGCGCCGGTGAGAGCGCCGAGGTGTCGATGCGCGCGAGCCGATCCAGGCCACCGCCGCCGCGGAGCACCGGCAGCCCTTCTTCGTCGAGGAAGCGGGCGCCGAGCGCCTCGAGCAGGCCGGCGCCGCCGTCGACGGTCGCGCTGCCGCCCAGCGCCAGCAGCAGGCGCTTGAACGGGCGCCGCGCCCAGGCCTGCGCGATCAGGCGGCCCACGCCGAAGGTCGTCGCGTGGAGCGGGTCGCGGCGATCGCGCGGCACCTGGACGAGGCCGGCGGCCGACGAGAGCTCCACGGCCACCGTGTCGCCCCCATCCAGCTCCGCATAGCGCGCCGTCACGCGCTCACCCACGGCATTCGTGGTCTCGACCTCCACCAGCCGGCCGCCTGCGCCAGCCGGGCGCCGAGGCACGAGCATCGCGGCCAGGAAGCCCTCGCCGCCGTCGGTCAGCGGGCAGCGATCGATCGTGGCGTCCGGCCACACGTGTGCCAGGCCTCGCGCGAGCGCGCTCGCCGCGCTCGCCGCATCGATCGAGCCTTTGTAGGAATCCGGCGCGACCAGGATGCGCACGGGCGCTAGAACGTCGTGCCCAGGCCCCAGTTGACCTGGGTGTCGCCGCCCAGCGCCGCGCCCTTCGTGACGCCCTGCGCGATGCCGACGCGCAGGTCGATCGGCACCGACTGGAACATGGACGTGCGTGCCCGGATCTCGGCGCCCGTGCCGGTCAGCACGTCGTCGATGGTCGGCGGATCGAGTTTGGTCGAGTCGAGCCCCCACAGGGCGCCGGCGTCGACGAACGCCACGCCGTACAGCTGGTTGATGAACAGCGGGAACTCGCCCCAGCCGCGCATCACCTCCATGATCGGGAAGCGATACTCGGCGCCCGCCGTGAGCACGCGGTTGCCGACCGCGAACGAATGGCCACGCAACAGCACCTGGCGGTTCGAGTAGTCCGTGGCCGAGGTGAGGTCCCAGCGGTTGATCGTCGAGAGCGGCTGGTAGCCGAAGGGCAGGCGCCAGGCGGTGAGGTAGAAGTCGCCGTTGCGGTTGTAGAGCGCGCCCGCGGTGGTGCGGAAGGCCAGCGAGTGCTTCGTGCCCAGCGGCACCGGCACGTACCAGCGGTGGTCCGCCCACAGGCGCGTGAACGTGCGGTTCTGCGGCATATTGAGCACCGGGATGCCCTGCTCGACGCCGAGCGTGGTGATCTGGCCGTCCGTCGGGCCGTAGTCGTACGGATAGCGCATCGCGTCCGCGCGCTGCCACTGGAGGTAGGCGCTGTGGTAGAGCCCGGGGTCCTGCGCGGTCCATGTCGACGGCAGCATGCCGTTCACGATCGGCGACAGGCGCTGCTCGGCCGGGAACTTCGCCAGGTGCTTTTCGGGCACCGCGTCGGCATCGATCTGCAGCGCGTAGTCCTCGACGCGCTCCGTACGCAGGCCGCCGGTCCAGTTGTCGCCGCTGATCGGCGGCGGATCGAAGAGCGGGTAGCGCAGGCCGGGCCATTGGAAGGAGACGGACGCGGACTTGTTCCATTGCCAGCGGTTCGCCCAGACGATGTCGGACGGGTTCTGCTCATCAGGGAAAAGCGGCTGGCGGCCGGCGCCCGGGTACTCGATCATGAAGACCGACCAGGGCACCGGGCCCTGCGAATTGCCGTAGCTCAGCCCGTAGTTCAGGCGGCCGCTGCCGAAGCCGTAACCGTTGATGAGCACCAGCGAGTGCTCTCTCAACAGGTCTTGCCAGTAGGTGTAAATCGTCAGGCTCTGGCCCTTCTCGTCCTCCGAAAGCAACGGAAACCAGACGCTGGGATTCATCGTGCTCAGGGGGTTGTAGGCCGAGATGCCATAGACCTCGGCCGGCTCGAGCACCTTGGGCGTGCCGCGGTCCGCGGGCACGGGCAGCCTGGCGAGCGCGGGGGCCACGGGCTGTGCGTAAGGGATGGTCTGGATGTCGTAGCCGCGGCCCGTGTAGTTCGTGAACGCGATGGTCTTGCCGTCCGGCGACACCTCGGGGTCGATCGCGCCGCCGACCACGTCGGTGAGCTGACGCAGCTGGCGCGTCGCGAGGTCGTAGGCGTGCAGGTTGAAGACGCCGTCCGTGCGGTCGGACGCGAACACGAGCTGCTTGCCGTCAGGCGTCCAGGCGGGATAGATGTCGACCGCCATGTCGCGCCAGAGCGGGTCCATCTTGCCCGACACCGGGTCGATGAGCCACATGTCGCGCATGCCGGCGTGCCAGACGGCCACGGCGAGGCGCTTGCCGTCGGGTGACCAGGTCGGGTTGCCGAACTGGTAGGCGTTCTGGTCGAACAGCCACTCGCGTAGGCGCTTGCCCTTCGCGTCGAAGATGGCGACGCCCGTCTTGGCGGCGCCGTTCGGCACGGCCACGATCTGCGTGCCGTCGGGCGATACCTGGGGGGCGAAGATGCGCGCCTTGTGCGTGAGGCGCGTGCGCTTCTTCTCCCGGCGATCGTAGACGAAGATGTCGCGGTAGCTCGTGAGGCCGCGCGGCGACTCGGAGGTGTCGGCCTCGTAGTAGACGAGGTTCGGATCCAGGCCCACCGACGCCGACGAGCGCGTGGATTTGCCCATCACGGCGGTCCGCTCGCTGCCGTCGAGCTTGTCGGCCCACAGGCGCGCGCTCTGGTTCTTGAGGGCCTCGCCGTACCAGAGCGTGCCGTCCTGCAGCCAGAGCGGGTGGCGGTGGTAGCGGCCCGAGGTGGTCACGTTCCGGGGCGTCGGCAGGGCGTTCACGGCGCCCGTGCGGCTCGCCCAGCGCACCTTGTGGGCCTCCGCCTCGGCCAGATACTTCACCTGGAGGTCGCGCTTCATGTCCTCCCAGATCGCCTGGGCGGACTCGCCGACGGCGCGCCAGACGGCGTTGTCGAAGCCGAGGTAGGGGAAGCGGCCGTATTGCATCAGGATCTTGGCGGGCGCCTCGGCGCCGTGCTTCTTCACGAGGTGCTGGATGAAGCTCGTGCCCCAGATGTATTCATAGCCTGCCATCGGCCAGTCGAGCAGGTATCGGCCGTAGACCTGGTCATAGGTGGGCACGCGATCCTCGAGGAAGGCCATGCGGCGTTGCATCTCGAACTCGCCCTCGACGCCGCGGCCGCCGGGCGTCAGCGTGCTCTCGAAGTAGACCGCCAGGCCTTCGGTGAAGTACGACGGGGCGTTGGTGAGCAGGTCCGGCAGCTGCAGCGTGATGTCGATCGGCAGCTGGGGATACAAGGAGAAGATGGCGCCGCCGGCCGCCGAGTTGAGCTGGTTGACCAGCCACGGCGTGTGCTCGAATTGCAGGATGTGCGTGTATTCGTGGATGAAGAGCAGCCGCAGCCACTGGTCATAGCGGCCGATCGGCATGCCTTCGTCCGGGTTGGGCGGCGTCATCCACAACCACACGGCGCGGTGCGGGCTGTTGTGCGCGAGCGAGTTCAGCTCGTCGAAGACGTCGGAGATGATCACCTCGGTCACGCCGTCGGGGGCGACCTTCATGGAAGGCACGAGGAGCTTGTGGGCTTCCTCCGCGATGTTCGCGACTTCCTTGGCCTTGGCGGCGAGCTCGGGCGTGTAGTAGATGCGGAAGTGCGGCGTGTGCAGCGTCGACCAGGTCGTGCCCGGCTCGAACAGCGCGGTCTGCGCCTGGGCGGGCGGAGCGCAAAGGGCACCGAGGGCGAGCGGAAGCGAGAGGGCGACGACGGCGGACAGGATGCGCTTCAAGGGGGCCTCGTCTGGATTGTCGAGAAGACAGGCAGGGGTTACGCCCCTACGTACCCGGAAAGGTCGCTCGGTTACCCCACCAAAGAGGCCGCCGCGCCTTGTGGGCGCGGCGGCCTCAGTCCGCCCGGGAAACTCAGCGGGGCTCGATAGCGCCTGCGGCCATGACCCGGCGCCGCCTGGCGAAGCTTCACCGCGGCTCGATAGCGCCTGCGGCCATGACCCAGCGCCGCCTGGCGAAGCGTCACCGCGGCTCGATAGCGCCTGCGGCCATGACCCAGCGCCGCCTGGCGAAGCGTCACCGCGGCTCGATAATGAAGCGAATGGCGGTTCGCTCTTCGCCGTTCACCTCGATGTCGAGGAACGCGGGGATCGTGATGAGGTTGATGCCGGCTGGCGCGACGTAGCCCCGGGCGATGCCGATCGCCTTGACCGTCTGGTTCACGGCCCCGGCGCCGATCGCCTGGACCTCGCAACGACCGCTTTCACGGATGACCCCGGCGATTGCGCCTGCGACAGCGGCCGGGTTCGAATTCGAGCAAACCCGCAACAGCGTTGCTCGCTTGGTGGATGTCTTGTTCGTCAGCACCAGAGTACCCTCCTCAGTTTGTCGGAACCCGCCATGGCGGCCATCGCGAATTCTCCTGCTTCGACACCCGAATTATAGGCAGGCCGGGCATCCCCCGCGTCGGTCCAATTCATCCAAGAAACGAGCGTCGGGTTCGTGCGATCTTTCGGCAGGATGCGTCCCCTGACATAGGTGGGGCGCGGGTCGCACGAACGAAACGGGCGCCCCTGATTGGGGCGCCCGTTCGAAGGTGCGTGAAGCGCTACCGGCGCAGCGGCTGCTGGCCACCCGGCGGCGGCGGCTGCTGCGCCCCACCCGGTCCCATCGGATGCATCGGCGGCGGCGGCGGCAGGAAGTTGCCCTTGGCCTTGCCGATCGCCGCTTCGAGGGCCTCGAGCGACGCGAACTCCTTGGTTTCGACATCGAACTCGGTCTTCGGCAGGCGCGGCAGGTTGTCGAACTGCGGCTTGCCGTTCACAGGCGGCGGCGGCGGGCCGGGCAGCCGGACGCCGGCCTTGGGCGTGAACGCCCAGACCTTGATCTTGCCGTCGATCTCCGCGGCCACGCGCAGGACTACCTTGCGGTCCGCGTCGGTGCCGCCGGCTTGGCCGGCCTGCGGTTGGCCCGCCATCGGCTGTCCAGGCATGGGCTGCCCAGGCATGGGCTGACCCGGCTGCGGTTGCCCAGGCATCGGCTGACCCGGCTGCGGCTGCGTCTGCGCCAGCTCGAACGTCGTCGCGAACATCGGGGGCTGGGGCTGCGGCTGGCCGGGCTGTGGCTGCCCAGGCATAGGCTGACCCGGCTGCGGTTGCCCGGGCATCGGCTGGCCGGCCATGGGCTGGCCGGGCATCGGTTGACCACCCTGCATCGGCTGGCCCTGGCCGGGGCCGCCCTTGGCGTGCATCAGCACCCACAGGTTTGAGGCGTGCAGGCGCAAGTTGCCGTTGTCGACGAACCACGAGTGGCGCGGCGTCTTGAATTGACCTATGTAGAATGCCTTCGCGTTTTCGTTGGTAAGGCTGGGCTCGCCCACCTCGAACTCGACGGAATGGCCCTTGAAGAGGTCCATCGGCTTCTGACCCGGCTTGCCGAGCTCGGCGAGCAGCTCGCCTTCTTCGTAGCCGGACATCAAGAAGGCGTTGAACGACTCGCCCTTCTTGCCCTGGAACGGCACCTTGACCTTTTGGCCGTCGCTGAGGACGACCTCGACGAGTTGCTCGCCGCCGCCTTCGGCGACGGGCACCTGGAGGTTGCCATCAGCGTCGTAGGTGGCGGTGACTTCCTTGCCGCCGACCAGCATCTTGCTGATCATTGACTTGTCGATCCCGGTCTCGATGCCGGCGTCGTCGAGCATTTTCAGGCCGAGCGAGGCATACGAGGCGACCTGCTTGGCCAGCTGCTGCGCAGAGCCGGGGGTGAGCGCCGGCACCTGGCAGCCGGCGAGGGTGGAGAGGGTCGCGGCGAGCGCCAGGGGCACCGCGAAGGCGCGGAAGCGTTGGTTCATGTTGGGGGGTCCTTGCGTTGGTGAGGGGAGGGGAACAGGATGAGGGGGCATCCGTGTGTCAGCATACCCTCGCTTGATTGCATGGGTGATGACATGCCTGAAGATTTCTTTAGACGAGTCATCGGCAGATCGCCACGATCCGGGCGATCAGACCGCCGCGCGCTCGCGCGCAACCTCGTGAAGCCCCGCCACGAGCGCGTCGAGCGCCGCAGGGTCGTTGACCTCGGTCACCGCGATCAAGAACGCTTCGCCGAGCTCCGGGAACCAGCGGGCCAGCGCCACGCCGCCCATCAGGCCGCGCGCTTCCAGGCCCTCGAGCAGCCGAGCGACCGGGATCGGGCTCTTCACCGCGAACTCGTTGAGGAACGGGCCATCGAAGGCCAGCGAGAAGCCGGGAACCTCGGCGATGCGGCGGGCGAGGTCGTGTGCGCGGGTCGCCGAGACTTCGGCGACGTCCTGCAGGCCGGCCGGGCCCGCGAGCGACAGGTAGACCGTCACGGCCAGTGCGCACAGCGCCTGGTTCGTGCAGATGTTGCTCGTCGCCTTCTCTCGGCGGATGTGCTGCTCGCGCGTCTGGAGGGTGAGCGTGTAGGCGCGCTCGCCCTTCGCGTCGACCGTCGCGCCGACGATGCGGCCCGGCAGCTGGCGGAAGTATGCGCTGCGGCAGGCCAGGAAGCCCACATGGGGGCCGCCGAAGGCCGGCAGGTTGCCCACGGACTGGCCGTCGCCGATCGCGATGTCCGCGCCATAGTCGCCGGGCGGCGCGAGCACCGCGAGCGAGACCGGATCCACGACCGCGACGAGCAGGGCGCCCACGGCGTGGGTGGCCTCGCCGAGCGCCGGCATATCCTCGATCAGCCCCAGGAAGTTGGGCGACTGCACGATCACGCAGGCGGTCTTGTCCGAGACCTCGCGCGCCAGGGCAGCCGGGTCGAGCCGCCCGTCCTTCAGCGCCAGCGTGCGCACCGTGCACTCGGGGCCGCGGGCATAGGTGCGCAGCACTTCGGCGTACTCGGGGTGCAGGGAGCCCGCCACCAGCACTTCCTGGCGGCCCGTCACGCGCATCGCCATGAAGGCGGCTTCGGCCGTGGCGGTCGAGCCGTCGTAAAGGCTGGCGTTCGAGACGTCCATCCCGGTGAGCGCGCAGATCAGCGACTGGTACTCGTAGGTGTACTGCAGGGTGCCCTGACTCACCTCGGGCTGGTACGGCGTATAGGCCGTATAGAACTCCGCGCGCGAGAGCAGGGCGTCGACCGCGGCGGGCACGAAGCGCTGGTAGACGCCGGCGCCCAGGAACGCCCGCGACGAGAGCGGCACGTTGCGCGCCGCGAGATCCTGCATGCGCGCCTGGACGTCGAACTCGCCGAGGCCTTTCGGCAGATCGAGCGCGCCGACGCGCAGCGCGCTCGGGATGTGCGCGATCATCGCCTCGAAGGACGGGAATCCGACCGTCGCGAGCATCTCGGCACGATCTTCGGGCGTGAGCGGCAGGTAAGGATTCATTAGAGGCCACCCACGAAGGTCTCGTAGGCGGCGCCATCCATCGTGCCGGCGGCCGTGAGCTGGCTCGCATCGCTCGGCGCGATCTTCACGATCCAGCCGCGGCCGTACGGATCCTCGCCCACCAGGCCCGGCTCCGCGGCCAGCGCGTCGTTCACGGCCACGATTTCGCCGTCGAGCGGGGCGTAGAGGTCCGAGACTGCCTTGACCGACTCCACGACGCCGAAGGACTCGCCTTTCGCGACCTTGCGGCCCACTTGGGGGAGCTCGACGAAGACGACGTCGCCCAGCTGCTCGGCCGCGTACTTGCTGATGCCGATCGTGGCCCCGTCGGGACCCGGCACCAGGAACTCGTGCGACTGGACGAAGCGAATGTCGGCGGGCAGCGTCATGGAACTCTCCTGGCTAGATCGAGGGGCGACGGTAAAAGGGGAGCTTGACGATCGTGGCGTCGTGTTTCTGGCCGCGAATCTCGACCGCGAGCGGGCCACCCGCGGCGTCCGCCTCGACGAGGGCCGTCGCGATCGGGAGCTGCAGGGTCGGCGAGAAGGTGCCCGACACGACCTCGCCGACGCGGCGATCGCCCGCGAAGACCGGGTAGCCCTGGCGGGCGATGTTGCGGCCGTTCATCTGGAGGCCGACGACCTTGCGGGCCATCTCGCCGGCCTTGTGGCGAGCCAGCACGTCCGAACCCAGGAATTCACCCTTCTGCGGCTTCACGCTCCACCCGTGGCCCGCCATCACCGGGCTGATCTCGTCGGTGAGCTCATGGCCGTAAAGCGGCAGCCCGGCTTCGAGGCGCAGCGTGTCGCGCGCGCCGAGGCCGGCCGGCTTGAGCCCGTGCGGCTTGCCCGCCTCGAGCAGCGCGCGCCACAGGGCCGCGCCTTGCTCGGCGGCGCTGAAGACCTCGAAGCCGTCCTCGCCGGTGTAACCCGTGCGGGCGATGCGGACGTCGATGCCGGCCACGCGGCCATCCACCCAGCGGAACGAGCCCAGCTGCGTGAGCGGGCGCGGGGTCTCGGCGATGGCGGCCAGGATCGTCTCGGCCTTCGGGCCCTGGAGCGCCAGCATGGCCGTCGCGTCCGACTCGTCCGTCAGCGAGACGTCGGCCGGCTTGTGGGCCTGCAGCCAGTCCCAGTCCTTGGCGATGTTCGAGGCGTTGACCACGAGCAAGAAGCCGTCCGGCTGGCGGTAGACCAACAGGTCGTCGACCGTGCCGCCGTCGGGCCGCGTGAACTGCGTGTAGAGCGCCTGGTCCGGCGCCAGCTTGGCCACGTCGTTCGCGACGACATGTTGCACGAACGCCTCGGCACCCGCGCCGCGGACGCGGAACTCGCCCATGTGCGACACGTCGAACAGGCCGGCGGCCTGGCGCACGGCCTGGTGCTCGTCGAGGATGCCCGAATATTGGACGGGCATGTCCCACCCGCCGAACGGCACCATCTTCGCGCCGAGCGCGACGTGCTCGCCGTGCAAGCTGGTGCGCTTGAGCGGCTGGACCGCGGCTTCCTGGGACATGGGGGCCACCTCGCCTGCTTGGGGACGGCTCACTCTAACATGCGACCCCATGGGGGTCAAGCCGCGTCACGGCGCGGCTTCGCCGCTCAGTGGGAGCGTCGCGGAGGCTGGTTGAGGGCCTCCAGCTCGCGCATGGTCTCGACCGTCGAGACCACGAGCAGCTTGGCCCCCGCATGGATGATCCGGTCGGGCCGCGGGTTCCAATCGGCGTGATCGCCTTGCTTGAGCAGCAGGAACGTGACTTCCATCTGATCGTGGATGCTGCCCAGCGTGCGGCCTTCGAGCCGCGCGCCTTCGCGGACCACGATTTCGATCGTGTTGAGGACCTGATCCTCGACGACGAAGGAGTTGATCACGTTGCGGGCGATCGCCGCCGCCGCGAAGACCGGCGCCGCCAGCGCCGAGGTGCTGAACGCGGAGTCGATCTCGACCAGCTTCTCGACCTTCCTGGCGAGGTTCTGGTCGAAGAGCCGGATGATCGTCTTGATGCCCGGCGCGAGCTCCTTCGCCGACAGCGCGGTCTCGATGTTCACGATGTCGTGGTCCGTCGCGACGATGATCGCGTCGGCGCGCTGCACGCCGGCCTTGATGAGCACCTCGTGGATCCGCACGTCACCCACGATCACGGGCACCTCCAGCGCCATGATCTCGGCGACGAAAGGCGTTTCATTCTGCTCGATCGCCACGACCTCGGCGTTCGAGCGCAGCAACTGCTGAACGGTGCGGTAGCCGACGTGGCCGAGCCCGCAGACGATGACGTGGTCCTTGTAAGTGGTCGCGAGCAATTCCTGCCACTCCTTCTTGTTCGAGCGCCGCTCGAAGACGAGCTTGGTGAAGCGCACGATCGCGTCGATGATGACGAACAGGCCGAGCAACGGCAAGGCGTAGAACACGGCCTTGACCAGCCAGTGGGCCTGGACGTGGAACTCCAGCGCGGCCTCGAACGCGGTCATCACGAGCACGTAGTAGGCCGCCCGATCCCATTCCATCGGCTCCTCGCCGGCGGCCGAGGGGTAGCCCTCGTGCAGGATCACGACGGAGGCGCCCCAGATGGTCAGGGTGAAGAGCAGCGACCAGCGGAACTCCCGCCAGACACGCACCATGTAGCGCATCTCGGCGAGAAGGACGCGGATCATCCGGCGGGCGCGCTCCCGCGGCGTTCGACGTCTCGTCATCGGGACCGGCATGGTACGCCTGCTCGCCTGCGTGGGTCAACCTGCCGGCGATAGCGGGGCGCGCGGAGCGGGTAAGTGGTAGTTAGCCCCAACCGCCCGCCATCCCCGCGGGTGGCCCGACACAGGACGCGCCCATGGCCTCGATGTGGAAAGACTGGTGGAACCGGTTCCAGCCCGGCCCGCCCGGCTTCAAGGATCCGGACGAGACACGCCAGATCTACGCGAACGCGCTCGAAGACGCCCGGTCGCGTGAATTGAGCTTCCGGCCGCTTTTCGAGCAGCTGGCCTTCGCGCTGCGCACCGCCGAAAGCACGGTGCCGATCGACCGCGCGACGGTCCCGCTCGATCTCTCGCTCGGCCCGGCCAAGGTGAAGGAGCTCGCGGCGCAAATCAAGCTGTCGCCCTATCTCAAGAACAACATCACGGCGCTGGTCCACCACTTCCGCGAGAACCAGCGCGACCTCAAGAACGCCGAGCGGGCCGGCACCATGCTCACGGATCGCGCCGAGCTCCACGTGCGCGGCGAGGCGATCCAGCTGGTGCAGAGCCTGTTCCTGTTCCTGCCGGCGAGCCGCGAGAAGTTCCGCGACTACCCGATCTTCTATCAGCTCTTCTCCGGCGACCTCGAGCTCGCACCCTACGGCGACGACGCGATCCCCGAAGACCTGGCCTTCTTCCTGGCCGACGGCCCGCCCTGCGTGGCCGGCGGCGAGTTCGAGCCCGGCGAGGTCGACGAGGATATGCGCAACCCCGAGGCGGTCATGCAGCTGATCGGCGTGCCGCCGCTCACGCTCGAGGTGGGCATCGACATCGTGCCGCTGATCGATCCGATGCTGGGCGGCGACCTGATGGACCGCATCATCCCCGTGCGGCTCGAAATCGCCGAAGACCTGGGCTTCATCATGCCGGGCGTCCAGTTCAAGGACAACCTCGACCTGCGCGCGGACTGCTATATGCTCAAGGTGCGCGGCAACGTGGTCGCCGAGGGCGAGCTGATGATCGGCTACCACCTCGCGATCGAGACGCCGGCCGCCGACACCGGCGGCGCGCCGCTCGTGGGCTTCCCCACCACGGATCCGGCTTTCGGCCGCCCGGCGATGTGGGTGACCCGCGCCGAGGGCGCGCGGGCGGCCAAGCTCGGCTACGAGGTCGTCGACGCCACCCAGGCGTTGGTCCTGCACCTCGACGAGGTCGTGCGCACGCACGCCCACGAGATCCTCGCGCTCGAGGAAGTCGCGATCATGCTCAACAAGGTGCGCGAGAAGTCGCCGGAGACCGTCGAGGCGGTGATCCCGGAGAAGCTCGAGATCGCAGACTACCACCTGATCCTCAAGCTGCTGCTGCGCGAGCGCGTGAGCATCCGCGATCAGCTCACGATCCTCGAGCGCCTGGCCCACGCCGCGAAGCCGGTGCACCCGTTCTACCTGGCGGACCGTTTCGGCGAGAACCGCGCGTCGATCGAGAGCATCATGCTGATGGAAATCTCGGCGCAGATCCGCCCGCTGAGCGACCCGCACATCCTCGCCGAGATGGTGCGCATCGCGCTGTCGCGGCAGATCAGCGCGTCGCTGGCGTCGGCCGACCAGACCGTCGACGTGGTGCTGCTCGACGCCTCGGTCGAGCAGGTGATCTTGGACGGCATCCAGACCTCGACCACCGGCCAGACGATGACGCTCTCGCCGGCCCGGCGCGAGCTGTTGGTCAACCGGGTGGCGGTGGAGTGCGCCCGCCAGGAGCGGGCGATCGTGCTGTGCGATCCGCGCATCCGGCCGTTCGTGAAGCAATTGATGACGCGGGCGTTGCCGCGCCTCACGGTGCTGTCGCACGCCGAGATCCACCCGGCCTACCGGGTGCAGAGCGTGGCGACGGTGAGCCTGGTCGAAAGCTAGGCCGTCGGGAGCGTCAGCACCTGGCCGGGGAAAATGAACCGCGCGTCGCGGATCTTGTCCTTGTTCATCTGCCAGATCGACGCCCAGCGCGTGCCGCTGCCGAGCTGGCTGCTCGCGATGGTGAACAGGCAGTCGCCCGGCTTCACGACGTAGGACGCGCCGCCCGCCTGCGTCGGCAGCACCAACGTCTGGCCGGCGCGGATGAAACGTGGATTCGTCACGCGATCGCGGTTCGCGGCGTAAAGCTGCGGCCACTTCTTGGCGCTGCCCAGCGTGCGCTGCGCGATCAGCGAGAGCGAATCCCCCGGCTTCACGCGGTAGTAAGCGCCGCCGCCCTGGTGCGCCGATTCGACGCGCGGCCGCGGCATGCGTCGGGGGATCGCGACGTGCGGCGTCTCGCGGGGCGCGGACGCGTGGCTGTCGCCGTGGGCCATCGCGGGGCGGCGCGGGCGCGCGGGCAGCGACATCGCGCCCTCGTGGGCCGCCGAAGGGGCCGCGTGGTGCGCCGCGGTCCGCACGGCGCCGTGGGCCCTGGGCGCATGGGCGGCCGGCGCGTGAGCGGCCGGCGCATGAGCAGGCGCGGCGTGGGCCGCGGCGGGGAGGGCCGCCGGCGCCTTGGGGCGCGTCGGCAGCTGGACCTCCGGCGAGGCGACAGGATGGGCGATGCCCGGCACGCCATGCTCGTGCATGGTCGGCGAGGCGGCGCGGGCGTGGACCTCGGCGGCCTTGGTGGGCTTCGGCCGCACCGGCAGGCGGATGGTCGGCGCGGTCGGCCTGGTGGGCGGCTTGGGGGCAACGAGGTGCGGCGTGCCGTGGCCGTCGCCGCGGGCGACCTTGGGGCCCTCGGGGCCCTTGGGCGGCGTGGGGGCCTTGACCGCCGGCATCGCCTGCGGCTTCGACGCAGGCTTCGCGGGCGCCGGCTGGTGGCCGGCCCCGGCGCCGTGCGCGCCGGGAGCCGGGGCGGCGGCCATCGCGCCCTTGAGCGGTTTCATCGACACGATGTTGCGGCTCGAGAGCTGCGACCGGTCGAGCAGGTACATCTCGTAACCGTCCTTCTCGAGGCTGAGCAGGTCGGTTTCCATGAAGCCTTCGGCGAGCGTGGCCTGGCCCGTGGCGTCGGTGACGCCGAGCAGCCGCTCTTCCATCGTCTTGATCTGAACGCCGGCCATGCCCTGGCCGCTCGTCGCATCGATGACGCGCACGACCGGGGCATTCGCGACGGCGTAGCCTTCCTCGTCGGCGGCCTGGGCTTCGCCGGCGAAGGGCAAGCCGGTGAGGAACATCAACAGCGCGGCCGAGACGCGGGAGGCGAAGCCGCCGAGGTGCTGGCGAATGCGGCGGGTGCGGCGGCGCAGCGCGGCGACGTTGATCATGCCGGGGGGCAGCATGCCCTCGCGGACCTCGTCACCCAGCGCGCCGAGCTGCGCGAGCAGCTCCTCGGACTTGAGCGGCGTGTCGTTCAGCATCGACTCGAGCATGAGCAGCTCGAAGACCAGGTCGTCGTCGTCCTTGTCCGTCGTGAGGCAGCCCATGAGGATGCGCGCGATTTCGCCGAGGTCCGTGATCTTGTCGCCGGACGGCGCATCGCCGTGCTTCTTGCCGGCGCTCACCACTTCGGGGCGTTGGCGCACCATGAACGCGCCAATCGCGTCCGCCGGCGGCCCGGACAGGGGCGCGACGTCGGCGCGGGCGGCCGGCGTTGAGGGGCCATAGTTTGGGATGTGGCGACTCATGCGTCGTGAATCCTCGGAGCGGGCGCGTCTGGGCGTCATATTATTGTAACACCCGGCACTGGCCTGCGCATGGCCGTTACCACCTTATGTTTACCATCTTATGTAACCCAAGGCGGTGACGCCCGCACATTTGCGACGGACCTATATGAGAGGGAAGCCGCGCCCTTCATGTTCCGGCATCGGTCACAGTCACGCTGATTTCGATCTGTTAAGATGGTCGAACGACGTACCGGAGAAGGAGATCACAGGTGGCCGATCGCGTCCGTGTCCGCTTCGCGCCCAGCCCCACGGGTTACCTCCATGTGGGCGGCGCTCGAACCGCGCTATTCAACTGGCTGTTCGCCCGGAAGCACGGCGGCGTCTTCATCCTCCGCATCGAAGACACGGATCAGGCCCGTTCGACGGAGGCGTCCGTCGACGCCATCTTCGAGGGCATGCGCTGGCTCGACCTGAGCTGGGACGAAGGTCCCGGCGCCGCGGAGCCGCATGCGCCCTACTTCCAGACCGAGCGCCTGCCGATCTACAACACCTACGCCGAGCAGCTGCTCGCCGCGGACCGCGCCTACCGGTGCTACCTGACGGCCGAGGAGCTCGCGGCGAAACGCGAGGAGCAGTCCGCGCGCGGCGAGCAGCCGCACTACGACCGCAGCTGGTCCGAGGCGAAGACCGCGACGCTGACCGACGCCGAGAAGGCGAGCATGCGCCACGTCATCCGCTTCCGGGCGCCTGCCGGCGGCACGATCGTGGTGAAAGACGTGCTGCGCGGCGACGTCAGCTTCGATTCGGCCACCATGGTGGAAGACTATGTGCTCATCAAGGGCGACGGCGTGCCCACCTACAACTACGCCGTCGTCATCGACGACGCCACGATGGACGTCACCCACGTCATCCGCGGCGACGACCACCTGAGCAACACGCCGAAGCAAATCGCCGTCTACGAGGCGCTCGGGCTGCCCGTGCCGATTTTCTGCCACCTGCCGATGATCCTCGGCGCCGACAAGTCCAAGCTGTCGAAGCGGCACGGCACGACGTCGGTGCAGAAGTTCCGCGACGACGGCTTCTTGCCCGAAGCGTTGATCAACTACCTGGTGCGCCTGGGCTGGTCCCACGGGGACCAGGAGTATTTCACGCGCGCGGAGATGATCGAGAATTTCAGCCTGGAGGCCCTCAACAAGAGCGCCGCGGTCTTCGACTTCGCGAAGCTCGAGGCGATGAACATGCAGTACCTCAAGGAGGCCGATCGCGATCGCCTCGTCGAGCTGCTCGCGCCGCGCTGGGCGACCCTGGGGCTCTCGATCGAGGGCCGCGACCGCGCCTGGCTCCACAAGGTGGTCGACACGCTGGTCGAGCGCAGCCGCACGCTGGTCCAGCTCGCGGAAGGCGCGCTTTTCTACTTCGACGTGCCGCTCGCGTACGATCCCGCGGCCGTCGAGAAGCAGCTCACGAACGACGGCCTCGCCCACCTCGGCGCCCTGCGTGGCCGCCTCGCGGCGCTCGGCACCTGGGATGAGACCTCGCTCGAGGCGCTCTTCAAGGCCTATGCCGAAGAAAAGGGCGCGAAGCTCGGCCAGGTGATCCAGCCGATGCGCGTCGCGATGACCGGCAGGACCAACAGCCCCGGCATGTACGAGGTGCTCGCGTTGCTCGGGCCGGATCTCTCGCTCAGGCGCCTGGACGCCGTGTTGTCTGGCAACGTCGTGAAGGCCTGAGCGGGGATAGATGGGCACGAACAAGCTCAAGCGCCGCCCTGACGAACGGGCGGCC
Organism: Candidatus Sericytochromatia bacterium; assembly: GCA_036675505.1. Classification (GTDB taxonomy): domain Bacteria; phylum Cyanobacteriota; class Sericytochromatia; order S15B-MN24; family JAQBPE01; genus JAKFEW01. The sequence continues at coordinate 66,145 of JAKFEW010000139.1, forward strand.
AAGACCGCCCCGCTGAAAGGCACGACCGGCAAGCTCAAGGCCGGCTCAGGCCGCCTGTCGGCCTCCGGCTATTCCACCGGCCAGTTGCGGCTGCCGCCCTCCCGGCGGCGCAAGTCCGCGCGCCTGCGCCGCATCGTGCTGGCCCTCGGCGCCGTGGCCTTCACGGGTGGCCTGGTGGGTGCGCTGGCGCTGATGGGCGCCTCGGCCTTCCTCGATTCCTTCAACCCCGATCGCAAGCGTGAGCTCTCCGCCCGCGAGCTGGCGCAGGGCCTGGTGCCGCTTTCGCAGCGGCAGGCCGTGCTGGTGATGGGCACTGACATCGCCTACGCGGAGGGCCGCAAGCTCGACGCCGGTGCGGTTCGCTCGGACACCATGCTCGTGCTGGGCGTCGATCCGTCGGGCGATCGCCTCGAGGTGGTGTCGATCCCGCGGGACACCCGCGTGATCGTGCGCGGCCGCTACGAGAAGATCAACGCGGCCTTCTACCAGGGCGGACCGAAGCTTGCCGCCGAAGTGGTCTCGGACCTCCTGGGCGTGCCGGTCAAGAGCTGGGCCCAGGTGAACACCTCGGGGCTCGAGAAGCTGATCGACACAGTGGGCGGCGTGCGTATGTTCGTGGAAAAGGACATGCGCTACGTCGATCGCACGGCCGGGCTGGTGATCAACATCCCCAAGGGCTGGAACACGCTCGACGGCGCGCAGGCGCACCGCTTCGTGCGCTTCCGCCACGACGAGCTGGGCGACATCGGCCGCGTGCAACGGCAGCAGCAGTTCATGCGCGCCGCGCTCGAGCGCCTGCTGGCGCCCGATACGCTGCTCAAGGTGCCGCGGATGCTTTCGACCATCAAGGAAAACGTGCGCACGAACCTGTCGGGCCCCGAGCTGGTGCAGCTCGCCACCTGGGCGGCGCGCCTCGATCGCGACGACGTGCGGCTGGTCATGTTGCCGGGCGAGTTCTCCGGCAACCAGTACCAGGCGAGCTACTGGCTCACCGACCCCGCGAAGGCGCGCCAGCTCGGCCGCCGGCTGGTCGGCCGCGAGGCTGCGCCCGCCGCCGGCGTGCCCAACCGGGGACGGGTGTCCGTGACCGTGTTGAACGGCACGGCCCGATCCGGCCTGGCGGCCTCGGCCGCGCGCGAACTGCGGGAGGCCGGCTGGTCGGTGCGGGCCGTGGGCGACGCGCCCTTCCGCCAGGCGAAGACGACCAAGGTCATCGCGCAGACGGGCCATGGCGAGTGGACCGGGGCGATGGGCAAGGATCTGGGCGTCGCGCCGGAGCGGATCGACGCGAGCGTGGGCGACATCACGACGGACTTCACCGTGGTGGTGGGCGAAGATTACGCCGAAGAGCTGGGCCTCGCCACGCGATAGGCTCAGGCGCTCTTGTCTGAGACTTCCCGGGGGCGTTCGCCCCAGGCCAGGTACACGGCACCTCCCAGCTGCTCCTCGAGCTTCACGTCGCTGAGCACCCGGCGCATCTCCGTCACGATTTCGCGGCTAGGCTGCGCGCAGGCCAGCTGGTAGGCCAGCTGCTCGTAGAGCGGGTTGAGCAGCTGGTCGTAAATCGGCTGCAGCGACGCCAAGGGCGCCGCCAGCCGTTTCATGTCCACCACCACGATCCGGCCGCCCGGCTTGAGCGCCGCCACCGCGCCGTGCAGCGCCTGGCGCGAGCGCGGGATCACCGAGAGGGCGTAGGCACACAGCACGCGGTCGAAGGAAGCGGGCGCCAGCACGAGGTCCGCCGCGTCGGCCTCGATCAGCCGAACGTTGCCGAAGCCGCCGCGCTCGACGCGCAAGCGGGCGCGCTCGAGCATGGCGCGGGTGTAGTCGACGCCCACCACCTCGCCGGACGGGCCGACGGCTTTCGCCAGCCACGGCAGCGTGCGACCGCTGCCGCAGGCGAGGTCGAGCACGCGCATGCCCGGCTCCACGCCGAGCCTGTGCAGCGCCGCGTGCCGCCAACCGCGGACGGCCCAGCCGCCCAGCATGTCGACCGGCGCGATGCTGCGCAGGGTGTAGGCCCACTTGATGTCGTCGAGCGGGCGTGCCATGGCACTAGGCGTGTTCGTGCGCGTCGCCGGACGGGGCCATCGGCGAGCCTTCGCCGAGCAGCTTGCTCTGCTTCTTGGCCTTGAGCGCGGCGAGCGCGTCGTCGACGGCACCACCTTCGCCCAACGCGTCGAACTTCGAGTCGAGCGTGTCGGTGTTCAGCTCGGCCAGGGCCTGCGCCTTGGTTTCACCCTCCAGCACCTTTTGCTCCATCCGCTCGAAAGCGGCGAGCGACGTCGAGCCGGCGTTCTTCGAGAGCGACGTCTGGATGCGCTTCTCGGCTTCGGCGCGGCGATGGCGGGCGATCAGGAGGTCCTTCTTGGTCTGGGCCTCGGAGATCTTGGACTCCAGCTTCATGAGGTTGTCCTTGAGCTGGGAGACCGCCCGCTTCTGCTGATCCCATTGCTCCTTGAAGCCGTCGGAGGTCTGCTGGAAGGTGTTCTTCCGCTTGAGCGCCTCGCGCGCCAGCTCATCCTCGCCCTTGTCGACGGCGAGCTCGGCCTTCGCCTGCCATTTGTCGGCTTCGGTCTGGGCCTGGGTGTGCTTCTGGTAGAGCTGCTTCTCGACGGCGATCGACGACGCCACCTGAGAGCGCACCTGCATCAGATCCTCGTTCAGCTCGACGACGATCTGTTGAACCATCTTCTCGGGGTCTTCCGACTTGTCGATGGCGTCGTTGATGTTGCTCTTCACAAGCCGGCTGATGCGGTCCCACAAGCCCATCGGTGCTTCTCCTCATGTCGATCGCCCCGGCCACCGTGGTCAGGTCGTTGCGATGTTACCATACCAACCCGGTGAGGGTTAACGGCCGCGGTGGGTGAAGGCCGGCTTGAAGGCCTTGTCGTCGGCGAGACCGACTTCCTTGTTGTGCACCGGCAGCTTCAGCATGATGAGGCTGTCGCGCACGAGGCAGCGATCGACCGTCAGCGCGGTCATGCCCCAGTCCGTGAACGCTTGCTGCTTGGCCGGCTGGTAGTCCGGCGCCCAGGCCAGCACCATCTGCGGTTCGAAGGCCGTGAGGACGATGGCGGCCTGGTCGAGCAGCGGCCCGTAGAGGTGCTCGTAGCCGGGGTGCACGATCAGCTGCACGGTGTGCGGCAGCGCGCGCATCTGCGCCATCACGCGCAGGTAAGCGACGACTTTGCCTTCGACCTCGACCACGAACCGCTCGTCGGCCACGTGCTTCATCTGACGGCGCATGCCCGCCATCGCCCGCTCGACGAGGCCGAGCGCGAAATCCGAGGCCTGGCGGGTGTCGACCAGGCGCACGGGGGCGGGCGTCGTGGCCAGGTAGAGCTCGTAGAGGGCCTGGGCGTCGCGGCCACGGAATGGCCGCAGCCCGGCCGGCGCCGCACCGCGCGGGGCCGGCGGCTTTTCCATCTGGTAATACGTGACCGCGGCGTACTGGCGGAAGCCCAGCTTCTCGTAGAGCCGCAAGGCCGGCACGTTGGCGTGATCGACCTCCAGCGTGAAGCACTTCACGCCGAGCGCCCCGTAGCGCTCGAAGACGTGCTCGACGAGCCGCACGCCGAGGCCCTTGCCCTGGCATTCGGGCGCGACGGCGACGAAGTCGATGTGCCAGCGCGTGCGCCCCTGGTTGCCGGGCGAGGTCTGGATGAAGCCCTGGATGCGCCCGTCCTCCTCGAGGACGTGCACGTTCAACATGTAACGGTAGGGATTCGGGAAGCAGGCGAGCGTGCGGATCAGCGGATACATGCGCTTCCAGCGCGAGACCTGCGCGGCGATGTCGACGCCGCGGCGGCCATACTCCTCGTTGAACGCCGCGATGAAGATCCGGCGGACCTCGTCGAGGTCGCTATACCGAACAGCTCGTATCACGCTGGGCGCTCCCCGGCTCACCGGCCTTGATCGGCCGCAGCACGACGATGGGCGTCTGTTCGGCGGCGTTGCCGAAGGGGTTGTCGAGCAGCAGCCGCGACACCTCGCTGGCCGCGATGCCCGGCGTCACGGCCAGGACCATCGCGCGCTTGAGGTCGTTGGCGTCCACGATCGCCGCCTCCATCCCCGTCCGTTCCTTGATGCGGGCCACCACGCGCTCGGGCTCCGCGGGCCCCGCCACGATGTACTTGTCGAAGGGCGGCATGGTGCCGGTGATGTCATCGATCAATTCGGCCGGCTTGCCCGCGATTTCGTACATGATCCCCTTGCGGCCGACCAGCTTGCCGGCGGCGCCGAGGAAGAACGCGCTCACCATCCGGAACGTGCCCACCTCGTCCATCGCGAGCTGGAAGCCGTGCTGCGAGCTGAGGCTGCCTTTCGACGGGACGAAGAAGCACAGGCGCTTGGCCCAGAAGCCGGGCCTGACCTCGGTGGGGCGCCAGTACCGGCGCTGGGTGATCGCGACCACGCTCTCGGCGACGGCCACGACGTCGCCGGGCTGGCGGAACGGTGCCGTGTACGTGTCGATCACGGCGACGATGTCGTCCGCGTCCGTGAGGATCGGCGTGGGCACGCACTGGATCAGCGTGGTTTCGCCGCGGATGGGCTCGGGCATTGCCTTGACCGCCGACAGGGGCAGGACGATTTCGTCCTGGAAGTGCTGCAGCTCGACCCGGCCATAGGTGGCATATGCGAGCGACACGACGGCCGCATGAAGCTGGCCGAGCGCCTCGGGCGCGCCCTGGACCTCGACGCGAACTTCCATGTCGGACGTCTCGCCGGGCCCGAGCAAGTTCGCGGCCCAGTAGCCGTCGGTCCGCCCGTCGGCAGTCAGCGAGCGCACCGAAACGGTGGCCGCGACGTCGCGATCGGTGATGCCGTCTTTGGTGAGGATGCGGACGGCGGGCTTCACGTCGACGAGCGTCTGCTCGTAAGCGGCGCTGCGATTCTCGAAGGGCAAGGTCAGGACGAAGAGCCGGCTGCCGGGCCCCGCCGGCACTTCCTGCCAGGGGCCGCGGCCACGCGTGCGCAAGGCGATGGTGCGCTTGTCGCGCCCCTGGTAGACCGCCTCGAAAGCGAGGGCTCCCGCGACGACCAGACCGCCCGCACCCAATAACGCTGCGATGAGGAGATCCATGGCCCGTGTACGTCCCGTTCTCGTATACCGGGCCGGGCGCGAGCCCGGCGTCCCAACTATTGTAGCCCAGGCCCCGTACCTTGACAATCAAGCGGGCGTCACGCCATCGTTTCGGGCGAATCGCCGCGCGGCGTGCAGCGACCCAGCTGGTGGAAATAATCCGGAAAAAGGGGTACAACGAGGGGTGACCCGCGTCACCCGGCCCCATGGAGGCTCTTTTGCGAGCCGTCAGCATCGAAAACCTGGAATCTGGCATCCTGCTCGCGAAGACCATCTATTCCCATGATGGTCGCGTTTTGCTGCGCAAAGGCTCCGAGCTCACCGCCAAGACGATCGCGACCCTGGCCCGCCTGGGCTACCAGTACATCTACGTCCAGGACGAGCTGACGGCCGACATCGAGGCGCCCGACCTGCTGGACGAGGAGTTCCGCAACGTCGCCACGCAAAGCGTGCGCGAGGCGTTCGAGTCCGTCGTGAACAGCGGCACCGACAAGTTCTCCCGGACGGGCATCAACTTCAAGGCCATCTCGGACGTCGCCGGCAATCTCGTCGAGCAAATTCTCGCCAATCCGGACCTCAGCATCCAGATTGTCGACCTCAAGAGCTACGACCAGTACACCTTTCAGCACTCCGTCAACGTGGCGGTGCTCGGCGTCGTGCTGGGCAAGAGCCTCCGGCTGAACTTCAGCGAGCTCAAGGACCTGGCCATCGGCCTGCTGCTCCATGACCTCGGCAACGTGACGATTCCCGAGAACATCCTCAAGAAGCCCACCAAGCTGACGGACGAAGAGTTCAAGTACGTCTACGAGCACCCGCGCAGCGGCTTCGAACTGCTCCGTCACTGCGACGGCATCAGCGCGACCTCGAAGATCGTGGCGCTGCAGCACCACGAGCGCCTGAACGGCACGGGCTACCCGAAGGGCCTCAAGGGCCCCGACATCCACCTGAACAGCCAGATCGGCGCGATCGTCGATTCGTACGATGCGCTCACCTCGGACCGCAATTACCGCAAGCGGTACCTGCCCCACGAAGCGATCGAATACCTGATGGCCTCGGGCGACACGCACTTCTCCTTCGAGCTCGTGAAGAACTTCACCACCATGGTCGCGCCCTATCCGCCCGGCACGATCATCCAGCTGTCCACCGGCGACGTCGCGGTGGTCATGAAGGTCGACATGCAGGTGTCCGCCCGGCCGCTGCTCCGCATGATGCGGAACGCCGAAGGCACGCCCTACCCGGTCGGCGAGGAGCTCGAACTCCAAAACTACCCGACCGTGACGATCGTCAAGGTCCTGGAGGCCTGAGCCCTTGGATTACACGGAATTCGCTGTGTGGTCGCCGCCCGCGCTCGCCGAAACCCTCGCCTGGCACCTTCAGGACCTGGGCGGGCAGGGCGTCGTGATCTCCGAGCTTCCGGCCGAGGGCCCGGCGCCCACGGAAGTCGCCGTGAAGCTGTATCGCCCCGGCACGCCGGAGGCGCTGGCGGAGTTCCGGGCCACCCTCGAGGGTCGGCTCGCGGCGATCGGCGTCCACTTTCCGGACGCGTCGCTGCGCGTCGAGACGAAGCTCGTCCCTTCCGAGGACTGGGCGCACAGCTGGAAGAAGTTCTGGCACGCGCTCGAGGTGGGGGAGCGGCTCGTGATCAAGCCCTCCTGGGAAGCCTGGACCGGCGACCCGGACAAGCTCGTGATCGCGCTCGATCCTGCCCAGGCCTTCGGCACCGGCACGCACCCGACCACGCAGCTATGCCTGCGCGCGCTCGAGGCGGCGGTGCCCAACTACGACACGCCGCTGGTGTTCGACGTGGGCACCGGCAGCGGCATCCTGGCGATCGCCGCCGTGCTGTTGGGCGCCGAGCTGGTCAATGCCTGCGACATCGACCCCGTGTCGGTTGACGCCACGCGGGAGAACGCCGAGCGCAACGCTGTCGATCAGCGCATCGTGGTCTTCGAGGGCGGCATCGAGACCCTCGAGGGCGAGGCGGACATCGTGGTCGCGAACATCCTCGCCGAGGTGATCGCGCCGATCGCCCCGGACATCGCGGCCCGCACGAAACCCGGCGGCACGGTGTTGGCGTCCGGGATCATCCGCGCCCGCCAGGCGCTCGTCGAAGAGGCCTTCGAGGCCGCAGGCCTCGTGGTGATGCGGGTCGAGTACCAGGGCGAGTGGGTGCTCGTCGAGGCGCGCAAGCCCGACATGGCGCTCGAACCGCGCGGTTAGCCCAGGCTCTGGTTGGACGCTTCGCCCGCTTATCCGCTAACATGCCTCCACCGACCTGGAGGCCCGATTTGACCACGCGTGTCATCCCCGTGTTCCCTCTGAACACGGTGCTCTTCCCCGGGATGGTATTGCCGCTGCGCATCTTCGAGCCGCGGTACCGCCTGATGATACGCCGCTGCATGGAAGCCGATCGCCAATTCGGCGTCGCGCTGATCCAGGAGGGGCTGGAGGTCGGCACGCCGGCCATGCCCTACGACGTGGGGACGATCGCCGAGATCAATGGCCACGAAATCATGCCGGATGGTCAGATCATGATCGTGTGCGTCGGCATGCGCCGGTTCCGCATCGATAAAAAGATCGAGGGCGAGCCGTACCAGCAGGCCGAGGTGACGGTTCTCGAGGAGGGCGAGCCCGAAGACTTCGTCGACGACGGCCTGATCGACAGCGCGACCACGATGCTCGAGACCTACCTTCGCCAGCTCTCGGCCGTCACCAACCTCACCATCGCGCTGCCCGAGGATCCGCTCTCGCCGATCGACCTCTCGTACCTGATGTCGGCGACGGTGCAGGTGGACAACGAGCGCAAGCAGGACCTGCTCGAGACGCTGACGGTCGAGGAGCGCCTGCGCAAGGTGCTGGCGATGATGCAACACGAGAACGAGCGCATCGACGCGTTCCTCGCGAAGGGCCGCACCCGCGGCGACTTCTTCTACCGCGGCAACCGCCTGTCGCTGAACTGACTCAGCGAACCCGCACCTCTACTTGTACTTCGGATTCTTCTGCATGTTGTGCAGGAACATCGCGTACGCCTCGCCCGTGCTAGGCCGCACCGCGAACATCATCAGCGGCTTCGCCTCGGGATCGTTCCTCGGCACCACCACCCAGATCTCCGCCTTGACGTTCTCTCCCGGCGAAGTCCCCGGCCAGAGCACGTCGCCGGCGGCGGGGATCACGAGGATGTCCTTCGGCATGTTCGGCACCGTCGCCAGGTACGTGCGCACCCGCGCGGCCGCCCGATCCATCTGCGAGGTGGGCGGCGGCGACATCCACTCCTGGGCGTGGGCGGGGCCTGCGAGGCCAACGAGCAGAGATAGAGCGATGATGATGCGGATCATGGGTGACGCCTCCTTGGGCTCCCTTCCATGATACCCGACTGGGCTATTGGGTGATGCCCACCCGGTCGTCCACCCCGCGGCAGCCCGGCAGATCCCGCATCAACCGTGCCAGCCGCGCCTTGTCCCGGGCCGTGGCCACCTCGCCTTCCAGCACGATCACGCCGCCTGCGGCTGACACCTTCACCCGCTGGCCCGGCCGCGTATCGAGACAGGCCGCGGCGGCGCGGGCGAGGGTCTGGTCCGACACGAGCACCGCGCCTGAGATGCGCCCCGCCGTGGCGATCCAGCCATCGGGGAGCGGCAGGGGCAGCTTGGTGATCGCCCGATCCAGGTCGTGGCGCCAGCGGTCCGCCAGCGCGCGGGCCGAGGTGAAGCCGTTGGCCTTCGCGTCCGTCGTGGTCGCGATCGCGAGCCGCACGTCGAGGTAATGAAGCTCGGCCAGGTCGCCGCCGCCGCTGACGCGCAGGCCGGGGCCGAAGTAGCCGTTCGGCAGGCCGAAGTGCTCCACCGCACGGCGGATGTTGAGGCGCGCCTCGCGCGCCCGATCCTCGGCGGCGACCACGCCGGAGTCGGTGAAGCGCATCAGCACGTCGCCGCCCACCGTGACGCCGGCGGTGGGCTTTTGCGGCGCCGCGACCTGGGCCGCGGTCGGGCGGTTCATCTCCTGTTCGAAGTCGTGCCCCTCGAGCGTGCCGCCCAGCAAGGACACGAGCCCCATCGACAACGCCAGCCAGTCGACCCAGTTCATGGCGCCCCTCCGCTTCACGATTCTTTACATCTCGATCTTCAACCGAAGCCGCCTCCCTGCCTTGAGCCGGATCGGCCAAAGCGGCTCGTCGACACGGACGGGGCTGAGGTTAAGGATTGGTTGTGGCGCCGAGGCGGGGATGGTACACTGGCGTGTTCCCAGAGCGCCCGTCGAACGGACGGCCTCACCCCCATGACGGATGACCAGGTCGGTGGTACCAAAACCGGCTAGGCGTCACGTGACGAGGAGTATCCAATGATCACCACGGAAAAGAAGAACGAGCTGATCGCGAAGCACCGCGCGAACGACAAGGACACCGGCTCGCCCGAAGTCCAGATCGCGCTGCTGACCGAGCGGATCCTGAACCTGACGGGTCACCTCAACGCCAACAAGAAGGACTTTGCGACCCGTCGCGGCCTCCTCAAGATGGTGGGTCGCCGCCGTCGTCTTCTCAACTACTTGATGAAGAACGACGTCGCGCGCTACCGCGGGATCGTCGAGAAGCTCGGGCTCCGCAAGTAGCTTTGGTGGGAGGCGGGGGGAAAAGCCCCTCGCCTCCCATCGTTTGTGTAGGCGGCCGCCGACAGCGGCCAGCGGGAGGGGCGCCGATTGGTGCGTCCACCGCGTGAAGGAAGGCAGTAGTAAAAACACATGACCGCTCAGAAGAAGGAAAAAGGCGCCCCTGCGACCGCTACCGCGTTGCCGAACGTGAATACGTTCAAGACCAACCTTGGCGACAAGGAAATCGTGGTCGAAATTGGCAAGCTGGCCAAGCAGGCCAACTGCGCCGTGACCGTGTCGTGCGGCGGGACGATGGTCCTCGTGGCCGCGACCGCCTCGAAGTCGCAGCGCGAAGGCATCGATTTCTTCCCCCTGCTCGTCGACGTCGAACAGAAGATGTACGCGATCGGCAAGATTCCCGGCAGCTTCATGCGCCGCGAGGGCCGCGCTTCGGATAGCGCGATCCTCAACGCCCGCCTGATCGACCGCGGCATCCGTCCCCTGTTCCCGGACGGCTACCGCAACGACGTGCAGGTGACGGTCACGATTCTCTCGAGCGACAAGGAAAACCAGCCCGACGTGCTGGGCATCCTCGGCGCCGGCATCGCGCTGACGCTTTCCGACATCCCGTTCGCCGGCCCCTTCGGCGGCGTGCGCGTCGGTCGCGTGAAGGGCAAGTGGGTGCTCAACCCCACCTGGGCCCAGGCCAACGATTCCGACATCGACCTGGTGGTGGCCGGCACGGCCGACGCCGTCATGATGGTCGAAGCCGGCATGAACGAAGTGCCCGAGGAGGAAGTCCTCGAAGCGCTCGAGCTGGCCCACAACGCCGTCCGGAAGCTTTGCGACTGGACGATGCAGATGCACAAGAAGGTCGGCAAGGAGAAGCTCGCGGTCAACATCGCGCCGCTCGACGCCGCCCTCGTGAAGCACGTCAACAAGTCCGGCTCCAAGAAGCTCACCGACGCGATGAGCAACCCGGACAAGCTCGCCCGCCAGGACATCACGGCCGCCACCAAGAAGGCGCTGGTCGAGGAACTGCTCGCGCTGCCAGCCTCCAACCCGATCGCCGTTTACCTGGCCGCCAACCCCAAGGCCGCCAAGACCGCCGTCGAGCACCTGGAGGAGGAAGTCTTCCGCCGCCTGGTCACCGAGAAGGGCGTCCGCGTGGACGGCCGCAAGCTCGACGAGATCCGCCCGATGTACGTCGAGACGGGCCTCATCCCCCGCGCCCACGGCTCAGGCCTGTTCCAGCGTGGTCAGACCCAGGTCTGCACCGTGCTGACGCTGGGTAGCCCCGGCGACGCGCAGAAGGTCGACACCATCGACCCCGAGACCAGCCGCACCTACATGCACCACTACAACTTCCCCGGCTACTCGGTCGGCGAGGTGCGTCCGAACCGTGGCGCCGGCCGCCGCGAAATCGGCCACGGCATGCTGGCGGAGCGCGCGCTCAAGCCCGTGCTGCCGTCGAAGGAAGACTGGCCTTACACCATCCGCCTCGTCTCGGAAGTGCTCGAGTCGAACGGCTCGTCCTCGATGGCGTCCACCTGTGGCTCGACCCTCGCGATGCTCGACGGCGGCGTGCCGCTCAAGCGTCCGGTGGCCGGCGTCGCGATGGGCCTGATCAAGGACGAGGACCGCTTCGCGATCCTCACCGACATCCAGGGCATCGAGGACCACCTCGGCGACATGGACTTCAAGGTGACCGGCACGAGCGTCGGCATCACCGCGCTCCAGATGGACATCAAGATCACGGGCATCGAGATCGAAGTCATGCAGGTCGCGCTCGAGCAGGCCCGCCGCGGCCGCCTCGAGATCCTCGACGCGATGAACAAGGTCATCTCGAAGCCCAACGTCGAGATGAGCCCTTACGCGCCGCGGATGATCACGCTCAAGATCAACCCCGAGTTCATCGGCACGCTGATCGGCCCGGGCGGCAAGAACATCCGCAAGATCACCGAGGAGACCCAGGCCAAGATCGACATCGACGACACCGGCCTGGTGACGATCATGTCGAGCGACGGCGCGATGATGCTCAAGGCCCGCCAGTGGGTCGAGAAGCACACCCGCGAGGTCGAGCCCGGCGGCATCTACCTCGGCAAGGTCGTCCGGATCCTGAACTTCGGCGCCTTCGTCGAGCTCTTCCCCGGCAAGGATGGCCTGGTCCACATCTCGCAGCTCGCCAACGAGCGGGTCGCGCGCGTGGAGGACGTGGTCAACGTCGGCGACGAAGTCGTCGTGAAGGTCGTCGAGGTGGACCCCCAGGGCCGCGTCAACCTGACCCGCAAGGGCGTCACGCCCGAGGAAGCGGCAACGGTCGGCGTCCAGCTCGAAGCCTAGGACACCTGATCGCCTCGGGGCCCCGGAAGCATGCTTCCGGGGCCCCGGGTGGGTTTGGGGAGGCTATTCCATATGACCGAATTGATCATGCCCGCACCGCTCGCGGCCACCTTCAAGCACACGCTGCCGAACGGCGTGCGCGTGCTGCTCGACCCGATGCCGCACGCCCACTCGGCGGCGATCGGCTTCTGGGTCGACACCGGCAGCCGCGAGGAGCCCGCGGCGCTGGAAGGTGCCTGCCACTTCCTCGAGCACCTGCTCTTCAAGGGCACGGCGCGCCGCACCGCGCTCGAGATCGCCCAGTCGCTAGAGGTGGCGGGCGGATCGCTGAACGCCTTCACCGACAAGGAGCACACCTGCTTCCACGCGAAGGTGCTGGCCTCCGAGGTGCCCGAGGCGCTCGACGTGCTCGCGGACATGCTGCTGAACTCCCTGCTCGATCCCAAGGAGCTGCGGCGGGAGAAGGCCGTCGTGATCGAAGAGATCAAGATGTACGAGGACACGCCGGACGACCTCGTGCATGAGATCGCCAACGAGCGCTTCTGGTCCGACCACCCGCTCGGCCAGCCGATCACCGGCACGAAGCAGAGCGTGCGCGGGCTCCACCGCGAGGCGCTGCGCGACTTCCTGACGACCTACTACACGCCGGATCGCCTGGTGGTGGCGATCGCCGGCAAGTTCGACGCGGACGCCGTGCTCGCCCAGCTCGCGGCCTCCCTCAGGGGCTTCGAGCGGCCGGGCCCGACCCGGCCGGACGCACCCGCGAAGCCCCACGGCGGCGCCGTCGTGCGGTACCGCGACGTCGAACAGGCCCACCTCGTGATCGCCACGCCCTGCGTGCGCGCCATCGACGAGGACCGCTTCGCCGTCGCGCTGCTCAACGCCATCCTCGGCGGCGGTATGAGCAGCCGCCTCTTCCAGGAGGTGCGCGAGAAACGCGGCCTGGTGTACTCGATCCAGAGCTACGAGGCGCTCTACCGCGAGGGCGGCATGTTCGCCATCTCCGCCGGCATGAGCCCCAAGCACCTGCCCACGGTCGCGGCGCTCGTCCATGAGGAGCTCGCCAAGGCCGCCGCGGGCGACATCGGCGAAGCCGAGCTCGGGCTCGCGAAGCGCCAGCTGGTGGGCAGCCTGATGCTCTCGCTCGAGGTGCCGCGCCACCGCATGAACCGCGTGGCCCAGAACGAGCTCTACTTCGGCCGCGACGTCACCCCCGAAGAGGTGCTGGCGGCGATCGACGCGGTCACGCCGCAGCACCTGACGGCGCTCTCGGCCCGCCTCTTCGGCACGTCCGAGCCGCTCACCACGGTGGTCGGTCCCATGCGCAAGCTCCCCAAGGGCATGCGCCTCGCGGCCTGACCGTTATGTTACACTCTGAAGCCTGAGCCATGGAAACCGCCCGAATCCCCGTCCAGCTTGTCTCCGAAGCCGCCACCCTGCCTCGCGTGATGCAGGCCGGCGATGTCGCCGCCGACGTGGCCGCCGCCGAGGCCACCGTGATCCCGGCCCGCGGACGCAGGCTCGTCGCGACCGGCCTCGTGCTCGAGCTGCCGGACGGCTTCCGCGCGCGCCTGCATTCGCGCTCGGGGCTGAGCCTCCGGCACGGCATCGAGGTGGGCGCGGGCCTGATCGACCAGGGCTTCCGCCACCCGGTCGGCGTGCTGCTCTACAACCACTCGGACGTCGACTTTCAGGTGCTGCCTGGCGATCGCATCGCCCAGCTCTGCATCGAGCGCTACACCCATCCCGAGTTCGTGGCCGTGGACGCCGTCGAGGCGAACGAGCGCGGCACCGGCTGGGGCTCGTCGGGGGTGCAGACGCCATGACCGAGCCCGTCGCCGCAAGCCGCACCATCCGGGTCGCCCTGACGGGCGTGGCCGGCAAGATGGGCCGCGAGGTCGTGAAGGCCTTGCAGGGCGCGCCGGACCTCGCGCTCGTGGCCGCGATCTCGCCACGCCACGCGGGCGCCGACGCCGGCGAGCTGGCAGGGCTCGGGGCGATCGGCCTGGCCGTCGAGGCGGCCCTCACCGAGGCGCTCGCGACCACGCAGCCCGACGTGCTGGTCGATTTCACCCGCCCCGAAGCCGTGATGGACGTGGCGCGCGCCGCGCTCGCGGCCGGGGTGCGCCCCGTCATCGGCTCGACCGGCCTGACGCCCGCCGATCTCGCCGAGCTCGACCGGCTGGCGAAGGCCGGCGGCCTGGGCGTGCTCGTGGCGCCCAACTTCGCGATCGGCGCGCTGCTCATGATCCGCTTCGCGGCCGAGGCGGCGAAGTACTTCGATCATGCGGAGCTCATCGAGCTCCACCATGACCGCAAGCACGACGCCCCGAGCGGCACGGCGATCAAGACCGTCGAAGCCATGAACGAGGCCCGCGCACGCTTCGAGCCCCCGGCCATCCCGGGCTCGGAGACGATCCCCGGCGTGCGCGGCGGCGAGCAGGGCGGCGTCCACGTGCACAGCGTGCGGCTGCCCGGCCTGCTCGCGCACCAGGAAGTCCTTTTCGGCGGGCTGGGGCAGCTGCTCACGATCCGCCACGACGCGCTCTCGCGCGAATGCTACATGCCTGGCGTCCTGCTGGGCGTCCGCCAGGTGATGACGCTCTCCGGGCTGGTCTACGGCCTGGAAAACGTGATGTGAGGTCATGAACATGTCTGGTTTCGTCGTCGCGATCCTGGGTGCCACCGGCGCCGTCGGACAGGAGATGCTCAAGACGCTGAGCGCCCGCAAGTTCCCCGTCAGCGAGCTGAGGCTGTTGGCGTCCGGCCGCTCGGCCGGCAAGACCATCGCCCATGAGGGCAAGACGTACACCGTCGAGGAGGCCACGCCCGAAGCCTTCAAGGGCGTCGACATCGTGCTCGCCTCGGCCGGCGCGTCGATCTCCGAGCGGCTCGCGCCCGCGGCCGTCGCCGCCGGCGCCGTGGTCATCGACAACACCAGCCACTTCCGCATGCACGCCGACGTGCCGCTCGTGGTGCCCGAGGTGAACGCCCACGACCTCGACTGGCACAAGGGCGTGATCGCGAACCCGAACTGCTCGACCGCGCCGCTGGTGGTCGTGCTGAACGCCCTGCGCAAGCTCGCGCCGATCGAACGGGTGGTCGTCGCCACCTACCAGTCCGTCTCCGGCGCCGGCAAGGAGGCGATGGACGAGCTGCGCGACCAGACGGCCGACGTGCTCGCAGGGCGAGAAGCGAAGCCCGAGCACATCGTGCACCCGATCGCCTTCAATCTCGTGCCGGCCATCGATTCCTTCCTCGACAACGGCTATACCAAAGAGGAGATGAAGGTGACGAACGAGACCCGCAAGATCCTCGGCGAGCCCGGCCTGCCGGTCACGGCCACCGCGGTGCGGGTGCCGGTCTACATCTGCCACAGCGAGGCCGTGAACATCGAGTTTCAGCGCCCCGTCTCGCCCGCCGCGGCCCGCGCGGCGCTCGCGGCTTCGGACGGCATCACGGTGATGGACGACCCGGCCCAGAACGTCTATCCGCGGCCCAGGGAACTCGCCGGCACCGACGACACCTACGTCGGCCGCATCCGCTGCGACGTCTCGCACCCGAACGGCCTGAACCTCTGGCTCGTTTCCGACAACCTCCGCAAGGGCGCGGCGCTCAACGCCGTGCAGATCGCGGAGGCGTTGGTCGCCCGCGGGCTGCTGAAGACCGCAGCCCCCGCCTGATCCCGCCCACCCCGCACCCGCTCGGACCCGATCACCACTCGGAGGAACCGCCGATGACCCCATACCGCGACCTGGGTCGCATGTTGACCGCGATGGTCACGCCCTTCGACACCGAGCTGCGCGTCGACCACGCCCGCGCGGCGGAGCTCGCCCGCAAGCTCGTGGCCGAGGGCTCGGACGGCCTCGTGGTGAGCGGCACCACCGGCGAGAGCCCGACCCTCTCGGAGGACGAGAAAGTCGCGCTGTTCCGCACGATCGTGGCGGCGGTGGGTGAGCGCGCGACCGTGGTCGCCGGCACCGGCAGCTACGACACGGCGGCCACGGTCGCGCTGTCGCGCCGCGCCGCCGAGGCGGGCGTCCACGGCCTGCTGGTCATCTCGCCCTATTACAACAAGCCGAACCAGGCCGGCCTGCTCGCCCACTTCACGGCGGTGGCCGGCGCCACCGAGCTGCCGGTGATCCTTTACAACCATCCAGGCCGCACGGGCGTGACGATCGAAGCCGACACGATGGCCAGGCTCGCCGAGGTGCCGAACATCGTCGGCGTGAAGGACTCGTCGGGCTCGTTGGACCTCGTGACGGCCTACCGGATCGCGACGCCCCCGGATTTCTTGATCTGGAGCGGCGACGACCCGCTGACGCTGCCCTACCTGGCCGTGGGCGGCCGTGGCGTGATCAGCGTGACCGCGCACGTCGCCGGGCGTGAGCTCAAGGCGATGCTCGACGCCTGGGACCGCGGCGACGTGGCCGAGGCCCGGCGCCTGCACGAGGCGACCTACGCGCTCTCCAAGGCGCTGTTCTGCGCGCCGAGCCCATCGCCTACCAAGTACGCGCTCGCGCGCCTCGGCTTCCCGGTGGGCGGCGTGAGGTTGCCGCTGGTCGCGTGCGACGAGGCGGCGTGTAGCCTGGTCGATCGCGTGCTCGACGCACGGGCCACCGCGCCGGCGTTGCGCGCGTGAGCAGGCGCGAAGGGCAGCCCAACGGCAGGCAGTGGGCGGCCCCCCCGCCCGGCGCGATCCATGTGGTGCCGCTCGGCGGCGTCGGCGAGATCGGCAAGAACATGTGGTGCGTGCGCTCGGGCGACGACATCGTCGTGCTCGATTGCGGCTTCGCGTTCCCGACGGAAGACATGCCGGGGGTCGACTACGTCCTGCCGGATTACGCGTATCTCGAGGCCCATGCGCCGATGGTGCGCGGGGTCTTCGTCACCCACGGCCACGAGGACCACATCGGCGGCCTGCCGTTCCTGCTCAAGCGCGTGCCCGCGCCGGTCTTCGCGACGCCGCTGACGGCGAGCCTGATCGAGGGCAAGCTGGCCGAGCACAACCTGCTCGGCAAGGTGCCGCTGCTCCGGCTGGGCGTGCGTGACCCGATCCCGGCGGGCGGGCTCACGGTCGAGTTCCTGCGCGTGTCGCACTCGATCCCGGACTCGGTGGCGATCGTCGTCCGCACGCCGATCGGGGCCGTGCTCTACAGCGGCGACTACAAGTTCGATCCCACGCCGATCGACGGCCAGCGCACGGACTACGCGCGCCTGACCGCGCTCGGCGAGGAGGGCCTGCTGCTCCTGCTGAGCGACTCGACCAACGCGACCAAGCCAGGCTTCACGCCCTCCGAGGCGGCCGTGGGCCCGGCGCTCGATGCCCAGTTCGCGCAGGCGAAGGGCCGCATCATCGTCGCGACCTTCGCGAGCAACATCCACCGCGTGCAGCAGGTGATCGACGCGGCGACGCGCCACGGGCGCAAGGTGGCCTTCACGGGCCGCTCGATGCTCAACGTGTCGCAGCGGGCCCACGCGCTCGATTACCTGCGCTGGGAAGACGGCCAGGTGATCGACATCGAGGACGTGAACCACCTCGAGCCCCACGAGGTCGCGATCCTCACCACGGGCTCCCAGGGCGAGCCGATGGCCGCGCTCGCGCGCATCGCGAGCTCGGAGCACCGCGGCGTGCGGGTGCAGGAGGACGACACCTTCTTGCTTTCGGCGATCCCGATCCCCGGCAACGAGCGCGCCGTCGGCCGCATCATCAACCAGCTCTTCGAGAAGGGCGCGAACGTCGTCTACGACAGCACGCGCCAGGGCACCCACGTGTCGGGCCACGCCAGCGAGGAAGAGATCAAGCTGATGCTGGCCTTCACGAAGCCGCGCTTTTTCGTGCCGATCCATGGCGAGATGCGCCATTTAGTGCGCCACGCCGAGCTCGCGAAGAAGATGGGCGTCGATCCAGGGCGCGTGAACGTGCTCGCCAACGGCGACGTCCTCGAGATCACGCCCGAGACGGCCACGGTGGTCGATAAGGTGCCGGCCGGCCCCGTGCTGGTCGACGGCGAGGTGCTCTGGGACGTCGGGAAATCGTTGCTGCGCGAGCGTCAGCGCCTCGCGCAAGACGGCATGGTCACGACCGTGGTCTCGCTGGGGCCGGACGGCACGATCGTGGCCGGGCCCGACATGGTGACGCGCGGCTTCATGCATATGCACGACGGCCAGAGCGCCGACATCATCATGGACGAGGGCAAGCGCCGCGTCGTGGAGGTGCTGGATTCGGCCCGCGAGAAGGGCGTGACGGACCTCGTGAAGATCGAGAAGTGGATCATCGAGTCGCTCTCGCGCTACTTCTCGGAGCGCACGCGGCGGAAACCCATCCAGCTCGTGGTGTTCCAGCGCCCGGGCAGCCCAGCGGTGGTGGCGGACGGCTAAAGCGGCCGCCTTGTGGCGGTTGGGGCGTTCCGATACAATCGGCCCGAGGGGCGAAGAACCCGCTCCCCCAGCGGTTTCAGCCGGTTAACTAGAGCTTAAATTGCCTGGGGCGGACCCGATGGGTCGCTTCGGTATCGTATGCGCGTAGTGTTCCAAACAAGCATACGATGACGGAGGATCCCCGTGGCCGGTACCCGCTCCCACCTCGCGCTCGCCAGCGCCTGCCTTCTCGTGGCCGCCTGCCAGGCGCCCGCCACGGCCCCCCCGCCCGGCGGCCCGCCCGATGCGGGCGCGACGCCCGCGTCCGGCGGCGCCATGGCGTCCGGCGGCGCTACCGGCCCCGGCGGCCTGATCGGCCGAATGGGCGGCAAGCTGCGCGGCGCGGACGCGGATGGCGACGGCATCTCCGACCTGATCGAGCGCGCGCTCGGCTCGGACCCGGCCGTGCCCGAGCCCGACGCGGACCACGACAGGATCCCCGACCGCATCGAGGCCCTGCTCGGCACGAAGGCCGACAAGGCCGACTCCGACGGCGACGGCTTCACGGACCTCTTCGAGCGCTTCGAGAGCCAGCACGCCGTCACCGACAGGCTGCTCGGGCGCCTCAAGGACCGCATCAAGGGCCGGCTCGCGGGCCAGTTCGGCGTGCTCGCCACTGCCACCTCCACGGATTACGACGAGGACGGCACCCCCGCCGCCACGGACGCGGACGACGACGGCAACGGCATCCCCGACGCCGACGAGGACGCCGACCTCGACGGCGTGGCCAACGGCATCGAGCGCACCGGCTACTACGCCGTCACCGGCTCCGGCGCCTTCAAGGCCTGGAGCGGCGATCAGACGCAGACCTATTACAAGACCGACCCGATGCAGTGGTCGACCGACGCCGACCCTTACGGCGACGGCATGGAGGCCAGCGGCCTCAACATGGACTCGGCCGTGCCCTTCCCCGGCAACCACCCGCTGATCCCCGCGCTGCCTGACGTGCAGGTCGAGCTCACGAACTACGTCGTCTCGCCGTACGCCACGATCTCCAACTCCTCGAACGCCAAGCAGTCCAACGCCTGGAGCCAGGAGGTCGTGGACGAGACCGTCACCACCAGCAACGTGAAGACCTCGGTCAACGCCAAGGCCTCTTACGACTCCGGCGCCGTGAGCGCCTCGGTGGACGCCCACGTCTCGACCGACGACACCACGGTGCACACGAACCGCGTCACGACGGACTCCTCGACCCTCAACGAGAGCGGCTGGTCCAGCGCGACCACCACGGACACGGCCAAGGCCGGCAAGCTCACCGTCACGCTCAAGTACCAGAACGTCGGCACCTCGCCGGCCTACAGCGTGACGCCCACGATCAACCTCACGACCGGCGGCCAGACCTTCACCTTCACCGCCGACAAGGTCTCCTCGCTCGGCAGCGGCCTCGCGCAGTCGAGCACGACCTACAGCTACCCGCAGACCGGCTCGACGACCACGATGACGCTCACGCTCGACGAGCTCGCGCGGATCCAGAGCGGCACGCCCCTCGTCACCGAGGTCTCGGACATGTCCGCGTCGGTGTTCACCTCGATCGGCGGCACGCTCACCGACGCCGATCAGATCGCGATGCGCTCCGCGTACCTCGGCAGCAACGACTGGTCGACGTACAAGCAGGGCGTGATGCAAAAATCCTTCGAGCTCTTCAACGACACAGGCGACGGCAACGCCTCCAAGGTCCGCGTCTACGCCCCGCCGGCCTACAGCCCGGGCACGGCTTCGGATCCGCCGGACGTGACCGTGGTGGACGCGCTCGCGTGGGCCCACCAGGCGACGGACGCCGCCGACGGCACGCTGGACCTCAAGATCTGGGACCCCACCACCGGCAAGTATTCGAAGGCCAACACGAAGAACTGGATGTACTTCTTCGACGAGGACACCGCCGACGGCATCACGTCCAGCACGGACGTCCTCGACCTGATGGTCTACGCCGGTTCGCGCGTGGCGCTCAAGGCCCAGCCCGACACGGATCACCAGCCGGCACTCAACGAGACGGACTTCGACCACACGGCCAAATCCTTCGAGGCCAACGTCTTCGACTATTACACGCCGAAGACCGTGACCGTGAAGTCCGCCTCGGGCGGCTCCACGCTGCTGACGCTGAGCGAGGTCGCGAACACCGCGGGCTCGGTCTGGAAATCGACCGCCGCGAGCGCTCTCGACATCCGGCCCACCGGCACCGAGGTCCTCGAGATCACGAACGACGTCGGCACGGTCACGAGCCTGGCGCTGCCCGCCGTCACCACCGGCGCCACCACCACGACCGCCCGCGGCACCATCCCCAACTTCCCCGGCACGAGCAACCCGTTCGGCAACGCGCAGACGAACCTCACCCTGGGCAGCGGCTTCATGACCGTCATCTGGAACGAGTGGCAGACGTCCTGGACTGCGCGCGTCGCGCCGTCGAACAACACGAGCTGGTACGTGGTCTCGAGCGGCAGCGCCGCCACGCAGACGGCCTTCAACGATCTCACGTACGCGGGCGCCGCGGCCTACGCGAGCAAGCTCGCCGGCGGCGGGACGGGCAAGGACGTACTGGCTAACGGCAACGACGCCAGCGGCGTGCTGCTGCTCTGGCGCCAGGACCGCTACCTCGGAAAGGTCCTGATCACGCGGAAGAGCGTCCAGCAGGCGATCTGGAACATGGGAATCTGAGGCCCGTTACCTCAAAATGGTGCTCGAACCAGGCCGCGGCGGAAGCCGAGGGCGGAAGTCGGCATCAGCCCTCGCTGCGCGCTTCGATCTCGTCGGGCTGGCGGGGGGCCGTGCCCGCCCGCAAGACTTCCCGCACGGCCTCGTAGCATTCCACCCGCGCAGCGACGGCCGAATCCCCGCGCTTGAGCAGCCTCAGCAGCCTCAGGAAGGCCAGCCTCGACTTCACGTCCACCCGGAGGACGATCTGGGTGATTCTGTAAGCCGGGTTACCATAATGCTTCTTCGCCAGCAGCAGCGAACCGCGGTAGCCCTCGAGGATCGTGCGCGACTTGATGAGCTTCGAGCTGCCGCCCTCGTGGTGGTGAATCACGGCAGCCGGGCAGTACCACAGCTTCCAGCCCCGCTTGCGCAGGCGCAGGCTGAGGTCGAGGTCCTCGTTGTAGAAGAAGAAGTCTTCGTCGAGCCAGCTGACCTCGTCGAGCGCCTCGCGCCGTAGCAGCGTGGCCGTGCCCGGCACCCAGGTCAGCTCGTGCGGCGTCCGCGGATGCGGGAAGATGCGATCGCCGACGTGGCGGGCCGGGTAGCGCTCCTTGCCAGTCGGCGAGAGCAGCCTGCCGGTAGCGGCGCCGAGGCGCGGCCGGGCGTCGGCGAGCTCGACCAACGCGCGCAGGGCGCCGGGCGCGAGCGTGGCGTCGTTGTTGAGCAGCACGACGTAGCGGCTCTGGTACACCTTGCCGCCCTGGTTGCAAGCGACGGAGAAGCCCATGTTCACGTCGTTCTCGAGCAACGTGACATCCGGAAATTGCGACGCCACCATCTCGGCGCTGTCGTCCCAGGAGGCGTTGTCGACCACCACGATCTGGCCGGTGAGCCCGCTTTCCCGCAGGTCGGCTTCCACCGACCGCAGGCACTCGGCCAGCAGGAGGCGTTGGTTGAAGCTGGGGATGACGACCACGACGTCGAGCGCCAGGCCGCCAGGTCTGTCGATGGGTTCCAAAGGGCTCACCGGGCGGAAGAGAGCGGGATGTTGATCACTTACCCCCGCCCGGCGCCGGCCGAAACGTCGAAGGGCCGCCCGAAAACGGGCGGCCCGAAGGAAATGGATCCGGCGCTGGGTCGAGTTAGTGGCTGCGGGTGTTGGGCAGGTGACGCATCCAGTCGCTGCCCAGCTTGTTGAAGAAGTCGTGGGCGTTCAGGACGTCGTCCGACGAGATGGTGGACAGCTTCGAGAACTTCTCCTCCTCCTTGCGTGAGGAGAAGATGCCCCGGACGCGGGACACGGGAGCCGGCACGCCGGCACCGACGTGCTCACGCTCGGCGCGGTCCGGCGCGGGGGTCTCGCCGGTCTCGTACTCGACGCCCACGATGGCGACGCCGGCGGGCTGCTGACACGCGGTGCAATGCACGCGGACAACCCAGTAATCTTTTTCTTCGCGGAGGAGCTTCACGCCTTCCGGGGTGAACGCCTGCTGGCAATGCGCGCAGCGAAGCTTGCGGAAGTGCTCCTGAACGACGGTGAAGTTCTTCATCTCGTCCACATCTCCAATCACGTCAGCGGCGGAACCACTTCCGGTGACGTACCAGGCCCAACGCATGAACTTTCACAGGCTGTTGAGGCCCGGAAACCCAATCACGGTAGGCTTCCCATCCATTTCCATCAGTTTCATACCCGCACCCTACCGAAACTAACCCGGCCCGAAAAGATCTTATTAGTTTTTAACAGATTGGCTTCTGATGCGGGATTCCAGCCTTTCTGGGGTACCCCCGGGGGGTGGCCCCATGTTTCTGGATCACATACAGGTGGCGCTCGCCCGCTTCATCCGGCAGCGTGATGTGCTGTTCCGAGCGCAACGTGCCCTTGAGGAGGGTCAACGCCTTCGTCGCGCCGGCGAGCTCTTCGGGGCCCTTGGTGCCTTTCGAGACGATCAGGTGGCCGCCCGGCTTGACGAAAGGCAGGCACAGCTCGAGCAGCTCGGGCATATTCGCGAGCGCCCGCGCGGTCGCGAGGTCGTAAGCGTCGCGGTGGGGCGGCTTGGCGGCCAGGTCCTCGGCCCGGCCATGCACCGCCGCGCCGTTCGAGAGCCCGAGGCCCTCGAGGGCGCTCGTGATGAAGGCGACCTTCTTGCCGACCGACTCGACCATCACGACCTTCCAATGGGGCCGCACGATCAGCAACGGGATGCCAGGCAGCCCAGCGCCCGCGCCGACGTCGACCAGCGAGAGCGGCAGCGCCTGCTGCTCCGGCGGGACGCCGCGCAGGTACAGCAGGCTGTCGAGGTAGTGCTTGATCACCGCTTCGTCGGGATCGACGATGCGGGTCAGGTTGGTCACCTTGTTGGCCTCGACGAGCCATCCATGGAAACGGGCGAGCATTTCCCGCTGAACGTCGTCGATCGGCACCCCCAGGCGCGCCGCTTCGGCCTGCAACCGGCTCCAGGACTTCATCGCAATCCTCCTGTCGAGCGGGAGATCGTACCACGGGGCGCCACGCGGACGCCTTAACCGCCCGATCAGGCCAATGATCGAAATTTCGGCCTTTCGCGCAAGTTCTAGTTAATCGTTTCTATAACCAATCTTAACCAGAGTGAGATTCACCTTCGAGGAGTTCACCCCCTATGCAGGTTCGTGCCGCCGTCCTTCCCAACCGCCCCGTCACCGTGCGTCCCACGGGCACGCCGGCGCAGGCCCCTGCGCAGCAGAGCGCCCCGGCCGCCCAGGCGCCCGCGCCCAAGACGCCCGTCAAGGCGCGCAACGCCGACTCCGGCTTCGGCTCCGAGATCTTCCAGAGCGCGCTGTACTCGCTCATGAACCTCGGCCAGATCGTGAACCTGCCGGGTGGCATCTCCCAGCTGATCCAGGCGCTGCCGCAGTCCAGCCTGGGCGTGTTCAACCTCGTGATGGGCGGCATGAACGCGTTCAAGGACTGGCGCAGCCTCAAGAACCCGGCCAACACGCGGAACAGCGACAACTACACCCGCCTCGCCGGCGATGGCGCGATCATCCTGGGCGGCGTGGCCCTGCTCGCCGGCGCGGCGATCGCCCCGGCCGTGCCCCTGATCGGCGCCGGCCTCGCGGCCGCCGGCTTCCTGACCCGCATCGTCGGCGTCTGGAACGACGAGAGCCGCTGGTAGGCCGCCTGCCGATTCAGCCCCCCGTCCCAGCCGCCCAGCGGCAGGGACGGGGGGCGCTTCATTCGCGCCTGGGCGGGGTAAGATGAGGCTAGAATGTCCGCTCCAGGTGCCTCGCCCAATCGATCGCCGCGCGCCGTCGCCCTCGCCGCGCTGCTCACGCTGGCGCTGGCTGCTCCCGCCCGGGCGGACGAAGCGGTCCGGACGCCCCAGGAGATCGCGCGCACGGCCTTCCCTTCGGTGGTGACGGTCATGCTGCGCGAGGAAGGCACCGAGCGGACCTCGCTCGGCAGCGGCTTCTTCGTGGGCGACGGCCTCGTGGCGACCAATTTCCACGTGATCGCCGGCATGACCGATGGCTTCGTGCGCGTGATCGGCCAGGAGCGCAAGCTCGTGATCGAGGGCGTGGCGGCGGCGGATCGTAAGCACGACCTGGCGGTGCTCAAAGTGCGCGAGGCCGGTCCTGTCTCGCTGCCGCTCGGCCGGAGCGAAGGCCTCTCGATCGCGGACAAAGTCTACGCGATCGGCAACCCGCATGGGTTGGAGGGCACGTTCTCGGAGGGCCTGGTCAGCAGCATCCGCCGCATGGAAAGCGAGACGATGCTGCAGATCACCGCGCCGATCTCGCAGGGCAGCAGCGGCGGACCGGTCTTCGACGATCGCGGCCGGGTCGTCGGGGTGGCGGTCGGCATGATCAAGGACGGCCAGAACCTGAACTTCGCGATCCCCGTAGACTATCTCACCACCTTGCTCGGTCGGGTCCAGGCGCCCGTCCCGCTCATCGAGGCGGCGATCGAGGAGGGCCGCCCTGCGCCGCCCTTCGGCGCCGCGCCGGAGCCGGGGTTCGAGCGCGAGACGGAGCCGGAGCTCGAGACCGAGCCAGAGCTCGAAGCGCGGCCGAACCCGCCGGCATCGCCGGGTGCCGGGCTCACCGGGCCCGACGGCCGCACGCCGATCGATTGCGGGGCGTTCACCTGCCGCCTGCCGGCGGGCTGGTCGCTCGAGCGCAACGACTCGAACAGCGCCGCGTTCAGCGCCGCGCGCCGCCAGGGTGGCTTCGCGCTGCTCACGGTGTTCTACAAGGGCAAGGCCCACGGCGACGTCGACGACTACGCGGGCACGGCGATCGCCGGCCTCGGCCAGCAGTACCTGAAGCACCGCGTCACGAACCTCGCCGGCGAGCGCGCCTACCTGATCCTCTACAAAACGCGCGTCGAGGCCGGCCCCGTGTTGGCCTCGGACCTGCGCGTGATCCATGCCGACGTCGAATACACCATTTCGCTCTGGTCGGACGCCGAGGCGACGGACACGCGGGCGATCGGCGATGAGTTCGAGTCGCTGGCCCGATCCTGGCGCTGGAAGTAACAGCCCGGAATCACCATCTTGATTCCGGGACGATTCGGTGTTACGATGTTTTGCCGAGGGGCGCAGTTTCCAATCCGACAATGGAATGCCGGGGGTGGGGAAATGCACATCGAAACCCGACAGGCGCAACGGATCGCGCCTGTCGAACAACACGACATCACCGTCGACGTCACGGTCGACGCGCCACCTGGCGGCGCATCCCTGGAAGTGCAGCCGGCCTGCGGCGCGAGCCTGTCGGCCTTCGTCGGGCTGCTCGGCTGCGTTCTCGCGACGCCCTTTCTGCTGCACCACTTTGAGCGGTCGCATTCGCTGCCGTGGCCTGCCGCGGCCGAAATGCCGAGTGGGCCCGTGCGGATCTTGCCTGGCTGGCAGTGGCATACCGCCGGAGCGCAGGTGCAGGTGCGCGGATGGGTGCACAACGGCGGCGCCGTCCCGGTGACCGCCTGGGCCGTCACCGTGGAGTTCCGCGACGCGGCCGGACGCGTGGTCGAGGCGCAGGTGATGCCGGGGCGAGGCGCCATCGCACCGGGCGCGGACGCCGAGTACGCGTTGAGCCGCCGGCCGTTCGCGGGCTTCGTTCACCCGCGGGTGTTCGTTTCGAGCTGGGCGCTCGCGCGCACCCGCTGATTTTACGGACGCCCAGGCCGCTCGCTCCGTGTTAGTTTCGGGGCGTGGAGGTTACGGCCATGCGACCCACGCTTTCGAAGAAACCGTACGTCGAAGACGACGAGACGATCGCCCACAACACCGAGGTGTTGGACCACATCGTGGACGCCCATGTGGCCGACCTGGCGCCGCCCGCCCCTGCTGGTGAGCCGGCCTGGCAGGAGCCGAAGCCCAACGTCGTGGTCATGTTCGCGGTCGGCGTCCTGTTGGCGTTCGGCCTGGTAGCCGCGCTCGGCATCATCGAGCGCGACATGCCGCCACGCCTTTCCCCGGTCGTCGTCCCTGTGCCCGAGAGCGCCGCGTACGAGGCGCTCGGCCCGCGCATCGCGGTCGCCCGCGTGCTGCGCGAAGCCGAGCGACGCGACCACCCGGAACGCTTCTTGCAGGTGCGCGACGGCTGGCGCTGGGCGGTGGGCAAGGACGGCCACGACGAGGTCCAGGGCACCGTCTACAACGGCAGCCTGCGCGCCGTGACGGCCTGGCGCGCGACGGTCTTCTACCACGACGTCACCGGCCGCGTGCTCGCGGCCCACTCGACGATCTCGAACGCCCCGCTCTTGCCCGGCGGCAGCCATCGATTCCAGCTGCAGCACCGCCACGTGCCGGGTGCTGCGCGAGCCGAGGCGATGGTGGTGCAGGCGTCGTTCCGGAAGTGAGCGGGCCCGGCGGGTCTAGGTGGCGCGCGGCGGCTCGATCTCGATCACCTCACCCAGCAGCGTGACGCCTTCTTCCACCGGGATGGGGGCATGTTGCACGGTGCTGTGGCTCTCGAGCAACGGGCGGCCCTTACGCCGCTGGTACACCTTCACCACCACGCCGTCGCCGACGTCGGCCACGACGAGCGTGCCGGGGGCCGGCCAGACGTCGGTGCCTCTCACGTAGAGGCGTGAGCCCTCGACGAGGGGCTTCCAGCGCCACAGGTACTGGTTCATGCTGTCGCCGACGACGTCGACGCACCAGTCCGCGCCATCGGCCAGCTCGGCGGGCACCGCGATCTGCTTCGGCCGCTCGAGCAGGCGCCGGCGGTTCGCGCCGACCGTGCCGCGCATCGCCAGCTTCACGGTCTTCCCGCTCAGGACCTTCTTGAACGGCACCTGGCGCGGGTCGTCCCAGAAGGGCTCCACGAGCTCGTCGCGCATCCGATCGCCGGTGGTGACGCCGGGCAGCCTGTTGCGGAGGCTCACGATCCGCTCGTCGGCCGTCGGGCGCTCCAGGCGCGGGGCGTCGGCGCCGCTGGCGTGCTGGAGCAGCGCACGGACCCGCCGCTCGCCCAGCCTCTCGATGTCGACCATCGCTTGCAGCCACGCCGCGTCGACGCCGGCGACCGGCGCCAGGGCCGTGATCGTGTCTTCCGTCGGCTCTCGGCGACCCTTCTCGAGCTCGTTCACGTAGCTCGCCGAGAACGGGTCCTTGCGGCCGACCGCCTCCGCCATCAAACGGCCGAGCTCCGCCATGGACCACCCCCCGGAGGCCCGCACGGCGGCCAGGTAATCGGAGAAGTTGAATTTACTCATATCCGATCACAGCATACCACCGCCGATCTTTCTCTTGACGGTCGAACGCATGTTCGAGTAAATTACTCGTATTCGAGTATACTCAAAATGGTTTACGGACGTCGCGACGCGCTCGCTTCCCTTTCCCGAACCGCGCATTCGGTCGGGCATTTCCCTGTGGAGGTAATCATGCGACTTTTCATCCTTCTCGCAACGGCCTCGGCGATGGCGCTGGGCGCGTGCACGCCGGGCAGCCAGGGCTACCTCGAGCCCGGGCCGGCCCTGCCGCCGGGCCAGACCCTGCTCCTCTCGCCCTGGCGCTGGTCGCGCCAGGGGCCGCCTGCGGGCGAGTTCGCGCGGCTCCGCACCGAGCTTCGAACGCCCGAGGCGATCGCGGCGTGGCTCAAGGTGAACACCGAGTGGCGCGACGACTACGACACGAGCCGCTTCCTCTCCGCGTCCGAGCTCATCGAGCAGAAGCGCGGCGTCTGCACGGCCTTCGCCCGCACCTGGGCCGAGCTGCTCGCGGCCCAGCAGAAACGCGCCGTATTCGTCGCGGTCTGGGGCCCCGAGAGCGCGCACGCCTACACGATCTTCCGCGACGGCGATCGCTGGAGGCTGTGCTCGAACCAGTATCTCTACGAGAACGACCTGGGCGTCGAGCGGGATGCGGCGATCGCCGCCGCCAACGCCGAGTTCTACGGCTCCGGCGGCTGGTCGGAGTACCAGGTCTTCGACCTCGCGTCGGGTGCCGTCGTCCAGCGCGTCCAGAACGCCGTGGTGCCGAGGCCTCCGCTGGCGCCCGAGGTGCCGCGGCCAGACCGGAACCTGTTCACGGTGCGGCGGTAGCCATGCGGATCCAGCCGAATCGCGTGCGCGGGTCACCTAGTCGACCCGCAGGCCGAACCAGGGCACGCGCGGACTGTTCTGGGCCTTACTGGCAGGCGCCCGGGCCACGCGCACCCGCGAGCCGGCCTCGGTCCACGCCAGGCCGAGGGCGGCGGCGACCTCGCCGTAGAGGTTGATCGGCATCAGCCCCGCCCGGCACGCGGCGTCGAAGACCGCCCAGGTCGTGCCTTCGTGCGTGCCGTTCCAGCAAACCAACACCTGGTCGGCTTTCGCGAGGGCGACGTCGTACGCCGCGAGCCGCAGGGCGTCCGCCTCGCCCGGGGACGATGGACGGACCGCGGCGACGAGGTCCACATGATCCGCCTTGGCCTGGATGCGCGCGTGCCAGGCAGCCGCCGTCTCGGTCGCGAGCCAGTCGGCATGCCTTGCGAACGGCAGCAAGATCCGCAGGCCGATCGGCGCGCCGGCGTTCCGCAGCATCTGCGCCGCGCCGCCGAGCATGAGGCCGAACCCGTCGTCGGGCACGACGATGACGTCGAGGGCGCCTTCCCGCGCGAGACGGTCCGTGAGGAGGGCGGCCACGGCCTGCGTGGCTGCCCGCCAATCTCTGGGCTCGGTGCGACCGCCGAGGCCGGCGGGGCGGTGGCCCGCTCCCACGATGATGATCGCCATGCCGGTGCCTGCAAGCCAGGGGTGACAGGTTTAGTCTAGAACATATGTTCGCGTGGTGTATAGGGTGTTCTGTCACTCCACCGACCGTCGGCCGACCGCAAGTGCCTGTGTCCTTGAAACCCAGACGCGGGTGGAACGCAGCCGTTCCTGGGCTTTTGGGCGTTCGTTCGCTTGGTGACCGGCGAATGAAGAATTGGCAGAATGGGAGCGGTCCCTGGTTGAACAGCAGCCCCGGCCACGACCGGGATTCCCATCCGAGAGGCCCATCTTGAGCGTCGAGCCGACT
Organism: Candidatus Sericytochromatia bacterium; assembly: GCA_036675505.1. Lineage (GTDB taxonomy): Bacteria > Cyanobacteriota > Sericytochromatia > S15B-MN24 > JAQBPE01 > JAKFEW01. Next base: position 95,689 of record JAKFEW010000139.1, read on the forward strand.
CCCGAGGCACGAATACCGACGATCCTTGCCGTGGATGACAACGAGGATGCGCTGGCCTTGCTCAAGGCCGGGCTGACGGCGCGCGGGTTCCGCTTGCACATGGCGAACGACGGCCAGTCCGCTCTGCGGCAGGCCCGGGCCGAACTGCCCGATCTCGTCTTGCTCGATGCCTGCATGCCTGACATGGACGGCCACGAGGTGCTCAGGCAGCTGCGCGAAACGCCTGCCACGGCCGACGTGCCGGTGGTCTTCCTGACGGCCAGCAGCCGCGACCCTGCGATGATCCAGCGAGGCCTGGCGGACGGGGCCGATGACTACCTGCTCAAGCCGATCCGGATGGATGAGCTGGTTGCCCGCATCACACCTTTGTTACGGCGGCGCGGGCGCGAGCGCGATTGCTGGGCGGCGATCGCCGAAGCGCACGGGCGCGTCGGCGCCCTTCGGGGCGAATTGCGCGCCCTCGGTGCGCTGGGGTCGCTCTCGGACGACCAACACGAGCGCCTCGACGTGGCGCTCGGCACCGTCGACGCGCTAGACCTGCTCCTGGGCAGCCGCCTGCCGCTCACGCCGTGAAGGGCGCTGGAATGCCAGGTGCGCCATCGGTCGACAATCCCTTCTTCCGCCGCCTGCCTCTCAACGCGGGCGTCGTGGCAGGATTGATCGGCAGCCTCGCGCTCGGCGGTTGGCTGGCGGGTGTGCCGGCGCTGGCGACGTACGGACCCGGCCTGCCGCCGATGGCCGTCCCCGTCGCGGTCGGCGTCGTGATGCTCGGCGCGTCCCTGGCGCTGCTCGCGCCGGAAGCCCCGTCTCCCGCCAGGCGGCGCATCGGCCTTGCCCTGGCCGCGCTCGTCCTGGTGATGGGGGGCCTGGTCATGGCCGGGGCCGCGCGGGAGGCCCCTGGCGCACTCACGTCGTTGCCGCTGGCCATGCCGATGGTGGTTCTGCTCGCGTTTGCGCTCATCACGCTCGATCGGGACCTGGCCATGCGCCCGCGTCCCGCCGAGGTGGCGGCGCTCGCCGCCGGCGCGTTGGCCGCCGCCCCGCTGCTCGCCTACAGCTCGAGCTCGGCATACCTCTATGCGCTCACCACCAAGATGGGCATGGCGCTTCCGTCGGCGCTGGCGGGTTTCGCGCTGGCTTCCGGAATCTTGTTGGCACGACCTCGCCACGGCCTCGCGGCCCCGCTCATGGCGGCCGGCGCGGCTGGTGAGGTGGCCCGTCGCCTGTTCCCGGCCGTCCTGGCGATCCCGTTGATGGCGATCGCCCTCCGCTGGCTGCTCGAGCGCTTCGACCTCGCGAACACGGCCACGGGCGCCTCGATCATGGTTTTGTCGCTCATCGGGCTGGGCTACGGGTTGCTGCTGTGGAACGGCAACGCGCTCGAGCGCGCGGAGGAAGCAAGGCACCGAAGCGAGGCCGAGCGCGCCATGTTGGCGGCGTTTGTCGCCGCCACCGACGACGCCATCGTCGGCACCAGCCCCGACGGCACCATCAAGAGCTGGAACCAGGCCGCCGAAACCCTCTTCGGTTATCGCGCTGTCGAGATGATCGGCGCGAGCGCTGAGCGCGCGGTGCCCGCGGATCGCCGCGGCGAGTTCGCCTACCTCCTCTCGAGCGTGGCTGCCGGGCGCCGTTTCCAAAACTTCGAGACCGTCCTCCTTCGCATCGACGGCACGCCGTTCGACGCTTCGCTCACGGTATCGCCGGTCATGGACGCCGATGGCCGCGTGACGGGCATCGTCACCGTCATCCGCGACGTTTCCGAACGCCACCGGCTGGAATCCGAGCTCAGGTTCCGGGAGGCCGAGCTGCGCGGCCTGGTCGAATCGGCGCCGGACGCCGTGCTGGTGCTCGATGAGCGCGACCGCGTCGATTTCGTGAACCCGCGGGCTGAAGTCATGTTCGGACGCCGGCGGGGCGAGCTGGCTGGCATGGCGCTGGGCGAACTCGTGAGCGGGCCGATCGGCGGCGGGGGCGGCTCGGCCGCCGCGGATGCACCTCCGGTGCAGCTCGACGCGGAAGGCATCCGCCTCGACGGCTCGCACTTCCCGGTCGAGATCAGCCGGGCCCGCGTCGACCTGACCGAAGGCACCTTCCGCGTGGCGTTCGTCCGCGACATCACGGAGCGCAAGCAGGCGGCTGAGACCATGGCGCGTCATGCCGTGGAGATCGAGCAAGCCCGCGAGCTCGCGCGGATCAAGGACCACATCTTCTCGACGATTTCCCACGAGACTAAGACGCCGCTCAGCCTGATCCAGGGGTACGCGGAGCTGCTCCAGGACCAGTACCCGGAGGAGGAGCTCCTCCATGGCCTGCTGGATGGCGTGTCGCGCGTGACGTCGCACATCGAGGCGATGCTCGATTACGCCGCGCTGCTCGGCGGGCAGATGCCGCTCTACCGTGCCCTGGTCGATCCGGCGGAGCTCGTCGAATCGTTACGCGAACGGCTCGCCGAGCGGTTCGAGGTGAGCCAACTCCACTTCGAAGCCGACCTGCCCGAGGACCTGCCGGCCGTAAACGCCGATCCGCGGCGGCTCGACCAGGTGCTCGCGATCCTGCTCGACAACGCCATCAAGTTCACGCCGGCCGGCGGCCGGATCGGCGTTCGCGCCCGCGCCGTGGGCGACGAGGTCCGGATCGCCGTCTGGGACACGGGTCCCGGTCTCTCACCCGACGCCATCGCGCGCATCGGGGAGCCATTCCATCAGGAACGGATCGGCGACACCGAGCGCTCAGGTGGCCTCGGGCTCGGGCTCGCGACCGTCAAGAAGCTCGTCGAGTTGCACGGCGGGACGTTCGTGATCACGTCGGAGCCTGGCAAGGGCAGCACCTTCGAGGTACGCCTACCAGTCCCGCCGACGAGCCGGGCGAATACCTACCGTACTTGACGGTCCACTGAGTAGTGGAGAATAGCGGAGTCGAACCGCTGACCTCCTGCGTGCAAAGCAGGCGCTCTACCAACTGAGCTAATTCCCCGGGAGTGGGCAATACTGGACTTGAACCAGTGACCTCACCCTTATCAGGGGTGCGCTCTAGCCACCTGAGCTAATCGCCCGAACCCTGCCATAATCTCACGGCGAGAGGCCCTGAGTCAATCGGGGGCCGCTTCAGGGCGCGGCGTCCAGCGTGGCGGGCGCCACGGCCCGCCTGGCGTCCAGGCGGCCCTCGCCGAACCAGGGGTCGCGGCCGGGCACGCCGAGGTCGGTGACGGCACGCAGCAGGCGCTGGCGGACGCCTTCCGCGAACGCGGCGTTCGTCCGCAGGTGGTCCTTGTCGTAGCGCGCCACGATGAGCGCGGCCACGCCGGCGACGTACGGGCTCGCCATCGACGTGCCGGACTCGTAGGCGTACTCGAGTTCCATCTGGGTGTTCGCGCGCGGCGAGGTCGAGTAGATGTCCTCGCCGGGGGCGACGAGGTCGACGCGCGCGCCGTGGTTGGAGAACGGGCTCACGTCTTCCCAGAACAAGTAGGTGTTCGAGCTGCCCACGGCCAAGACGCCCGGCGTGTTCGCGGGCGCATCCACGCTCTCGTAGCCCGCGTTGCCCGAGGCCGCGCAGACCACCACGCCGGCGGCGCTGGCCTCGGCGATCGCCTCGGTCCAGAGCGCCGACACCGAGCCGGTCGCGCTGCCGAGGCTCAGGTTCACGACGCGCACCCGATCGCCGTTGTCGGGCGCCGGCCGCCAGCGGACCGCGTGCAGGAAGCCCGCGAGGATGTCGAACTCGTCGCCGTCGCCGGTGTCGTCGAGCACCTTCACCGGCAGCACCTTCACGCCCCAGGCCACGCCCGCCACGCCGGCGTCGTTGCCGCCTGTGGCCGCCGCGATGCCCGTGACGTGGGTGCCGTGGCCATCGGTGTCGGTCACGTCGGCCTCGCCGCCGTCGTTGGTGAAGTTGCGCGGCGTGACCACGCGGCCGGCGAACTCCGGGTGGCCGACGTCGAGGCCGGTGTCGAGGACGGCGACGACGATGCGCCGCTGGTCGGCCACCGGCACGAGCTCCCAGGCGCCGAGCGTGTTGCCGCGATCGGGACGGTGGGCCCACTGGAAGCCGAAGAACGGGTCGGGCTGGGTGAAATCGAAATCCTGGCGGTGGCGCCGCGGCTCGGGCAGCGCCTGGGTGACGCCCGGGATGCCTGCGAGGCGGGCCTGGACGGCGGCGGCGTCGAGGCCTGCCGGCGGGTCGACGCGCAGCAGCACGCGGCCGCCGAGGTTGAGCTCACCGCGCACGCGGAAGCCCGCGAGCGCGAGGTCCGCGAGCACCGGGGCGGTGGCGGCGCCTGTGGCGAGGCGCAACATCCAGGCGCCGGTGGTGAGCTGGCCGGCCGCGAGCGGCACGGCGCGCCCAGGGAGCGGGGCGCCACTCTCCGCGGGCGCTGGCGAAGTGGACGTTGCCGGGGCCGGCATCGGAGCGCGTGTCGAGGCGATGGGCAGCGGCCGCGGGCCACTGCCGGCGCGCGGCAGGGCGGGGGGCAAGGCCGGCGTGGCGGTGGGGGTGCCCGGCGCGCCGCTGGGCGGCACCGGGGTCGCGACGGGTTGCGCGGATTCTACGACGCCCGGGGCCGCTGGCCCGACCATGACGCCCCTAGCAGCCTGCGGCGCCTGGCAGGCCGCGAGGAGCAGGGCGATTGGAACCAGGTAAGCACGGGCGGTCATGGGCGGTAGACCTCCACAACCGTCGAGGGCTGGCCATCGCCCCCGCGGCCGCCGATCGCCCAGAGCCGGCCGTCGAAGGCCGCCAGGCCTAACAGCGCGCGCGGCGTGGGCAGGCTCGCGAGCGGGCGCCAGCGCGGCGGCTGGACGCTGCGATCCAGCACCAGCACCGTGTCCACCAGGCCGCCACCGGTGCCCACGCCGCCCACCACGAAGAGCCGGCCGTCCACCACCGCCGCCGCGCCCGAGTGGCGCGCCTCGGGCAGGGCCGGCGGTGGGTCGGCCAGGCCGTCGTCGGTGGCGCGCCAGGTGTTCGCGGCGGGGTCGTAGACCATCACGCCGGTGCGCGCCACCAGCTCGCCCAGGCGCGTGAACTCGAAGCCGCCGATCACCCAGAGCTTGCCGTCCAGCACGGCGGACGCGGCGCCGGCCACGGCCGTCGGCATCTTCAGGCCCTCGGTCACGCCGCCAGTGGCGACCACGAGTCGCTGGACCCCATCGGTCGGGCCGTCTGACGCGAGGCCGCCGGCTACCACGAGGGTGCCGTCGATCTGGCCGCCGGCGGCCGCCTTGACCGGGACCGCGAGCGTCGCGACGCGGTCGATGAAGCCCTGGGCGCCGTAGCGCGCCACCGTGCCCGTGAGGCCGCCATCCGCGCCGCCGGCGGTGAGGAGGGTCGTCCCGGTGACGGCGGCGGCCATCAGCGAGATGCCGTTGTCGAGGAACGTGTTCGTCGAGAGGTGCGGGTCATGGCCTTCGGCGAGGCGCCAGGCCGCCCCGGTGCCCTCCGCGGCGCCCAGCGTCTCCAGCGACGGCCGCGGCGCGCCCTCGATCGCCATCAGGGCACCGGCCAGGACCCCCGCGACGAGGCCGGCGCGGGGCCGGCGCAGCGTGGGGCCCGGCAGCCAGGTGTCGGACGGCTGCAGGCCGGCGGTGAGCGCGAGGCTCGGCGTGGGGGTCGCGGCCGGCTGCGGGGTCGGCCCGCCCACCGCCCCGCCGGGGCCAGTGGGCGAGGGCACGGGGGCCGGCGTGGACGGCGGCAGCGGCGGGTTCACGTCGCGCGGCGGCGTGGCCGCGATGCTCGGCCGGGGCGCCGGCGTGGGCGACTTCCTGGCCACGACGAGCGTGCGGGATGGGGGCGCGGAGCTCGTGAGCACGAGCGAAGGCGACGTCTCGGGCTTGCCCTGGCACGCGAGCAGCGCGGTGGCGCCGGCGAGCGCCAGCGCGGGCCAGGGCCGCTTCATGGCGTGAACGCCTCCACGTCGTCGACCGCGAGCTGGCTGAACGGGTCGGCGCCGAGCAGGCCGCCCACGACCACGACCTTGCCGTCCACCAGGCCGGCGCCGGCGTAGGCGCGCGGGCGCTGGAGCGGCGGCCGCAGGGACCACGCATTCGTGGCCGGATCGTACACCTCCACGGCGCCCGTCAGCGCGCCGTCGCGCGTGACGCCGCCGATCACCCAGATGCGGCCGTTCGCGACCACGGCCACCGCCGCGGCGCGCGGCGTCGGCAGCGGCGCGAGGTCGCGGAAGCCAACGTCGGCGCCGGGCTTCCAGCCCGAGACGGTGGTGGTGGGCTGGATCACCCCGGCCGGCTGCTCGGCGGCGAGGCCAGCGTCGCCGAAGCCGCCGAAGAGGTACCAGGTCTCGCCGACCACGGCACTCGCCATGCAGACGCGGTGCGGCGTGAGGGCCGGCCCGCCGGCCACCGCCCAGGTGTTCGCGGCGATGTCGTAGGCCATGGTGGCGACCGAGGCCGAGCTGTCGGCCAGGTTGCCGCCGGTGAGGTAGATCTTGCCGCCGATCGCGGCCGCCGACGCGGCGAAGAGCCCGGCCCCGCCCGGCAGGCCGGCCCGCGCGGCGATGCTGCCGTTGCCGGTCGGGTCGTACATCCAGCCGTCGGCGGAGACGCCCGCGTCGTCGAGGCCACCGAACCAGTAGAGGCGGTTGCCGGCCACCGCGGTCGCGGGCGCGGCGATCGCCTTGGTGAGCGGCAGCGGCGGCACCTGCGGCGAGATCGGCCAGCGCACGATCACCTCGGACGCGGCCGCGCCAACCGGCTCCGGGCCGGGGGCCGCCGCCGTCGAGCCGCCCACCAGGGCCAGGGCCTGCTTGCCGTCCTGCAACGTCACGACGCCGGCACCGGCGGCGCCGAGCGGGGCCGGCAGCCGCTCGAGCGCCGCAGGGGCGCCGAAGCCGATCGCCGCCCGCACGTCGGCGCCGGCGGTCACGGTGATGCGGGTGCTGACAGGGGCGAGCCCGGCCTGGTCCGGCACCACGGTCATCGTCCAGGTGCCGGGCGCGACCGGACCGAGGATCGCGGGCTTGCCCTCGACGGGCGTCGCGACCGAGGCCGGGTCGTCGAGCGTGACGGTGGCCGTGGCGCCGGGCGGCCAGGCGGCTGGCGCGAGCACGATGCGGCCGGCGCGCTGCAAGTAGCTGGCCTGCGGAAGGGGGACGGCGCCGTTCGCGGCGTGGAGGTCCGCGGCGATCGCCGCCGCGTCGAGCAGCCCCGGAGCGGGCGCCCGCAGCTCGCGCGCGAACCGCGGGATCGCGACGTCGAGGGCCGCCCAGTCGACCTTTTCGCTCACATGGGTGCCCGCCGCCAGGTCCTTCGCACCGAGCGCTTCCACCACGAGGCCGGCGACGGTGGTCATGGGCGTGATCGGCATGGTGGTGGGTCCCGGGCCGATCTTCCCGATCGCCATGTGCACCACGCCCGGGATCGGCTGGCCGGTGGCGTCGAGGCCGACGACCTTGACCAACATGCGCTCGCCGACCGGGACGTCGCCGAGGGTCACGAGCGTGCCGCTCGGGGCGAGTTCCTGGGTGACGTCGGTGAGCGGCGCGAGGTTGGGTCCGGCGATCGTGATGTGGGCCTTGCGCGGGACGACGCGGGCGGCGAGCAGGCGGCGGGGGCCGACGCCCCAGAGGGCCGTGAGGTCGAGGGCGAGCGACGCGGCGGCGGTGTTGAGGGCCACGGGAGCCGCGGGTACCGCAGCGAGGAGGAGGGCGGCATGGGGCGTGCAGGCCGCCAGCAAGAGCGAGGCGACCAGGCTGATGCAGGTTGGCAGAGGGGGCCGCGGCACGTCATGGCTATCGTACCCGTAGCCCCGGCGCCGTCACGTGACGGCGGAACTCCGGTCGCCTGCCGGGCGGTGGGGAAGCGGCCCGGCAGGGTGGCTCGCGGCCTTGTGAGGTCGGCCGCCTCATCGGGTCCACCAGGCCGGGGGCGAGGGGGCCCGTGCAGCGAGCCTTGGGAGTCGGGGTGACCGCGATAGCGGTCAGGGCCCCCGACTAACTCAGCGAGCGGAAAGGGTCCCCGACCCCCCGGCCGTCATCCGAAGGGGGAACCCAACGAGGCACCTGGCGTGCCACGAGGCCCCCTCACCGCCCTGCGGGCACCTCCCCCGCCGGGGAGAGGGAAAGGGTGCTAGAGGCCGGCGCGTTTCATGGGGCTGTCGATCACGCTCGCGCCCCCGGCTGCCTTGCAAACCCACGTCGTGGGGGTCTTGCCGGTTTCCTTCTCGTAAGCCGGCAGCACCTGCTTCTTGAACTCCGCCACCGCCGCCTCCGGCATCAGCGCCACGGCACAGCCGCCGAAGCCGGCGCCGGTCATGCGGGCGCCGATCGTGGCCTTGAAGCCCCTGGCGAGGCGCACGAAAGCGTCGAGCTCGGGGCAGCTCACCTCGAAGTCGTCGCGCAGCGAGTCGTGGGAGGCGTACATGAGCTTGCCGAACGCCGCGACGTCGTCCCGCCCCAGGGCCTCGACGGCCTCGAGCACGCGCTCGTTCTCGCTCACGACGTGGCGGGCGCGCTTGAAGACGACCTCCGAGAGCGCCTTCTCGTTCTTCTTGAGCTCGGCCAGCGTGACGTCGCGCAGCGCCTTCATCTCCGGCCGCTTGAGCTTCTTGGCCAAAATCCCCACGGCTTCCTCGCACTCGCGGCGGCGATCGTTGTAGGCGCTGTCGACCAGGCCGCGCTGCACGCCGCTGTGGGTGATCACGATGGCGAGGCCGCGCTCCTTGAGGCGCAGCGGCACCGCGCGCGAGGCCAGCGTGCGGCAGTCGATCAGCAGCGCGGCGTCCTCGCGGCCCATCGCCGAGATGAACTGGTCCATGATGCCGCACTGCACGCCGATGAAGCGGTTCTCGGCCTTCTGCGCGAGCGTGGCCAGCTGCTTGGGCGAGATGCCGGTCGCCATCATCTCGTTCACGAGCGTGCCCACCGCGACCTCGTAGGCGGCGGAGGACGAAAGGCCGGCACCCTGCGGCACATCGCCCGAGATGACCGCCTCGAAGGCGCGCACCTTGAAGGCGCAGGCCTGCCAGATGCTCAGCATGCCGCGCATGTAATCGGACCACGGCTCGGCCTTGCTCTTCTCGATCTTGGTGAGCGAGAAGATGTCCGAGGCGTTGTTGTCGAGCGAGTACACGTGGACGTTGAGGTCCTTGCGGTCGGCCTTCGGCGTGGCTGCGATCAGCATCTCGCGGTCGATCGCCGCCGGGAACACGAACCCGTCGTTGTAGTCCGTGTGCTCGCCGATCAGGTTCACGCGGCCGGGGGCGCGCACGATGTACTCCGGCTCCTTGCCGAACTGGCGCTTGAACGCCTCGACAAGGGCTGTGACGCGTTCCCCGGTGGCCTGGGCGGTGCTCATCGCGCGATCTCCAACAAAGGCTCGACGGCGCGCAGCTCCGCCGCCTTGTCCTCCGGCAACGTGTCGTTGATGAAGGTGCCCGCGCCGGACTCGCAGCCGGCCAGGTACTTCAGCTTCTCCTGGGTACGCAGCGGGGGATAGAACTCCACCCGGAAGTGGCTGCCCGGGCGGACGACGCCGTCGGTCGGCGCCTGCTGCATCACCATCATGTACGGCATCGAGATGCCCCACAAGTTGTCGAACTTGCGCAGCACCGTCGCCAACACCTGCGCGAAATCGCGCTCGTCCTCGGGCCCGAAGGCCGAGAGCGACGGCACGTGGCCCTTCGCGTACAGGTGCAGCTCATAGGGGTAGCGCGCGTAGAAGGGGATGATCGCGACGAAGCGCGCGTTCTCGGCCACAATCCGCCGTCCGTCGGTGAGCTCGTCGGCCAGCACGTCGCAATGCAGGCAGCGGCCGGTCTGCGCGAAATGCTCGGTCTCGCTCGCGATCGACCGCTCGATGCGCGGCGGCAGGTACGAGAAGGCGTAGATCTGCCCATGCGGGTGGTGCAGCGTCACGCCGATCGCGGTGCCCTTGTTCTCGAAGATGAAGACGTAGTCGATCTCGGGCTTCGACCCCAGGTCCTCGTACCGATCGCGCCAGACGCGGGTGAGCCGGACGAGATCCGCCTCGGACGCGCCGGCCAGCGTGGCGCCATGGTTCTGGCTGTAGAGCACGACCTCGCACGCCCCGGTCGAGGGGCGCACGGGGAACAGGTCGGTGCCGGCCACCGCGGGCGCTTGCGGATCGAGCCGGAAGCTCGGGAACTTGTTCTGGAACACCACCATCTCGTAGGCCGACGCCGGCACCTCGGTGGGAAAGCCGCCGGGCTTGGTGGGGCACAGCGGGCAGTAGTCGGCCGGCGGCAGGAACGTGCGATCCTGCCGGTGGGTCGCGGTGACGACCCACTCGCGCAAGATCGGGTTCCAGCGCAGCTCGGACATGCTCAGACCTCGGCGTGCGCGGCGTAGCCGTCCGGATGGCGCTGGTGCCAGCGCCAGGCGTCCGCGATGATCGTGTCGATGTCGCCGAACTGCGGGTTCCAGCCGAGCGCTTCGCGGATGCGGGCGCTGCTCGCCACGAGCACCGCCGGGTCGCCGGCGCGGCGCGGTTGCACCTGGGCCGGGATCGCGTGGCCGGTGACGCGGCGGGCCGCCTCGATCACCTGCTTCACCGAGAAGCCCATGCCGTTGCCCAGGTTGAAGGTGCCGCTGCGCTCGTCGAGGATCGAAAGCGCCTTCACATGGGCGTCCGCGAGGTCCACCACGTGGATGTAGTCGCGCACGCAGGTGCCGTCCGGCGTCGGGTAATCGTCCCCGAAGATGCCGATGTGCGGGCGTTTGCCCTGCGCCACCTGCAGGATCAACGGGATCAGGTGGGTCTCGGGGTCGTGGTCCTCGCCCGCGCACGCCGTGGCGCCGCAGGCGTTGAAGTAGCGCAGCGTGGCGAAGCGCAGGCCATAGGCGCGCTCGTACCACTTGAGCGCCTTCTCGAAGGCCAACTTGCTCTCGCCGTAAGGGTTGGTGGGGTTGTGCGGATCGTCTTCCTCGATCGGCTGCTTCGCGGGCTCGCCGTACACGGCCGCGGTGGACGAGAACACGAACTTCTTGATGCCGAACTCCAGCATCGTATCGAGCAGGATCAGGCCGTTCGACACGTTGTTGCGGAAGTACTTGGCGGGCTGGGTCACGGACTCGCCGACCAGCGAGAGCGCCGCGAAGTGCATGACGGCGTCGATCCGGTGCGTGGAGAAGGCGCCCTCGAGGTCGGCGACATTGCCCATATCGCCCTGGATGAACGGCACGCCTTCCGGGACGGACTCCTTGTGGCCCTTCAACAAGCTGTCGAAGACGACCACCTCGTGGCCCGCGTCCAGCAGCCGTTCCACGGTGACGGAGCCGATGTACCCGGCGCCGCCGACGACCATGATCTTCATTACGCCTCCTTCTCGGGTTCGACGGTGCGCGTGAACGTGTAATAAATGATCACGCGGCCGTCTTCCATCTTTTCGACCTGTTTGTGCATGCGCTCTTCGCGCTGCGCCTCGAAGCAGTCTTCGGCACCTTGGTTCTCGGGGGGCCCAGAGGTCATTTGAGCTTCACCTCCAGCTGCCAGGCTTTCCGCCCGTGCGGCGGCAGCAGCCCATGATCCTTGAAGTGCCGCACGGCCAGCGCCAGGTCGTCCTGCGCGCCGATGCAAGGCTCGATCGCCACGTTGTAATAGGGCGAGGCGCCGGCGATGCCGGTCCAGCCCCCATAGTTCAACCACAGGCCGAGGTGGGTCACCTCGGCCGGGTCGAACTGCAAGCGGAGCTCGGTGCCCACGAAGATGTCCTGCAGCGCCACGTAGCCGAGCGAGGGTGCCTTGCCCCAGAGCTTGACCGCGTGGCCCGCCGTGACGTCCGGCGTGTTCGAGAGGTCCCACTCACGGCCTTCGGCATCGACGGCCTTCGGCCACGCGACCTTGGTACCCAGCTGGCCGAAGCGATCATGCGGCGAGCCGTACACCGTCAGCTCGCGCACGCCCGGCACCACCAATTTCATGCCCGGCGTGACGTTGAAGACTGGGTGGCTGCTCCAGATGAACGGGAAGGGATAGGGCGAGAGGTTGGTGACGGCGTAGGTGAGCCGCACGGCGGCCTCGCCCTCCATCAGCCAGAGCGAGCGCTCGAAGCGATACGGGAAGCGCACGCCGTGCGCGGTCAGCCGCACCTCGATCTGGGTGCCGTCGCAATATGCTTCGGCCTTCCAGGGCAAGGCCCAGATCTCGCCGTGATCGGGGACGCGCGTGCCGTCCCAGGGCCCGCCCGGGTAGTGCGTGGCGGCCACGCTCGGGAAGCACTCGTCGAAGCCGCCCAGATCGTGGGCCGCGACGTAGGAGGCGCCGTACTCGGGCGCTCGTGGCTCGAGGGCCGGGTTCCGCCAGAGCCACTCGCGCATCGTGGGGAGGTGGATCAGGCTCGCGATCTTGCCGCCGAGCTGGGGGACGACCGTGCACCGGATCAGCGCGTTCTCGAGCAGGTAGGCTTCGAAGCCGCGCCAGGTGATCTTCTCGAGCCGACATGGGGCGGAGGTGGGGGGCACGCGATTCTCGCTCCGGGCGGTGACGGCGAGCGCCGGACGCGCTAACCTTATCACATGCCGCGAACCGAGGAAAGCGAAGGGCGAGGCGCCCCCGGCCGAGCGCCGGGTGAGCTCGTACGCCTGCGCCGAGAGCACCAGGACGCCGTCCTGGCGTTCCTGGAGACGTCGCCGATCGAGAACGTGATGGTGATCGACCGCATCCGCGAGGACGGCCTGCCGGGGCGTGCCTACCAGGAGTTCGTCGGCTGGCGCGAGGGCGGCGAATGGTGCGCCGTGGCGTTCTTCTCCGGCGACATCGCGTTGTTCTCGCCGGACGGGCGAGGCGTCGAGCCGATCGCCCGCTATGCCCTGCGCCGCGTGCCGATGGTGCCGCGCATCATCAGCCGCCGCGAGACCGTCGAGCTATTCTGGGAGACCTTCCGCGAGGCGCCCTACCCGGTGCTCTTCGATCGCCGCCAGCTGGTCTACACCGTCGACAGGGCCGCGCTGCGGGCTGCACCCGAGCCGCTCGTGCGGCAGGCGACGATCGACCAGCTCGACGACGTGGCTCACCTGGCCTCGGCCATGAGCTGCGAGGAGATCAAGATGGATCCGCTGCGCGATCACCCGATCGGCTACCGCCGTCTGATCGAGCAGCGCATCCGGCTGGGCCGCTACTGGGTGCTGATCGAGGACGGTTGCATCAAGTTCCAGGTCCACCTGAACAGCCTCACGCCCCAGGCCGGCCAGATCACGGGCGTCTACACGCCGCCCGAGTTCCGCGGCCACGGCTACGCGCGCCGCGGGATGGGCGCGTTCTGCCTCGCGGCGCTCGAGCTCGCGCCGTCGCTCTGCCTCTTCGTCAACGATTTCAACGTGGCGGCGCGGCGGCTCTACGAGGGGCTCGGCTTCGAAGAGGTCATGGAGTACCGCGCGATCTTTTTGGACGCCTGAGCCGCAGGCGCTGACGCTCGATGCCTGAGGCGGGCGCGGTTTTCCCGGCGAGACCGGCGGGTATGACCAGCACGGCTGCGGGGCGATCCGGGGCCTAGATCGGACCCGGCTTTGGCGCTGTATCTCGATACGGAGGCGACCTACCAGGGCGAGTTGACGGTGATCGGGCTGCACCACGCGGCGATCGGCACCGTCCAGCTGGTGGGCAAGGACATCACGCGGGCGGCGCTCGAGGCGCTGCTGCCGTTCGCGCTGTGCGTGTACACCTACAACGGCGACAAGTTCGATCTGCCGATCATCAAGCAGCAGGTCGGCGTCGACCTCAAGCAGCGCTACCGGTCCGTCGACCTCATGAAGGCCTGCCACCGCGCCCGGCTCTACGGCGGGCTCAAGGGCGTCGAAGCGCGCCTCGGCATCGCGCGCAAGCTCACGGGCATGACCGGCAAGGACGCCGTGGCGCTCTGGTACGAGTACGAGAAGACCGGCGACGAGTCCGCGCTCCAGCGGTTGCTCGCGTACAACCGGGAGGACGTCGAGAACCTCGTGACGCTCCGCGAGTGTCTCGAGCAACGCCTCGCCCGCGGCGGGTCGCTCTAGCGGGCGAGGCGGCGCCGGCGCCGGTGACCCGGCGCCGGGTATAACGGCCAGGATGACCGCCGACCGTTTCACCTTGATCGAGGAGCTCGGACGTGGCGCCATGGGCGTCGTGTGGCGCGCGGCCGACCACGCCCAGGGCTCGCGGATCGTCGCGCTCAAGACGATCCGCGCGGACAGCGTGATCACCGCCGAGCAGCGGCTCCGCTTCAAGGAGGAGTTCCGGGCCATGGCGCGCCTGCGGCACCCGAACGCCATCGAGGTCTTCGACTACGGGCAGCTCGACGCCCATACCCAATTCATCTCGATGGAGCTCGTGGCGGGCCGTGAGCTGGCAGCGCTCGTCGCCACGGGCCCATTGCCGATCGACGAGGTGATCCGCATCCTCGTCGCGCTCGCGCAGGTGCTCGGCTTCATCCATTCGCGCAGGCTCGTCCACCGCGACATCAAGGCCGCGAACGTGTTCGTGCGCGAGGACGGCACGGTCAAGCTGATGGACTTCGGGCTCATGGCGCAGCTCGGACAGCCGGCGACCGGCGGCATCAGCGGCACCCCCGGCTACATGGCGCCCGAGCTCGTGCGCGGCGGCGCGATCGACGGTCGCACCGACCTGTACGCGCTCGGCTGCCTGGCCTACGAGCTGCTCACGGGCGCGCTCCCGTTCACGGGCCGGGTGCTCGACGTCGTGCGGGCGCACGTCGGCACGCCCGTGCCCCCGCTCGCCAGGCGCCGCCCGGATGCGCCAGAGCAGCTCGTGGCGCTCGTCCACCGCCTGCTCGAGAAGGATCCGGCGGCGCGGCCCATCGATGCCGCCGCCTTGCTCGACGACCTCACCGATCTGGCTGGCCCGGCGGCCGCCCGCCCGACGCTCGAGCAGCGCAAGAGCTACCTCGTGGCGGGCTCGCTGATCGGGCGCGATGAGGAGCTCCGGGCGCTGAGCCGTGCGCTGGCCGACGCCCAGGCCGGGCACGGTCGCGCGGTCTACCTGGACGCCCCGGCGGGCGTCGGCAAGAGCCGCCTCGTGCAAGAGCTCACGGTCGCGGCCAAGCTCGCGGATTTGCCGGTCCTGACCTCCCCGTGCCACGAAGCCGGGATGGCGCCGTACGAGGGCGTGGTGGCGGCGCTGCGCACGCTCGAGGCCGTCTCGACGGCGGAGGAGCGCGCGGCCCATGCGGCCGTGCTCGAGCGCCTCGCCCGCCCGGGCGCGCCACTCGACGCGGAGGCCCGGCGGCGTGCGAACGCAGAGGTGACCGCCTGGTTATCGGCCGTGGCCGCGCGGACGCCGCTCCTCTGGGTGGTCGAGGATGCCCACTGGGCGGACGCCGGCACGATCGACGTCCTCAACCACCTGGCGGCCATGCTCGCGGGCATCCCCGTGGCCATCCTCGTGACCTTGCGTGGGGACGAGACCCCGGCCGGCAGCCCGGCGCGCGCGCCGATCGCCGAGGGCCAGGCCGCGCTCCTGCCGCTCGCGCCCTTCGACGGCGGCCAGGTGCGCGCCTTGATCGAGGCCATGCTGGGCCCGATCGTCCTGACGCCCGAGTACGGGCGCTACTTCGTCGAGGCGACCGGCGGCAACGCGTTCTTCGTGACCGAGGCGCTGCGCACGATGATGGAAGACCAGGTGCTGGCCTACCGCGACGGCGTCTGGCACTTCCCGACCGACACCGGCAACCTCGCGCTGCTGACGACGGTCCAGGCGACGATCGCCCGGCGCCTCGCGCGGCTCGACGTGGCGGCGCGACACGTCGCCGAGACCGCCGCGGTGATCGGGCGGGCGCCGAGCCGCGAGCTGCTGCTCGAGGTCGGCGGGATCAGCGAGGACGAGCTCTTCACCGCGCTCGACGAGCTGCTCGAGCGCCAGTTCCTGATCAAGGACGGCGTCTCGTTCCGCTTCCCTCACGATCGGGTGCGCGAGACCTTGCACGCCGAGCTCGCCCCGCGCCGTCGGGCCGAGCTGCATGGCCGCTGCGGCGCCGCGCTCGCCCGCCGGGAGGGCACGCCGCTGGCCGTGCTCGCGCGGCACTACGGCCAGGGCCCGGACCTCGAGCAGGCCTACGCCTACGCCCGGCGCGCCGGCGACGCGGCGCGCGACGCCGGCGCGACCGAGGTCGCGCTCGATCACTGGCTGGCCGCCGAGCGGGCGTTGCTCGCGGGGAAGCGCGGCGCGCAGGACGATCGGCTGCTGGCGCTCTGGTGGGAGATCGGCAAGGCGGCTTATTACGCCCGCCCGGAGGTCGCGATCGCCGCCTTCGAGCGCCTGGTCGTGAAGCTCGAGGCCGCGTGCCATGCGGGCATCACGCGGCGCATCCTCATCCAGGAAATGAAGCTCGTGCGGCGCCTGCCGGTGCGGTGGCAGGCCGCGTTCTGGTGCCTCGTTCAACAGCGCGCCGGCGAGGCGCACCGCGCGGTAGGCCGTCGGTCCTTCAGCCCGTTGGCCTGGGCCGACGCGTTTTCGCGCGCCCACCTGGCCAACGGTTTCCTCGCCGTGGCGTACGCCAAGGCCGGGCGGCCGCGGAAGGGGCTCGAGGTGCTCGAGCGGGTCGTGCGATCGGTCTCGTTCGCCGGCACCGAGACGGTCATGGAAGCCGCGGAGCTGGTGGTCCAGGCGCCGATCCTGGAGTGGATGGGGCGCCTCGACGAGGCGGTCGCGGTGGCCCGCCGCGTGGAAGCGATGGCGGGCCCGCCGGGCGCCGGCGATCACCCGCTCGCGCGCGTCGCGCGGATCGGCGCGTTCGGCTGTCAGCTCGCCGTCGCGCTGCAAGGCGATCGCCCCGACGAGGCCATCCTCGCGCAGCACGTGAAGGCCTGCGAGGAGGCTGGCGACCGGCATGGCGTGGTGGACGCCTGGGCGGCGTTCGCGCTCTGGCACGCCGCGACTGGCCGGCTGGACGAGGCCCAGGCCTGGCTCGACCGCATGGCCCAGCACTGCCGGCGGATCGGTGAGCCGATTCACCCCGACATCTTGTGCCTCCGCCCCTTCGTGGCCTTTCAGGCCGGCGAGTTCGAGGCGGCGCTGGGCCTCGTGCGGCAGGGGCGCCTGGCGCCGCAGCTGGCCGCCGGCGAGTTCACGTCGCGTGCGCGGCTCGCGCTGCTCGAAGGCGAGGCCCGGCTCGCGCTCGGCGAGGTCGACGCCGCGGCCGCCATCTTCGCGGAGGCGATCGCCGTGGGGCACGACCGCGAGCTGCTCCTGGACGTCGTGGTCGGCCAGCTCGGGCGCGCACGGGTGGCGACGGTGCGCGGCGATCGCGCCGCGGCGCGCGCGGACCTCGAGGCGGCGCTCGCGACGGTGGCCGCGGGCCCGCTGCGGAACCCTGGCTACGAGGCCATCACGGCCCGCCTGCTCGGGGAGCTCGCGACCGACGAGGCACGCTGGGCCGACGCCGAGGCCGCGCTGGACCGCGCGCTGGCGATCGCCACCCGCCAGGACAACCCGCTCGAGCAGGGCCAGATCCACCGCGCCCGGGGCCGGCTGCAGGCGGCGCGCGGCGATCGGCCGGCGGCCGAGGCGGCGTACCGCGAGGCCGGTGAGCGTTACTATGCGTTGCGCAATCGCCACCACCTGCACCTGGTCACGCGCGACCTGGAAGCGCTGCGGGGCGGCCCGGCGATCGCCGAGGCGACGGCCGTGGTGGCGCCGGCGCCCGAGCTCGTGATGGAGCGCTGGGCGAACCTCCTGCGGATTTGAGCGCCGCATGGCATCATGGACGCTATGAGTGAGTCCACCGCCCCGACCGACGCCACGCCCCCGTCGACGATCCGGCCATCACGGTCGATGCCGCGGCCGGCCATCCGGGCGATCGCCTGGTCCGGCCACTTCTGCGGCGTGATGACCTGCTTCCTGGTCTACTTCGCGGTGCGCCACGGCTTCCACCCGGTGCTGATCGCGCTGAACGTCTTCACCGCGCTGTTCCTGTTCGGCGGGTCGGCCTGGCTGCAGTGGCAGCTGCGCCGACCCGCCTGAGCGACCGGGGCCCGCTCAAGGATCGAGACTAGGAGCCCGCCACATACGCCCGAAGCACGGTCACGGATGTGAACGAGATGGGGCCGGCCGCGGTCTGCACGGTCACCGGGGAAATCGACTTCACCAGCCCATGGCCCTTGGCCATCCAGTAGTAGGCCTTGCCCGTGGCGGTGGTCGGGGCCGGCGAGGCGTCCGTGGCCGGGGCCGGGGGCGCGGCCACTTCGAACTTGGCGCACGCGAAGGTGCCCGCCGCGGTGGTGAGGTCCTCCATGCCGAGGAACTTCATCGGGGGCACGGAGCCAGAAGAGCCCGAGGAGGCCGACGACGGCATGGGGTCCGCGGCCGTCGGGATTTTCTCCTCGGTCGTAGATTCCCCGGCGCCTGACCCGGTGATGGTGGTCTTGATCTTGGCGGTCGTCGCCGTCAACTCGATGACCTCGCGAGTCAACACGGTCTCCGGGACGGCCGGGAAGCCCGCCGGCATGTCTTCGCCGTACGACACCATCGTCCACTTCGCGCCCTTTTTGTAAGCAGGCGCGTACTCGAAGAACCAGGCCCCGAATTTCGCCTTCGCCGACTCCGGCGTGATTTCGTCGCCGACGGCCGGGGCGGTGACGGTGACGGACGCGCCGGCGGAGGCGCTCGCCGCTGGGGCGGCGCTCGCGCCGGCGGCCGGCGAGGCACCCGCGGCGGTCGGCGTGGCGGACGGCGCGGGGCAGCCGGCGAGCATGGCGGCGGTCAGCGCCACGCCGGGGATCAGCCTGGTGATGGACATGTTGCTTCCTCGTTTCAGGTTGGGGGACGCGATTGGGACGAGCGCTTGGCTGTCCGTGTTCCACGAACCTGCAACATTCCCGTGGCGGCGAGGTGGCAAGCGAGCGTTGAGGTCGTCCTGGGGGGCGGCGCGTCTCGCTCCATGTGTATGGTAAAATCGACCGTTCAGGGAGGCGAAGGGGTTCTGGTGGGCCCACTGGTCTTCAAAACCAGGTAGGGTACGTTATGCGTGCCCAGGTAGGTTCGATTCCTACACGCCTCCGCCTAAGCAGCCCCGCCTCGCGGGGCTGTTCTAACGTAATTCATGTTTCGAAGGGGATCCAAATGGCTGCCTATCAATACATATTCACGATTCACCGCCTGACCAAGGTCGTGCCGCCCAAACGCGAGCTGCTCAAGGACATCAACCTGCAGTTCCTCCCGGGCGCGAAGATCGGCGTCCTGGGCTCGAACGGCGCGGGCAAGTCGACGCTGCTCAAGATCATGGCCGGCATCGACACCCAGTTCAACGGCGAGGCCCGCCTCGCGGACGGTGCGACCGTGGGGTTCCTGGCGCAGGAGCCGCAGCTCGATCCCGACAAGACCGTGCGGGAGAACGTCGAGGAAGGCCTCGCGCACATCCGCAGCAAGATTCTCCGCTTCGAGGAGCTCGCGGCCAACTACAGCGACGAGACCGCCGACGAGTTCTCCCGCCTCCAGGAGGAGATCGACGCGATCGACGGGTGGAACATCGACAAGATGATCGACGTCGCGATGGACGCGCTGCGCACGCCGGAAGGCGACATGCCGGTCACGAACCTCTCGGGCGGCGAGAAGCGCCGCGTGGCGCTTTGCCGGCTGCTGCTCCAGTCGCCCGATTTGCTGCTGCTCGACGAGCCCACCAACCACCTCGACGCCGAGTCCGTCGAGTGGCTCGAGCAGTTCCTCGGCCGCTACAAGGGCGCCGTCGTGGCGGTCACCCACGACCGCTACTTCCTCGACAACGTCGCCGGCTGGATCCTCGAGCTCGACTACGGCCGCGGCATCCCCTTCGAGGGCAACTACTCGTCCTGGCTCGACCAGAAGACGACCCGCATGGCCCTGGAAGAGAAGACCGAGTCCGCGCGCCAGAAGACCCTCAAGGAGGAGCTCGAGTGGGTGCGCCAGAACCCGAAGGGCCGCTCCAAGAAGTCGAAGGCCCGCATCTCGGCGTACGAGGAGCTGCTCAACCAGAGCACCACGAAGCGCCAGGACGACGTCGAGATCTTCGTGCCCGCGGGCCCGCGCCTCGGCGACCTGGTCGTGCAGGCCCAGAACCTCACCAAGGGCTACGGCGACAAGCTCCTGTTCGAGAACTTCAACTTCGAGCTCCCGCCGGGCGGCATCGTCGGCGTGATCGGCCCCAACGGCGCCGGCAAGTCGACGCTGATGAAGATGATCATCGGCACCGAGAAGCCGGATTCGGGCACGATGAAGGTCGGCGAGACCGTGAAGCTGGCCTACGTCGACCAGAGCCGCGACACGCTCGATCCCAACAAGAACGTGTGGGAGATGATCAGCCACGGCCAGGAGAAGCTCAAGGTCGGCACCAAGGAGATCGCCTCGCGCGCGTACGTCGCGAGCTTCAACTTCAAGGGCTCCGACCAGCAGAAGCTCGTGGGCAAGCTTTCGGGCGGCGAGCGCAACCGCGTGCACCTCGCCCTCACGCTGCTCTCGGCCGGCAACGTCTTGATCCTCGACGAGCCGACCAACGACCTCGACGTGGACACCCTGCGCGCGCTGGAGAACGCCCTGCTGCAGTTCCCGGGCTGCGCCGTGGTGGTCAGCCACGATCGTTGGTTCCTGGACCGCGTGGCGACGCACATGATCGCCTTCGAAGGCGACTCCCAGGTGGTGTCGTTCGCCGGCAACTACCAGGAGTACGAGGAAGACAAGCACCGCCGCCTGGGTGCGGAAGCGGACCGTCCGCACCGCATCAAGTTCAAGCCGCTGGTTCGGTCCTGACCGGCCAGGCCGGCTCACCTCCTCGGCCCCGCGAAACATTCGCGGGGCCTCTTTTTGGCCGACCGAGGGATTACAAAACTTGATTCGAATGTAAACAAGTGTGAGCGACAACAAGTGTTAACGTGCGATACGATCATTTCAGTCGCGAGGTTGGTCACGAGGAGGTTCCCAGCAATGTTTCCAGTCGATTACCAGGTCAACGTTCATCACGAAGAGGGCACCAAGCGTTACACGCTGCTCGAGAACCAGGACGATCGCCACCTGGTGGTGCTGGCCCCCGAGCTCGTCCGCGAGCTGACTGCCTACGTCCGCCGCGGTGGCAAGCAAGACGACGGTCTCGTCGCCTTGCTCGCCGAGGAAGCCATCGTGATCGACCGCAAGCGCGGCGACGTGCTGCCCGAGGCCGAGGCCTACCGCGTGATGGCGGACTCCAAGCACCCCGCGATCCAGCGCGCCGCTATGTACCGCAGCCCGCTCCCCGAGCAGAAGGTCGCGCTCACCGGCGAGGATCTCGCCTGGGCGTTCTCGCTCGAGCTCGCCAAGCGCAAGCTGCCCGCGGCCTAGCAGACTTTTTCGTCCTCCTTCCTTCTCCTTCTCCTCCAGGCGCCGGACGGATCCTCACGGATCCGTCCGGCGCATTTTTGTTAGTATGGCGGGCGTGACCACCCGCCGCCCCAAGCTGAAAGCCGGCCGCCTGCACCGCAGCAAGGCCTTCGAGATCCCGGGCCTGCCCGGCCGCCACCCGCTGACGATTTACCTGCCGCCCGGCTACGATCACGACACGCGGCGTTACCCGGTCATGTACGTCTTCGACGGCCAGAACGTCTTCGGCGACGAGGGCTCGTTCGCGGGCGGCTGGCACCTGCACCACGCGCTCGACGTGCGGGCCTCCGCCGGGCGCGACGTGCCGATCGTGGTCGCGATCCACCATGGCCCGCAACGCGCCGACGAGCTCACGCCCTGGCCGGTGGAGGCGCACCAGGCGGCGCACGGCGAGGCCCTGCTCGACTGGACGGTGGGCCGGCTGGCGGAGATGGTGGGCGAGGACCTGCGGGTGCTGACGGGCCCCGAGCACACGGCGGTCGGCGGATCGTCGCTCGGCGGCTTGCTCGCGCTGTACGGCTTCTTCCGCCACAACGATCGCTTCGGCCGGGCGCTCGTGATGTCGCCATCGCTGTGGGTCGCGGAAGGCAAGATCTTCGAATACGTCGCGGGCGCACGCTGCGGCGGCGATCCGCGCATTTACATCGATTGTGGCGCGCGCGAGGCGCAGGGCATCGTCATCGAGCACGCCCAGTGGATGGCCGATTTGCTCGAACGCAAGGGCTTTACCGCCGGCTACCACACGATGTGGCGGCCCGACCTCCATGGCGCGCACAACGAGCGCCACTGGCGCCGGCGGCTGCCGCGGGCGCTCCGCTTCCTGTACGACGGCTGAGGCGCGCCGGGCGCCTTCGGGTTACTTGGCCGGCGCGGCCGCCGCGATCTTGCCCATATACGCCTTCACAGCGGCCTGGCCCTCGGCCGACAGCTGCGGCAGGTATTTCTTGTAGAAGGCATCGAGATCTTCCAGCGAGGCGTTCTCCTTGAGCTCGTCCGCCGTCATCGTGACGCCCGCCTCGTTGAAATGGTCCCAGACCTGCTTGAGGTCTTCCAGCACCAGCGGAGCGTCGACCTTGATGCCGTTCTCCTTGAGGATCGTCCGGATGCGGCCGGCGACGAAGGTGTTGATCGGGTCGACCATGGTGGGCGCGGTCTGGGTGCCCTTCGCGACGGGCGCCGCGAGCTCGTAGACCTTGCCGTTCAGCTTGAACTTGGCGACCGCCATGACGGTGGTGTCCTGGACGGCGGCGAACTTGATGTAACCCTTCGCGTCGGTGGTGGCGGCGACCTTGCTGATCAAGGTGCCTTCCGGCGAGAGGGTCTTGAAGGTGACGACGGCCTTCTCGACCGCCTTGAAGGTGTCGACGGCGGCGGCCTGGACGCGGAACGAGGGCGTCCGGGCGAGCAGGTTGCCGCCGCCCGCGGCCACGATGTTGCCGCCCCCCGCCGCCACGATGTTGCCGGCGCCCGCGGCGACCAGGCTCAGGCCGTTGGTCGAGGCCAGGCCGTTCGCGTCTTCGGCGAGGATGTTGCCGGCGCCGGCGGCCACCAGGCTGGCGGGCGCGTTGACGAAGAGCTCGACGGCGCGGAGCGCGGGCTCGCCCGGTTTCTTGGCGTCGATCTTCTTGTCGGTGGTCTTGGAGCTGAGCGTGATCTGGCCAGCGCCCTGCGCCTGGCAGCCGACCAGCGCCGCCATCGCGAGCAGGGTGAGCGCGTTCCGGGTGAAGCCAAACATGGATGTGAATCCTCCGCGAACGCTTCATACCCGGGTGCCCGGGCAGCCTACCGGTGGATGCGCCGGGGTTCGCCGCCCGAATTTGTTATCATGGCTGGGTCCGGGCGCGACGATGCGGGCGGGCCGAGGAGGACACGTGGACGAACGGGCAATCGAAACGCGGGCGCCGGAGGGGGCGGAGGTCGCGCCGACCTATCGCTGGCGCCGCCGCGAGGTGATGAAGGTCCGGGTGACCTGGCTCGCCATGGTGCTCGTGCTGTGCCTCATGGTCTTCAGGGCGATCACCCACCAATGGACCGGGCTCGGCAAGACGCTCGAGGTGGGCATCTTCATCGCCGTCGTGATCCTGCCGATGCTGGGCCTCGTGCTGTGGCGGTTCGGCCTGCTGCCGCCCGAGCGCGTGCGCGACGAAGGTCCGACCGAGGGGCGATGATCGATCCGCCGCTCACGCCGGAGCTGATCGTCCACGCCTACCGCAAGGGCATCTTCCCGATGGCGGACGACGACGGGGACATCGGCTGGTACAGCCCCGATCCCCGCGCCGTGTTCCCGCTCGAAGCCTTCAAGATCCCGAAATCGCTCGCGAAGACCGTGCGCGGCGGGAAGTTCGAGATCCGCGTCGACGCGGACTTCGAAGGCGTGATGCGTGCCTGCGGCGAACGCGACGAGACCTGGATTTCGGAGGACATCGTGCAGGCTTACACGGCGCTCCACCGCCACGGCCTCGCCCACAGCGTCGAGGCCTGGCAGGGCGGCGCGCTGGTCGGCGGCCTCTACGGCGTGGCGTTGGGCGGGGCGTTCATGGGCGAATCGATGTTCAGCCGCGCGACGGACGCCTCCAAGGTCTGCCTCGTGCACCTCGTCGAGCGGATGAAGGCGCGCGGATACACCCTGCTGGACAGCCAGTACCCCACCGAACACCTCATGCGCTTCGGACAGGCGCTGATCCCGCGCAGGGAATACCTGCTTCAGCTCGAAGCCGCATTGCGCCTGCCTTGCCGCTTCGTGGACCGCTGACGGGCGAGGGTGGTATTCTGGGGCCCCGCTGGAGGTTCCGATGAGCTACCACACCGACATCGTCCAGGCCGCACTCGCGAACACGTTCTTCCGCAAGGTCCTCTACACCACGGAGCGCACGCAGCTCGTGCTCATGTGCGTGGCGCCCGGCGAGGACATCGGCGAGGAGGTCCACCACCTCGACCAGGTGCTGATCTTCGTGGCCGGCCGGGGCGATTACGTCCTCGACGACGCACGCGGCCAGGTCGGCCCCGGCTCGGCGGTGGTGGTGCCTGCAGGCACGCGGCACAACTTCATCAACGCGGGCGACGAGCCGCTGAAGCTGTACACCGTGTACGCGCCGCCGGAGCACGCGGACGGGACGATCCACAAGACGAAGGCCGAGGCGGACGCCGCGGAGGCCGAGCACCACGCGCCGGCCGCCGCCGCGCCGCCGCGCCGGGCGCCGATCCCGGCGCCGCGCGGCCTCACGGTGGGGAGCTTGCTCGGGCAGTAGCCTCGGGACTCCTCGCAAAGGCCGTAACCGCACCCTTTTGCTCCCTGGGCGGGTTCGTGGGGCGGCTGGAAAGGAGGGGAGCTCCCACGCAGTGGGTGAGGGGAGGCTCGCCAGGCGCCGAAAGCCCCCCACGAACCCACCCGGAGGGGGAAAGGGTGCTGAAGCCTTCCGGGCGGCCCTTTGCAGGGCCGCCCGGTTGGTGGAGTTGGAGTTGTGGAGTTGGAGTTTTTGGAGTTGGAGTAGTTTTTTTTGGAGTTGGAGTTTGGAGTGGGTTGGAGTTGGAGTTTGGAGTTGGAGTGGGTTGGAGTTTTTGGAGTTGGGATTCGCGGGTTTGGAGTTGGAGTTGGAGTTGGGGGAGTGTGAGTGGGAGGCGGCTTCCGTGTGGGGCGCTCACCGCTCACGAGATACATATATCCCCCGAGGGTTGCACGGCGGTTGCAAACGAGGGTCTCTACGTTAAGACGGAATTAAAAATAATCCCAAATACCTTAACCTTCAACCGCCCTCACATCGCGGCAACAATCTCGAAGTACCGCATAAACGCCTTCATGCCGCCCGCCGCCATCTGCCAGTCGAAATTCTCGTTCGGCGCATGGTACCCATGCTCCGGCAGCGAGAGGCCGATGAACATGATCGGGCAGCCGAGGAAGCGCTGCATCGTCACGACCGCGCCGATCGAGCCGCCCTCGCGCACGAAGGCCGGGTCGGCGCCGAAGCCGAAACGAAGCGACTCTCGCACGGCGTCCGCGTAGGGCCCCTCGGAGGAGCCCTGGTACGGCTCGAGGCGGCCGCCCGGCGCCACGCGCACGTCGGGGTTCTTCTCGGCCACGAACTTCGTGACCTCGGCCAGCACCTCATCGGGCGTCAGGTCCGGCACCAGGCGCATCGAGACCTTCGCCTCGGCGCGCGGCGGCACGATCGCCTTCACGCCGGCGCCCATATAGCCGCCGACGATGCCATGGACCTCGAAGGTGGGCCTGGCCCAGATCGCCTGGGTCACCTCGGCCGGATCGGTCATGCGCAGGCACTTGAGGCCATGGGCGCGCTGGAACTCGGCGGTCTCGAAGCCGGAGGCCAGGAAGCCCTGGAGCTCCTCGGGCGTCGCCGCCTTCACCTTCTCGTAGATGTTCGGGATCTTGATCTGGCCGGTGCGCGGGTCGTACATGTCCACGATCAGCTGGCACAGCTCGCCGATCGGGTTGCGCGCCGCGCCGCCCGCGAGGCCCGAGTGGACGTCCTTGGTGCCCGTCTCGAGGAAGAGCTGGAAGCTGACCATGCCGCGCAGGCCCAGCGGCGCCGCCGGCTTGCCTCGGGCGATCCAGATCGTGTCGGAGACGACCACCGAATCGGTCTTGAGCTCGTCCAGGTGATGCTGCAGGAAGTGCGCGAAGTTCGGCGAGCCGATTTCCTCCTCGAACTCCCAGATCAGCTGGATGTTCAGGGGCAGGCCGGCCTCACGGGCCGACAGCGCCGCATAGAATGCCGCGAGCGCCGGGCCCTTGTCGTCGGTGGTGCCGCGGCCGTGGTAGGTATCGCCCGTCTGCGAGAACTCGAAGGGCCTGGTCTCCCACTCGGGCTCGGTGGCAGGCTGGACGTCCATGTGGTTGTAGATCGTCAGCGTCCGGGTGGCCTCTGGGTGGCGGATCCAGCCCACGACGACCGGGTAGCCGGGCGTCTCGTAGCGCCTGGCCTCGACCCCATGGGCGGCCAGGAACGCCATCGCCCAGTCGGCGCCCTGGGCGATCGCCGGCGCGAAGCTGGGGTCCGGGCTGACGGTCGGGATCTCGACGCACTCCTTGAGGTAGCGCTCGAAGTCGGGGCGCACGCGCGCAATGTAGGCATCGGGATCGAGGCGGGGCGACGAGATCATGGCTGGACCTCCGGATCGGGCAGGGACGCCGGCATGGTAGCAGAGCTGTCGGCCGCTCGCATGAAAGCCCGCGTGATGGGCCCGGCGGGCCGCCCCGCGCGCGCGTCGTCGGTCGCCCGGCGCGCCGCCTCGTGCGCGAAGTACGCCCGCGTCGTCGCTGGGCTCGGGGCCCCGGCGCAGCCGGGGAAGGGGGTCCCCTGGGCCTCGCGCACCAGCATGGGCCCGAGCACGTCGAGCTCCGCCGGCGTGTAGCCGGCGAGCACGTAGGCGGGGTCGGGGCCTGGCCCCTGCTCGAAGCACATCACCGGCAGCCAGCGCGACTTCTCGCGCACGACCGCCTCGCGCACGAGCCGCCAGCCCGCCGCTCGGGCCCAGGCCCGCAGGCGCGCGGGCTCGCTGAGCGGCTGAAGCACCAGCTGGCGCACGCCCGCGAGCACCGCCGGCCGGCCCTCGAAGGTCGCGATCATCGTGCGCGCGCCCAGGCCGGCCATCACCACCGCGTCGGGCGCGACGTCGTCCAGCGCCTCGAAGCCCGTCCCGAGCCGAAGCACGATGCGCTCCAGCCAGGGGCCGTCGGGCCCGGCTCCGCCGGGAGCAGCAGCCTCCGCGAGCGTCCGTCGGGCCACCGCGAGCGGGCCGGGCTTCGCGTCGACGCCCCAGGCACGCGCGGCCAGCCCGGTCGCGACGGCGGCGAGCGGCACGAGCCCATGATCGGTGCCCACGTCGGCCAGGCGCTCGCACGGCGCGAGCATGTCCAGGATGAGGCGCAGGCGCGGCGTCAGGCGACGCGCCCAGCCGGCGCCCGGAGCCGGCGCCCCTTCACGCTGCGGCGCGCCCTCGCTCAGCGGCGGGCCTCCGCCGTCAGCGGCAGCGCGGCCAACCAGGTGCCACGTACGGCCATCTGGGCGACCGAAGCGCCCGGGTCGGCGACCAGCGCGTAGCCGCACTGACGCGCCATCGTGACGGTGGTCGTGTGCAGGCGATCGCGGCGGAAGTAGTGCACGTCCACCGCCTCGCCGGGCACGAAGTAGTCCGTGAGATGGCTCACCAGGGCGATCGAGGCGCGCAAGCCGCCGACCGCCACGAGCACGTCGCCGATCTGCAGGCCGGCTTGCTGCGCCGCGCCGGTCGCGAGCACGTTGTCGAGGCGCAGGCCGCCCTCGACGGCACGCGGCACGGCTTGCAGCCCGGGCCGCAGGTCGCGCTCGAGCAGGAGCAGGCCGGCGGGCTTGAAGATCTCGGCCCAGTCCCAGTCGTCGCGGCCGCGCAGGTGGTGGACCCAGAAATCCTCGAGTGGGGCGCCGAGCAGCTTCTCGGACATCGCGCAGACATCTTCCGGGCGATAGTTGATGCCCTTCGACCCGAAGTCGGACCACATCCCGCGCATGACGTCGTCGAGCGTGACCTCGTTGGCCGAACGGCCACGGAGCACCAGATCGAGCGCCACGCCGAGCAGGTAGCCCTTCACGTAGTAGTTCAGCGCGCCGTTCCAGCGGTCGTCGCCGAAATGCCAGGTGGTCCAGGAGGCCTCCTCGAGGCTCATGTTGCGTCGCCCGGGCATCCCCTCGAGCTGCTGCACGTTCGAGGCCACGCCCGCCAGGAAGGCTTCGGCCGAGTGCAGCCCGGCGCGGCGCATGAGCACGTCGGTGTAGTACTCCGTGAAGCCTTCGGCGACCCAGAGCGCCGTGGTGTGCGCCTCGCGCGTATAGTCGTAAGGCCCGAAGCCCACCGGGCGCAAGCGCTTCACGTTCCACAGGTGGAAGAACTCGTGCGTGGTGATGCAGAGCAGGCCGTCCCAGCGGGCCGGATCGCTGATCGGCCCTGTGATGATCGTGGAGTTGCCGTGCTCGAGGCCGTTGAGGAAGTCCGCCTCCGTCTCGAGGTACTGGAACACGTAGCGGTCCAGCGGGGGGCGACCCCAGAGGTCGGTCGCGGCCATGATGATGCGGCGCAGCGGGCCGATCAGCTGCGCCGGGTCCCATTCGTGCGGCCCTTCGTAGACGACCTCGTAGCGCACGCCATCCTGCTCGAAGGTCGCGAGCGCGAAATCGCCGCATTGGAGCGGGCAATCGATGAAGTGCTCGTAGTGCGTCGCCTCGAACGTCGTCGGCCCGGTGGCCGGCAAGCCGGTCGCCACTCGCCAGCTGGGCGGCGCGACCACCTCGAGCGTCACCGGCCAGTCTTCCTGGTGGCCCTTCACGTACAGGCCGAGGACGCCCGGGTTGAGGAACGCATGGTGCGCGTCGAGCTGGCCCTGGTGGATCTCCGGCTTGTTGGCGAAGACCTCGTACGCCACCCGGCAGCCCTTGCCCGCGTCGTAAACGCGCCACGTCTGCCAGTCGATCCGCTCGAAGCGGAGCGCCTCGCCGCCGGCGTTGAACGCCGCGAGCGCCCGGATGTTGCGGGCGTTGTCGAAGATCTTGTAAGCGCCCGGCAGCCAGGCCGGCAGCACCAGATCGAGGTGCGGCTCGCCGTGGGCAGGCACATCCAGCCGGACGCCCACGAGGTGGGTATGTGGCCGGGAGAGGTCGAAGACGTAGTGGACGGTACGCATGCCGTCTATTTTACCAGGCTAGACGGGTTCCCGCGTCACGCGCCAGCCACGCTTCTTGAGCAGCGCGAGCAGGCCGCGATCGCCGAGCAGGTGGCCGAGCCCGACCGCCACGAACGCGTCGTCGCGGCGCAGCGTGCGTTCTAGCGCCGGCAGCCAGTTCTGGTTGCGCCTGTAGAAGACCTTCTCATAGAAGTCCGGGTAGGCCCGCAACCGCTCGGGATCGAACAGGTATGCCTCGACGGCGGCCAGGTCGCCCAGCTCGTAGGCCCGCGTGAGCTGGGCCAGCTCCGCGGCCGGTTTGGCCGGATCCTCGACGACCTCGACCAGCTGGGCCAGATCCTCCTTCATCGCCACGGCGTCGAGCGCGCGGACCTGGTCCTCCGCGGCTTCCAGGAAGGCGATCGGCACGCGCGCGCCCTCGGCCAGGGCGCGCAGGCGGCTGTCCATCAGCGCGCCGGCGTCCGCCGGGGTCGGCAGGAAGGTCAGCGCGACGAACCAGGGGTCGAGCGTACGCAGCTCGGCCTCGTCGAGGCCCATCGGCGCCGTGTGCTCGAGCAGCTTGGGCCAGGCGGTCGCGGGCAGCAGCGCGCGCAGGTCCTGCCCGCGCTCGATCGCCGCGTACCTGCGCATGAGGCTCGGGTCGGCCGTGCCGACGTCGACCTCCATCCAGAAGCGCGTGGCACCCCGGATCCAGCCTTCGAGCCTGCGCGGCAGGCGCCGCCCGGCGCGGAGCGGCACGTGCATCGTGCCGAGCAGGCGATCGGGGGCCTGGCCGCGCCGGCTGAGCTTGCGCGGGGGCTCGACACGCCAGACGAAAGTCTTGATCTCGAGGTCGTCGGCAATCGCCGGCCGCGGCGCCCCGGACAGGGTCGCGATGGTCAGGCAGACGGCGAGGAGGGGGGCGCGCATACGCGCCATGTACCCGCCGCGGTGTAATATGGAGGCCCTGATCATGCGCAACTACTGGTACGTCGCGGCCGAAGCCCGCGCCCTCGTGGCCCGCCCCCTCGCCCGGAAGGTTCTGGGCGAGCCGATCGTGCTGTTCCGCGACGCCGGCGGCAAGCCGGCCGCGCTGGTGGATCGCTGCCCGCACCGCAACGTCCAGCTCTCCCTCGGCACCGTCACCAACGGCCAGCTCCAGTGCCCGTACCACGGCTGGGAGTTCGACGGCACGGGCACCTGCACGAAGATCCCGTCGCTGTGCGCGGGCGAGGGCATCCCGTCCACCGCGAAGGCGAGCACGTACCCGGTGGTGGAGCAGGACGGCTACCTGTGGGTCTGGATGGGCGATGCCCCGCCGCCCGAGGGCTTGCGGCCCTTCGCCTTCCCGCACCGCGACGAGGCGGGCTGGGCGCACACGACGATGAAGCCGGTCCGCATCCCCAACTCCGTGGAGAACGTGGTCGAGAACTTCATCGACACGTCCCATACCGGCTACGTGCACGGCGGCCTCTTCCGCACGCCGGCGAGCCATGCGGCGCGCACGCAGGTGCGGATGGTGGAGGACGGGGTCGTCATCGACATCGATGAGGACCAGCAGACCGACAGCTTCCTGGGCAAGCTGCTGGTCACGAAGGGCAGCAAGGTAGAGCACCAGGACCGCTTCTATCTGCCCTCGATCGTGCGCGTGCACTACAGCTTCGGGCCGGAGCGGCACATCATCGGCTTCCAGGTCTGCACGCCGGTGGACGACCTGGAGACGGACGTGTACGTGTACCTGACCTGGAAGTTCAAGCCCTTCACGCACCTGATGACGCCCTTCATGCCGCATGTGGGCAAGGTGGTGCTGGACCAGGACATGGGCGTGCTCGTGAACCAGGGCCAGGTGATCAAGCAGCACGGCGAGAAGTTCGTGTCCTGCCCGGCAGACACCGCGAACCTCTGGATCCGCGCGGTGCGCGAGCGCGCGAAGAAGGGCGAGCCGCCGCTCGCGCGCGAGAAGGCCGTGGAATACCGGCTATGACGACGCCCAGGGCCGGCAAGCGCATCGATCTGCACGTCCACCTCGCCGGCATCGGCGGCGGGGAGCACGGGTGCTTCGTGTCGCCGAAGATGGCGCGCACCCTCACGTTCATGGCGCTCAAGCGCGTGATCGGGATCGACACGCGTGACGGGGCGAAGGCCACCGCCCACTTCGGCCGGAAGATCGCGGAGACGGTGGCGTCGTCGACGGAGCTGGACTACGCGGCGATCTTCGCGATGGACGGGGTGTACGACGCGGCCGGCGAGCTCATTCCGGCCGAGAGCCACCTCTACGTGCCGAACGCCTGGGTCTTCGAGGTGGCGCGGCTCTCGCCCAAGCTGCTGCCCGTCATCTCCGTGAACCCGATGCGCAAGGACGCGATCGCGGAGCTCCAGCGCTGGGGCCCCGACGCCGTCGCGCTCAAGTGGCTCGGCCCGCTCCAGAAGTT
Organism: Candidatus Sericytochromatia bacterium; assembly: GCA_036675505.1. Classification (GTDB taxonomy): domain Bacteria; phylum Cyanobacteriota; class Sericytochromatia; order S15B-MN24; family JAQBPE01; genus JAKFEW01. The sequence goes on from JAKFEW010000139.1 coordinate 127,059, forward strand.
CGACGCCTCGTCGCCGGCCCATGATCGTTTCCACGACGCCCTGCGCGAGCTCGGGCTGCCCGTGATCGCGCACTCGGGCTGCGAGCACACCTTTCCCGGCATGGCACAGCGGCTCGGCGATCCCCGCCTCTACGAGGGCCTCGTGAAGCGCGGCGTCCCCGTGATCTTCAGCCACTGCGGCACCGGCTCGTTCGTGTTCCCGGGCCACGACTACAGCGCCGAGTTCCTGGAAATGCTCGAGCGGTACGACAACGTCTACGGCGACACCTCGGCCTTCTGCTCGCTGGTGCGGCGCAACCAGATCCGGCGCTTCGCGGCCAGCCGCCACATCCACCGGATCTTCCACGGATCGGACTGGCCGATCCCCTCCACCGCCCTGGTCTTCCTGCCCGATCTGGGCTTCAACCGCGTCGCCGGCCTCGAGAAGGATCGCCACCCGCTCGATCGCGACGTGCGGACCAAGCGCGCGATGGGCGTGCCGGAGGAGGTCTTCACCGGCGCCTACGAGCTCCTGGCGCCCCGCATTGCGCGCTGGGAGGCCGCCCGCGCGGCCTGGAACCTGCGCGAGCCCCTCTCGACCCCGACATAATCGCCCGAAGCTCTCGGCCAGGCGCGGATTTTCCGCCAAACATGCTGTACGATGAAGTGTCGGATCCGCCTGCTCGCCAGGCCGGGGCTAGCTTGAGAGGTTTTCATCGTGACCGTCGAGGATATAGTCACCGGCGCCGATCCCTGGTCAGTTCGTGACAGCGAGCAGCTGTACCACATCCTGGACTGGGGCGATCCGTACTTCAAGATCAACGACGCGGGCCGCGTCGAGGTCGACCCGTCCGGCGAGGGGCGGTACAAGCTGGACATGTTCGAGCTGGTGCAAGACATCCAGCGGCGTGGCCATGCGCTGCCGCTGTTGATCCGCTTCTCGGACATCCTCGCGGACCGGATCCGGCGCCTCAACGAGGCGTTCCGCGAGGCGATCGCCACGTACGGCTACGACAACACCTACCGCGGCGTCTTCCCCGTGAAGGTCTGCCAGCAGAAGCACGTGGTCGAGGAGATCGTGAAGTACGGCGCCTCGTACCAGTACGGCCTCGAAGCCGGCTCCAAGCCCGAGCTGCTGATCGCGCTCGCCACGCTCAAGACGCCAGGCGCCCTCGTGATCTGCAATGGCTACAAGGACTCCGAGTACATCGAGACGGCCCTGCTCGCCCAGCGGCTCGATCAGACGGCGATCGTCGTCATCGAGAAGCTGAACGAGGTCCAGCTCGTGATCGCGGCCGCCAAGAAGCTCGGCATCAAGCCTGTGGTCGGCGTGCGCGCCAAGCTCGCCGCGCGCGGCATCGGCCGCTGGGGCGACTCGGTGGGCGATCGGGCCAAGTTCGGCCTTTCGGCCGCCGAGATCATGGAGGTCGTGGAGACGCTGAAGGCCCACGGCATGCTCGACTCGCTGCAGCTGCTGCACTTCCACGTGGGCTCGCAGATCTCGAACATCAGCGTGATCAAGAACGCCATGCGCGAGGCCTCGCAGTTCTTCGTGCACCTGTGGAAGCTCGGCGCGCCCATGAAGTACCTCGACGTGGGCGGCGGCCTCGGCATCGACTACGACGGCTCGAAGACCAACTTCCACGCCTCGAAGAACTACAACATCCAGGAGTACGCGGCCGACGTCGTGACGGGCATCCAGGACGCCTGCAAGGCGGCCGACGTGCCGTGCCCGTCCTTGATCTCGGAGTCGGGGCGCGCGATCTCGTCGCACCAGTCCGTGCTCGTCTTCGACGTGCTGGGCGTGGGCGAGGTGATCTCCAAGCCGCCGGTGAAGCCCGCGATCGACGATCACCAGCTGCTGCGCTACCTGTACGAGACCTGGGAAGGCATCAACAAGAGCAACGTCCAGGAGGCGTTCCACGACGCCTCGCAATTCAAGGACGAGGCCCTCAGCCTGTTCACGATGGGCTACCTCAGCCTCGAGCAGCGCGCGCGGGCCGAGGAGATTTACTGGGCCTGCGCCCGCCGGATCCTGCCGCTCCTGCGCACGCTCAAGTTCGTGCCGGAGGAGTTGGGCGATCTCGAGCAGATGCTCGCGACGACGTACTACTGCAATTTCTCGGTCTTCCAGTCCGCGCCCGACAACTGGGCGATCGACCAGCTCTTCCCGATCATGCCGATCCACCGCCTGAGCGAGATGCCCACCGCGCGCGGCACGCTGGCCGATCTCACCTGCGACTCGGATGGCAAAATCGACGACTTCATCGACATCCACGACGTGAAGCACGCGCTCGAGCTGCATCCTTGGCGCGAGGGCGAGCCGTATTACCTCGGCATGTTCCTGAACGGCGCGTACCAGGAGATTCTCGGCAATCTGCACAACCTGTTCGGCGACACGAACACGGTGCACGTGCACCTGACGCCGGACGACGAGGATTCCGCGTACACCCTCGAGCACGTCGTGAAGGGCGATACGATGCGCGAAGTGCTGCGTTACATGCAGTACGACGACGAGGCCCTGATCGAGAGCATCCGCAAGGAAACCGAGCGGGCGCTGCGCGACAAGCGCATCACGATCGCGGAGCAGCGCCTGTTGCTGCGGCACTACGAGCGTGCGCTGGCGGGCTACACCTACCTCTGGTCGGAAGAATAGCAGACTGAAGGGGCGCCTCGCGGCGCCCCTTCCGAGTTTTCAGGCTAGCCGTTCAAAGCGACGGGGCGGACCTTCTCGAGGTCCAGCTTGGGAAGCCAGGGGTTGATGTGCATCGGCATCGGCTCGTTGCGCCGGCCCTGGATGAACTCTTCCTTCGAGAGCTTGCCGTCGCGGTCGGTGTCGAACCTGGCAAAGCGGTCGCGGATGAACGGCGGCATGCAGCGCAGCATCATGCCCTTGGTGTCGTTGACGGCCGCCTCGCCCTTCTCGACAGCCTTGATGAGGCCGCCGCCGAAGGCCTGGATGTAACGCGAGCCTTCGAACTCCATCCGGCCGAGGAAGCCCGTGCCGTTGGCGTCCTTCTCGTTGAACTCGCGCTCGTACTTCCGGGTCTGGGCGAATTCGTCCTCGCTGATGTGGCCGTCGTTGTCGGCGTCGAAGAGCTTGAAGGTGTCTTCGCTGCGGCCCGCGCGCTTCCACTCGTCCTTGCAGACCTTGCCGTTGCCGTCGACGTCGAGCATGCCGTGCAGCGCGCGGTCGATGAGGTCGGTGTTGGGCTGCTTCCGCACCCAGTTGATCTTGTCGGTCGGGGCGATCATCATGGCGTCTCTCCTCCGCTGCGGCTTAACTCGCCGCTAATTCTCTCGAACACTCTCTCAACAAACCTTTGATGTTTTTAATATGGGCCGGAGGCGAGCGTCTCTTTTGCTGTTTAACAAACTCCTAATAAAGTTTTGACGGAAGCCGAACAAACCGGAAAACGCGCAGGCTCACGCGATCTCGCTGGCCGGCAGGGCCGCGAGGCGGCGCCATTCGCGGCGGAAGACCACCGCGATCGCCCCCCACATCCCGACGCTCAGCGGCAGCATCACCGTCCAGAAGTGACCCAGGCCCTGACCGCTGCTGGCCTCGATGAAGACGATCGCCGCGCCCTTCTGCTCGAGCGCGAAGCCGAACGCGACGAGGTTGGCGAGATACTCCTGGATCCACCGGCGGTGGATGGTGGGGTGGTCGATGCCGGAGCGCCGGTAGTCGCTCAGGCGGCGCGAAACCGCGGTGAGCGTGTAAGCGAGCATCACGACGCCGATGAAGCCCAGCGGTAGGAACACCAGCCCGATCGGCACGAGCTGCAGCACGATCGCCGCGATGAACAGCGCGGTATAGGCGCCGCCGAGGCGGTGCACGACCAGGAGCAACGGCAGGAAAGGCGCGGTCGCGGCGAGGTAGAGCGCCACGGCCGCCAGCGTGGCGAGCGTCAGCTCCATCGCGCTACGGGGCCACCGGCGCAGGCGTCCGCGCGCGGGCCAGCCGGCAGCTCGTGCAGGCGCCCGGCACGACTTGCAGGCCGGCCAGCGCGGGCGGCCGTGGCAGCAGGCAGCAGCCGGGCTGCGGCAGGTCCCCTGCCAGCGCGCGCCGGACCTGGTTGGCGAGCGCCTTGATGAAGCGCGGCCGTGCGTCGAGCGCCGGCGCGCGGCGCCAGTGGGTGATGCCGGCCGCTTCGGCCACGTGCCGGTACTCGACGTCGAGCTCGAACAGCGTCTCGATGTGGTCGCCCACGAAGCTGACCGGCACGACCACCACCGCGTCGCAGCCGGTGGCGCCCAGCGTGCGCAGGGCATCGTCGGTGCCGGGCGCGAGCCACCGCGCGGGGCCTACCCGGCTCTGCCACGAGAGGCCGTACGGGCCTTTCCAGCCGAGCTCGCGCACCACCGCGCCGACCGTCACCTGCACGTGGCGCTGGTAAGGGTCGCCCTTCTCGATGAACGAGACGGGCAGCCCGTGCGCGGAGAAGAGCAGGTGCGGGTGGGCGTCCGGCGGCAGGCCCGCGAGCGCCTCGCGGACGGTTTCGGCGACGGCCGCGACGTAGTCCGGGTCGTCCGGGTAGGCGGGCGCGTAGGTGATCGGCCAGTCGGCGCCCATCCCGAGCGCCGCGAGCTGGCGGGCGACCTCGCCGAAGCTCGAGCCCATGGTGGCGAAGGAATAATGCGGGTAGAGCGCGAGCGCGACGATGCGTGCCGGTCCCGCGGCCTTGATGGCCTTCAGCGCCTCGCGGATCGTGGGCCGGGTGTAGCGCATGCCCACGTGCAGCGAGAGATCGACGCCCTCGCCGCGCAGGACCTCGGCCAGCGCCTCGGCCTGGCGGAACGTCATCGGCACGAGCGGCGAGAAGCCGCCAATCTGCGCGTACTGCGCGGCGGTCTTGGTCCAGCGGCGCGAGCAGATCAGGTCGGCGAAGACCGACTGCACGGCGGGCCCGCCGGGCAGCGGGATCACGTCCGGGTCGCGGAAGAGCTCGAAAAGGAAGGGCTCGACTTCGCCGGGCCGTTGCGGGCCGCCGAAGTTGATGACGAGGAGCGCTGTACGCATGACCCCCATCATACCGCCTGGGCCATTCCAGGTGCCCGCGCTACTGCAGCAAGTACCAGAAGCGGTCGAGGAACACCGCGATGAAGACCAGCAGCGCGGCGACGAAGTTGGCGATCGCCAACACGCTCTGCCAGCGCGCGGCTCCCCGCAGCCGGTCGATCAGCAAGGCGTGGCCGCTCAGCGCCTCGACGGCGAAGGCCAGCCGGCCGGCGATGCCCTCGATGGTGCGCGAGACGCCGCCGAGGCGTTCGGTATGGTCTTTCTCGGCCCTGGTCGCGCCCTTGAGGTGCGTGCGCACCGCCTTGAACGCGAGGTCGGAGACGCCGGCGCGGGCGTCGATCTTGTCGCCCACCGCACGCTGTTCGGCGGCCAGCGGCGTGATCGCGGCCGCGAGATCCCTCGCGATCGCCGGGCGCAGCCGCGCCTCGATCGCCCGCGCGAGCGCTTCCTCGTCGATCTGCGCGGCCGGCCCTGCCGCCGGGCGCGCCACGCCATCGAGCTTGCGGCCGAGGGCGGCGATCGCGTCGCCCTGCATCCGCAAGAGCGTCTCCATGTCGCCCAGGCGGTCGTCCACCGCCTCCACGCGCGCCGCCACGTCGGCGAGCGCGCCCGCGTGAGGCACGAGCGCCCCGGCGAGCGCCTCGGCGAGGCCCGAGCGCCAGTCCTCGATCACGCGGTCGAGCAGATCATGGCCGACGTCCCCGCCGGGTGCCTCGCCACGCGCCTGCTCGCGGGCGCTCAGGACCGCGGCGTCGAGCTTGGCGGCGGCGGCCTGGAAGCCCCGCTCGGCGGCTGCCGACAGCGCCTCGCGCTCGTCGTGCAGGGCTGCCCGCACGACCGCCTCGATCACGGGCTGGAGCTTCTCGGGCAACGCCATCGCGGCGTCCGCGAGGGCGTCGCGGGCGGCGGCCTCGTGGGTGTCCATGGTCGCGATCGCGTTCTTGACGTCACCCATCGCGCGCGCCACGGCCTCGGCCGCCGCCGAACGGACGGCCGCCTCGAGATCGCGGGCGAGCCCGCGGGAGATCGGATCGGGCATGCCCGCCGCATCGCCGTGGAACATCATCATGTCAACGATCTTAACGCCGGGAAGGCACGCGGTCAGTGATCAATCGACATAATCCGCTTGTCGGGTCGGTCAATTCGGGGAGCGGTAGCGCATCCACTTCGGGTCGATCAGCTCGCCGTAGAGCTCGGGCCGCGCCGGCACCGTGAGGTCCGGCTGCGCCTCGAGGTAGGCGTCCAGCGCGGTTTCCAGATCGGCCAGCGTGCGGGCGCGGTTCGCGCCGTCACGCAGCGGCGCGATGTTCGGCAGCCCCTTCACGTACCAGGTGACGTGCTTGCGGCACTCCGGCACGCCGAGCGGCTCGCCCATCTCCTCGACCAGGTAGCGCACCTGCAGGCGGCAGGTCTCGATCCGCTCGAGCAGGGTCGGCTCGGGCAGCAGCTCGCCGGTCTGGATGAGGTGGTTGGCGCGCTTGAAGATCCAGGGATTGCCCATCGCGCCACGCCCGATCGCCACGGCGTCCAGGCCGCTCTCGGCCAGGCGATCGCGCGCGTCTTCGGGCGTGAAGACGTCGCCGTTGCCGATCACGGGGATGCGCAGCGCCGCCTTGAAGGCCTCGAGGGCCTTCCAGTCGGCCTTGCCGCCGTAGCCCATCACCTTGGTGCGGCCGTGCACCCAGACGGCGTCGGCGCCGCAGGCCTCGGCGATGCGGGCGATCTCGAGGCCGGTCATCGTGTCCGCGTCCCAGCCGATCCGCATCTTCACGGTCATCGGCACCTTGATGGCGGCCCTGACGGCCTTGAAGATCGGCGCGACGATCGCCGGATCGCGCAACAGCGCCGCCCCGTTGCCGGAGTTGATCAGGTGGGGCGCCGGGCAGCCGAAGTTGAGGTCGACGAGGTCCGCGCCTTCGGCCTCGGCCTTCGCGGCGGCGGCGGCCAGGAACGCCGGGTCATGGCCCGAGAGCTGGATCGCGACAGGCGACTCCTCGGGGCGCAGCTTCATGCGGTGGGCCATCTCGTGGCTGCCGCGCAGCCAGGCCTCGCCGTTGACCAGCTCGGTCGAGAGCAGGCTGTCGACGTCGAAGCGGCGCACGACGCGCTTGAACGGGCCGTCGCAGATCCCGGCCATCGGCGCGAGCATCACCACGCTGCGCAGCGTGAGCGACCCGATCCGCAAGGCGATCGGGTAGGTCGCGGTCGGCGCGCTCATTCGCGGTCCACCTGGCCGCGATCGCGCTTCTTGTCGCCTTCCTTCTTCTTGCTCGCGATGCGGCGCTCCTGGCTCGAGCGCGAGGGCTTGGTGGCCCGCCGCGGCTTCGGCGGCACCAGGCACGATACGACGAGCGCCTGCAGCTTCTCGATCGCGCCCTGCTTGTTCGCGAACTGGTGACGCGATTCCTGCGCGACGATCGCGATGCGGCCGTCCGGCAGCAGCCGGTGGCCGGCCAGCGTCCGCAGGCGCGCGAGCGCGCCCTCGTTGAGGCCGACCATCGCCTGGGGATCGACGCGCAGCTCGACTTTGGTCTCGACCTTGTTCACGTTCTGGCCGCCCGGCCCGCCCGCGCGGGCCGTCCGGAACTCGAGGTCCGCCTCGCTGATGTGGACCCCTGGCGCGAGAATGACGTCCGCCACGGCTTTCAGGCCCTCCCGGCTCCATGATAGCGCATGGGGTGCCGCACCGCCCGCCATGGGGTACCATGACCTTGTATGAGGCGACCCTGATGCAGTTGTTCTGGCCGTTCGGCCGTTTCCGTCATTACCGCTTGGTCAAAGGTGCGCTCGCCCCGTGCGAGGTGGCCGGCGTGCGCGACGCGATCCTCGGCTCGCCATACATGGCCTCGAACAACCTGAATATGCGCTTCGCGGGCACCTACGGGTTCTCGGTCGTGTTCACCCGCGCGCACATCGGTGAGGTCCTCGAGCAATTCCCGGGCTTCGAGCCATTCATCGCCAAGGCGCTGCGCACGGACTGCAACGCCTTCTTCCTCAACCCGCTGCTCATCGCGAACGGGGCGGCCGTGTTGCCGCACGTGGACCTCAGCCTGCAGACCTACGTGCCCGGCGTGCGCACGCCGCGCTACGTCTCGGTGCTCTATGTGGAAGTGCCGGAGGGGCTCGAAGGTGGCGAGTTGCGGCTTTACGAGGGCCAGCGCAACGTCGCGACGGTGACGCCTCGCCAGCACGCGTTGCTGACCTTCCGCGGCGATTTGCGACACGAGGTCACAGCCGTCACCTCCGGCGCGCCGGACATCTACCAGGCGCGGCTCAGCCTGGTCGTCGAGCAATACCAGCTCACCGACTTGCAATTGGCCCACATGCCCGGATTCTTGATCGGGACGCGGCGCGAGGTGGCGGCCGCGGACGCGCCCCTGGCCGGCGGCCCGGGCGCCGGGGCCTTCGGCGACGAGGTGCGGCGGTGGATGGACGCGCATGACGCTGGCTGATCCCGCATTCCCCCAGGGCGAGTTGATCCTGATCCGGCATGGGCAGTCCACCGCGAACGCGCGCGGGATCGGGCAGGGGCGGGCGGACTGGCCGCTCTCGGATCTCGGCCGCCGGCAGGCGGAGGCGACGGCCCGGCGGGTTGCCGCGCTCGGGACCATCGCCGCGGTCTACACCAGCCCGCTGTCCCGCGCCGCCGACACCGCCGCGCCGATCGCGGCCGCGCTCGGCCTGGTGCCCATCCCCGTGCCCGATCTCGTCGAGATCGACGCCGGCGCGCTTTCCGGTCGCACCTGGGCCGAGCTCGAGGCGCTGCATCCCCGCGAGATGGCCGCCCTGGCGATCGCCGAGCGGGAGACCCCGCACCCGCGCAACCGCGAGCTGATCCCGGGCTGGGAGCCGATCGCGGCGATCGTCGCGCGCATCTGGAATGCGATCCGCACGATCGCCGAGCGCCACCCCGGCGAGCGGGTGGTCGTCGTGGCGCACGGCGGCGTGCTGAATGCGTTCCTCACCCACCTGCTGGACGGCGACGCGCGCGAGGTGACCTGGGTCCACCACCTCGGCAACTGCGCGGTGAGCCACCTGGCCATCGGGCCCGATGGGCCGCGCGCGATCTGCCTGCGCGACGTCGCCCACGTGCGCGAGCTGCGCGAGCCGAGCGTCCCGCCGCCATGAGCGAGGGGCGATCGCAGCCAGGGCCCACCGCGTGAAGATCGCGATCAACCGGGACGGCGCCGTGCCGATCCATGATCAGCTGGTCAGCCAGCTCGCGCTGCGCATCGCCACCGGCGAGTTCGCGCCCGGTGAGCGGCTGCCGAGCATCCGCGGGCTGGCCCAGCGCGTCGGCGTCCACCCGAACACCATGCTCACGGTCTACAAGACCCTCGAAGCCTACGGGATCGTCGCCGCACGCGCGGGCAGCGGCGTGCGCGTGATCGAGGCGACCGGCGCCTCGGCGGCCGCCGCCGTCGGCGAGGGCGGCATCGGCGCCCTCGCCGCGCGCTTCGTGGCGCAGGCCCGCGCGGCCGGCCACGAGGTGGCCGCGATCCGCCAGGCCTTCGATCGGGCGCTCAGCCCCGCGCGACCCGGCCGCCTGGTCATCGTCGACCCGCACCCGGACTTCCATCCGCTCTACCTCGTGGAGCTCGCCGCCCTCGGCTTGCCGGTCGCGGTGGTGGCGTTCGACGCGCTCGCGGGCCTCGGGCCGGACGACGCGCTCGCCACGAGCATGTACCACATCGGCCCGCTGCGGGCCGCGCTCGGACCCGATCGCCCGGTCCACGTGTTCCCGGTCAGTGCCGGCAGCGGCTTGCTCGCCGAGCTCGCCTCGCTGCCGGCCGGCGCCACCGTGGCGCTCGTCTCGGTCTCATCGACGATGCGGCGCATGGGCCGCGAGATCCTGACCGCGCAGCGCGGCGACGGGTTGCTGGTGCTGGAGGTCGATCCGGCGGACGCGGACGCGGTCGCCGGCGCCCTGCGCCTGGCCGACCTGGTGGTGGCGGACGGCGTCTGCCACGATGGCGTCGCGCGCGGCGCCCGCAAGCCGGTGCGCCGCTTCCAGCTCATCCCGGACGCCGCCCGCGCGGCGCTCGCCGCCGCGCTGTGCGAGAAATCATGACGCAGGAGTACGAGATGACGATCGATGGCAAGGTGACGGGGCTGTTCCTGGGCGTGGCCCGGGGCGAGCCGATGCGGGCGGTGGAAGCCGCGGACGCCCTCGAGAGCCGCGGGCTGGCAGGCTGCCGGCACGCGCAGAAGGCCGGCGGCGGCAAGCGCCAGGTGCTGCTGATGGACGCCGCGAGCCCACTGGCGCTCGGGCTCGCGCCCGGCCAGCTCAAGGAGAACATCGTGGTCGCGGGCCTGCCGCTCGAAACGCTGCCGCCCGGCCAGCGTCTCGCCGTGGGTGGCGCCGTGGTCGAGCTGACCGAGGCCTGCGTGCCATGCCAGAAGCTGAACGACATCCGCCCGGGGCTGATCAAGGAGAGCTGGGGCAAGCGCGGACAACTCGCGCGGGTGGTCGTGGGCGGTCCGATCGCGCTCGGCGACACGGTGCGCATGCTCGACGTGAACGCGGATGTGCCCAGGAAGCCGCAACCGAGGCTGCCGGGTTAAGGTTTCGTATTACATAACTCCGCCATGCGATCGCGCGATCGTCGATTCGGATCTGGCCATTTGACGATGGCCAGATCTGGAAACCGCGATCCCGCGATCATTTACGGTAATCGAGCTGGTGTGTACACAACGGGGTGGCGACCGGTCGTCGCCACCCCGTTGTGTGTAACAAAACTGCCAAATGGTGTTTATCGAGATGCCGGCTATGGCTTGTTGGTTATGTCTTGTTCGTCGACCGCCAGCTCGGTCTGGCCCGCCTGTGGCTGGGCGTCAGCGCCTGGGCCGACCCCTGGCACAAGGTGCATGTCAGGGCGCCCGGCGTCGAGGCGCTCCATGACGACAGCGTAAATCACCATCAAGACGAGCGAAACGACGCCCACGCCCGCGATCCAGTACCAAATGGCCGACGGGTTGTAGAGGGTCCAGAGCCGGTCCGTGGCCTCGGGGATCGAGACCTGCATCTTGGCCGCGATCGTCTCCATGACCTTTTCCTTGGGGATCGCCTTCACGCCTTCCGCGGTCATGCCGCCCTCGGCCTCGAGCCACTTGCGGGCGAAGTTCACCTTGTCGCCGTTGTGTTCGTAAAAGGTGCCCGCGAACTTCGAGCCGGCCCACCAGCCCAGGCCGCTCGGGACCTGGGCGTAGCCCAGGTACAGCGCCTTCTGGTGCATCGGGGCGAGGGAGGCCAGGTAGTCGTTGGTGCGGGGGCTCGACAGCATCTCGCCGAACGTGAAGATGATCACGCCGCCCAGACAGACCCAGCCCACCTGGGTGGTGCCGGAGACGAGGATGCCGACGATCGCGAGCACGATGCCCATGCAGATGGCGGTGAGCGGCTTGGCCTTGCTCGCGAGGTAGGCCACGGGGATCATCAAGATCATGATCGTGAAGGAGTTCATGTTCACGAACTGCTCGGCCGCGATCTCGCCCGACTTCAGCTTGAACCAGCCCGGCATCGCGCCCGCGTGCACCCAGTCGTCGATGAAGTTGGGCAGCAGGTCGAAGAGCTGGTGGAACGAGAACCAGAAGCCCGAGAAGATCAGCACGAAGATCACGAGCCGCGGCTGCCTGACGAGGTTCCAGACCGAACTCACCAGGATCACGAAGAATTCCTTGAAGAACAAGAGCGGGTTGGCGTGCGGCGGCGGCCGATCGACCGTTGGCTCCTTGAACATGAGCAGCGGCAGGAAGTTCACCGCCACCAGGCAGGTGTTGAAGATGAACAGCCCGTTCCAGGACCACGAGGTATCGCGGATCAGCACGACGAACCCGGCCAGCCAGGCGCCGACGTTGACGAGCTCGTAGAACACGCCCCAGCCGACCGACGCGTTTCGGCCGGACACGCTGTGGGCGATCAGGCCCTGGACGCCGGGCTTGAAGAGGCCGGTGCCCGCGGCGAGCATCATGCACCCGGCGAAGAACCCGGCATACTCCCGCTGCGTCGCCATCAGGCCGTAGCCCACGATCTTGAGGATGATCGCGATGCCGATGGTCTTCTTGTAGCCGTACCGATCCGCGTACCCGCCCGTGAACATGGGAAGGAACGACGCGATGATCGCCCACCAGCCGAAGATATCGCCCTTCTGCTCGTGGTTGAACTCGAGGCCCCCCGTCGCGGCGGCGCCGACGATGTAGAGCGGAAGGGCCATGCGCACGCCGTAATAGGCCATGCGCTCGATCATTTCCATGAAGTTCGCGAACCAGAACGCGGCGGGGTAGCTCTTGAGCTGAGCCCCCAAGCTCATCTGGGGCGTTTCGGCGGCCATGGTGGGGTGGATCTCCCTTCTCGAAAAGTTTAAGCAACAATTAAGGAATGTTTAAAAGAGGATGATACCACCGCGCCAGCGCGCACGCCAGCGGGCCCGGCGCGACCGCGGGGCCCGCGAGGCGGGTGGCCTAGCGCTTCACCCGCGGCGGAAGCTTCGGGGGCGCCAGGTTGGGGCGCATCGAGAGATCCGGTGCTTTCGGCGGCGAGGCCGCCAGACGCTCGGCGATCTCGGCCAGCGCCCGCGCCATCTGCGGATCCTCGCCCGCCGCGTAGTCGTGCGGCGCGATGTCCACCTCGATGTCGGGCTCCGTGCCGTAGTTCTCGACGCCCCAGCCCACATCCTCGAACCAGAAGGAGAACTCGGGCTGGGTGGTGTAGGTGCCGTCCACGAGGGCGTGGCGCGGCCAGATCCCGATCACGCCGCCCCAGGTGCGCTTGCCGATCAGCGGCCCGAGCTTCATGAGCTTGAAGCAGTGCGAGAAGATGTCGCCGTCCGAGCCCGCGATCTCGTTGGTGATCGCGACGATCGGACCCGCCATCGCGTTGTCCGGATAGGGTGCTGGCCGACCCCAACGCGGCACGTCGTAGCCCAGCCGGCGCCTGGCGAGCTTCTCGAGGATCAGCTGGGAGACGTGGCCGCCCCCGTTGTTGCGCACGTCGACGATCAGCGCCTCGCGCTCGCTCTCGGCGAGCCAGCCGCGGTGGAACTCGGCATAGCCCGCCGGGCCCATGTCGGGCAGGTGCACGTAGCCGCAGCGGCCTTCGGTGGCCTCGTGCACGCGCCGGCGGTTCAGATCGACCCATTCGCGGTAGCGCGCCGCCCACTCGGAGGCCAGCGTGCGCACCTCGACGGTGCGGTTCTTGGGCGGACGCTTGGCGCCGTCCTCGCCCGCGGCTGCGCCTTCCCGGTTGGCGGCTGCGCCTTCCCGGTTGACAAACGTGAGCGCGACCTCGGTGCGCGCCTGGTGGACCAGCGCGGCCTCGGGCGGGAACGCCGCGTCGAGCCGGTGGCCGTTGACGGCGACCAACACGTCGCCGACCTGGATGCCGAGGCCCACGCGCCGCAACGGGGAGTCCGCCCGGTCGTGGCCCGGATCGCCGTCGACGATGCGGTCGATGCGCCAGCCGCGCGCGGCCTCGTCCCAGCTGAAGTCGGCGCCGAGCTGGCCCTGGTCGTAGCGGGGCACCGGGCGGTAATCGCCGCCCCACTCGTAGGCATGGGAGGTGCCGAGCTCGCCCTGCATCTCCCACAGCAAATCGGAGAACTCGGCGCGCGACGCGACGCGATCGAGCAACGGGCGGTAGGCGTCATGGACGCGCTGCCAGTCGACGGAGCTCATGTCTTCGGTCCAGAACTGGTCGCGCTGCAGGCGCCAGGCTTCCCGGTACATCTGGCGCCACTCGGCCCTGGGATCGATGTCGACGCGAACCCGGCCGAGCTCGATCCAGCCTGTGTCGCGGTTGGTCTCATGGCCGTTGTCCTTGGGCTTCTCACCCGCGGCGACCACGCGCAGGCGCTCGCCCGTGAAGAGCAACATCGACTTGGCATGGCGGTCGAGCACCACCCACGAGACGTGATCGACCAGCATTTCGCGCTTCTGGGTCGCGAAGTCGTAGACCTCGAGCATGGCGTCAGCGCCGCTCGGGCTCGTGATGTCGCGGTCGATCGCGCCGGTCGGCTGGGTGCTCGTGAACATGACCTTGCCGGCCACGCCGAGCACCTGCTCGTAGCGCCCCTCCGGCACGGGGAATGGCACCACACGCCGCGCGATCCCCGCGAGCTGAAGGCGGATGGGCTTCGGCTCGTCTTTCTTCTGATCCTTTTTGCCGCCCTTCGGCTCGTCGTTCTTCTCGTCGGCCGGCTCAGCCTTCTCATCGGCGGGCTCGGCTTCGTTCGCCGCTTCCTTCGCCGCGCCTTTCGTCTCTTCCTCCTCCTCGATGGCCGCCAGCTTGCCGTCGAGGGTGGGCACGAACGGGCTCGGCACGTCGTCGCGCAGCGTCACGAGGCACGGCCGCCCGCCGCGCGGGAAGCCCAGGTCGAAGTGCAGGTTGTCGTAGACCGGATCGAAGTACCGGTAGGAGACGAAGTACAGCCAGCGGCCCTCCGGGTCCCACGACGGTGCCTGGTCCATCAGCACGGGATCGGTGACCTGGTGGACCTCGCCCGAAAGCGCCTCAGCCAGGAAGATCGCCGCGCGTGACCGCGACAGCGGGCGCGAGTAGGCCAGCCAGGCACCGTCCGGGCTCCAGGCCAGGCCGCTGATCGCATGCGTGGGGCTGCGATCGACCACCCGCGCGGTGCGCGCGGCGAGATCGACGATCACGAGCTCATGGCGGTGGTTGGCGATCGCCACGCGATCGCTGTGAGGCGCCGCGACCAGCTCGAGCACGCGGCCGAAGTCCATTTCGCCGAGGTCCTCGAGCGGCTCGTCCGCGTTGACGGGGCCGATGCACAGGCGCTCCTCGCCCGCCGCGTCGTGGACGAGCACGATCCGCTCGCCATCCGGCAGGAAGGCCGGCCAGCGGTAACGCACGCCCTGGGACGTGCCGAGCTGGACCACGGACGCGGCCCAGGCGCCCATCACGAAGGCCTTGCCGCGTGTCGTGAGGGCGATCGCGTTGCCCGACGGGTGGATCGCGCCGCCATCGAGAAATCGTGCGGCGTCCACGAAGCGGCGGCTGCGCTGCGGGGCGGCGGCGTGCCACTCGATCGGCACGATCTGGCTCTCGCCCGAGGTCGGGTCGAAGACGTAGATGTCCGCGCCGGCGTGATAGACGATGCGCCGCCCGTCGCTCGTGGCCTGGCGGGCGTAATAAGCCTCGTGGTCGGTCTGCCGCTGGAGGTCGCCCCCATCCGGCCGGCACGAGTAGAGGTTGCCCACGCCCTCGAAGTCCGCGATGAAGTAGATGCGATCGCCGATCCACATGGGCGAGGTGGGGTTGCCGAGCTCCTCGTGCAGGCGCACGAAGCGGCCGGTGCCGGTCTTGTCGATCCACAGCTCGCCAGCGGTGCCGCCGCGGTAGCGCTTCCACCGCGCGGGGTCGCCCGTATTGCGGCCGACGACCACGCCCCGCCCGTCCGGCGCGAAGGACACATGGCGCGCGGGCCCCCACGGAAGCCGCCGCGGCTCGCCGCCCTCGAGCGGCACCTCCCACAGCGACATGAGCCGCAGGAAGGGCGCGCGCGCGTTCGTCGCGAAGTAGACGGCCTTGCCGTCCGGCCGCCAGCCGACGACCAGGGCGTGGGTCCCGAGGAAGGTCAGCCGGCGATCTTCGCCGCCCTCGGCGGGAATCACGAAGACCTCCGCCGGGCCTTCCTCGCGGCCGGTGTACGCGATCCAGGCCCCGTCCGGCGAGAGGTGGCCGTGGGTGCATTCGCCGGCGCCGGCCGTCAAACGGCGCGGCACGCCGCCCGAGACGGGGACGCGCCAGAGGTCGTCATCGCTGGTGAAGACGATGGTGTCGCCCGCGATCGTGGGGAAGCGGTAGTAGCCGTGGTGCATCGATGGTCCCCCAAACAGCAGCGTGGCGGCCGCCGGCCCGAGCGAGATCGAGCCGCGGGCGCCGTCAGGACCCCGATTCTGGCATGCGACCCGGGCCCGGTCAAACGACCGGGCCCGGGTGGCGTGATGGTCGGACGCTTACGGCGCCGTGACTTCCACGTCGACGGTGCCCTGGCCGAAGAGGTTCGCGACCTTCTTGGTCGAGGTGGCCGAGAAGCTCGCCGTCTGGCCTGCAGCGACGCTGGCGAGCGTGAGGGTCTGCGTCTCGACGACCTTCGTGCCGAACAGGCCCTTGTTCCGCCAGCTGACCGTCAGCTCCACGTTCGCGGCGACCGGGCCGCCATTCTTGATCTTGCCCTTCACCTTGATCTTGCCGTCGGCATACCAGGTGCGCTCGAGCTCACCGCTGACCGCCACGTTGCCGGGCGTCGGGGTCGGCGTGGGCGAGGGGGCCGGCGAGAGCACGGGCGAGGATGGCCGCGGCGAGGGCGAGGCGATCGGGTCGACGATCACCTCGCCGTCCGTGACCGCGAGATCGATCGCGAGGCTGCCGTTCTCGCTCGCGACGTGGGTCGGCGTGAGTTGCAGCGCGACGGCCACGACCGCGGTCTGTCCACCGGCCACGGTCGCCGTGGTGGCTTGCTCGCCGATCGTCGCGCCGCCTGCGTCGAGCACCTCGATCGCCACGTTCACCGTGCCGTGGGGCACGGCATCGAAGGCGACGGTGCCCGTGCCGCTCGCGAGGGCCGCCGCCGTGACTTCCTTGACGATCGGCGTCGTGAGCGGGCCGCCGCTCAGCGTGACCTTGATCGTGCCGACCTCCGCGGTCGTCGCCATCAGCTTGCGCGCCGCGAGGCCGCGCACCCGGATCTCCACGCGCCCGGCGTCCGCGGCCAGCGCGACGGCCGCCTCGACGACGGCCGGGGCGGCAGCCCGAGCCACATTCGCCGGCAGGCGCTGGCCCGCGGCGGCCGGCGCGGTCGGGCTGGCCGTCTGGCCGCAGCCGGCGAGGACGATCATCGCGGCGACGAGGGCGGTGCCGAGGGCGCGGGGGCGGGCGGTCATGGGAGGGCCTCCGGAAATGTTGATAGCTAAGGCGGGGGTAAGTGGTGATTAAGATATAGTAAAGCTCACCGAAAACTTGCTAACGCGATCCCACCCCACAGCGGGGGAGTGGTGGCTTGATTCTCCCGCGCCCTCAGCGCGGGAAGTAAGCCGTGATCGCGATCCGAACCGACCCCGGCGACCCACCCGCCGGGTTCACCACGCCATACGGCGCCAGCGGCACGCTGAAAAACGTCCGCAGCGTCGTCCCGCCCGGCCCCTCGAAGGTCCGCACCATCAGCGGCATCCGCGCCGCCGCCGCGCCCGCCCGCACGTTGGCCTGGACCACGCCGCGGCGCATCGCGCCATTCGACCGGACGACCTTCGTGGGGCCGGCCTGCAGCGCGATGCTGCTGCCCAGCACCTGGCGCAGCAGGCCGTCGTAGATCGGGTTGCCCGTGTGGATGGCCGAGGTCGACGCCGACAGCGAGAAGGCGCCCGACCGCTCCATCTGGCCGCTGAGCGGCGCCGAGCCCCACACGCCCGGCGCGAGCGCGGGGGCCTGGGCCTCGACGCGGCTGCGCGAGGGGTCGGCCGATGCCGCTACGGCGGGTGCCGTCCAGGCGCCCATGACCACGGCGGTGGCGAGGAGGCAGGCAACGCGCGGCACGCCGTCAGTCTCCCTTGAGGAAGACCGCGAAGAAGCGCTTCAGCGCGAAAACGTCGGCCTTGGAGGACAGCTCGAAGGTGCCATGCATCGCGAGGAGCGGCACGCCCACGTCGACCACGTCCATGTTCAGCTCCTGGAGATCGGCGCCGATCGTGGCGCCGCCGCCGCCGTCGACCTTGTACGAGTAGGTCTGCCAGGGCACCTTGCTCTTGGCGAGCAGGCTACGCAGGCGGCCACGCAGCGCGGGTGAGCCATCGAAGCCCGGGCGCATGCTCTTGATTGTGAGCCCGTGGCCCAGCCTGGCCGTGTTGAGCGGGTCTTCGGTGTTCGGGAAAAGCGGGTTGAGGCCCTGCGAGACGTCGGCCGACAGCGCCTCGGAGTGCTCGAGCATCGCCGACAGGGCCTCCGCCGGCGCGTCGCCGCGCCCTTCGCGCGCCACCAGCCGCTCGAGGGTGGCCTCGAGGAAGCGGCTGCGCACGCCGGTGTTGTTGGTGTTGCCGACTTCTTCATGGTCCACCAGGTAGACCAGGGTCGTGCGCTCCGGGGTCCCGTCGAGGTCCATCATCGCGCGCGCGGCCACGAACGAGCACAGGCCGTCATCCTGGCCATACGAGCCGATCAGCGCGCGGTCGAGGCCCACCTCGCGCGGCGGGCCGGCGGGCACGAAGGCCAGCTCAGCCGAGACGAAGTCCTCCTCGACCAGGCCGTAGCGGGATTTCAGCTCGTCGAGGAAGGCCTGGCGGGCCGTGCCACCCGGCGCGCTCGGCAACGACGCCGCGAGCAGGCCGAGCTCGTCGCCCTTGAACACGGCATCGGCCGTGCGCGTGCGCATATCCTTGTCCACGTGCGGTGCGAGGTCCGGCAACACGAAGACCGGATCGCCCGGCCGCTCGCCGATCGAGACGTCGACCAGCCGGCCGTCCGCCCGTGCGACCTGGCCGACCAGCGCCAGCGGCAGGTTCGCCCACTGGTAGCGCTTGATGCCGCCGTAGGGTGCGGTCATCAGCATGACCATGTTGTCGGCGGTGCGCACCGGCTTGACGCGCAGCTCGAGGCGCGGCGAGTCCAGGTGGGCGCCGATCAGGCGCACGCCGTCTTTGAGCGGCTTGCGGCCGGCGATCATCAGCAGCAGCGCGCGGCCGCGGTTGGCGAGGTAGTAGCGCGCGCCGGGCCGCCACGCCGCGTTCGCGCCGAAGGGCTTGAAGCCGGCGCCGGCCGCCTGGTCCGCCAGGTAGTTGGTGCGCTGCAAGGGCACGCGCGCCGCCCCCAGGAAGCGCATGTACCGATCCGCGAAGTCGTGGGTGGCGCGCCGATCGGCGTCGTTCATGTGGACCCACGCGGGGCCGGCCTTGTCGGCTTCGGCGGCGAACGCGGGGGCTCCGGGGGCGATGGGAGTGGCGATCAAGGCGAAGGCCGCCAGCGCGCCGGTCAGGCCATGTCTCACTTGCCACCCTCGACGGGGCCGCCGGCCGCGCTCCAGGCTCGCCAGCCGCCGTCCATACTTTGAACGTCGAGGTAGCCCATCTTCTGGAGGATGTCGCACACCAGCGCGGAGCGGTATCCGCCGCCGCAATAGCAGACCAGCGGGGCGTTCTTGTCGGGGAAGACCGACTCGACGTCGCGCTCGATCACGCCCTTGCCGAGGTGCATGGCACCCGCGGCCTTGCCTGCGGCGACCTCGCTCTCCTCGCGGACGTCTACGAGCGTAAAGGGCTCGCCGCCCGCCTGGCGACGGAGGACGTCCGCCACGGTGCACTCACGGACGCGCGACTTGGCGTCCTCCACAATGGCCAGGAATCCGGGGTTGTGCTGCTTCATGGCCACATTCTACCCGGCCGGGTGCCCGGCCGGGTAGAGATGGGACGCTATTTGGCGTTGTGGCGGGTCGCGTCGTTGAACTTCTGGGTGATCTGCTCTTCGACGCCGCCGCCGCCGCCGCCCTCCGGCAGCGGCTCGGGGGTCCGCTGGTTCGGGCGGACCTCCGCCTGCTCGGCGGACGGCTGCTCGTTGTGCCGCTGGGACGACTCGCCGACGTAGCCGGGCGTGCCGGGGATGGGATCGCGGTTCTTGAATCCGGGCATGAACGTGTCCTCCTACTGCTTCCACCGTAGCGCCGGGGGTGAAGGAGGGGCAACGCTCAGGCGTTCAGGCTGCGGCGGCGGCCTCGCCGAGCAGGTGGGCGAGCGCGTGGGCGATCGCCGGCTGGTCGTGGTTGAGCGGCCCGGCCGCGAGCGAGCGGTGGATCATGAGCGCGCCGCGCGCCTGGCCCGCCGGAGCGAGCAGCGGGAACACGTAGAGGAACCCGATGTTCGCGGCCGCCGAGCTGCCGAGCAGCCAGGTCTTGAAGGCCGGCGGGAAAGGCTCGGGGTCTGCGTCCGCCACCTCACCCATGTAGAGCAGCGGCTTGCCTTCGGTCACGGCGCGCGCCATGAACTCGCCGACCTGCCCCGCCGCCATCGCCGCGAGGGCGCCGGTCGCCCCGCCGTCCACCGCCGCGAAGGGGCCGCCCGAGAGGCGACCGTTCGCATCGGCCCAGGCGATCGCCATCGCGTCACCCGCGTCGACCTGCTGGAGCAGCGCGAGCGCCTGCTCCCCGGCCGTCTCGGGCGCCGCCAGACGGATCGGGTCGGCCATGTGCGGCGGGATGTCGAAGGGCGCCGGGGCCTTGAAAGGAATTGCGGTTACGGGCATAGGGCGTCTCCAAGCGAAGCGGGATCTAAGATCTCTCTCGTGGGGTGGGTGGGTGGGGCGGCTGGAAGGAGCGAAGCGACTGAAGCGCTGTGACGGGCATCAATAATCTCCGTGCCAAACTGGGTACAATGGTTGTGGGCCACGGCCCAAATCCACCTTAGAAGGAGGTATTTGCGTATGAGTCATGACAGTAACAATTTCCTCGAGGTGTTGAAGGCTCTGGGCCGGCCTACCCGGTAAAAAGTGTCCTTTCAGCTGGAAGGCTGAACCACCCTTACGCTGACGAGCTCCAGGGGCGTTCCGAAAGGAACGCCCCTGGTTGTCTTCAGCCGGCATGCACCTCGATCGCGTCCGCCCCATGCGGCAGCTTCGGCTTGGCGGCCTCCGGCGTGCGGCCGAACATGACCGCCATCTCCGCGAGATGCCCTGCGATGCCCTCCGTCAGCTGGCCCGGCTCATAGCGCCAGCCCCAGTTGCCCGCGGCCACGGCGGGCGTGTTCATGCGCGCTTCGCTGCCGAGGTCGAGCAGGTCCTGCGCCGGCACCACCGCCAGGCGGGCGACGCTGGCCTGGGCTTCGCGGATCAGCGCCCAGGTGAAGCCCTCGGCGTCCGTGTTCATGTAGCGCAGCGCGTAGTCGCGCTCGTCCTCGGGGGCACTCTCGAACCAGCCGCGGCTGGTGTCGTTGTCGTGGGTGCCCGTGTAGACCACGCAGTTCGGCACGAAGTTGTGCGGCAGGTAGGCGTTCGCCGGGTCGCCGAAGGCGAACTGCAGGATCTTCATGCCAGGTAGCGCGAACTGGTCACGCAGCGCCTCGACCGGCGGCGTGATCAGGCCGAGGTCCTCGGCGATGATGGGCAGATCCTCGCCGAGCGCCTTTTGCAGCGCCTTGAAGAGCTTGTCGCCAGGGCCCTTGACCCAGCGGCCCTTGATGGCCGTCTTCTCGCCCGCCGGCACCTCCCAGTAGGCTTCGAAGCCGCGGAAGTGATCGACGCGCACGAGGTCGTACAGGTTCAAGGCCTGGCGCGTGCGTGCCACCCACCAGGCGTATCGGCCGCGCGCCATCGCGTCCCAGCGGTACAGCGGGTTGCCCCAGAGCTGGCCGGTCGCGGAGAAGTAATCGGGTGGCACGCCCGCCACCACGGTGGGGTTGCCCTGGTCGTCGATGTGGAAGAGCGCGCGGTGCGCCCAGGCGTCCGCGCTGTCGAAGGCCACGAAGATCGGCACGTCGCCGATGATGTGGATGCCGCGCGCGTGCGCATGCTCCCGCAGCGCCGCCCACTGGTCGAAGAAGACCCATTGCGAGAAGCGCGCGTAGGCGATCGCGTCGGCATGCTCCTTCCGGAAGGCCGAAAGCGCCGCCTTGTCCCGCGTGGCGAGTCCGAGCGGCCACTCGTTCCACGATACGCCGCCCTGGGCGCTCTTGATCGCGCGGAAGAGCGCGTAATCATCGAGCCATGAGGCCTCGCGCTTGCAGAACGCCGCGAAGCGGTCGTGGTCTTCGGGCTCGGCGAGCGCCTTGAAGCCCACCCAGGCGAGGTGGAGCGCGCCGACCTTGAAGTTCACGACCTGCCCGTAGTCGATCAACGTGCCGTTGGCGGGCGCGTCGGCCAGGGCCCCTTCTTCGAGCCAGCCCTGCTCTACGAGGGCCGTCAGGTCGATCAGCAGCGGATTCCCGGCGAAGGCCGAGAAGGTCTGATACGGCGAGTCGCCGTAGCCCGTGGGGCCGATCGGCAGGACCTGCCAATATTGCTGGCGCGCTTCGGCGAGCCAATCCACGAAGGCGTAGGCTTCGGGGCCGAGGTCGCCGATGCCGTGGCCGCCGGGCAGGGATGTCGGGTGTAGCAGAATGCCGCTGGCGCGCGAGAGAGACATGGTTGACTCCTTCTGGTTCGGAAGGTGATTCTAACCCCGCCGACCGACCTCGGCCAGCCCCTGCGCCGTGATCGGCGCGCGCGCGTCACATGCGGCGATG
The DNA here is from genome assembly GCA_036675505.1 of Candidatus Sericytochromatia bacterium. GTDB lineage: Bacteria > Cyanobacteriota > Sericytochromatia > S15B-MN24 > JAQBPE01 > JAKFEW01. Next base: position 149,275 of record JAKFEW010000139.1, read on the forward strand.
AGGTCGGCATGGGCCGTGCCGGGGAAGAAACGCAGCGTCACATGCACCCCGGCAGCCCGCACGTCCTCGACGGCCGGCACGAAATCGCTGTCGCCCGCGAGCAGGATCGCCTTGCCGATTTCGCCGCGCCAGGCCAGTCGCACGAGGTCGACCGCGAGCGCCACGTCGGTGCGCTTCTGCTCGTAGTACCAGTCGCCCGACTTGCTGCCGCCCCGGCGCTCGACCACGCCTTCGCGCACGACCCAGCGCGGCTGGCGCTTCAAGAACTCGATGAAGGTCAGCTTGCGCGCATGCACCGCAAATTCGGCGGGCAGCGGCGGGTCGGAGACCCAGGGCATGGCGTGGTAGTAAAACACCCGCCAGGGCTTGGCCCCGCCGGCCAGCCAGCCGGGCAGCAGCTTGAGATCGAGCTGCAACGGCACGCCGGTGCGCACGGCGAGCGGGCCCTGGACCAGGTGGTCGAGGTAGGCGGCATCGATGAAAATCGCGAGACGATCGGACACGCCGGCATGGTGCCACAAAAAAGGGCGGGGCGCCCAAGCGCCCCGCCCGATCGTGGATCGGCTAGAAGCTGAAGCCCACGCCGACGTTGCCACCGACCGTGTCGATGACCGAGCCCGAGAAGTCGCCCTGCGCGGTGTACAGGTCGAACGGCATCTGCCAGTTGTTCAACCCGACCGTCAGCGCGATGTTCGGCGAGACGTAGAAGTCCAGGCCCACGCCGTAGTTGGTGAGCATCGTGCCCACGGAGTTGATGTAGTTAACCGGCTGGAAGTTCTGGTTCCAGCGGCCGCCGGTCAAGAGCGCTGCCTGACCGAGGTTGCCCCAGATTTCCAGGTTGTCGAGCGGCATCACGCTGAGCGTGCCGCCGTAGGTGGCGCCCACGTAGGTGGTGTATTCGGTCTGGCCCGGGATCGCCGTGCCGAGGCCGACGTTGGCACCCACGTAGGGGATCAGCTGGACCATGCCCCACTTGAGATCCGAGTAGCCGAGGCGGAACTCGGTGTCGAGCAGGTTGTTGCTGTACAGGTCATACCGGAAGTTCGCGATGCCTTGCAGCATCACGGGCCCCTGGTAGCCGGTGACCATGCCGTTCACTGGGATGACCGTGAACCCGTTTTGGGGGTTCAGGATGTTGGTGTAGTTCAGCGCTTGCCAGCTGAGCGCGATCGGCGCGTTGGCACGGAAGTTCGGGCGAGACAGCGGCGCGGCCGCGATCTCGGGCTCAGGCTCTTCCGCCGGCGGCACCACCACCACGGTCGGCGGGCCCGTCTCGATGGGCATCAGGGCGATCGGCGCCCGGCGCATGTCGTCCAGGATCTCCTTCGAGATCGCGGCCATCTGGTAGCGGGTCACGGCCGTGGTGGGCCGGAAGGTGAGGTCGGGGAAGCCCGTCATCACCTTGTACTTGTCGACGACCGTCGTGACGCCCGGCGGCACGGCGGCGCCCAGATCCTTGAAGCGGGTCGCGGTCTCGGAGGGCGCCGCGAGGGCGACCAGGCCATTCTTGTTCGCCGCGTCGAGGAACCGGGCCAGGGCTTGCGCCAGCACGAGGCGGCTGACCCGCTCGTCGGTGGTCGGGATCGCGCCGAGCTCCGCGCGGAGATCGGTGAGCGAGCCCTTGGCAGCGATGTTCTCGGCCGTCACGACCAGGCTTTGGATGGCCTGGTTGAGCTCCGACGTGGTGAGCTCGCGATCGCCGTTGAACTTGCCGTCTTCCATCGCCAACACGTTGTTGGCGACGGCCACCTGCGACGCGTGGGTCGCCCAGTGGCCGCCCGGCATGTCGGCAATCTGGACGTCTGACGACATCTTGATCAGGTCCGCCCGGATGGCAGGCTTCGCCTCCATCGATGTATCTTCGGCCTGAGCGAAGGCCGGGGTGGATCCCAGCACGGCCGCCAGGGCCAAAGTAAGCGCGAGGTAACGATTAGCCATTATTTCCTCCCCCAATCATGATTGGACGATGGCCCCGCAGTCCGGGCGCAGGCCGTCCGGCCTGCCGTCCAGCTCCGCCCGCCTGCTTACGGGTCCCGGTCCTGCCGGGCGTACATCCCGTGCGGGACCGTTCGGTCCGAGTATAGGAAGCGCGTTGCTGCGAGCGGAACGAGAGGATTGCCGAAAAATACGGGCGAGATTGGCCACAGTGGCCAACCCCCGCCCGGATCCTCGTAACTCAGTCCTCGACCGGATCCCAAGCCAAATCGGCCCAAACCGCGTAGTGGTCGGACGCCACCCAGGCCGGCGTGTGCAAGGCCCGCCCCGCCGCGACGACGCGGCCGCTGCGGTTGACGAAGATGTAGTCGAGGCGCCGGCTCGGGCTCGGGTAACCGCCGGAATACGGGTTCTGGTTGTCCCAGGTGCAGCCGTCCGCGCCAGGATGGTGGTGACGGTAGGCGTCGATCATGTGCCGCCCGAGCAGATCGATGCAGGCCTCGTCCTCCGTGGCGTTCAGGTCGCCGAGCAGCACGAAGCGCTCGCCGTAGCGGAGCCAGCCCTCGTCCTGCGCGCGGTCCAGCATCGCGATGATCTGCGCCTTCCGTACGTTGTGCTCCTCCGGGCGCCAGGAGAGGTGGGTGTTCGCGACATGAACCGCGCCGCTCGGGTGGGCGATCGTCGCCAGCAACGCCGTTCGGTTATCCGGCGGGAACATGCCCGGCGGCAACCGCCGTTCTTCGACCGCCAACAACGGCCACCGCGTCAGCAGCCCGATGCCGCCCTGCTCGTTGCTGATCAGCTCTTCAGGGTTGCCGTAGGGCACGAAGACCTGCACATCCAGCCCCAGCCACTCGCCGATCAGCTGGCACTGGTGGTGGAAGTCCGCGCCGCCCCGGATGCCGGCCTCCTGGAGGCAGAGGACGTCGGGCTCGAGCGGCGTGAGGCCAGCGCACAGGCGCTCCGCACGGCCTTCGAACCACTCCTTGTCCAGGCCGGCGAGGTTCAGGGTCATGATGCGCATGACGCCGCCCGCGCGGGGCGTCGGCGGCCCATCGTGGCCGACGGCGTCTTGATGGAAACCGGCCCCATCGGTCATCGGCCGGCCCCGGTCGGCACGTGGTTCGGCCGCCCATGGACCCACTCGCCGCCGATCAGCGTGCCGAGGCACACAAAGGCGGCGTCGAAGACGGCCAGGTCCGCCCGGCGCCCAGGGCTGATCGCCCCGCGGTCGTCCAGCCCGAGCGAAGCCGCCGGCGCCGCGCTCGCCATCGTGAAGGCCTCGCCGGGCGTGGCGCCGCCGGCGGCGACCATGTTGGCGACGGCGCGGTCGAGCGTGATGGTGGAGCCCGCGATCGTGCCGTCGGCGAGTTTGGCGACGCGGCCGTCGAGCACCGTCGCCTGGCCGCCCAGCTCGTACGTGCCTGGCGGCAGGCCGCTGCCGCGCAGGGCGTCGGAGACCAGCATCAGACGCTCTGCGCCCTTGCAGCGGCGGGCGATCTGCAGCCCGGCCGGGTGGACGTGCACCAGGTCGGCGATGATCTCGGTCCAGAGCGCGTCGCAAACCAGGCCGGCGCCGACGACGCCCGGCTCGCGATGGTGGAAGGGACGCTGGGCATTGCACAGGTGGGTGACGCGCCGGGCGCCGGCATCCACCGCGGCGAGCACCTGGTCGTACGTGGCGTCGCTGTGCCCCACCGCGACCACGATGCCCCAGGCGACGAGGTCGCGCACCAGGTCGAGGGCGCCGGGCAGCTCCGGCGCGAGCGTGACGACGCGGATCGCCGCGCGATGCCGCTCGATCACCTCGCGCAGCTCGGTGTCGGCCGGCGCTCGCAGCCAGGCCTCGGGTTGCGCGCCTTTGTACTTCGCGGCGAGGAAGTTCGACTCCAGGTGGGCGCCCAACACGCGTGCACCGTCCCCTTCGTCGACCCGCGCGGCGTCGACGGTGGCGAGGATGCGGTCGAGCGCAGAGCCCGGACAGGCCACCGTGGTCGGCAACCAGGCCGTCACGCCATGGGCGGCCAGGTGGCTGGCGATCGCCCCGATCGCGGCGGCGGACGCGTCCATCACGTCATGCTCGAGCGCGCCATGGACGTGCGTCTCGATCAGGCCGGGGACCACCATCGCGCCCGCCACGTCCGCGATGTCACCCTCGAAGTCGGCAGGCGCCGGCCCGATGGCCGCGATCCGCCCGCGATCGACGACGATCGCGGCGTCGACGAAGCTCCCGTCCGGCATGAGCGCTCGCCCGCCGGTGATCAGGATCGGACGTCCCATCGGCCCTCCGCCGAATGCAAACACCCGGCGCGCCCAGAATAACCGGCTCACGAGCGCCGGTCAACGCCCGTGCGCCGTGCGTGTTACGATGTCCGCCGTCCGGTCTGGAACGCCGGAGGTTCAGAGGCGTCGGCGGCTCTCGAAAGCCGCCCTGGCCTGACAGAAAGGATTTCACTTCGATATGACCACCGCGAAGGCGGGCGACAACGTCCGCGTCCACTACACGGGGCACCTGGCCGACGGCACGGTGTTCGACAGCTCGCGCGAGGCCGAGCCGATCTCTTTCACGCTGGGCGGCGGCCAGGTGATCCCGGGCTTCGACCAGGGCGTCTCCGGCATGACCGTCGGCGAGAGCCGCCACGTCGTGATCCCGGCCGACCAGGCCTACGGCCCGCGGTTCGAGGAGGCCATCATCCAGATGCCGCGCGATCAGTTCCCGCCCGAGGTCACGCCTGAAGTGGGGATGGTCCTGCGCATGCAGCACCAGAGCGGCCAGCTCGTGGATATGGCCATCGTGGAAGTCGGCGACGGCGCCGTGACGCTGGACGGCAACCACCCGCTGGCCGGCAAGGACCTGCACTTCGATCTGGAGCTGGTGGCGATCGGCGCCTAACACGCCAGGGCCGGGAGAGCCGAACGGCGCGTCAGCGCCCGGCCTCCCGCGCCGCGGGCTCATCCGGACCCGAGGCCAGGAAGCCCAGCAGATCGGCCTGCACCGCCGCCGCTTCAGGTGCGCTGGGGGGGCCGAGGCCCAACCCGCCGCTCGGATGGTCGATGGCGAACCGCCAACCGGTCACCCCGTTGACCGTCCTGGGCGTGCTCCGCAGCCGGGCGCCCGCGAGCGGCCAGCGCCGGACCTGCCCGCCGAACGGGCCGGTGCGTCGGCGCGTGATCGTGCCGTCTTCCTTGTCGAGCGTGACGACCTGGCCGCGCGCGGCGAGCAGGAACCCAGCGGCGAAGGGCAGCACCACCACGAACGCGAAATACGGTGGCAGCTGGCCCGCGCGCCCCACGCGCGCCTTGGATGGGTAGGCCGCGTCGGCGAGCCACAGCCCGCCACCGAAGGCGAGGGCGGCGACGGCCGCGCCGATCAAGACCTTGTTGACCGGCACGACGATCACCCGGCGGGCCGGCGAGCGCTCGGTGACGCGGAACACGCTCAGCCCAGCCGCTCGATGATCGTCGCGTTGGCCATGCCGCCGCCCTCGCACATCGTCTGCAGGCCGTACCGGCCGCCCGTGCGCTCGAGGCCGTGGAGCATGGTCGTCATCAGGCGCGCGCCCGAGCAGCCGAGCGGGTGGCCGAGGGCGATCGCACCGCCGTTCGGGTTCACCTTGCTCATGTCGGCGTCGAGCTCCGCGTTCCAGGCCAGCACGACGCTCGCGAAGGCCTCGTTGATCTCGACCCAGTCGATGTCGGCCATGGCCAGGCCGGCCTTGTCCAGCGCCTTGCGGGTGGCCGGGATCGGGCCGGTGAGCATCTGGATCGGATCGTCGCCGGCCAGCGCGAAGCTCTTGAAGCGCGCGCGCGGCTCGAGCCCGAGCGACTCGGCGGTCTCACGCGCCATCACGAGCACTGCGGCCGCGCCGTCGCTGATCTGCGACGCGCTGCCGGCCGAGATCTTGCCGTTCTCCTTGAAGGGCGTCTTGAGGCCCGAGAGCTTCTCATAGGATGTGTCGGCGCGCGGGCCTTCATCGTGGGCGAGGTCGAGCTCCTGGCCGTCTTCCGTCGTCACCCGCACCGGCACGATCTCACGGGCGAACCAGCCGGCGTCGCGTGCGGCGACCGCGCGGCGGTGGCTCTCGAGGCTGAAGGCGTCGATCGTGGGGCGGTCGAAGCCCCACCGGTCGGCGATCATCTCGGCGCTCACGCCCTGGTTGAACGCGTGCTGGTTGTAGCGCGCCATCATCCGTTCGCCGAAGGGCTTGCCGGGGCCGTGCAGGAAGGACGCGCCCATCGGCACGCGGGTCATGTTCTCGACGCCGCACGCGATCACGATGTCGCAGGCGCCGGCCATGATGGACTGGGCCGCGAAGTGCACAGCTTGCTGGCTCGAGCCGCACTGGCGGTCGATCGTGACGCCAGGGACGCTTTCGGGGAAGCCCGCGCCGAGCAGCGCGTTGCGCGCGACGTTGACGCCCTGCTCGCCCACCTGCGAGACGCAGCCGGCGATGACGTCGTCGACGCGCACGGGGTCGAGGCCGACGCGGTCGACGAGGGCGCGCAGCACGTGGGCCAGCAGATCGACCGGGTGGACATCCTTGAGCCCGCCGCCCCGGCGGCCGATGGGGCTGCGAACGGCTTCGACGATGACGGCTTCGCGCATGGGGCACTCCTCGAGACATGGACGCGGGAACGCCGGCATTATATCGTGGGGCGCGTGGAGGAGTCATGGACGCCGAGCAGAACCCCTGGCAGCGCCAAAGCACTCGCCTGGTGTACGAGAACCCCTGGATCCGCTTGCGTGAAGACCAGGTGATCCGGCCCGACGGCCATCCCGGTCAATACGGGGTGGTCGAGTTCCGCAGCCGGGCGATCGGCGTCGTGCCGATCACCCCGGACGGCTTCACCTACCTTGTCGGCCAGTGGCGGTACACGCTCGAGCAGTACTCGTGGGAGATCGTCGAGGGTGGCGGCGCGCTCGATGAGCCGCCGATCGACGCAGCCCGGCGCGAGCTGCGCGAGGAGACGGGCATCGACGCCGGGAAGTGGACCTATCTCGGCGAGCTTGCTACCTCGAACTCGGTCACGGACGAGCTGGGCTGCGTGTTCCTCGCCGAGGAGCTGACCTACGGGGAAGCCGAGCCCGAGGGCACCGAGCGGCTGCAGGTGAAGCGCGTGCCGCTCGCCGTGGCGTACGAGATGGCGATGACCGGCGAGATTTCGGATTGCCTCGCGATCGTCGGCCTGTCGCGCGCCTGGCACTTTCTGCGCAGCGGCCGCACGCTGCGGCCGATCGCGCGCAGCTTCCCGACGCTCGGCGAGCGGCCGACCTGACGTTGCGTCGCGCGCCGCGGCGCGCGACCATGGCGGCCGAGAGCGAAAGGGGGCAGCCATGACGACCGGCAGCTCAGATCGGCCCACGGCGCGATCGACGACGCGCGATCAGCACCGCGTGAACCGCGGCGAGCTGGTCTTCCCCGAGCAGCACCCGTCCGACCCCCTCGAGGACGAGGACACGAAGATCGCGACCCACCGCGGCGGGCTCGGCACCGCGCGGACCGAGTTCTATTAGCCGGGCGGTCTCGCCACGCTTGAGAGGCGGCGCGCGCGGGTAATCCTGGAAAGATGGCCCGCATCCTTTACGCCAGCTTCGATCCCGTGCCCGGGCCCAAGGGCGCCAGCCGCCACATCACTGCGCTGGTGGGCGGGCTGGTCGCGGCCGGCCATCAGGTCGACCTGATGGCCGTGGCAGGCCCCGACGCGCCCCCAACGGTCGCGGGGGCCCGCTTGCTGCCGTTCCACACGGCGCCAGGCGGCAACTTCCTCGCCCGGGCCTGCGCCTTCGGCGAGGCGGTGCTCGCGCGCGCGGAGTTGGGCGGCTACGACCTTTGGCACGTGCGTGGCGTCTGGGAAGGCCTGCCGCTCGCGCTCTGGCGCGACGGCGCCGGCGGCCGCACGCCGCTGGTCTGGGAGGCCAACGGCCTGCCCAGCATCGAGACGCCGGCGCACTTCGGCGCGGTGGCGAATGCGCCCGAGCTGCTCGGCAGGCTGCGCCGCCAGGAAGAGGTGCTGATGCGGGCCGCGGAACGGCTGATCGTGGTCAGCCCGGTGACGGCGTCCTGCCTCGCCGAGCTGGGCGCGGACCCGGCCAAGATCCGCGTGGTGCCCAACGGCGTGGACGTGGATGCCTATGCCGGGCTGCAGGCCGGCGATCGCGGGCCCGAGATCCTCTACATCGGCACGATGGCACCCTGGCAGGGGCTCGAGACGCTGGTGCGCGCGCTGGCGCAGCTGGGGCCGCCTGCGCGGCTCCGGCTGGTCGGGCCGCCGGGCAAGGGCTGGGCCGGCGGCCTGCGACGGCTGGCGGCCCGGCTGGGCGTGGCGGACCGCCTGGCGCTCCAGCCGCCGGTCGCGCCGGAGATGGTCCCGGCGCTCGTGGCGCGGGCGCGCGTGTGCGTGGCGCCGCTGGACGGCAGCCCACGCAACCTCGTGCAGGGCTGCTGCCCGTTGAAGCTGTTGGAGTACATGGCGGCCGGCAAGGCGGTGGTGGCGAGCGCCGTGCCGCCGGTCGAGGCGTTGGTCGCCCATGGGGCCGAGGCCTGGCTGGTGCCGCCGGACGATCCGGCCGCCCTGGCCGAGGGGCTGCGCGTCGTGCTGGACGACGCCGCGCTGAGGGCGCGGCTGGGGGCGGCGGCGCGAGCGAAGGCCGGGACGTTGAGCTGGGCGGCGTCGAACGCGAAGGTGTTGGCGGTGTACGCGGAGGTCGGCGTCACGTGACGCGACCCGTCGCGTCACCTGCCGACCAATTCTCCGTAGAGCGCCCAATACCGCTCGACTTCCGCCTCCGGCGTGAACGCCGCTTCCACCCGCGCCCGCCCCGCCGCCGCTAACGACGCCACCCGATCCTGGTCCGCCACCAGCGCTGCCGTCAGGCCCGCCAGAGCCGCCGGGTCGCTCGGCGGGATCAGCAGCTCGGCGAGCCCTGGCACGTCCAGCACGTCGGGGATGCCCCCCACCCGCGCGCCGACCGTCACCTTGCCGCAGGCCATCGCCTCGAGCAGCGCGTTGGGCAGCCCGTCGCGGTCCGAGGGGTGCCAGCACAGGTCGGCCAGCGCGAGCAGGGCTGGCAGGTCGTCGGCGTCGACAGGAGGCTGGACCGTCACGGCCGCCGCGTCCGCCGGGTGTGCCGTGGCGAACGCTTCGAGGATCGGGCGGCCGTCGGCGCGGACGCCGCCAATCAGCCAGAGCCGGGCGGCGGGGTGCGCGGCGCGGATCCGCGCGAAGGCCGCCAGCATCGTGGCGAGGCCCTTCTTCGGGCGGGCCTCGCCCACGAAGGCGATCAGCGGGGCGGCGCCGGCCACGCCGAGGCGCGCGGCCAGCGCCGGGTCCGGCGGGAGCGGCCGGAAGCGGCCGGTGGACACCCCGTTCGGGATCGCGAGGGCGCGACGGGCGCCCAGCGCGCGGGCCCTGGATGCCAGCTCCGCGGACACCCCCACCACCACGTCGGCCCAGCCGAGCGCGGCCAGCAAACCGGCCTGGCGATCGCCCCGGAATGCGTCGCGGTCGAGGTCGTTGCCCCTCGCGGCGAGCAAGCAGGGTATGTTAAGATAGCGCGCCGCATGCGCGGCCGGAAACCCAGTCTCGCTGACGTATACAGCGTGAACGAGGGCGTACGGCCCACGGGCGGCGAGGAGCTCGAACCAGGTCCGCTGGACGTCCTCGCGGCGACCGGCCCCGAAACGAACGACGCGCATCGCGCCGTCGACCGTCTCGGCGATCGCCCCCGCCGGGAGCGAAGGGTCCGGCACGAGCGCCTCCACCGGCAGCCGCGTCGCCAGGCCCCGGGCCAACCGGGCCGCCGCCCGGGCGAGCCCGCCCGCATCGGGGGGCCAGCGGGGCACGAGGAAGGCCGCGGGAAGACCCGCGTCGAGGATCGATGTCAACGAACGCCCCCCTTAAGTGCGAAGTCGTGATCGGCCTGCTGGTGCCGCGCCCCTGCGGGGAGAAAGCCAAAGGCCCCTGCAAGCGCTGCGGCAAGGGCTATTGCGCCGACCACGCCGCCACGGGCGGGCTTTGCCAGCACTGCGGCAAGAACGAGACGCCGCCCGCGGTCGTGATGGACGTACCCTTCGACCTCGCGTTCAAGCCCGAAGACCTCGAGAAGTTCCAGGTCGAGCGGTCGGGCGATCCGGACAGCGCCTGGTCGGACCTCACCTAGGTGCCTCCCCGGATCGCCTGGTACGCGCTGGGCGGCGGCCTCGGCCACCTGAACCGGGCACTCGCGGTCCTCAGGCACCTGCGTCCGCTCGTCCCCGATGCGGGCGTCCTGCTGCTCACCAGCGCCGCGTACCCCCACCTGGCGATGAGCGCCGGCGTGCCCGTGATGCGGGTGCCGGGCGCGGCCGAGGCCGCCCAGTTCCCGAAGGGTGCGGTCGGCGCGCTCGTGGCGGCGATCCTCGAGCGCCTCGCGCCGCTCGACCTGCTGGTGGTCGACACCTTCGCCGACGGGCTCCACCTCGAGCTCACGCCCGCGGTGCTCGGCCTGGCCGCGCGCCGCGCGCTGGTCTGGCGCGAGGGCGGGGTCGACCCGGAAGGCTCGCCGGCCTGGCCGCACTACGACGCCGTGATCGCGCCCACGCCCACGAGCGCGCGGGCCGACGCCCGGCCGGTCGGCTGGGTGCTCACCCGCCGGCCCGACGAGGCGCTCACGCGCGCCGACGCCCGTCGCGCCCTGGGTCTGCCGGCCGCTGCCGACCGGCCGCTCGTGCTCGGGATGCATGCCGGCGAACCCGGCGAGGTGATGGGCTTCTTCGAGCACGTCATGGCAGGCGCGGCGCGCCTCGATCGGCCCCACGACCTGCGCCTCGCCACGCCGCTGCCGCTGCCCGGGCCCGAGTGGGCAGGCCGGCCCGAGCTCGTCTACCCGTACCCGGCCGCCGAGGTGCTGCCGGCGGCGGACTTGCTGGTGTGCGGGGCCGGCTACAACAGCGCGGCTGAAGCTGCGGCTTTTGGCGTGAGGACGCTCTTCCGGCCGTTCGCGCGGTCGCATGACGACCAGGCCACCCGGGCGACGGGGCATGTCTTCGGCGCGTTCGACGCGCCGGCGGTGGTGGCGGCGGCGATCGCCGCCGCGCTCGACGCGCCGGCGCCGGCGCCCGCGGACCCGGCGACGACCGATGGCGCGCGCACCGCCGCCCGCCTCCTGGTGGACCTCCTCCGGTCGTAGCCGCGCGCGCCCCTGCCGCCGAGCAGCGGCGGGCCTAGGCTTGGGCGAGCATCGCGGCAAGCCGCCGGTTCTCCGGTAAGAAATCGTCGCAGCGCTGGCAGACTGCCGGCCGCGCGGCCGCCAGGTCCTGCCGATAGGCCCGGTACGCGTCCCCGGTCCAGATGTCCCGGAAGCCGTGATCCATCAGGTTGCCGATCACGCGGCCCTCACCCTTCATCTGGCAGCACCCGTACACCGCGCCGTCCGCGGCGATCACCGAATGGAGCCACGGCGTGTAGCACCGCTGCGTGCGGTAGAAGCCACGCGCGTGCAGGCCCTCGGCCGAGAGCGCGATCTCGGCCTCTTCGCGCCCGAAGGGGAACGCCACGGCTTCATCGTCGATCAGCCCCAGCGCGAGGGCACGCTCGGCGAGCAGGGGGCCCACCTCGGCGTTCCAGCGCCGGATCTCGTCGGCATCGAGGCGCACCGGCGGCGTGCCGTGCATGCGCGCGTCGTCGACCGGCAGCAAGGCCATTCGGCGCACGCCGAGCTCGGCCGCGAAGGTCGGGTAGTCCGCCAGCGCACGCCAGTTCAGGCGTGAGACCACGGTATTGGTGCGGATCTTGAGCCTGGTCCCCTGGCGCTTGGCCGCCTTGCGCGCCGCACGAACGCCGGCGATGGTCTGGTGCCAGAGCTCCTGGCCGCGCATGCGGTTGTGCACGGCCGGCAGGTGCGAGTCGATCGAAAAGGTGACAGTGGAGAGGCCAGCGCCGACCAGCTCGTCTGCTTTCTCGGGGGTCCAGAGCGTGCCGTTGCTGGTCATCGAGCAGACCATTCCGCGCTTCACCACCTCGCCGACCCAGCGCGCCAGGTCCGGCTTGAGCACCGGCTCGCCGCCGGAGAAGTGCACGCGGCGGCAGCCGAGCGCGGCCAGGTCGTCGAGCAGGGCCAGCAGGCGGGCTTCGTCGAGCCGGGTGGGCTTCGGCGGCGGCTTGCCCTGCGCGCGCCACTGGCTGCAGAACGAGCATTTCAGGTTGCAGGCCCAGATCAGCTTGATCTTGACCCGCAAGGGCCGGTACGGCGCCCCGTCTGCGACGCGGGCGGCCAGTTCGGCGGGATCGACGGTCTGGAGGTCGTGCACGGCCCGATCATATCACGGCGGGCTCGCCGCCTATCCCTTGGCGATCGCCTCGCCGAGCTCGCGCAGCGCCGGCACGAAATCATCCATGTCGCCCACCTCGCCCCAGAAAATCACCTCGGGTCGCCCATTCCGCTTCACGCCCATCGCGGTCAGCGGTCCGAAGCAGCGCGGCCCGTCGAGGCCGCCGCGTCCCACCGCGAGGCGGCCGCGCACCTGGAGGGTCGTGCGGATCGTGGCGCCGCTCTTGGTCTTCGCGAGCGTCGTGGCCTCGAGCGCGAACGGGCGGCCGTCCGCGAGCGGCCCCGCGATGCGCAACCATCGATGGCGGTAATACCGCTTGCTCGCACCGCTGTAGGGGCTCGTGGTGCTACGTTCCGGCTCGGTGGCCTCGGAGGCCTCGCGCAAATCGAGGCTCAGGCGAATGGTCCCCTTCGGGTGAAACTCCGGTTGGACGGCCTTGAGCATCGTCTGGACGTCCGGCGCGGCCTCCGGATTGGCTTCGAGGTTTTGCGCCGTTACACGGGCGATGATACCGCCGATGAGGCCCGGAATGCCGATGAAGAGCCCGAACAGCCCGACCGGGAAGTCGAACAGCGCGGCCCCCACCGCGATCACGCTCGCGACGACGCCGACGCCGATCAGCGGCCCGCTCATGGCGCGATACTTCCGCGCCTTCGCCTCGCGGGCCTCGCGGTGGCTCGTAAAGAAGGCCCGCGTCTTGGCCTTGAAGACGGCCGGGGTGGCGGCCAGCTCGAACTTCGTGGCGGCGCCCTTAGGCGCGCTTCCCGACTCGGAGTTCCACTCGACCTGTTTTTGCCACTGCATGGTCCGGCCTCCCTGGCCCAGCGGTCGCGCCGACGGGCGAGCGTCGCATACCCCGGAGACGCGCGTGGCTCACCCCGCAAGCTCGCTGGTCAAAGGGGCGCGCGGTGGTGTAAAGTCGATTCCTCGATCACACGAGGAGGAGACCGCATGAGCACGCCGACCGCCGAAACGGCACTCCGCTGGGACCTCGGCAAGCTGTATTCCGGCACCGCCGATCCCGCCATCGACGCCGACATCCGCACCTCCCTCGAGCGTGCGCGCGGGCTGCGTGAACGATTCTACGGCAAGCTCGCGGCGCTCGAGCCGGCGGCGTTGCATGGGGCGTTCGAGGCCTTCGAGTCGCTCAGCAACGATATGGGCAAGCTCGGGGCGTTCGCCTCGCTCGCGTTTGCCGAGAACTCGAACGACGAGGCGGCCAAGGCGCTCTACGCCAGGATGCGCGCCCAGCTGACCGAGATCCACACCGAGATCCAGTTCCTCGACATCGAGCTGCAGGCGATCCCCGAGGCGCGCTTCGACGTCTTCCTGGCGGCCCCTGAGCTCGCGAAATACCGGTACTACCTCGAGAGAGTCCGCAAATACACGCCCCACACGCTGTCCGAGGGCGAGGAGCGCCTGGCCTCGATCAAGGATGTGACCGGCGTCCAGGCCTGGACCCAGCTCTACGTCGAGATCACCTCCGGCATCAAGGTGAACCTCCCCGGGCCCGACGGCGCGCGCGAGGTCACCGTCGCCGAGGCGCGCGCGCTGCGCTCGGACCCGGACCGCCGGGTGCGCGAGGAGGCCACGCGCGGCGTGGTCAAGGCGCATGCGGACCGCGAGCACGTGCTCACCTACATCTTCAACACGGTCTTCGAGGACCACCGCCAGATGGTCGAGGTGCGGCACTACCCGGACCCGATGGCGCCGACCCTCCTCGAAGAAGACCTCGACCCGGCCGTCGTCGAGGCGCTCCTGAGCGCGAGCGAGGCGAACTACCGGCTCGCCCAGCGCTACTACCGCACCAAGGCCCGCGTCCTCGGCCTCACGGACTTCTCGACGCACGACCTGCTCGCGCCATACGCGACCGAGGTCAAGGAGGTCCCGTTCGAGGAGGGCAAGCGCATCGTCCTCGAGTCGTTCGCGAGCTTCTCGCCCCGCTTCGAGGCCGAGGCCCGCGGCTTCTTCGATGGGCGCTACATCGACGTCCCGCCGGCGCCCGGCAAGCAAGGCGGCGCGTTCTGCTCCGGCATGCGGCCGGGGCTGCACCCCTACGTGCTGCTCAACTACACCAACAACCTGCAAGACGTGTTGACGCTCGCGCACGAGCTCGGCCACGGCGTCCACTTCCTGCTGGCAGGCGAGCGCCAGTCGCTGTTCAACTATTACCCGATCACGCCGCTCGCGGAGACGGCCTCGACCTTCGCCGAGATGGTCACGGTCAACCGGCTGCTGCAGCTCGAGACGGATCCGCTCGTGCGCCGCCAGCTGCTCGCGACGCGCATCGAGGACGCGATCGCGACGATCCTTCGCCAGGTGATGTACACCCGCTGGGAGCAGCAAGCGCACGCCCGCCGCAAGGAAGGCGCGGTGCCCGCCGACGAGTACTGCCGCCTGTGGGCCGAGCTCAACGAACAGGTCTACGGCCGCTTCGTCCGCACCTCGGAGTGGGACCAGTGGGGCTGGATCACGATCCCCCACCTGGTGAAGTACCGCTTCTATTGCTACTCCTACGCCTTCGGCCAGCTGCTCGTGTACGCGCTTTATCAGCAGTACCGCGAGGAAGGTGAGGCCTTCGTGCCGAAGCTGATCGATCTGCTCGCGGCGGGCGGCGAGGCCCCCGCGCACGAGCTGCTCGCGCGCATCGGCGTCGACATCAAGGACCCGGCGTTCTGGAAGAAGGGCTTCCGCCTGCTCGAAGGTATGCTCGAGGAGTTCGAGGCGGCGGTGGCGGAGACCGCCTGACCGTGGATCTCAACCACCTGCACCTCCATGTGCGTAACCAGGCAGCCGCGGCGGCTTTCTACATGCGCTACTTAGGCTTCACCGAGCACGCGCGCCATGGGGCGGCCGGCGAAATCCTCTTCTTGCGCAACCGCGACGGGTTCGACCTCGCGCTGGTCGAGGATCCGGATCCCGCGGCCTTCCCGCGCTGGTTCCACTTCGGCTCTCGCCTGATCGACGCGGCCGCCGTGCGCGCGCTCCACGCATTGATGGTGACGGACGGCGTGCCGCTTCCGATGGCGCTCGTCGACGACCCGGATTTCGTGTGTTTCCGCTGCGTAGACCCGGACGGGCACCCGATCGAAATCTACTGGGAGTGAGCCCGGCCGCCGGGCGAGCGGGCGACCGATCCCGGGGGGAACCGGGCGCGAACCTGGTCCGGATCCAGCCGG
Organism: Candidatus Sericytochromatia bacterium; assembly: GCA_036675505.1. Taxonomy (GTDB): domain Bacteria; phylum Cyanobacteriota; class Sericytochromatia; order S15B-MN24; family JAQBPE01; genus JAKFEW01. Next base: position 164,699 of record JAKFEW010000139.1, read on the forward strand.
TCGGCTCCTGCTGACCGAACGCGCCGGGCAGGACGGGTATATGGCATGGAGGGGCCCGTCTCGGCTTCCGGAGGTCCATGGCGCCGCATCGTTTCATCGTGTCTCTTTCGCTCGTCGGCCTCATCGTGGCCGGCTGCGCCGTCGGAGCCGTCGCGCCTACGCCTCGCCGTTCGGTCACGCCAAAGCCCACCAAGCCGACAGCATCGACCATGCCGGTGACGGTGGGCGCGTCGCTGGCCCCGATCCCGCCTGGCATCGCGTTCCTGACCGGCAAAGTCAAGCTGGTCAGCGACCATGGCGCGGGCATCGTCAGCAACAACGGCGGTGCGGTGATCGCGAACAACGGCGCGGGCGTGGTCGCCAACAACGGGGCCGGATTCCGGCTGCAAGCCCAGGCCGCCGAGAGCCTGCTGGCCGAGGCTGAGATCGCCTTCGTGGACGCCGCCGGCCTGCCGATCCGCGGCGCCGATGGCCAGCCCGTCACCGCCCGTACGGACCGCGAGGGCCGCTACGAGCTCCGGCCGGCGCCGCCGGCCGGCAACATGGTGCTCAAGGTGAAGCTCTGGAACGGCGGCGAGCTGTCCGCGATCCTCGCAGGCGGCGCCGCGGACCGGGCGGCCACGCTCGACGTCGACACCGCGAGCTCGCTCGGCGCGGCATTCGTGCTCGGCCGGCTCGTGAAGGGCGACCAGGCGCTGCTCGACAAGCTGCCCGCGGCGGAGGCGATCCGCCTCACCCGCGAGCTCGAGGCCTCGCGCGAGTTGCTCGCCGCGTCGCCGACCTACGATGCCGCGCAGCTGGCCGCGGCCGCCGACGAGCTGCGCAGCAAGGCTCCGGCGGTCGACGAGGCCCTCAAGACGATCGAGGCGCTGTTGCTCGGCCAGAAGAAGCTGGGCGACGGCCAGCTGGCGACGCGGGTGCCGCTCAATCGGCCGTACGGCGTCGCGGCCGCGCCGGACGGCACGCTCACGATCGCCGAGTCCGGCCTGGGCCGCCTGCGACGCGTGTCGCCCGACGGCCTGATGATCACCTACGCGGACGCCGGGCGCGGCCTGGTGAAGAAGAACTTCATCGGCGTGCGGGATCTGCTGCGGCTGCCGGACGGCACGCTGATCGTGCCGTCGCTGGGCGATCGCACGGTGTGGCGCATCAAGCCCGACGACAGCCTCGAGAAGATTTACGCGGCCGACTTCGCGCCCTGGACGGTCGCCAGGGCGCCCGACGGCACGCTTTACGTGGGCGGCAAGGGCGAGCACCCCGACAACAAGCTGCGGGCGCCCCGCTGGGCTGCGGTGGCACCGGACGGCACGGCGCGCGAGATGCCGCTGGTGGGCCCGGGCGGCAACGGGACTGTCGCGTCGATCGTGGTCGCGCCCCAAGGCGGCCTCTACATGCTGCGCGTCATCGACCGCGATGCGGGCAGCGCGCTCTACCACATCCCGCCTGCGGGCGAGCCGACCGTGGTGACGGATGGCCTCGAGCTGGGCGAGGACGCCGACATGACGATCGGACCGGACGGCATGCTCTACGTGAGCGAGACCGGCACGGAGCGCGTCCTCGCGATCGCGCGCGACGGCACGAAGTCCGAGGTCGTCGGACCGGCTGCCCCCGCAGGCGCGCCGAAGATCGTCGAGCCCACCGCGCTGAGCATGGGCCCGGACGGCACGCTCTACGTCAGCGACACCGCCACGGCGCGGATCTACGCCCGCGGCCCGGCCGGCGTCTGGCGGGCCGTCGCGGGCATCGACAGCGACGCGCCGCTGCCCGACGGCAACGCGCTGCCGCTCAACTCCCCGAGCGCCCTGGCCTTCGACGGCCAGGGCCAGCTGCTGATCGCCGAGAACGGCCGGCACCGCGTGGTGCGCTACGCGGGCGGCCGGCTCGAGACCGTCGCGGGCTTCGCCCAGGGCTTTGGCGGCGACGGCGGGCCGGCGCTTCAGGCGCGCTTCAGCGGCCTCGCCGGTATGGCCACGCGGGGCGACGAAATCTACTTGCTCGACGCGGTCAACGGCCGCCTGCGGCGCGTGGGCGCGGATGGCATCGTCCAGACGATCGCCGGCGCCGAAAGCACGACCAACGCCGAAGACCTGGCGTCCTACCCGGCGGCGGACCTCAGCCTGCGGAGCGTCATCGGCCTCGCGCTCGCGCCGGACGGCCGGCCGTACTGGACGTCGGCCTCGCGCCAGCAGGTCCTGCGGCTCGGCGCGCCGGATCGCATCGACGTGGTGATGGGCAAGCTTGCGACCGTGCAGCCGGCGTTCGCCGACGTGCTGGCGCACGCCCTCCCGGAAGGCCAGCCGGCGCGCGAGGCCTTGCTTCACACGCCGACCGACCTCATCTTCGACCCCAAGGCCGATCCGCCGGTGCTATTCGTGGCTGACGCGGTCCACTTCCAGATCCGGAAGATCACAGGCCTCGAGACGGACACGCCGAAGGTCGAGGCCTTCGTCGGCCGAGGCCCTGCAACCTTCACCACGCTGCTCGGCTCCCCCGACACGGTTGCGCGCGACGCCCACCGCCTGGAGGCCGACCTCGTGGTACCGGGCGGGCTGTGCTTCGACCCGCAGGGCAACATGTACATCGGCGAGATGGGCACGCGGCGGCTCGACGTCCTGTCCGAGCTCTCGGGCGCCGGGTTCGACCTGAGCGGCCTGCCGGCGATCCCGCCACGCATCCGGAAGGTCGCCGTGGACGGCCAGGTGACCACGATCGCGGGCCCCGGCGGCAAGTTCTTCACCGATCCGGATGCCGAGGACGCGCTGGTGATGCCGACGGCGATCGCCTTCGCGCCGGACGGGCGGCTCATCATCGCGGATCCGGGCGCGAACCTGGTCCGCATCTTGCCGGCCGGCTCGTTCTGAGCGTCCAGCAGGGGGGCCTTGACGCGGCCCGTCCAGATTAGTACACTTGTACTAACCCTATGACGACCCTGACACGAGACACCCGCCAGACGATCCTGGCCGTGGCCGCGGAACTCTTCCGCAGCCAGGGCTACGGCGCCACGACCATGCAGGTGGTGGCGGAGCGGGCAGGCATCTCGAAGGGCAACCTCACCTACCACTTCCCGAGCAAGCAAGCGCTCTTCGAGGCTGTATACGCCGAGGCCTTCGCCTACGTGCGCGACCGGGTGTTGTCGCGGTCGTTCACGGAAGAGACGGACGCGATCGCCGCCCTCGAGGCGTTCACGCGGCGCCTGCGCCGCTGGCTGATCGATCATGACGGCCGGTTCGTCGGCTGCATCTTCACGAACATCGCCGTCGAGGCTCGCCAATCCGACGCGGCGGTCGGGCGGCTCGCCGGGCAGGCGCTCGTCGCGATGCGCGACGCCCTGTCCCTGCGCTTCGCGGTGGCCCAGGACTCAGGCCAGATCCGGGCGGACGTCCCGGCCGCCGATCTCGCGCGGATGTTCTTCTGGCAGTACGAGGGCGCGTTGGCCCTCGCCAAGGCGCTCGACGACCCGGCCGAGTACGACGGCTTCCGGGCCGGCCTGCGTTCGTGGCTCAGCCCGCGGACCTGATGCTTTTTTTTGCCCGACTTAGGACGCCCGTCCTACGACCCCGCCGACCGGCGAAGGAGGAACCCATGCCTCGCACCCCCAAGCCCCTCGGGCTCAGCCTCACGGAGCAGGACGTCCTCGATCAGCTGCCCGCGCTCGGCGCCTGGCTGCCGCCACTGCCCAGCTCGGGCGCCACCGTCGTCGAGATCACGGTGAAGCAGGAGTGCCGTCCATGATGACCGTCCGCGTCCGCATCGCGGCGATGCTCGCGCGTTGGGCGCTCTTCGGCCGCCAGGCGCCGCCCGTGTCGACGGGCCGGCTGCGCCTGCGCTGCGTATGGACGGACTGCGACATCAACGGCCATATGAACAACAGCCGCTACCTGGCCCTCATGGACCTCGGGCGCTGGCATTACATGCTCGTGACCGGGCTGTATCGCTTCACGCTGGCCGAGAAGTGGGCGCCCGTCGCGGTGCGCGTGGAAATCGACTACAAGAAGAGCCTGAAGCCGGGCGACCGTTTCGAGCTCGAGACCGAGGCCACGTCGACCACGGAAAGGTCGGTCACGATCCGGCAGCGCTTCTGGCGCGACGGCGTGTTGGTCGCCGACGCGAAGGTGGTCGTGCTGTTCATGCACAAGGGCCAGGTCCAGCCGCTCGCGCCGCTCCTCGCGGCTGTGCCGACGGCCGGGCCGGTGCCTGTGCCGGCCGAATCAGCCCTCGTCGACGGCCAAGTCGACCAGCGCGAAGCTGCGCACGTCGGCGAGTAGCGGCGCGTCGAGCACCTTCACGACATCCTGGGCGCTCGCCACGCGGAGCAGGCCGAGCGTCGCGAGGGCTTCCGGCTTGACCTCGAAGACGAGCCTGGGCCGCGCCTGCGCGGACAGGCCGCGGAGGTCCGCGGCCGACAGCGCGAAGGTCGCCACGCGCGTGAGCACCTCGGCCATCTGGACGACCGCCTCGGCGCTCGGCATGAGGATGGCTTCGATGCGTGAGACGCGGCCCGTGACCTCCGCCGCGATGCGCAGCTCGCCCGGCGCCGGGCCCACCGGCGTGATCACCGGCAGCGGGTTCAGGGGCACGACATAGGTCTTGCGCCCGGTGGTGAGGTCGGTCTCGGTCAAAACTTCCACGGTCGTTTGCGACGTGATCATGCGCTACTCCACCTTCGATTCCTGCTCATGGCCGAGCACCAGGCCGCCTCGCACGCCGACCTGGGCGCCGAGCGACAGCTCCAGGCCGCCGCGCAACGCGAACTCGTCGCGGTGGGTCGCGGTGATGCCGGTCTGGCTCACGGTGTAGCGGTCGCTCGTGATCGCCGCCGACAACACGGTCTTCGCCGCGTCGGCGAGCCCGGAAGGGTCGCCCTGGCCGACCTTGGCCTTGATCTCAGCGAGCACCGAGGGCTTGACCGTGTAGTTGACGGTGATCGTGTCCGACTCGCTCATACGGGCGATCACGCCCGGATCGATCGGCCGCCCATAGACGTCCTCGACCGTGGTCTGGAGCTTCATGAAGTCTTCCTTGGTGAGCTTCTGCTGGATGTTGATCGCCTTGAGCTCGCCGCCCTTGTCCATCACGAAATCGAGCTTGCGCTGGCCTGCGATCCGGCCGCCCGTGCCCGCATTGAGCACGCCGACCTCGCCCTGGACCGCGCCCTCGGCCGTGAACGAGAAGGTCTTCTCGCCGGTGCGGAAGTTCTTCGCGGCACCGACCCTGATCTCGCCGCCCGCGCCCACCGAGGCGTTCGCGATGTTGAGCTTGAGCTTGTCGAGGACGGCGTCCTCGCCGTGCTCCTTGGCGAGCCCCTTGGCCTTGTCCGTCAAGCCTACTTTCTCGCCCTCGGCCTTCTCGGTGCCCTTGCCCTTGAAGACGCCGACGCCGAGCGCGGCGCTCGCGTTGGCCTGGGCGTAGAGGCCGCCCTCGCCGCCGAACGACTCGAGGTGCTCGCCCAGCGTGTCCATCGAGCGCTTGTACGACTCGCCCGACATCGCCGCGAACACGGCGCCCACGCCCGGGATCGTGGCGGCGGCGCCCGTAGCGGCGGTGGCCTTCATCATCGCGCCGAGATCGCCCATGTCCTTCTCGCTGTCCGGGTTGAACTGCAGCTTGAGGGTCAGCTTGCCCGTCAGGCCCGCTTCGGCCTCGGCCTCGGCCTTCGCCTTGATGCCCGCCTCGTAGCCGCCGGCCTGCACGGTCGACTTGAAGCCGACGCTCGCGGAGTAGGCGCCGCCCACCTTGCCGTCGAGCTGCATCTCGACCTCGATGCGCGTCTCGGGCTTGCCGGTCTCCTTGTTGAGGATCGGCTGGTTGTTCGCGTCGAGCGCGGGCACGCGCTTCATCTTGAGCGTGCCGCCGCCGTCGACCTTGACGTTGGGCGCGCCGACGAGCTCCGTGGGGATCGTCGCGCCGGCCTCGATGCGGATGTCGACGGACTCGCCGAGCGCGAGGCGGTTGGTCAGCAGCGGGCCGAGCGCGCCCGCGCCCTTGTCCTGGAACTCGTTGTCGTGGCCCAGCACGCTCTTGTCGAGCGTCGGGTCGATCACCTCGTCGTAAAGCTTCTTGCCGCCGGCATGGACGCCATCGGAGAGCGAATCGATCAGGCCCTGGCCATCGGCGAGCGACTGGGCCGTCTCGCTGACGCCCGCGCCGACGACCTCAGCGCCAGTCACCACCACGTCTTTGACCGTGTTGGCGACGCTCTTGACGCCATCCCAGGTGTCGGACGCGACGCTCTTGACGCTGCCCCAGAGGCTGCCGAAGAAGCCCTTTTTCTCTTCCTTCTTGGGTGCTTCGGGGACCTGCACGCCCTCCAGATCGACCTTCTTCGTGGTCGGGGCGACGTCGCCTGCGCGGGCCGTCGACAGATCGCCGGTCGCGCCCGGAGCGGGCCTGCCCGCCTGTTCAGGCGCGCTGGGCGCCTGTGGCGGCGGCGGAGGCGGCGCGACGGGGCGCACGAGCGGCGCAGTGCCTAGGTTCTGGACGCGATCGGACATGCACGTTCCTCCGTTGTCGGTCATCGAGCGCGGGGCCGCTGCGCAGCAGCGGATGTGACCCCCTCGCCGGGGCAGTACCGATTCATATGCCCAGCGACCTGGCGGGCTGCGTCTTTTAACAGAGTTTTTACAGACTCGAATCGAACCTACAACGTTCCGCGTCTTGCCTGCTCGGCCTCGATCGCCTCGAACAGGGCCTTGAAGTTGCCCTTGCCGAAGCTGTCCGAGCCCTTGCGCTGGATGATCTCGAAGAACAGCGTGGGACGGTCCGTGAGCGGCTTGGTGAAGATCTGCAGCAGGTAGCCTTTTTCGTCGCTGTCGACCAGGATGCCGAGCGGCCGGAGGCGCTCGATGTCCTCCTTGAAGTCCATGCCCGCGAGTCGCTCGACGAGCTGCGCGTAGTACGACGCCGGCGGCTCGAGGAACTCGACGCCTGCGGCCTTGAGGCGGGTCACCGTCTCGCAGATGTCCGCGGTGGTGAGCGCCAGGTGTTGGACGCCGGGGCCGCGGTAGAAGTCGATGTACTCCTCGATCTGCGAGCGCTTCTTGCCCTCGGCGGGCTCGTTGATGGGCATCTTGATGCTCTCGGTGGGGTTCGCGACCACCACCGAGCGCAGCGCCGTGTATTCGGTCGAGATGTCCTTGTCATCGAACGAGACGAACTGGTGGAAGCCGAAGATGTTCACGTAGTGATCCACCCAGGCCTGCATCTCGTTCCAGCCGACGTTGCCGACGACATGGTCGATGCGGCCGAGCCCGAACGGCGTGGGGGCGTGAGCCTCGCGCGGCTCATAGCCGGGCAGGAAGGCCCCGGCGTAGTCATCGCGGGCGATGAGCGTGTGAATCGTCTCGCCGTAAGTCTTGATCGCCGCGCGTCGCACCCGCCCGCCGGCGCCTTCGGTGGTGTACGGGGCGAGCTCGGGCTGCGCCCCGCGGGCCACCAGGGCCTGGAAGGTGGCGTCGACGTCCTTCACGCGGAAGGCCACGTCGCGCACGCCGTCGCCGTGGAGTTTCACGTGATCGGCGATCGGGCCTTCGGGGGCGAGCGCGCAGGTCAGCACCACGACCACGTCGTTCTGCCGCATCACGTAGCTCGCACGGTCCTTCACGCCGGTCTCGGGGCCGGCGTACGCGACCAGGCGGAACCCGAACGCGTGGCGGTAGTAGTAGGCCGCCTGCTTGGCGTTGCCCACCCAGAGCTCGACATAGTCGAACCCGACGAGCTCGACGGCGTTGGCGGTGTGCGAGGACGCTTCGATCATGGAACCAGGACCCTCCGAAAGTTCGCTGACGGCGCCATCGGCGCCTGAAACCATTCTAACCGATCGAGCGCGACGACGGGGGTTGCACAGCCGTTCCAGCTGCCTGCAGCTGCCACAGCCGTGCGTAAAGGCCGCCCCGGGCGAGCAGGGCGCCGTGGGCGCCGGCTTCCACGATCCGGCCGCGGTGCATCACGTGGATGTGGTCGGCGTCCTGGATGGTCGAAAGCCGGTGTGCGACGACCAGGGTGGTGCGATGGTGGCGGACGGCGTTCATGGCGCGCTGCAACGCTTGCTCGGTCTCGGTGTCCACGCTCGCCGTGGCCTCGTCGAGCACCAGGATGCCCGGCTGGTAGGCGAGCGTGCGCGCGAAGGCCAGCAGCTGGCGCTGGCCGGCGGAGAACGTCGCGCCGCGCTCCGCCACCGGCGCGTCCCAGCCGCCGGGCAGGCCGGCCACGAAGCCGTCAGCGCCGACCAGCCGGCCGGCCGCCTCGATCGCCGGCCGGTCGACGGTGGGATCGCCCAACGCGACGTTGTAGGCCACGTCGCCCGCGAACAGGAACACGTCCTGCATCACCGTGCCGACACGGCGACGCAGCGCGGCCTGGGGCCACTCGCGCACGTCCACGCCGTCGACCAACACGCTGCCGCGCTGGACGTCGTAGAACCGCGCGACCAGCGCCATGATGGTCGACTTGCCCGCGCCGGTGTGGCCCACGAAGGCGGTCGTCTCACCCGGCATCACCTTGAAGCTCACGTCGGCCAGCACCCAGCTGGGGTCCGCCTCGGCCGGCTCCGCGTAGGCGAACCAGACGTCGCGGAACTCGACGGCGGCCACGGGCTCCGCCGTGATCATCACGCCGATGGCGTCCGAGGCCGGCGGATCGGTGATCGCAGGCTGGGTCGCGAGCAGCTGGAAGATCCGCTCGGCGGAGGCCAGCGCGGCCTGCAGCACGTTGTACTTCTCGGCGACGGCGTTCACGGGCTCGAAGAGCTGGCGGTTGTAGTGCGTGAAGGCGAACAGCGTGCCGAACGTGAGCGTGCCCGCGAGCGCCGCGGCACCGCCCCACCAGAGCAGGGCCGCCAGCGACACCATGCTGATGAGCTCGAGCAGCGGGCGGAACACGGAATAGATGCGCAGCTGGTGCATGCTCGCCGCGAAGTGGTCCTCGTTGATCGCGCGGAACTCCTCGGCGGTGAGCGCCTCGCGGGCGAAGATCTGGATGGCGCGCACGCCGGCGAAGTTCTCGGCGAGGGTCGCGTTGATGCGCGCGATCTTCACGCGGACGGCGCGCCAGGCCTTGCGCGCGAGGCTCTGGAAAAGCCAGGCGGCGAGCCCGACCACCGGCAAGGCCAGGAAGCTCACGAGCGCGAGACGCGCGTCCATCGCGAGCATCACGGCCATCGCGCCGCCGATCATGAAAAGGTCCTTGAAGAGGTTCACGAGCACGCTCGTGTACATCTCGTTGAGGGCCTCGACGTCGTTCGTCGCGCGCGTCACGAGGCGGCCGACGGGGTTGCGATCGAAGTAGGCGAGGTCGAGCGACTGGAGGTGGGCGAAGACGTCGTGGCGGATGCGCGCGATGATCGCCTGGCCCGTGACGCGCAGCCAGTACCCTTGCGCGTACTCCAGCCCCGAGGCCAGCAGCCCGGCCGCGAAGTAAGCGGCCACGAAAGGCAGCAAGGCGTCGAGCCCGCGGGCGGCGGGCGGCGCTGCGAGCACTTCGTCGATCGCCAGCTTGATGAGATACGGCTGGAGGAGGTGCAGACCGGTGAGCGCGAGCAACAGCGCCACGCAGCCCGCGAGTCCCGCGGCGTGCGGCCGGGCGTAGCCGAGCAAGCGGCGGATCAGGGTGCCGTCGTAGACGACGCCGAGGTCCTGTTCTTCATGAATGCCGGCGGCGTGGCTCATGTGCCGTAGGCCTCCACCGCCGCCTCGAGCTGCTGCTTGCGGTAGACCCGCGCATACTCGCCATCCGCGGCCACGAGCTGCGCATGGGTGCCGCGTTCCGCCACCCGCCCGCCCGCGAGGACGACGATCTCGTCACAGGCGGCGAGGGCCGCCGTCCGATGCGAGACGACGATCGTGGCCCGCCGCGCGCGCTCGGGCGCCAGGGCCTCGAGCAGGCTGGCCTCGGTCGCGGCGTCGACGGCCGACATGCAGTCGTCGAGCACGAGCACCGGCGCGTCCTTGAGCAGCGCGCGCGCGATGCCCACGCGCTGCCTTTGGCCACCCGAGAGCGTGACGCCGCGCTCGCCGATTTCGGTGGCGAGGCCGGCCGGCATGGCGGCGAGGTCCGACGTGAGCTGGGCGCGCCGGGCGGCTTCCGCGACCTCGGCGTCGCCGTGGGGGGCCGGGTCGAACGTCACGTTCTCGCCGATCGTGCGGGAGAAGAGGAAAGCTTCCTGGGGCACGTAGGCGATCGCCCGGCGGAGGCCCGCGAGCTGCAGGCCCGTGACGTCCTGGCCGTCCAGGAACACGGTGCCCACGGGCGGCTCCAGGACGCGCACGAGCAGGTTGGCGAGCGTGCTCTTGCCCGAGCCGGTGGCCCCGAACACGCCCAGCGTTCGGCCCGGTCCAACCGCGAGGGTCACGTCCTGGAGCACGGCCGGGCCGTCGGGGGCGTGGCGGAAGGTCAGCCCGCGCACGGCGAGCTCACCGCGCGGGGCGTCGAGCGGCAAGGCGTCTGGGCCGTCCACGATCGTGGGCCGCTCGTCGAGGAGCGCCTGCAGCCGTCCAACGGACGCGGTGGCTCGCTGGACGATGTTCATCGCCCAGCCGAGCGCGAGCATCGGCCATACCATCATGGCCAGGTACGAATTGAACGCGACGAACTGGCCGAGCGTGATCTCCTGGCCTAGCACCAGCAGTCCGCCGTAGCCGAGCCCGATGACGGTCGCCAGGCCCGCGAGCAGGTGGATGAGCGGGTCCCAGGCGACGTCGATCCGCGCCAGCCGCGTGAACGCGGCTCGATAGGCTTCGTTCGCCTCGTCGAACCGCGCCACCTGGTCGGCTTCGCGCGCGAAGCCCTTGACCACCCGGATCCCGGCGATGTTCTCCTGAACCTTGTCGGACAGCGTCGAGAACGCCGCCTGGACCGTGCCGTAGCGCCGGTGGACCTGTTCGCCGAGCTTCCACGAGATCGGCGGGAGCAAGGCTAGCGGCAGCAGCGCGGCCAGGGCCAGGCGCCAGTCCACGGTCGTCACCATCACGGCGATCGTGATGGTGGCCATCGCGACGGCGTCCCAGCCAGCCATCACGCCTTCGCCGGCCGCGCCGCGCACGGCCGAGATGTCGTTGGTGGCATGGGCCATCAGATCGCCCACCTTGGTGCGGGCGAAGAACCGCGCGTCGAGCGTTTGCAGGTGGTCGTAGAGCTGCTGGCGCAGGTCCCGCTCGATCACCCGCGCCGCGCCGAAGACGAAGTGGCGCCAGGCGAAGCGCACGAGCGCGACGGCGACGGCCGCCGCCACCACGCCGGCCGCCAGCCTGGCGAGCCCGCCGTGGCTCAGCGTCCCGGCCGCGAGGCCGTCGATCACGAGGCTCACCATGTACGGGACCGCCAGCTGGAAGACGTCCGAGCAGGCCAGGAAGAGGCAGCCGAGGGCGTAGCGTCCCTTGTGGCGTCCCAGAATGATCAGGAGCGACCGAAATTCGCGGTTCACGGGCATCACGAGAGGGGCGGGGGCTTTCCCATCTTAACACCCGGCCGGCCCGTCCGCGGGATGGCGCTTACTTCAGCCATTCCTTGGGGAACGGGTCGAAGCCGCGGGGCGAGAGCGACTGCCCGGTGTTCGCATGCACCAGCACCACCGTCTGGTTCGCCACCACGCCCCAGAAGGCGAAGGGCAGCTTCGGCGGGTGCGTGAGCGTCACGACCGAGACCGGGTGCTTGTCCCAGAAGTACTTCTTGGAGAGCTTGAGCGCGTTGTGGCCGCCGACCTTGTAGGTGGACAGTGGCTGCATCACCTTGGCGGGCGCGGTCACGAGCTTGTGATCGTAGACGTAGGCCTTCTGCCACTTGTCGCGCAGGAAGCTCGCCACGACCAACACCTCGTTGGATGAGGGCGAGTAGAAGACGTGCGAGACCGCCGACAGCAGCTCGAACTTCGCCACGCCCCAGCCGACGAAGCGCAGCTCGGCGTCGGCGTGCCAGGCGGTGGCTCGCTCGCGGGCCTTCACTTCAGCCTTCTCGGGCGTCAGCTCGATCAGCGCGTTGTCGAGCCGCACCAGCTCGAGCTCGGCCTTGGGAGCGACCTCGGGCCGGTCGGCCTGGGTGGCCGTGGCGCCGGCGCGCTGCGCGGCGCGCACGTCGGCCGACGGGGCAGCGCCCGGCTGGGAGCAGCCGGCGGCGATGGTCAGGGCCGCGCCGGCCAACAACGCCTTCCACAAACGGGTATCGATGCGGGTCATGCCAATCCTCCCCGGCGATCGCGACCGCCGACTCCAACTTCCAAAATCCAAAAACGGTTAAGGTTCGGTTATTATAGGGTAAACTCTATGAAGGGGCAAGCGTTTCAACTGCAACCCCGCGGGAGGAATCTTTGATCCGGTTTCGTGCGCTCGTCCCGATCCTCGCGTTGGCCTGCGTGACCCTCGCGTGCCGTCCAACCGCCGAAGGCGGCCTGCCCGAGGCCGGCGAGCCGTTGGCCATCCCGACGGACGATCGGGCGGGCGCGGGTCTCGCGGCCTCGCCGGGCGCACGACCCGCCGGGGCCGCGCCGCGCGTGCGCGTCGTGCCGGGCGCCACGCCCGAGCCGGCGCCACCCGGGATGGTGGTCGAGCCCAGCGAAGTCGATCCCGAGGTGTTTCCGGCCGGCGAGGGCCTCGTGACCCTCGAGGCCCCCGCGGAATGGCGCGGCGCCAACAACTTGCACCTGCAGCTCGTGATGCCGAACGCCGAGGATCCGGACGCCGACGCGGTCCACGAGACCGTGGCCGTGGACGTCGAGCTGCGCAAGGACGGCATCCTCCGCGATCCGGTCGTCCTGCGCACGCGCGTCGACGGCGAGCGGCTCGCCGCGGGTCAGGTGGCGCTGTTGCTCGCGAACCTGAAAGATGAGTCGTACGAGCTCGTCGTGCGGGCGATCGACCGCGCGGACAAGACCATCGGCGAGGCCGAGCGGGATTTCGGGCTCGACGACGGCCGCTCGGCGCCTTATCTGGTGCGCCTGCCGGCCGCGCGCGGCGACTTCAAGATCGACGAAGCGTCGCGGCCGTACCTTCAGGCCGGCACGCCGACCTCGATGACGATCATGTGGACGAGCGCCCGTTCGATCACGCCCGCCATCACCGTGAGCGACGCGGCCGGCGCCGAGGTGGTCGCGCGCGAGGAAGCGGCGGGCACGCGCCACCGCTTCGTGCTCGAGGGCCTCGAGCCAGGCGCCGCCTACCGCTGGACGGCGCGCGAGGACGGCGGGGCGATCGCGAGCGGAACGTTCCACACCAACGCCGGCCCGGAGGTGCGCAGGCTGCGCTTCGCGGCCTTCGGCGACAGCGGCCGCGGCACGCGCGCCCAATTCGAGGTGGCGCGGCGCATCGCCGCCTGGAAGCCCGAGTTCGCGCTGGTCGCGGGCGACGTGGTTTACCCCAACGGCGAGGCCAAGCACTACGAGCCGCGCTTCCTCGCGCCCTACCATGAGCTGATCAAGGGGGCGGTCTTCTATCCCAGCCTGGGCAACCACGATTACCGCACCAACAAGGCCCAGCCCTACCTGGATTTCTTCGAGGTCCCGCGCGCGGCCGAAGGGGACACGGAGCGGTACTACACGTTCCGCTGGGGCCACGCCGAATTCTTCGCCCTCGACTCGAACCAGGACTATGGCCCGGCCTCGCCGCAGACGCGCTGGTTCGAGAAGGCGCTCGCGGCCAGCGAGGCCACCTGGAAAGTCGCGTTCTTCCACCATCCGCCCTACAGCGGCGGCACGCATGGCAGCACGATGAAGCTGCGCGAGGCCTGGGAGCCGATCTTCGAGAAGCACGACGTGCAGCTCGTGGTGTCGGGCCATGATCACCACTACGAGCGCATGAAGCCGCAGGAGGCCTACGTGAAGGACGGCGTGCCGACCCACCACGTGTTGACCGGCGGCGGCGGCGCGGGGCTGCGCAGCGTCACGCCACAGGCTTTCACGGCCCATGCGGCCAGCCGCCACCATTTCGTCGGCGTGACGATCGACGATCGCACCCTCGCGTACGAGGCGATCGACAACCGCGGGACGGTCTTCGACCGGTTCAGCTACACGCTGCCGGAATAGCTGGCCCGGCCGAAGTAGCGGGCCGGCTCCGCCAACACATGACGCGCCGCGCGGTCGGCGAGGGCGGCGATCGTGATCTGCGGATTGACGCCGAGCGAGGTCGGCATCAGGCTGCTGTCCACCACCATGAGGTTGCGCCAGCCGTGGACGCGGCCCCAGGGGTCCGTGACGCCTTTCGTGGGGTCGGCCGCCATCGCGGCGGTGCCCATCTGGTGGGCGGAGAAGGTGGCGAGGCGGTTGGGCGCGAGGTCCAACCCGTCGATCACGCGGTCCACCTGGTCCGGGCTCGTCAGCACGGGGCCGCTCACATGCGGGATCACGACCTCTCTCGCCCCCGCCGCGAAGTAGATGCGGGCGAGGGTCTTGAGGCCCTTGCGGAACTTGGCCTGGTCCTTCGGCGAGACCAGGTAATCGATCACCGGCAAGCCGTGGCCATCCACGCGCACACGTCCCCGCCCGTCGTCGTGCAGCAGCACGATGCCGGCCGCCATGTGATCGTACTGCGCCATCAGCTTCTGCGAACGTTCGCCTGCCGCGAGCATCGCCGAGGCCATGAGGCCAGGGTAGGCGAAGACCGACTCGATGATGATGCCTTCCGGCTCGAAGTCCGGCACGTAGCTGCCGAAGTGGATGCCCTCGAAGCCGCGCACGGGCGTGTCGAACATGCCCACCACGGCAGTCGTGGGGTGGACCGTCAGGTTCTCGCCGAGCCGCCCGGAGGTGTTCGCGAGGCCGTTCTTGGCGAGCAGCACGGGCGTGCTGATCGCGCCGCCCGCGACGGCGAAGAGGTCCGCGCGCACCCGCACGCGGTGCTTGCGGCCGGTGGTGGGGTCCGTGAGCACGCCGACGGCTGCCGTGATGCGGTCGCCCGATCGCTCGAAGCCGGTCACCTCGGCCGCCGCCAGCAGCCGCGCGCCGTGGTGGATCGCCCGCGGCACGTAGGTCACGAGCATACTCTGCTTGCGGTCGTAGGCGCAGCCGAGGATGCAGAAGCCGCTTCCCACGCAGGCCGTGCGGCTGTGCTCGAAGCGCTCGGCGCGCAGCCCGAGCTTGCGCGCGCCGTCCATCAGGAGCCGGCTGTTGGCGTTCAGCTCGCGTTCGTCGAGCCGGCGCACGTTGAGCACGAAGCGCACCTTGTCGAGGCTGGGCCGCAGGTCGGCCAGCTTGAGGTCGGGGAGGCCCCAGCCCGTGGTCCAGTCCTCGAGCACTTGCTCGGGCGGGTCGAAGCAGATCGCCCAGTTCACGGTGGTCGAGCCGCCGACGCAGTTGCCATGCAGCACCACGATGCCTCCGTCCGAGGTGGTGCGCGCGCCGCCTTCCTCGAAGAGCTTCGGCATCATATCGCGTTCGTGCTGGTTGAAGTCCTGCTTGGTGTACAGGTTGCCCTTCTCGAGCATCACCACCGAACGCCCGCCTTCGGCGAGCTCGCTCGCGAAGACCGCGCCGCCTGCGCCCGTGCCGATCACGCACGCATCGGCCGTGAGCTCGAGGTCCCGGTCGTAAGCGACGGGTTCATAAGGCAGCCAGTCCTTGCTCATCTCAGGCCCCTTCCCACTTCCGGAACACGTTCGGGTTGGGGCACGCGGCGAGCGGGCCCTGGTTGTCGAGGCCCATGCCGAAGTCGAACCGGCCGATCCAGGGGCCGGGGTAGGCGATCGCCGGCCAGGTCGCCGGCGTCATGTACGTGAGCATGCCCGTCAGGCGCACCAGCCCCGCGAACGCACGGCGCTGCAACGCGAGCGGGCCATCGCGCCAGGCGGCCAAGTAGGCGACCTGATCTGCCGGCTTGAGCGCCGTGAAGGGTCGCAGGCGGCCGGTCGTCCAGGTCAAGTCCTCGATCGCGTCGAGCAACTGACGCAGATCGGCCTGCAGCCTCGGGTTGGCCTTCGCGAAGAGCACGTCCGCAAACGTCGCCATGCCGGCCTGGCCAGCCCCAGGCTGGCCGGGCAGGTCGGGCCAGAGCGCACGCCCGGCGGCGTCGAGCGCGCCCCATTGCTTGGGTGTGAAGAACGCCAGCGGCGTGCCGGGGCCCGGGTACGCCGTCGGGGCGCAGCCCGTGAGCGGCAGGGACGTGGCGAGGGCGCCCCCGGCGAGACCGAGGGCGGCGCTGAGAAACTGACGACGGGAGATGGCGGGGGTGGTCATCGGGCGCGCTCGCATTGCCTGGTCATGATACCTGGCCGCGCCCGATCCCTGCGACGCTTAGTTGGCCTGTGAGGCGCAGAGGGACTTCGCCTCGTCGTAGGCGAGCAGGCCGTCGCCGTTTTGATCATAGGCGCGGGCTTCCGACATGTAGCCTTCTTTCATCTTGGCCACCTCCTCGTCGCTGGGCGCCTCGATCCAGCGCACCTGATCCAGGCGGGCCTGGGCGTATGCCTCGAACTTGATCGGCTGGTTACCGCCGCCCGCCTTCAAGAAGGTGTCGAAGCAGGCGTTGCCGCTGCCGTCCGTCGGCCGCGGGGTCGGTGTGGCGTATGGGTATGGCGTGGCCGAGGCCCAAGCCGTGGGCATCGGCGAGGGGTACGCGGTCGGATACGGGTAGGGCTCCGGCTTCGCGTAGTTGCAGTATTCGTCCTGGGTGATCACCCAGTTCTGGTCGAAGTCGTGGCTCGCGAAGCGCGTGTAGATGACGTCCTTCGAGGGAGCCGGGAACTCGTTGCGGAGCGACCAGTTGGCGAACTCTTCCCAGGTGGCCTCGCCGTTTTGGTCGGCGTCGAGCTTGTAGAAGCCGCACCAATCGGCCGGCGGTGGCGTCTCGACAGGCATCGGCGGCTCGAGGCCGCAGCTCTCTTCGAGCGAGAGGTAGCCGTCGCCGTCGCGGTCCTGCGCCTTGAACATCGAATATGGGTCGACGCTGGGCGCCTGCACCCACTCGCCCTCGCGGCCGTTGTTCGCGTAAACCATGTCGGGCGTGACATAGTGGGCCTTGAACTCCTCGGGCGAGACCAGGCCGTCGTAGTCGGTGTCGGTGCGGAAGAAGCCGTCCTCGCAGGAGGAGGGTCCAGGCGTGTAGCCGGGCGTGGGATACGGATAAGGACCGACCGTCGGGTAGGGCTCGGGCCCCCACGAAGGCGTGGGCATCGGATGCGGCCGCTTGAGCGGCCCCTCGCAGAACTCGCGGGCGGTGATGAGGCCGTCGCCGTCGTGGTCGAACTGCGCGAAGCGGAACTTCGGGTCGTCGGGTGGGCAGGGGAAGGGCATCGGCGCCGGCGCGCCGATCACGTTGGCGTCGCCTGCCACGATGACGCCGCCGCCGTTGCTCGAGATGACGCCGCCACCGTTGCCCGCGATCCAGCCAGCGCCCGAGTCCGCGATCAAGCCGCCGCCGTTGTTCGAAATCAGGACATCACCTTCGTTCGAGACGATCTGCGCGAGCCTGCGCGTCGGGGCGAGGTTCATGCCGCCGCTCGCGATGATGGTGCCGCTGCCCATCGCGACGACGCTGCCGCCCTGGCCGGAGATGAAAGCGCCGCCCGCGCAAGGCGACTTCGGCCGCGGGCGCGAGGCGTCCCAGCCCATGAACTCCTCGATGCGCCAGGCGCCGTCCTGATCGCGATCGTACTTCGCAAAGGCGTCGTCGCAGCCCGTACCGGGCGGCGGGGGCGGCGGCGTGAGCCTGGGCTTGGGCGTCGGCGGCGTCTGCTGCCCGCCGCCTTCGCAGCCGGCGGCGTACTCCTCGGCCGACAGCTTGCGGTCGCCGTTCGCGTCCAGCTCGAGGAAGTGCTGGGCGTCGTCCGACTTCGCGTTCTTGTCGCCCTTCTCGCCGCCCTTGGCGAGGTACTCGTCGAGCGAAAGCGCCTTGTCCTTGTTTTTGTCGTACTTCGTGAAGCGATCCGCGCACGACGCATCCGTCGTGCCAGGCTCGCTGGTTGGCTTGCCGCTGCCGGTCAGGTTGACCGGCCCGGTTGGGCCGATGCCCGCCGGGAGCGTGAGCTTACAACCCGTGGCCGTCAACACCAGGCCCGCCAGGGCCACGCACGTCCGCTTCCGCATCGACCATCCTCCTCCCGGCCAACCGGCCGACCAGGAGTCTTATACCCTTCAACGCGGGCAGCGCTCGGCAGCGTCGAGGAAGTTGTCGTCGTTGCGGTCCAACTCGGCGAAGCGCTTGTATACCTGCTCCTTGGCGACGGCGTAGTCCACCGCCATGACGTCGGCCTCGTGCCGGTGCGCCTCGAAGTACTCGCCCCAGTCCACGAGCCCGTCGCGGTTGGTGTCGGCGCCTTCGTCCGCGCAGGCATCGACGGGCGGGTCGATCGGCGGCGGGGGCGGGTAGTCCGGCGGCGAAGGTGGGTAGTCCGGCGGCGGGGGTGGGTAGTCCGGCGGCGGCGGCGGATAGCCGGGCCCGATCGCCCCGGGCGGGGCGGTCCAGGCGTCGCTGAACGCGCAGAACTCACCGGGGTCGAGCCGCTTGTCGGCGTCCTGATCGAACTTGCCGAACAAGGCGAGCGCATCGGCCGGCGGCTGCGACGCGCAGCCGGGTTCCGCCTGTTCGGGAGCGTCGATGGGCCTCGCGCCGGCGTCGTTGGAGGAGAGCCAGGCCTCTTCGGACATCCCGATCGGCGGCGGTTCGTTCGGCGCCGGCATCGGCTCAGGCGCGAGCCGGGTGCAATCCGGCACCATGGTCTGGAACGCCGGTGCCTCGCCGAGCACCTCCCAGCGCGCCAGCTCGCCGAAATCGAGGCCGCCGTCCTGGTCGGCGTCGAGCCGCGCGAAGTTCTCGTCGCAAGCGCCGAACGGGCCGCCGCGCGGGCCGATCGGCGGGCCAATCGGTGGGCCGATCGCGCTCCTGTCGAGCGGCGGGCCGTCGGGCTCGCCGCGGCCAATCGGCGGCGCGACAGGCGGCCGCTCCGGCTTCCCGCCGATCGGGTCGACGCCTGGCGTCGCGGACGGCGGATCGGTCGGCTTCGCGCTCGTCGGCTCGACCTTGTGGGTGATCGAGCCGCCTCGCGGCAGGCCGTCGAGCAGCCCGTTCGGGATCGTCAGCTGGCAGCCCGGCAACGCGACGAGCGCAGCGAGCAGGACGAGGCGGTGGGTGACGGCCATGCGAAAACCTCCTGGCGCCGGCTGGCTCCAGGAGGTTTCATACCCGCTCGCCCGCTAGGCGCTACGCCCAGCGAATCAGGCCGAGCTCGTGCTTGTTCGCGAGGTTGCCATTGCTCGGCACGACGCGCACGCCGTAGATGTACGAGCCGCCCTTTTTGGGCGTGAACACGCCCTTGAACTTGAAGCTGCCGTCGGTGAGCTGATCGGCCATGCTCATGGGCACGATCTCGACGTCGCGCAGCGCGCCGCCGCGCTCGCGGCCCTGGTAAATCTCGACGTTCAGGTTGGTCGGAGCGAGGCCGCCCGTCTTCACGCGCGCCACGATGTCGATCGGGTCGCCCACATGGACCTTGTCGAGCTCCAGCGGGCTCACCTCCACGAACACGTGGTGCCAGTTGAACGTCATCATCCCCTTCCACTCGGAGAACTGCTTCGCCTTCGAGTAGTTGTCGGCCGCCAGGCGTTCGCCGTGATCGATCGCCGGGACGTAGAACTTGTTGGTGTAGTCCTGCACCATCCGGTGCGTCGAGTATTGGGGCGTCAGCGTCGCGATCGCATCCTTCACGCGGGCCAGCCAGCCATGGGGGATGCCGTCCTCGCCGCGGTCGTAGTAGAGCGGCACGATCTCGTGCTCGAGCGTGTGGTAGAGCGACATCGCGTCGGCTTCGTCCTGCTCGTTGAGGTCCGCGAACTCGCGCTCCTCGCCGATCGACCAGCCATTCACCTCGTTGTAGCCCTCGCACCACCAACCATCCAGCACCGAGAAGTTCAGGCAGCCGTTGGCGGCGGCCTTTTGGCCGCTGGTGCCCGAGGCCTCGAGCGGCCGGCGCGGGTTGTTGAGCCAGACGTCGCAGCCGGTCACGAGGTGCCGCGCCACATTCATGTCGTAATCCTCGATGAAGACCACGCTGCCCGCGAAGCCCTCCTGGCGGGCGTACTGCACGACCTTCTGGATGAACTCCTTGCCCGGCTGATCGGCCGGGTGGGCCTTGCCCGCGAAGATGAGCTGCACCTTGCGGCCCTGCGCGTGCAGGACGCGCTCCAGGCGGGCGGCTTCGCGGAAAATCAGCGTGGCGCGCTTGTAGGTCGCGAAGCGGCGCGCGAAGCCGATCGTGAGCGCCGTGGGGTCGAGCAGCGTATCGGTCTGGAGCACGCGCGAGACGCTCTCCCCGCCCCGCAGGCGCTGGGCGCGCAGGCGCTGGCGCAGGAACTGGACCATCTGCAGCTTGAGCTCGTTGCGCACGGCCCACAGCTTCTCGTCGGGCACTTCGCGAATCTTCTCCCAGCGCGACTGGATCGCGAGGGCCTCGCGCCAATCGGCGCCGATGTACTCGTCGAAGAGCGGCCGCAGCTCGGGCGCGATCCAGGTTTCGGTGTGGATGCCGTTGGTGATCGAGTCGATCGGCACCTCCTCGATCGGGACGCCATGCCACAGCTCACGCCACATCTTGCGCGACACCGCGCCATGCAGCGCCGACACGCCGTTGGCCTTACGCGAGAGCCGCAGCGCGAGCACCGACAGCGAGAACAGCGGCGGACCACCGTGCGTGTCCTGGCGCGCGATCGAGAGGAATTCCTCGCGGCCGATGCCGAGCTGGGGGTAGAAGCGGTTGAAGTACTTCTCCATCAGCGGGAAAGCGAACGCGTCGTTGCCGGCCGGGACGGGCGTGTGGGTGGTGAAGATCGTGCTCGCCGCGACGGCCTCGAGGGCTTCATGGAACGAGAGCCCCTGCTGCTGCACCAGCTCGCGGATACGTTCGAGACCGAGGAAGGCCGAGTGCCCCTCATTCATATGCCAGGCGGCCGGGTGGATGCCCATCGCCCGCAGCGCGCGCACGCCACCGATGCCGAGAATGATCTCCTGCGCGATGCGCATGTCGTGGTCGCCGCCGTAGAGCTGGGCGCTGAAGCGCCGGTCTTCCGACGTGTTGCGGTCGATATCGGTGTCTAGGAGGTAGAGCGGGATGCGGCCGACCTGGACGCGCCATACCTTCGCGAAGACGATCCGCCCCGGCAGCTCGACGTTGATGACGACGTCGCCGCCATCCGGCCCCGTGGCGGGCAGGATCGGCAGCTCGGAGAAGTTCAGCTTGTCGTAATGGGCCTCCTGCATGCCGTCCGAGCGGAGCTGCTGGCGGAAGTAGCCCTGGTTGTAGAGCAGGCCGACGCCGACGAACGGGATGTCGATGTTGCTCGCGGACTTGCTGTGGTCGCCGGAGAGGATGCCCAGGCCGCCCGAATAGATCGGCAGGGCCTCGTGCAGGCCGAACTCGGCCGAGAAGTAGGCGATCGTCTTGCCCTGGTACTGCGGGTAGGTCGTGCGGAACCAGGTGTCCTTCTTGTCCATGTAAGCGGCGAAGCGCTTCTGGACGTCGTCGAAGGCGGAAAGGAAGTCCTTGTCGGTCGCGGCGGCGTCGAGCTTCTCCTGGTCCACTTCGCTCAAGAAACGCACGGGGTTCTGGTAGACTTGCTCCCAAAGGGCGGCGTCGAGCTGCGTGAAGAGCGCCTGCGCCTCCGGGTTCCAGCTCCACCACATGTTCGTGGCGAGGTCCCGCAGGCCCTGGATGCGGGCGGGCAGGACGGGGAAGACGGAAACTCTACCTAGCAGGTTCAAAACACTTGCTCCTTCGATTGACGCCGGAGGTCGGCGGGGCGGCCACGTCGCCGTAAGGGCTGCTCGTCGCCCCGGGATTCTAACATGGGTGGCGACCGCCCTGCATCGTGGGGCTGGGCGGCGTGGCCGGCAAAGCAATGATTGGGCGGTGCGGCTCACGGAGATGGTGGCCGATCTGACCGTCGCGCGGCGTGAGGCTGGCTTTTAGAGCGGGTTGTAACCGGACGCCGGGTGAAAACAGCCGAACAGGGGTCAGGGTTTTCGTCCATTTTGCACAAGCCGTTCGGCCACAGGCCCGATACCTTGATTAGAGGCGGTCGGGACGACGGCGTTCTGAACCTATCGCGGAGGCTCGTGCCCGATGGAGCGCATGATCTGCTTGGACGGCGTGGCCGTCCGCGTACTCGCTGACCAGGTCGAGGTCGATCTCGGCGGTGCCGGTTTGGCCCCGGCCGATCACCATTGCGATCACCGCGAGGCCTGTTGCGGCCACGGCGAAGCCTGGCAGGCGGTGATGAGCTACGACGACGGCACAACTGTGTACTTGCACCCGCCCGTCGGCGAAGACGGCGTGCCGGGATACCGCGTGAACGGCCCGCGGCCGCACCGCTGGAAGGTCACCTACGTGGACTTCGACGGGAGCAGGCTCGCCAAATTGGGTTGGGAAGCCGTCTAGCGGCCCTGGCCGGCGTTCGGCAGGACCTCGGAGCCTAGGCTTCGTCGTCGCCCATCAGCTCCACCTGGACCTTCTCCTGGGCGTAGTCGCGCAGGAACTCGGGCAAGCCTTCGAGCGCCTCGGTCCACGAGATGCGGCCCTTGCGCACCTGCTCGAAGAGCGGGGCGTAGTGGTGATCGTGGAGGGCACGGAAGACGGCCGGGAAGCCGGGCGCGAGCTGCTCGACCATCAGGTAACCGGTCTCGAGGAACGCCGAGCCATCCAGGTAGAAGGGCACCGCCGGGCTGTCGCCGTCCGGGTGGTCTTCGAGGACCTCGCGCAGCGCTTCACCGGCGGCATCGAGCTTCTCGAGAAACGCCTGGATCTCCGCGGCGTCGGGCGTCGGGACGGGCGTGGGTTCGGCCATGAGATCCTCCTTGGTTCGGGGGGATATTACCACACCAACCGCAGCCGGGCCGGCGTGGTGCCGGGGAAGTAGGCGGCCAGGATCCGCGTGGCGTCCTGGCCGCCGAGCGCCCGTCCGCGGGCGCCTGCCTGGCACAGGCCGACCCCGTGGCCGAGGCCGCGGCCTGAGAAGCGCCAGCCGGCAGGCTCGCGGGCGATCGTGAAGGCCGGGCTGCGCAGCCCAACCCAGCCCAGCCGAGGCCCGAGCGCCTCCCAGAGGTCCATGCCCGACACGAGGCGCGCGCGGGAGGCGGCGACTCGCACCGCGCGCACGTGACCGCCAGGCCCCGCGGCGGCGACCGAGAGCCCGAGTAAGGGCTCGAGCGGCCCCAGGCGGCCGGCGTCGCGCAGCGCCGCGCGCGCCACCTCCGCGGGCGCGAGCACGCTCCAGGCTGCGGCGTAGGGGCTGGCGGCGCACCACGCCGTGCCATCCGGGCGGCGATCGGGGCCGCCGGCCAGGTAGGCCGGGGCGGCCGCGCCGAAGAGGTCGGCCGACGAGGCGCGCATGCCGCCGCAGGCCGCGTGCCAGGTCGTCTCGGCGGCCTCGCCGCGCCACGCGAGCACCTGGCCGCGGGTGTCGCGGGCGGCGGCCGTGAGGCGGCGATCGCCCCCCAACGTGCCCCGGAAACGCTGGCAATGGGTCGCGTCGCAGAAGTCTCGGCCGGGGTGCCCGGTGGCGCCGCGCCGCGCGACCGAGTAGGTGCGCGCGGCGATCGCCTGCGCCTCGAGCGCCGCGCGGGGCCAGTCCGCCGGCACCTCATGGGCCATCACGCCCGCCACGTAGGCCTCCAGCGGCACGTGGACGACAGGCGCGAGACGACCGCCCTCCGCGTGGATGGTGAGCGCGCCTGTCACGCGCCGGGCGGGCGCCTGGCCCGGGCCCGTGGCCAGCGCGAAGGGCGCCGGTCCGCTCAGGCGCCAGCGACCGGCGCGTCCATGTCCGCCGGGCCAGCGCGCCTCGATGGCAGCGCCCACCGCCGTGAAGGACACCGCGGTGCCGGGGGCGATCGGCCGCGGGCCGTCGCTCCCCCGCAACGTCCAGCCGCCGACGGCGCGAACCACGATCGCCGCCGGGCGCTCGAACGCGAACAGCCCCACCGCCACGTCCGGCTGGGCGGGGAGGATCAGCGGGCTCATGGCCTGCCCGCGTCGCGCCAGGCGGCGAAGACCCGCCCGGCGAGTCCCGCGGCATCGCCGAAGCCGCTCGCGTCGTCGAGGCGCACCGCCAGCGCGAGCGTGCGCGGGGCCGTCCCGGCGGATGGGA
This sequence comes from Candidatus Sericytochromatia bacterium, assembly GCA_036675505.1. Lineage (GTDB taxonomy): Bacteria > Cyanobacteriota > Sericytochromatia > S15B-MN24 > JAQBPE01 > JAKFEW01. The sequence continues at coordinate 188,748 of JAKFEW010000139.1, forward strand.
GCTTCGGCCGGGCGCCGACGGCCGCGCGGGCGTAGCCGATGAACCAGCCGTGGGTGCGGTTCGAGCCGTCGCGGTAGGTGGCGGTGCCGGTCTTGCCGGCGATCTCGAGGCCGCTCGTGGTGGCGCGGCGGGCGCTGCCGGCGAGCGCGGCCAGGCGCATGCCGGCGCGCAGACGGGCCGTGGCGGCGGGCGGGCCGAGCCGGGGCCGGAACAGGGCTTCGGTCGACCAGGCGGGTGGGCGGACGGGGGCGTCGGCGGCGATCGCGGCGGCCAGCCCGGCGGCTTGCAGCGGCGTCATGAGCCAGCCGGCGCCCTCGCCGATCGCGATGCGCGCGTCGCGTGGGTCGACCCCCGTGGTCACGAGCCCGGCGCGTCCGGCCGCCTGGGCGAGGGCCGGGAAGCCCGTGCGGATGCCGAGCTGGACGAAGTAGAGGTTGCAGGAGGCGGCGATCGCCCCTTCCAGATCGCGCGGGCCATGGCCCTCCGGCCGCCAGCAGCGCAGCACCGCCGGCCGGCCGCCGGCCGCGGGGGCGCGCAGCCAGCCCCGGCAATCGAAGGTGGCGTCGGCCAGGCCCTTGCGCGGGCCGAGGGCCGCCGCGGCGGTGACCAGCTTGAACACCGAGCCGGGTGGCGACGGCCGCGCCGCGAGGTCCGGGTGGATGAGGGCGATGAGCCGACCGCTGCTGGCGTCGACGGCGACGACCGCGGCGGACCGGTGGCCGACGATGCGCGCGCACGACGCCTGGAATTCCCCCGTTGCGGTGGAGCTCGAGAGGGCGACGGCTGCGGCGAGCAGCGAGGGGATCATGCGGCCGACTGCGCCCGCCCGCGCGCCGACCACCACCAGACCGCGAGCGCGCCCAGCGCCACGGCCAGCACCATGAGCGCCGACACGCGTTCCTGCCGCGTCGCGTTCATCACGGCGACCAGCCAGGGGGCCGCCAACAACACCACGCCCACGTTCGCGAGCAACAAGGCGGGCTCCGCGGGCGCCGCGGGTGTCTGGCCCTCGGCCGGCTCGAACGCGGCCGCCGCGAACATCGCGAGCGCCAGCCCGGCGAGCCAGGCGCCCATCGCCTCGACGTGGATGAAGTAGCCGACCGCCGCCGGCGCGAGCACCAGCGCCACGCCCGCCGCCGCCGCCAGGCCCGCATGCCCTCCCGCCGCGCGCCGGAGCGCGTGCGCCGCGGCCGGCACCAGCGCGCCGCCGATCAGGGCGGCGAATGCGTAGGGGTGGGTCAGATCGACGCCATAGCCCGTCAGCGCCGTGCGGTCGAGGAAGAGCTGGATCCAGACGCGCGCCGCGAAGACCGCGACCAGCAGGCCGAGCCAGCCGCGCGCCGCGACGGACGTGCCGTAGGCGGTCACCAGCCCGAGGCCGCCGAAGCCGATCGCCACGATGCCGAGCAGGCGGTTGTCGAGCACGAGCAGCGCGCCGCCGGCGGCCAGGAAGGCCAGCTTGCCGAGCGGCGCGAGGTCCGGGCGGCCGGTGAGCAGCGCGGGCAGGATCGCGGCCGCGCCCGCACCCGCCGCCACCGCGATCAGGAGGGGGCTCACGGCCCCGTAGAGGCCCGCGAGGATCGCGAGAGCCGCGAGGCCAAAGGCCAGCGGCGGCGCGAACGCACGCGACTTGGGGCCATCGAGGCGGCTGGCGAGGGCGAGCGCGCCCACGGCCGCGCTGCCCAGCGCCAGCGCGAGCGGCCAGCCCGCGCCGATCTCGGCCCACAGCTTGTCACCCCACGCGCCGGCACCGGCGACCAGCGCGACGGCCGCGAGCCCGGCGCCCCCCGCCACGGACTCGTCGGGCCCGGCGGCGAGGCGCAACGCGGCCGCGGTGGCCGCGGCACCGGTCAGCAGACCGATTGCCGCGTTCGCGATCGGCACGCCGGCGTCCAGCGCCAGCGCGAGCGCGGCCAGCACCGCGAGCCCGCCCGCCAGCACGGCGAGATCGGGCCGGGCATCGCCGGCATCGGCCGCGGCCGGCCGCAAGGTCATGCCCGCGGCGCCCACCATCAGGCCGATCGCCGGCGGCCACAGCCGCTCGCCCACGCCATACCAGGCGGCGGCCGCGGCGGTGAGGGCGAGCGCGATCGCGGCGGCCGTGAGGTACGCCGCGCGCCCAGCGCCAGGCACCTGGGCGCGTGGAGCGGCGATCGCCGCCCAGGCGGCAATCGCGCCGTTCACGATCAGCGCGACGACTAGCACGGGGGCGGCGCCCACCATGGGGATAACGGGAAAGGCGGCCATGATCACCTCTTGATCGGGGTCTCGACCGTACGTTACCACGCCGGGCCGCTCGCCGGAAACGCCGTGGCGGCGGGGCCGGCGCACGAAGGCAAGCGACCCGGTGTGTTAACATGGGGGTGAGAGTCCCGCCCAGAGATGCCCTTGAACGTCCGTCCGTACCAGCCGAGCGACGGCGCGGTCTTGCTCACCCGCTTCGATGCGAGCGCCCGCGCCCCCTGGCTCCGCCTGCCTCACCCATACGCGATCGAAGACCTCGTCGTGCGCGCCGAGGGGCTCACCGTTTTCGTCGCGGAGACGGGCCGCGACCGGGTCGTCGGCCTGATCGCGATCGATGAGCGCGAGGGCGCGCCGCTGCTGCTCGGGCCGCTCGTCGCCGACGACCAGCTCGCCGACCTGTTCGGCCATGCGCTGATCAACGCCGGCCTGAGGTGGGCGGTCGACGCCGGCCTCGAGCTGCTCCAGGCGCGGATCGACCTCGGCGAGGACCGGGGCCTGGCCTTCTTCATGAACCAGGGCTTCATGTTGCTCGGCACGCGCCAATACATCCTCGCCGCCCGCAAAGGCAAGCGGACGGCCCCCGAAGCGCCCGAGGGCCTCAAGATCGGCGCCTGCCCGGAGATGCTCTCGAGCGACTACCAGCGCCTGTATGCCGAAATCGGCGAGCCGCTCGGCTGGACCGAACGGCTCGAGTGGACCCGCCCGCAGATCTTCGAGCACCTCCAGCAGCCCGGCGTCCACCTCTACGCAGCGCGCGCCGGCGACACTTACCTCGGCTTCGCGGAGGTCGTCGATTGTGGCTCGGGGGAGGCACAAATCAGCCATTTCGGCGTCTTGCCGGCCTTCCGCCGCCGCGGCGTCGGCGGCGCCGTGCTCGAGTACGTCGTCTGGCACGCGACGGAGATGCTGGGCTTCGAGCGGGTCTGGCTGGCCGCCACCACCGACGACACCGGCCGGCTGCGCTTCGATCCGACCAAGCACGGCATGCGCCAGGAGCGCGCGCTCGTGTTCCTCGAGAAACGCCTGGCGGAAGTCGCGCGGCCGCGGGGGGAGCTATTTCGCTGAGCGGATCGGCAGGATCGTCTTGAACTTCTTGCCGTCTTCGGTCGTGAGCGTCACGCTCACGTTCATGAACTGGCCGCCGGCCTTCGGCTGCTCGTAAGTGAAGGCGTTCTCGGTCGGGCCGATGAGCGCCTCGATCTTGCCCTTGCCGGCGTCCACCTCGGCGGCGATCAGGTTGAACGGCTTCTCTACGGGATCGCCGGCCTTGTCGGGCGTCTGGGTCGCCACGCTCACGGTGATCACGCCATCGGCGCCCTGCTGCGCGAACGAGAGCTGGCTGGTGCCTTGCGGCAGCTTGGCCGACGCACCCATCTGATCGATGTAGGCGTCGAAGATCGGGCCGGATTTTTTCAGCTTGCCGAGGCTTGGCGTGAAGCTCGCCTCGTAGCCGGCCTCGCCCACCGTGTAAAGCACGTAGTAGAACGGGAAGCGGGTCTTGTCGTCCCAGCTCTTCTTGTCGATGCCCCAGAAGCCGTCGGCCTCGAGGCCGTCCTCCATCGCCTGGTAATCATCCCGGGTGAGCTCGCGCTCCACGACGTACGGTTGCTCCTCGATCGTGCGGCCGTAGAACGCGTACCGCAGGCGGCCGTTGTCGTAGACGATTTCGTCCATATCGCCAGGATCGAGCAGGACTTCGTCCTCCTGGCGCGTCTGGGCGATGCGGGGGTCGAGGATCTTGCCGCTGGCCTTCTCGCGGAAGAGGAAGTTGCGCACCTTCTGGACGCGCAGCTTGGTGGTCTCGAAGGACCCGGCCGGCAGCGCGGCGGGTCGCGCCGCGGGCAGGCTCTTGGCCTTGGTGACCACGGGCGAAGGCTTCGGGGCGACGGGAGCCGGGCAACCCGTCGTCGCCAACGCGCAGATCCAGACCAACGCGAGCGGAAATCGAACCGCCGTCCGAGTGAACCCGAGAGCCACCGTGACCTCCCCCAGCTTTCAGTTACCGCCGGTCTTATACCCGGCCGGGACGGGGCGTTGCGTGCTATATTGGCCATATGGAAGACAAGCTGCGTGAAGTCGAACACAAATTCAACGAGCTGACCGAGCTGCTCAGCGATCCGGCGGTGCTCGCCGACAACGATCGCCTGATGAAGTTCGCCAAGGCCCGCGCGGACCTCGAAGAGACCGTCACCACCTACCATGAGTGGCGCGACGTCATGAAGCAGCTGCGCGAGGCCAAGGCCATGCTGCAGACCGAGACCGATGCGGAGATGCGCGAGATGGCGGCCATGGAGGTCGACGAGCTCGCGACGCGCGACACCGACCTCGAGAAGCGCCTCCAGGTCCTGCTCTTGCCCAAGGATCCCAACGACGACAAGGACATCCTCGTAGAAATCCGCGGCGGCGCCGGCGGCGACGAGTCCAACCTCTTCGCGGCGGACCTCCTGCGCATGTACACCCGCTACGCCGCGCTCAAGGGCTGGCGTACGGAGCTGATGAACTACCAGGAGACCGAGCTCGGCGGCGTCAAGGAAGTCGTGCTGTCGGTCAAGGGCGAGGGCGTCTACCGCCAGATGAAGTACGAGTCGGGCGTGCACCGCGTCCAGCGCGTGCCGGCCACCGAGGCGCAGGGCCGCATCCATACGTCCACCGCCACGGTCGCGATCATGCCCGAGGCCGAAGAGGTGGACATCGAGATCAACGCGAAGGATCTCCACATCGACACGTTCCGGTCGGGCGGCGCGGGCGGCCAGAACGTGAACAAGGTCGAAACGGCCGTTCGCATCACGCACATGCCCACGGGCGTCGTGGTGGCCTGCCAAGAAGAGCGCTCGCAGCTCCAGAACCGCATGAAGGCGATGGCTTACCTGCGGGCCAAGCTCCTGACCGCGCAGCAGGAAGCCGCCGCCGCCGACCGCGCCGATCTCCGGCGCAGCCAGGTGGGCACGGGCGACCGCTCGGAGCGCATCCGCACCTACAACTTCCCGGAGAACCGCATCACCGATCACCGCATCGGCGTGACGCTCTACAAGCTCGATCGGATCTTGCAGGGCGACATGGACGAGCTCATCGGCGAGCTGATCGCTTACGACGAGCGCGTCCGCCTCGAGAAGCTCACGACGCAGTCCGCATAAATCGGTCCGGCCGATGGGTACAATCCCGGCGAAAGCCCTGGGAGGTCCATCGCGTGCCCACTATCGGCGACGCTCTCTATCAATCTTCACGCAAGCTGCTCGACGCCGGAATCGACACCGGCTCGCTCGAGGCATCCTTGCTGCTGGGACGCGCCACCGGCCTCGACCGGCTGCGCCTGATCAACCGCACCGCCGAAGAGCTCGGCGATGCGGATTGGCACCAGTTCCAGGGCCTGCTCGAGCGTCGGCTGCGCCGCGAGCCCTTGCAGTACATCCTCGGCGAGACCGAGTTCATGGGGCTCGTCTTCGAGGTCTCCCCACAGGTGCTCATCCCGCGCCCGGACACCGAGGCGCTGGTCGAGGCGATCCTCGACCTCGAGGAGGAGAAGGGCGACCCCGAGGCGATCCGCGTGGCCGACGTGGGCACCGGCAGCGGGGCGATCGCCGTCTCGCTCGCCAAGTCCCTGCCCTATATGACGGTCCTGGCCACCGACATCTCGCCTGAGGCGATCGACGTGGCGCGCCTGAACGCCGAGCGCCACGAGGTCCACGGCCAGGTCGCGTTCCGCCAGGGCGACGGCCTCGCCGCGCTCGACGGCCTGTTCCGCTACCTCGTGAGCAACCCGCCTTACATCGCCGAAGTCGACCTGCCGGGCCTCGAGCCCGAAGTTCGCGACTATGAGCCCATCGCCGCGCTGACGCCCGGCGACGACCCGCTGCGCTGGTACCGCACCTTTGCGAACGAGGGCGCGGCCTTCGTCGAGCCAGGCGGTTGGCTGTGCGTCGAGGTCGGCGCCGGTCAGGCGACGGCGGTCGGCGCGCTGATCGAGGCTGCCGGCCACTGGGAAGAACTGGTCGTGAAGCATGACCTGGGGCAGATCGAGCGGGTCGTGATGGCGCGCCGGCGTAGCCAACCGCCTGTTTAACCGTTCTTTTCTTCAATCTTAAACTTGACTTAAACGATTATGAAGCCGCCGGCGCGATAAGTGCGGAGTACCGCTCGTGCCCGGAGGTTCCATGTCCCGCCGTCAGATTGCCGCCGCCATCGCCACCGCCGCCCTGCTCGCAGGCTGTAAGACCGGCGGCTTCGTGCCGCTGCCCACGCCGGCCGCCGGCGCCCGTCCCGATGGCGTCGCCGTGTCGTTCAAGTACCGGGGCCCGGCCGAGCTCGCCCGCGCCGTCGACGCCGGTCTCGACGTGTTCGGCGTGGAAGCCGACCAGATGGTCGCCTTCGGCCGCATCTCGCGCGAGGGCTTCGAGCAGCTGCGCGCGGCCGGCATCAAGCTGACCGAGGAGGCGCCCAACGCCCCTGGCTTCGGCGTCTCGAACGCCTTCGACAAGGGCTTCCGCACCTACGAACAGGTCACGAGCGACCTCCGCCGCATCGCCGACACCCACAAGGACCTCGTGCAGCTCAAGAGCGCCGGCCCCTCGTGGGAGACCACCCAGGGCAAGGCCGAGCGCCAGCTCTGGACGATGCGCATCACCGGCCCCGGCGACGCCAGCAAGCGCCCGGCCGTCGCGTTCACCGCGAACCTGCATGCCCGGGAGCTCGTGCCCGTCGAGCTCGCCATGACGATCATCCAGAAGCTGGCCGACGGCTATGGCAAGGACCCCGAGATCACGCGTTTGCTCGACACGCGCGTCCTGCACGTGATGCCGATGGCGAACCCCGACGGCCACGAAGAGGCCGAGAAGGGCGTCGACCAGCGCAAGAACACCCACCCCTTCCAGGGCGGCGTGGGCGTCGACCTCAACCGCAACTTCCCCTTCAAGTGGGACCTCGGCAACGGCGGCTCGAGCGCGCACCCGTCGAGCGAGACCTACCAGGGGCCCAGCGCCGTCTCGGAGCCCGAGACCAAGGCCATCAAGGGGTTCCTGTCCTCGATCCCCAACCTCAAGATCGGCATGGACTTCCACGCCTACTCCAACCTCGTGATGTATCCGTGGGGCTGGACCGACAAGCCGGCGCCCGACGCCAAGCTGCTCGAGGCGATCGCCCGCAAGCTCGCGAGCTTCAACAAGTACAAGCCCATTCAGGCGTCGGGCCTCTACCCGACGTCGGGCACCATCCGCGACTTCGTCTACGGTGAACTCCACGTCCCGTACTTCACCATCGAAATCGGTGGCCGGATGGACGGCTTCGACCCGGCATTCAAGCGCGGCCAGGCGCTGGTCGCCGAGAACGTGCCCGGCGCGATGTGGATGCTCTCGATCGCCGACGACCCGAGCCAGGCGTTGCGCCAGACGGCTCGCAAGCGGTAACCTCCGTGGTAGGATGGGGCGGCATAGCCGCCCCATTTCTGTTGTTGGAGCCGATATGAGCACCACCGAGAAGCGCCAGGCCCTGGAGACCGCCCTCGCCGGGCTCGAAAAGCAGTTCGGCAAGGGCGCCGTGATGCGCCTCGGCGACGCCGCGTCGATGCGCGTGGAGGTCATCTCGACCGGCGCGCTGGCCCTGGACCTCGCCCTGGGCGTGGGCGGCCTGCCGCGCGGCCGCGTGATCGAAATCTACGGCCCTGAGTCGGGCGGCAAGACCACGCTCGCGCTCCATGTCGTCGCCGAGGCCCAGAAGACCGGCGGAACCGCGGCTTTCGTGGACGTCGAGCACGCGCTCGACCCGCAGTACGCCGCGGCGCTCGGCGTCGACATCGATGACTTGCTGGTCTCCCAGCCCGACACCGGCGAGCAGGCGCTCGAAATCACCGAGGCGCTCGTGCGCTCGGGCGCGGTGGACGTGGTGGTGCTGGACTCGGTGGCCGCCCTGGTGCCCCAGGCCGAGATCGAGGGCGACATGGGCGACAGCCACATGGGCCTCCAGGCCCGCCTGATGAGCCAGGCGCTGCGCAAGCTGACCGGCGCCATCGGGCGCAGCCGTTGCACCGTCATCTTCATCAACCAGATTCGCGAGAAAATCGGCGTCATGTTCGGCAACCCCGAGACCACGCCCGGTGGTCGCGCGCTGCGCTTCTACGCCAGCGTGCGCCTGGAGGTGCGCCGGATCGAGACGCTCAAGCGCGATGGCGTCGAGCTCGGCAACCGCACGAAGGTCAAGGTCGTGAAGAACAAGGTGGCGCCGCCATTCAGGGTCGCTGAGTTCGACATCATCTTCGGCGAGGGCATCTCGGCCGAGGGCAACGTCCTCGACGTCGCGGTGGACTACGAAGTCGTGCAGAAGAGCGGCTCCTGGTTCGCTTACAAGGGCGAAAAGCTGGGGCAGGGCCGCGAAGCGGCCCGCGAGACCCTCAAGGAGCGGCCCGACATCCGGGCCGCGATCGAGGCGGAAACGCGCAAGCGGGCGGGCCTGGACGTCTGAACCCGCGCGTTTAGGTCTGGTTGCAAGCGGGGATATCCACTAAAGGTCACCCTACTTGATCAGCTGTCGCTCGCTCGCCGAACCTGGCGGCGTTCGTCTATATCCCGCCGCCCGGTCTCCCAGGTCCGGTGGCAGGCTCGGGCGTGTCAGACCGGCGCGCGGCTAGACTGGGATGTGCCATGAATTTCACCAACCCGATGGTCGCGTATCACCTGATGGGTGTCGCGGTCTTCGTTCTCGGCGTCGTCACTCTTTTCATCAGTAGCGTCAAATTCAACCAGGCGAAGGGGCTCCAGCTCGTCGCCGAGGCCGCCAAGAAGGCTGCGGACCAGGAAGCGGAGCGCACGCGCTCCGAAGCCTCGGTCGAGGCCGAGAAGGCCCGCCAGAAGGCGTTGGTCGAGGTCGAGGCGGTCGCGGCGAAGAAGGACCTCCTGCTCCAGGAGGAGCGCGCCGAGGTCAAGCGCCAGGAACAGCGCATCGGCCAGCGGGAAGAGGGGCTCGATCGCAAGCACGAGCAACTCGAGCAGCGCGATGCGGGCCTGCGCCAGCGCGAGGACACGCTCCACGCCAAGGAGCGCGACGCCGACGAGAAGCTCGCCGGCAAGCGCCAGGAGGTCGAGGAAGCCCACGCGCGCGTGATCAAGGAGCTCGAGCGGGTCGCCGGCCTGACGGTCGAAGCCGCGCGCGCCGAGCTGCTCAAGAAGCTCCAGGACGAGCTGCGCCACGAGGCTGGCGTCATGATCCGCGAGGCCGAGGCCAACGCCAAGGAAGCCGCAGACAAGAAGGCCCGCGAAATCATCACCACGTCGATCCAGCGCTGCGCGGTCGACCACACGGTCGACGCCACGGTCACCGTGGTCTCGCTGCCCACCGACGAGATGAAGGGCCGCATCATCGGCCGGGAAGGCCGCAACATCCGCGCGCTCGAGGCCGCCACCGGCATCGACCTCATCATCGACGACACCCCGGAAGCCGTCATCCTTTCGAGCTTCGATCCGGTCCGCCGCGAGGTCGCCCGCATCACGCTCGAGCGCCTGATTGCCGACGGTCGCATCCATCCCACGCGCATCGACGAGGTCGTCGAGAAGGCCCGCGAGGAGGTCGATGCCAAGATCAAGGAAGACGGCGAGAACGCCGCGCTCGAGGCCCAGATCCAGGGGTTGCACCCCGAGATCATCAAGGTGCTCGGTCGCCTGCGCTTCCGCACCTCGTACGGCCAGAACGTGCTGCGGCACTCGATCGAGGTGGCCCACATCGCGGCCTCGATGGCAGCCGAGCTCGGCGGCGACATCCACCTGGCGCGCCGGGCCGGCTTGCTGCATGACATCGGCAAGGCGCTCTCGCACGAGGTGGAAGGCCCGCACGCGCTGGTGGGTGGCGACCTCTGCCGCCGCTACGGCGAGAACCCGCGCGTCGTGAACGCCATCTCGGCGCACCACCTCGACGTGCCCCAGGAGACCGTCGAGGCCGTGCTCGTGCAAGTCGCCGATGCCATCTCGGCCGCTCGTCCCGGTGCGCGCCGCGACACCATCGACATCTACATCAAGCGGCTGGAGAAGCTCGAGAAGATCGCGCGGTCGTTCCCGGGCGTCGAGCGGTCCTACGCCGTCCAGGCCGGCCGTGAGATCCGCATCGTGGTTCAGCCGCAGGTGATCGACGACACGCAGTCGGCGGTGCTCGCGCGCGAAATCGCCAAGAAAATCGAGACCGAGCTGGAATACCCCGGCCAGATCAAGGTCACGGTCGTGCGCGAGACCCGGGTCACCGAGTTCGCCAAGTGAGCGAACGCTCGCTCGACATCCTGTTCATCGGCGACATCGTCGGCCAGCCCGGTCGCGACGCCACCCGCCAGGCACTCGAGCAGATGCGCAAGGACGGCTTCCCGGACGTGGTCGTCGCCAACGGCGAGAACGCGGCCGGGGGCTTCGGCCTCACGGAGACGATTTACACCGAGCTGCTCGACTTCGGCGTCTCGGTGGTGACGATGGGCAACCACACCTGGGACAAGCAGGAGATCATGGGCTTCATCGGCGAGGCGGATCGCCTGGTGCGCCCGCTGAACTACCCGGAAGGCACGCCCGGCCGCGGCTGGACCTTCTATACCGCCCAGGGCGTCTCGGTGGCCGTCATCAACGTGATGGGCCGTGCGTTCATGCCCACCGTCGACTGCCCTTTCCGGGCCGTCGAGAAGGCCCTGGTCGAGCTCGACGGCGAGGCGCCGGTGGTGCTGGTGGACGTCCACGCGGAGGCCAGCGCCGAGAAGATGGCCCTTGCCTGGCACTTCGACGGCCGGGTCTCGGCCGTGTTCGGCACGCACACCCACGTCCAGACGGCCGACGAGACCATTCTGCCGGGCGGCACCGCCTACCTGACCGACGCCGGCATGACCGGCCCGCGCGACTCGGTCATCGGCATGCGGCGCGACCTCTCGATCAAGAAGCTCCTGACCGGGCTGCCGACGCGCCTCGAGGTGGCCACGGGCCCGACCCAGTTCAACGCCGTGCGGGTGCGCGTGGACGCCGTAACCGGGAAGGCGCTCGCCGTGCAACGCTTGAACTACCGGTGAGGGTAGGCTATCATGAAGTTCGGGGCATCATCGGTCGCTCAAGCCGCACCATGACTTGATCATCGCCTTCGGCGCCCTCACAGCACGCTTCCAAGCATCATCCCAGCCCAATCGTCGCACCCCTTCGGAGGCATCCCCATGGACGTACTCAAGGTATCCGCCAAATCGAACCCGAGTTCGGTGGCGGGAGCATTGGCCGGCGTCCTTCGGGAGCATGGCAGGGCCGAGATGCAGGCGATCGGCGCGGGGGCCATCAACCAGGCCGTCAAGGCGATCGCCATCGCCCGCGGCTACGTGGCTCCCAGCGGCCTCGATCTCATCTGCGTGCCGGCCTTCATCGACATCCTGATCGATGGCGAGGAGCGCACCGCCATCAAGCTCATCGTCGAGCCGAGGTAAAGGTCATTCGGACCCAGCTGAGCCAACTTCATGTCCCCGCCCGCTGGGCGGGGATTTTGTCGGTATTACTCTCGTCTGGTTGCTTCCAGGCGTTCGAGGATTACCGCCAGCTGGCGGTTCCCTCGCGCCCACCCGGCGCGAGCGCGGTCCCCGTCGGGCCGCCTGCGGAGGTCTTCCCGCTGGTGCGCGGCAGCCGCTTCGACTATGCCGCCCGCTTCGGGCTCGGCATGGATGGCCCGTTCACGGGCGAGGCGATCGTGAGCGTGATCGACGCGTGGGCCCAGGACGGTCGCGAGACCGCGGCCGTGCGGGTGCTGTCGCGGTACTTCGGCCGGGAGCGCGTCGAGCCCTACGTGTTCGTGCGGGACGCGGCGATGATCGGGCTGTTCGAGAAGCATCCGCCGGACGTCATCACCTGGTTCATGCCGACCACCATGCCGGCCGACGGGCGTTGGGCGGTGAAGACCGGTGAAGGCACGGGCGAAGCCTTCGTCGAGGCGATCGAGCCGACGGTGAAGGTGCCGGCCGGCCTGTTCGCGGACGTGCGGCGGGTGAGGTACTTGAATCCGGCGGCCAGGACGGACATCACGCTGTGGATGGCGCCGCGGGTGGGCCTGGTGCGGGCGCGGGTGGATATGGTGATTAGCGTGCTGACGCTCAAGGGCACCCTCGAGCTCGCCCGGTACCGCCTCCCCCGGCCGGATTGAGCCCCGCCGTGGCGGCGCCGCCTCCCGAGACGTCCGTCGACCGCTGGATCGCCGTCGGCTTTGCGATCGCGTTCCTCGCGCTCGTGCTGCCGGGCCTGGCCCAGCCGGCCCAGCCCATCTTCGACGAGGTGCTGCACGTCGTCGTCGCCGCCGAGCTCGCGCGCGGCGTGGCGCCGTCGGACTTCGCGCACCCACCGCTGGCCCGCCTCCTGATCGCGCTCGGCATGATCCTGGGCCCGGGGCCGTTCGATCCGGCGGCGCACAGCTGGACGCCCGCCCATGCGTTCGCGTGGCGGCTGCCGAGCGCGCTCGCCATGGCGACCGCCGTCGGGTTGCTCTACAGCCTGGGCCGTTCGCTCTTCGCGACGCGCACGCCTGCCATGCTCGCCGCCGGGCTGCTGGCGCTCGACAGCGCGATTTTCGTGCATGCCCGCATGGGGATGACCAACGCCTTCGCCCTCGCCTTCATCGTGGCGGCGACCGCCGCGACCTGGCGGGCGGTGAAACACGAGCGGCCCGCCTGGTTGTGGGCCGCGGGCGTCGCGCTCGGGCTGGCGCTCGCGACCCGCTGGACCGGCGTCCTGGCCTGGGCCGCGTTGCTCACGGTCGTGGTCGTCGCGCGCCGCCCGTGGCGGAAGGGCGGGGTCCCGGCGGCCGAGCTCCGGGCCTGGCTCCCCGCGGCGCTCGGCGGGTACTTCGTGCTGCCACCGATCCTGTACCTGGCGAGCTTCATCCCCTTCGTCCTGCTGGGCCCGGAGCCAGCCGTGACGCGGCTCGCGGACCCTGAAAACTGGTGGGCTGTCGTCACGCTCAACCAGTGGATGTACAACTTTCACCAGCAGGGCGTTTCGATCCACCACAACCACTCGCCCTGGTGGAGCTGGCCGCTGATGCTCAAGCCGCTGTGGTACCACTTCGTCTACGTGAAGGCGGACGACACGGTCGTCGGCGTCTGGATGGTCGGGAACCCGGCGTTGTGGTGGGCCGCGGTGCCGGCCCTCGCCCTGGCCGCCTGGCGCGGCATCGCGCGCCGGGATGCCGCCCTGGCCTTCGTCGCCTGGATGGGGCTCGCCCTCTGGCTGGCCTGGGGCCTGACCGCGCGCAACGCCACGTTCATGACCTACTTCCTCGAGTCGCTGCCCTTCGCCGCCCTCGCGATCGCGGGGGCGGTGCAGGACCTGCCGCGGGCGCGGTGGCGCACGGTAGCGGCCGTGGCGTATGCCGGGCTCGCGGCGACCTGGCTGGTGTGGCAGTACCCGCTGCTCACCGATCGCCCGGTGCCGGTGGACGCCTACGTGCACCGCATGTGGCTCCCGCGCTGGGAAGCGCTGACCCAGCTGAAAGCATTCCGGACCGAGCATGGCCTGCTCGGTCCGGAAGCGTACAAGGCTTACCTGTCGGGGCTGGGCAACCCGCGCTACGGGCTCGGCGGCGCCGCGCCCGACACGCGTTAGCCGAAGATCGTCGGGAGCTCCGCCGACTCGCCGGGCCAGCGCAGCCGGCCCTGCAGCCAGGGCAGCACGTCTTCGATCTTCAACCGGATCTGGGTCATGCTGTCCCGCTCCCGGATCGTCACCGATCGGTCGTTCAAGGACTCGAAGTCGAGCGTCACGCAGAATGGCGTGCCGACTTCGTCCTGGCGGCGGTAGCGCTTGCCGATCGACTGCGTTTCGTCGTAGTCCACCGACCAGTGCTGCGACAGGAGGGCATGCAGCTGGCGCGCCGGGCCCGTGAGCTCGGCCTTCTTCGAGAGCGGCAGCACCGCGATCTTGTACGGCGCGAGCATCGGATGGAGCCGCAGCACGACGCGCGTCTCGCCCTTCGGATCGGTCTCCTCTTCGTAGGAATCCACCAGGAACGCCAGCGTCGCCCGGTCGGCGCCCGCCGAGGGCTCGATCACGTAGGGGATGTACGCCGACTTGGTTTCCTCGTCGAAGAAGGAAAGGTCCTTGCCCGAGAGGTTCTGGTGCTGCTTGAGGTCGAAGTCCGTGCGGTTCGCGATGCCTTCCAGCTCGGACCAGCCGAACGGGAAGCGGTACTCGAAGTCCTCGCAGCCCGCGGCGTAATGCGCGAGCTCGTCGCAGCCATGCGCGCGGCGGCGGATGTTGTCGGCCTTCATGCCGAGGTCGATGTACCAGCGGTAGCGGTCTTCGATCCAACGCTTGTGCCATTCGGCCGCCTCGTCAGGCGGGCAGAAGAACTCGATTTCCATCTGCTCGAACTCGCGCGTGCGGAACGTGAAGTTACCGGGCGTGATTTCGTTGCGGAACGACTTGCCGATCTGCGCGATGCCGAACGGCGGCTTCTTGCGGCTCGCGATCTGCACGTTCTTGAAGTTCACGAAGATGCCCTGCGCCGTTTCGGGACGCAGGTAGACGACGGCGGCCGAGTCTTCGACCGGGCCGAGGAACGTCTTGAACATCAGGTTGAAGTTGCGCGGCTCCGTCAGCTCGCCACCCGACGGGCTCTGCATGTGCTTGAAGAGCTCCGAGATGCGCGCCTTGTCCTTGAGCAGGGCTTCGATCGAGTTCGCCCTGATCCAGCCGGCGAGCTCCTTCACGGCGTCCTCGTGGCCCTTCCGCACCAGCGGCGAGGCGCCCGAGGATTCCAGCTCGCCGAGCATCTGCTCGATCAGGTGGTCGGCACGGAAGCGCTGCTGGGTGGTCTTGTCGTCGACCAGCGGGTCGTTGAAGGTTTCGACGTGGCCGGACGCGACCCAGGCCTGGGGATGCATGAGGATGGCGGCATCCATCCCGACCATGTCGGAGCGGCTCTGCACCACCGCACGCCACCAGGCCTGCTTGACGTTGTTCTTGAGCAAGACGCCGAGCGGACCGTAGTCCCAGGTGCTACCAAGACCGCCGTAGATCTCGCTGCTCGGGAAGATCAGGCCGCGCCGCTTCGAGAGCGAGACGATCTTTTCCATCAGGTCCGTGGCCACTTGCGTCATTCAAACACCTCTCCATGCGACAGGCCGTCCGCCGGATGCGGACGGCCTGTCGATTATACATGAGGTGACGGTTTAGTCGGTGAGGCGCTCGCCGCTCTTGATGTGCGGCGTGACCATGATGATGACCTCGGTCTCATCGTTGCTCGTGGCTTCCTGGCGGAACATGAAGCCGATGATCGGGATGTCGCCGAGCAGCGGCATCTTCGCCACCGTGTTGTTGGAGTTGCGGCGGATCAGGCCGCCGATGACCACCGTCTCGCCGTCGGCCACGCGCATCGTGGTCCGGAGGCGGCGCTCGTTGACCTCGGGCACCGGGTTCCGGTTGACGATGACGTCCTTGCCACGCACCGAGATGGTCGGCTGGATGTCCATCGTGACGAAGCCGTTGGTATCGATGCGGGGGGTGATCGTCAGGCGTTCGCCGATGTCCTGGAACGAGACGCTTTCCGACGCCAGCGCCGTGCCGCCGCTGCCGCCCTGGAAGTTCACCTGCACGACCGGGAACTTGTTGACGATGGCGATTTCGGCGGTGACGCTGTCCTGCGTCGCGATGCGGGGGTTGGCGAGGACCTGGGCCTCACCGCGCTGCACCAGCGCGTTGATGCGGGCGTTGAGGTTCGAGGTCACGTTGCCCAGCGACGAGAACGTGATCGACGTGCTGCCCGAGCCCGAGGACGGGTTGCCGGCGGTCGGTTGGCCGTTGGAGGTGGCCGTCGGGTCCGTGACGTTGTTCGAGAGACCGAACTTCGAGCCGCCGAAGCCGAACTCGCCGCCCAGGCGCTTGATCGCGCTGCGCGCGACTTCGACCAGCTTCACCTCGATCACGACCTGCGGGGCCGGGATGTCGATCGCGCGGATCGCGTTGCGGATCTTCACGAGGTCTTCACCCGTGCCCGACACCAGGATCGAGTTGGTTCGGATGTCGGCCACCATTTTCAGCGAGCTGCCCGCCGCGCCGGAGAGCACGCCGGTCAGGAGCGCGATCGCCTCGGTGGCTTTCGCGTTGTTGAGGCGGAAGGTCGCCGCCTGGTTGGCGTCGATCTTGGCCCGCAGGACCTCTTCCTTGGCGATCAGCAGCGACGTGCCGACGCGGCGGGCCGCCAGGCCGTTGGTGCGCAGCACGATGCCGAAGAACTCGTCGAGCGGGACCGCGCGAACGTCCATCGTGAACCGGCCGGCGACGCTGCTGTCGAGGATCAGGTTCATGCCGCCGCGCTGGGCGATCAGGCGCAGGACTTCCTTCACCTCGGCGTTGTCGAACTTCAACGTCATGAACGTCGGGTTCTTGATCAGCGCCGGGATGTCCTTGAAGTTGATCAGCTGATCCTTGATCGCGTCGTTCCGCTCGTTGCCGAAGTTCGATCCCGAGCCGTAGTACCCGCTGCCGTGGTCTTGGGCCAGGGCAGGGCTGGCCGTCGCGGTCGCGAGAATACTCGCAGCCGCCAGGGCCATTTTGAGCTGCCGATTGGCGGCGGGTGCCATCACAGAATGCCTCCGATGATCTTCACGTAGCGACGACCGCCACGGATGAACGTCACTCCACGGTTGGAAATTGCTTCGATCCGGCTGCCGTCGGCGAGTTGCTCGCCGACGCGGGCGCTGATGTTGTTGCCGCCCTTGCCTTCGAGCATGCAGATGCGCTCGTAGCCGGTGCTGACGATGCCGCGCACGAGCCACTGGGGCTGGTCGACCGTCGGCGCCTTGTCGCCGCCGAAGGTCACGGCGGGCTTCGGCTTCGGCTTCGGCACCGCGATCACGGGCTTGGGCGTCGGCAGCGGCGCAATCGGGGGCAGCTTGGCGATCGGGTCGTCGCCCGGGCCGGGCCCGTTGGGCGGCACGATCGTGCCCGGATCGGGCGGCACGAGCGCCATGAAGGGATCTTCGCGGCCCGCGGCCTCGACCGCCTTGATCGAGAGCTCGGTCTCGGTCGTGGCCTGGAACACCGTGTTCTCTCCGTTGGCAGCGCCGAACTCGGCCGACTGGCCGCCGTCCGCAGGCACGGGCAGCTTGGCCGCGTCGCCTTCGGGCTTGGCCGGCTTGCCTTCCGCCTTGGCGGCGGTCGCCGGCGCTGCGTAGCTGACCTCCATGAGCGAGAGGTTCTGCGCCACGAGCAGCGAGCCCATGCCCATGGAGACCATGGTCGGCACGATCATCGCTTGGACGAAGTTCACGGCGTATCTCCCTTACTCTTGAGCACGTACGCGTTCAGGGTGAACTGTAGGGTCAAGGTGTTTTGATAGACGCCACCCAGCTTGGGGTCCAGCTTGGAGCCCACCGGCGTGAGTGAGAGGTTGCTGACGGAGAGCTTGCGCTCGTATTGGTTCAACTTTTCCATAAAGGTGATGACTTGCGGGAACGTCGCCGAGGCCGACACCGTGACCGGCAGCTCCTGAATGTCGCCGCTCGGGTCGCCAGAGAACGGCTTGAGCTCCGCCGGCTGGAAGGTCGAGAGGTCGCCGTGGGCGCTCTTCGCGATCCGTTCGATGTCGTACAGCAGCACGGGCACCTGGGCTTCGCTCGGGATTTTCGCTCGCAGCAGGGTGATGCCTTTCGAGAGCTCGGCGATCCTCGCTTTTACTTTGTCGATCTCTTTGGTGCGCGCCTTGAGCTCTTCAGCTTGGCCACGCTTCGCTTCGACCGCTTCGATTTGTGTCTGGATCCCTTCGTACTTCGCCATGAGGGTCTGTTCGACCGCCAATCCCATGTAGGAACTTTCGAAGACGTACAAGGCCGCGATCGCCGGCAGCCCGGCCGCGATCGCGATCGCGGGGATCTCCTGGCCTCCGATGTTGATCGTGCTCATGTCTTTGACCTACTTCTTTTCGCCCGTCATTCGGACGGTAATCTTCATGTCCCACTTCACAGTCGGAACGGCGCCGGCGGTCATCTCGGTCTTGCTGAGGACCGGGTTCGCGAAGAACTCCGAATGTTCGAGGTTGCGGTGGAAGTACGCCACCGAGCCGTAGTCGAGCGCGCCGCCCGCGACGGTGATTTCCGACTTTTCGTTGTCGGCCTTGAAGGACTCGAACCAGAGGTTGCCGGGCGTCAGGGTGCGCAGCTCGTTGAGGATCTCGCCCCACGATGCGGTCACGCCCGCCACGCCTTGCAGGGTGGCGAGCTGCTTCTTGAGCAGGTTTTCGCGATCGCCCTGGGACTGGAGGTCTTTCAGCGTGGTGTTGTACTTGTCGATCTCGGCCTGGATCTCCGCATCTTCGGCCGCAACGGTCTCGGTCCACGGCGTGAGCCACATCGAGTCCGCCAGCGACGGCGTCGCCCCCAGCACCAGGGCCACGATGCCGCCGATGGCGATCGGCATCATGGCCGCTCGGTCGATGCTCGGCGCGCTCATCCCGCCACCGCCCTTGCCGGGCCGCAGCTCCTCGGGGAGCAGGTTGATGTTGATCGTCGCCATTAGCCAAGATCTCGCATTGCCAGCCCGATTGCCGTGATGTAGGTCGGCGCCTGGGCTTCATCGATCTCGACCTTGTCGGCCGAGAGCGAGGTGAACGGGTTCCCCACCACGACTTCGATGCCGAGGCGGGTGGTGAGGAATCGGTCGAGGCCCCGCAACGCGGCGCCCTTCCCGCAGATCACGATTTTGTCGATCGTGGCACCGCCCTGGCTCATGAAGAAGTCCAGGGAGCGGCTGATTTCGCCGGTGAGCTCGGAGAGCGCGGGCCGGATGATTTCCGTGGCCTGCTCGATCTCGGGGGATAGCTCTTCGTAACCCTGGGGGTCCACGTCGAGCTGATCCAGCAGGTCCTTGGCGCCGAACTCGTCGATGCCTAACGAGTTGATCAAGTTGTCGACCAGGTAGCTGTAACCGATGAGCACGCTCCGGTTGAACTTGGGGACCCCGGCGGACAGCACGTTGATGTCCGTCGACGGGCCCTGAATGAGCAGGGCCGCGATGGTCTGATTATCGTTCAGGTAATCGGTCTTCTCTAGGGCCCGCATCACAGCGAAGGAAGCCACGTCGACGCAGGAAAGCGTGAGTCCGGCCTCCTCGGCGGTGGTGATGAACGACTGCACGAGGTTCTTCTGCGCCGCCACCAGCAGCACTTCCATTTGCTCGTTGCCGCCCTCGTCCATCGTGGTGCCCACGATTTGCGAGCTCAAGTTCACGTCGTCGAGCGCGAACGGGATGTAACGCTCGGCTTCGTAGTTGATGAAGGTCTCGAGCTCGTCCTCGGCCATCGGGTCCGTCGCGATGAGGCGGATGATCACGCTCTGGCCGCCAATCGCGACGACCGCGGTCTCGGCCGTGATGTTGTGGTCGTCGAGCAGGCCGCGAATGACCTCACCGACACCCGCGGGGTCGACGATCTCACCGTCCTGGAAGGCGTTCGGCGGCATCATGCCGCTCGCGAGCGCGTCGACCGTATAGCCGGCCTTCGACTTCGAGAGGCTGGCGACCACGATCGCGTCAGGCCCGATATCGAGCCCGACCACCGAGGTCTTCTTGAGCTTGAGCAAGCTCTTGACTTGGTCCATCAATCCCACGGACGGTTCTCCTCTTCAGCCTCTCAGCTGCCCAGACGCTGCATGTACCAGCCGATCATCGGCCCGCCCCAGAACAGCGCCCCCAGGCCGCCCAGCACGAGTGCGGGGCCGAACGGCATCATCAGCCGTCCCTCGTCCTGCGCCGTGCGCATATAGATCCAGCCGGCGCACGCCCCCAGCAGCGCCGCCATCGCGAAGATCGCGAGCCGCACCATCGGATCCAGCGTCGCGCCGAACCACCAACCCGCTTCGGACGAGCCGAACGGGCTCACCGCCAGGAAACAGCCGGCCACGTACGCCAGCGGCGTCACGAAAGCCGCCAGCGCGAAGGGCTGCCAGTTGCCTGCCTGCCCCCAGCGCCGGAACAGAATCCCGAGCCCGATCGCGCTGCCGATGACCATCGACAGGCCCACGGCCAGCGCGGTCTCCTGCAGGCCGAGCCAGGCACCCAGCATCGCGACGAGCGTCATATCGCCGCCGCCAACCCCGTCCTCCCCGATCGCCAGGACCGTGAGGCTGTTGAGCAGCATCAGGAACGCCACGGCGTAAAGGCAGGCCGCCAGCGAGAACCAGAACTGGTCCGCGATCAGCCAGCTATAAAGCAGGCCGAGCGCGATGCCGGGCAGGGTCACCTGGTCGTAGATGAGCATCGTATCGATGTCGATCCAGAAGGTCACGACCATCAACCCGATCAACACCCACAGGAAGAGCGACTGGAACGTCAGGCCGAACGCCAGGTAGACAGCGAGGAACAGCAAGCCGGTCGCAAGCTCCGTCGCGGGGTAGCGCCAGGAGATGGGCATCTTGCAGGTCCGGCACTTCGCGCCGAGCACGAGCCAACTCACGACCGGGATGTTTTCCCAGGCCGTAAGCGGCGTAGCACATTTGGGACAATGGGACCCGGGCCAGACAATCGATTCATCTGCGGGGAGCCGGAAGATCACTACGTTGAGGAAGCTTCCGATCATCAGACCGAAGATGAAAACGACCGTGGCGACGAAGGTCGCATCGAGGGGAAGGAACGCTGTCATATTCCTTAAAGGCTGGCAACCAGCCGTTTTCCAGATAACGAGAGGTCACAACATGTGTACCCGGGCCGGCCCACATTATATGCGGAACATAGCGTCATCTTTTGTTAAATG
The DNA here is from genome assembly GCA_036675505.1 of Candidatus Sericytochromatia bacterium. Taxonomy (GTDB): domain Bacteria; phylum Cyanobacteriota; class Sericytochromatia; order S15B-MN24; family JAQBPE01; genus JAKFEW01. Next base: position 209,709 of record JAKFEW010000139.1, read on the forward strand.
CGTCACGTCCGAAGCCGCATGCCATCAGCGATAACGGCCGGTCGCACGATCGCGTACCGGCCGCTGAGCGGATTTGAAAGAGCGCGTTACCTGGGCTCGCCGTGTTTGGGTTTGCCAGGCTTGTAGGCCCTGGGGCGCTCCCCCGCGATCTCGCCTTTGATGCGCGCGACGTTGCGCTTCGCGATGTCCGCGGTCGCGCGGTCCCCGCTCTTGGTGAGGTCCTCCCAGATTTGCAGCGCGAGGACGTCCTTGCCCTGCTTCTGGTACATCCGCGCGGCCAGCGAGCGGGCGAATCGCTTCTGGTCTTCCCACTCGGCGATCGGGCGCGTCGCGGCGCGCTCGAAGCAGGCGGCCGCACCCAGGTAATCGCTCAGGAAGAGGAAGCGGACGAAGCCCTGGAGGTACGGATAGTGCAGGTGATCCGGGTTCAGGCGCTCGCCCTTCTCGAGCAGCCTGATGGCCACGTCGGTCTGGCCGTTGTCGCTGAGCGCCCAGGCGCCCAGCCAGTACGCGAACCAGAACTTCGGGTCGAGCTCGGTGATGAGATCGAACATGGCGTCGAGGTTGACCATTTTCGGGTTTTCGGAGAAGAACCGTTCGCCGTAATATTGCAGCAGCGTGAGCCACAGCGAGTCCGCGATCACGTTTTCGTAGCCCGACGCGCCGGCTTTCACCATCGCGGGCGGCGGCACGAAGAGCATGTTCACGTCGAGCTCGCGCGGCGGGTAGCTGCGAATCACGAGCGAGCTGCCGATCGACAGGCCCAGGGTTGCCACGAGTCCGACAGCCCAGGGCAGCGTGCCCCCCATGGTCAGAACTCCCGACGCGCGAAAATCAGCGCGGCCACGCAGAAGAGGGCCGCGCTGTACGTGAAGGCGTACGCAACGGTCCAGAGGACCTGCGTGGCCGGCGCGGCGAAGCCGTAGACCACCTGGTTCTTGATGTCGAAGAGCGTGAGGTTCGGCAGCGCGTAATAGAAGACCGTCAACAGCTCGCGCAGGCCCGGCCCCGCCTTCTCCGTCAGCTCCCTGAACGTGTGCATGTTGTGCCCGATGAAGTACAACGCGAAGGCGTACAGCATACACAGCACGGGCGTGGTGAACGTGGAGAAGACCAGGGTGAGCGAGGTGAGCAGCACCAGCTCGAGCCAGGCGAACCCGATCGCCTGGAACATCCCGACATGGATCTCCACGCGCAACAGCGCGAGCAGGCCGAGGTAGGCCGCGCCCATCGCGGCGGTCAGCACCGTGAGCGTCATCATCAGGCCGCCCAATTTGCCGACGAGGAAGGCCGCCCGCGGCACCGGCTTGGTGAGCACGACGAAGACCGTCCGCTTGTCGAGCTCCTTGTGCACGAGGCTCGTGCCGACGAAGACGGCGATGATCACGCCGAAGAAGCCGAGCGCGGCGAGCCCGAGGTCCTTGATGATCTTCACGTCCTGGCCGGCCGAGAGCTGGCCGAGCAGGATCGAAGCGCCGATCAGGACGACGGCGAAGATCAAGATGGCGTTGAGGATGCGGTCGCGAATCGTCTCGAGAAACGTGTTCCGCGCGATGGCGATGATCGTGCCCATTGCTAGACCATCGCCTCCGCGCGATCGGCGGCCTCGATCGTGCGAACGAAGTAGTCCTCGAGGGACTCGCCGGGCGCGAGCAAATCCTTGATCGTGCCGAGCGCGACCAGCTTGCCACGGTGCAGGATGCCGATGCGATCGCAGAGCTCCTGAACGTCGACCATGATGTGCGAGTTGAAGAAGAGCGTCTTGCCCTGGGCCTTGAGCGACCGGATGATCTGCCCGATCTGCTTGTGGCCGATCGGATCGAGGCCGCTGGTCGGCTCGTCCAGGAAGACCAGCTCGGGATCGTTGACGAGCGCCTGCGCGATGCCGATGCGCTGCAACATGCCCTTCGAGTATTTGCGCAGCTGGGTGTCCGCGGCGCGCTCCATATCGACGAGCTGGAGCAGCGCGGGGATGCGCTCGCGGCGCACGCTCGCGCCCAGGCCGAAGAGGTCGGCACAGAACTCGAGGAACTCGCGGCCGGTCAGGTAGGTGTAAAAATACGGGTTCTCCGGCAGGAACCCGATGCGGGCGCGCACGGCCGGATCGGAGGGTGATTGGCCGAACACCCGCACCTGCCCCATGGTGGGGCGCAGCAGGCCGAGGAAGAGCTTCTGCGAGGTGGTCTTGCCGGCGCCGTTCGGGCCTAGCAGGCCGAAGGTCTCGCCGCGGCTCACGCTCAGCGTGAGGTCCGTCAGGGTCTGGACTTTCTTGTTCGGGAACGAGGTGTAGACCTTGGTGACGTGATCAGCTTCGACGATGATGTCGCTCAAGAGAATTTCTCCGGATCGTAGAAAGAGCTGCCCCGGAGGTTCCGGGGCAGCTCTGATGCCTAAGCGAAGGACTCCCCGGGGATGACCTAGTTCGAACCGTTCGAGGTGGTCGCCCCGACGATCGCCGTCTTGTTCTTCTTGCCGGTGCCATACAGGATGTACACCTGGTTGTCCGGCGCGTAGTTGAACGCGACGAAGCCGTAGTGCTTGTTGAGCGACGGCTTGTCCGACGCGACGGCGCCGCCCGTGTCGATGATGGTACCGACCGAGTTCAGCGTGGCCGTACCGTTGGCGACCTCGTTGACGTCCCAGCCCTTGGTGTCGCCGGTTGCACCGGTGCCCGCCGCGGGGATCAAATAAGCGGTCTGGCTGCTGGTCGACCAGGGTGCCTTGGGCATCCGGTTACCTGGCAGATAGTTGCCGCTGCCGACCATGGTGCCGAACGAGGAGAGGGTCGGGTACGAACCGTTGTTGTCGGTGCTGTACTGTTCGAGCGCCATACGAACGGTGTTGATGTTCGCGGCGACAGACGCGTTACGCGCCTTGTCCTGGGCTCCGACGAAGGAGGGCAGCGCCACCGAGGCGAGAATGCCGATGATGACGACGACGACCAGCAGCTCGATCAGGGTGAAACCCCGGCGCTTGCGATCGCCCAGGCGCTTCATCAAGCGGCGCGCCAGCAGCAGGCGAGAAGTGAGCGTCATGAGAGTGGATCTCCTTTCAAGTGCGACCCCCTGGACCATTCAGCCGTTACTTCCCGTCCGGGAGGGTGCTTAAACCCCTGATACGTTTTGATCTGAAAATGGTCGAGGCCCGCTTGGGCGCTCGCCATTCTATTGGAAATTCGTGCGGACAGCCACGATATCGGCCATCTTTTTGTTCTTGCCGACGCCGAGCACGGCGAAACGGCTCGATGAGGTCTCACCGAGGTAGTAAACGTAGCCGTAATGCGAGCGCTTGCTCGGGCCCTCGCCCGGCGGCGGCGGACCACCCGTGGTGCTGCCGCCATCGGCGAAGTAGCCGCCGGTCATCGCGAAAGTCTTGCCATCGACGCCGAGGATGGCTTCAGCCGCGGCTGAGGCGCCCATGGCGGTGTCCGTGTCGGTCGACGCTCCCTCGGTGGCGTTGAAGGTGGCGACGGAATCCATCGCGCCCTGCGCCGGCCGTGACCAGGGCGCCGGCGGCAGACGCCCACCCGACGTGTACTTGACCGGAAAGATGTTCGGGTCCACGCCGGTGGCGGCCGCCACGTGGATGTTGGGATCGTTGCCGACGAGCTCGGCCGGCAGGCCGGGATGGTCGGTCTTCCATTGCTCGATGCCGAGCACGATGGCGCGCACGTTCGATATCACGCCCCCGTTCCGGGAACGATCCATCGCCTGGTTGTAACCGCCGACGCCGATGCTGGCCAGGATACCGATGATGACGACGACGACCAGCAGCTCGATGAGGGTGAAGCCCCTCCGATTAGCGCGCAACACGTTTCTCATCCTCCTGTAAGGGCCTCGCTGAATAGACTCCAGGCAATTCCCCCTGAAGTGATTTCCCGTCCGTTGACCGCTCTAAACGGTCAGGCGCGTTCGATTTGGAAGACCTGGATCCGGCCGTTGCCGCGATCCGAGACGTACAGCTGATCTTCGGGCGAAAGCGCAATGCCTTCGGGGCCGGCGAAGGCGCCCTCCTGTTTGCCCTTCTGGCCCAGCGAAACGATCAGCTCGCCGTTGGGATCGAAAATCTGCACGCGGTGGTTGAGCGTGTCGGCCACGAACACATGGCCCGACCGATCGACGGTCAGGTCGCGCGGCACGCTGAATTCGCCGGGGCCACTGCCGCGGCGGCCGAAGCTCGGGCCCGCTTTGCCCTTGCTGTCGAAGGTGTGGACGCGGCATTGGCCGTAGTCGAGGATGTAGAGTGTCGCCTTCGGGCCCACCACGACGCCCGAGGGCGATTGCAGCTCGCCGTTCGCGCCGAACGCGGCCAGGAAGCCGTGCGACGCGTTGTACATCATCACGCGGTGGCCATTCGGCTCGGACACGTAAATCGTGCCGTTCGGCGAGATCGCGAGGCGGCCGGGGATCGCGGCCGGCTCCGACGGGTTGCGCCGGCGATCCCAGACCTGGACCTGCTTGCCCTCGCCGTCGAAGACGTAGATGCGGAAATCGAGCTCGTCGACGACGTAGATCCTGCCGTTCTGGCTCGACATCGCGACCGAGCGTGGGAAGCGGAAGCTGTCCCGGCCGGCCGCCGGCCGGATGTCGCGCAGGAACTGGCCATTGGCGTCGACGACCTGGATCCGGCTGTTCTCGGTGTCCGCGATGTAAAGGTTGCGGTTCGCGTCGAGCATGAGGCCGCGCGGCTGCTGGAACTCGCCGGGGTTGAAGCCGGGCTGGCCGAACGAGAAGAGGAAGCGCGCACCCACGATCGGGCGGTTGGGTCGCAAGTTGCCCGTGTTGGGGGCGCCTGGCCGCGGCGCGCCGGAGCCGGGGAAGCCGGGGCGCGGCGCGCCCGTGTTCATCCCGCCGGGCTGCGAGAGCGGCGGCAGGCCGCCGGTGCCGCGGCCGGGGCCGACGCCCGGCATACCGCCAACGGCCGGTCGCGCCGTCGCGGCGGCCGGCGCCGGACCACCCGGCGAGCCGGGGCCCATCGGGCCGGTGGGACGAGGGCCGCCCGGGCCACCGGGGCCCATCGCGGCCGTGCCACCGGGGGGCGCGGCGCCGGGGCTGGTGGGCTGAGCGGGCGGCGCCTGGAGGCGGCCGCACTTCGGGCATGGCCCGCGGCCACCCGGGATGCCGCTGCCGCAAGAGCGGCAGGTCACCACGTTCAACTGGATCGAGCGCGGCTGGCCGGCATTGGGATCCTGGCGGATCGCGTTCATGAGCGCCTGGCCCATCTCGCTGGCGCGCTGGAAGCGCTCGTCGGGGCTCTTGCGCAGCGCGCGCATGATCACGGCCTCGAGCCTCGGCGGGATGCTCGGGTTCATCTGGCGCGGCGGGACCGGATCTTCGCTCATGATCTTCATGATCGTGCCGCCGACGTTGCCGGCGTCGAACGGCGTGCGCAGGGTCAGCATCTCGTAGATCATCGCGCCGAGCGAGAAGACGTCCGAGCGGCCATCGACCAGCCGTGAGTCGCAAAGCTGCTCCGGCGAGATGTAGGCGATCGTGCCGAGCGTGGTGCCGGCCTGGGTCAACTTCGAGACTTCGCCGACGTGGCGCGCCACGCCGAAGTCCATCAGCTTGATCTTGCCGTTTTCGAGCAGCAAGATGTTGTCGGGCTTGATGTCGCGGTGGACGATCTGGTGCGCGTGGGCGTAGTCGAGCGCCGCGCAGACCTGGGTCGTGATGTCGATCGTCTGCTCGACCGAGAACGGCTGCCGCTGGTCGATGTAATGCTGGAGGCTCTTGCCCTCCAGGTACTCCATCACCATGAAGTGGTTGTCGCCGTCCTGGAAATAGTCGTAGACGCTGACGATGTTCGGGTGCTGGAGCTTGGACGCCGCGAGGGCCTCGCGCTGGAAACGCGCGATGACGTTCTCGGTCTCGTCGGACATGAGCGCCTGGCCGCTGACCGAGAGCTCCTTGATCGCCACGCGCCGATTCAACCGGTGGTCCGTGGCCAGGTAGACGATACCCATGCCGCCCCGGCCGATTTCCTTGATGATCTCGTAGTTGTTGACGAGCATCTTGGTCATGCCGAACCGCCGGGCTGCACGAAGCACAAGGAGGTGTTCCCGACCTGAATCACGTCGCCCACCACGAGGCGGCAGGCGTCGGTGACGCGGCGGCGATTGAGAAAGGAACCGTTGGCGCTGGCGAGATCACGCAACCAATATTCCCCGTCGACGAGCACAATCTGGGCATGGCGACGAGAAACGAACAAGTCCTCGGGAAGTCTGACCTCATGAGGGGCTTCACGACCGATGAAGGCCACGTCGGTGCCTTGCAGCACGAAACGCCGCCCAGTGGCGGCGTCGTGGAGCCAAGCAGTGCAACCGTGTACCATCCCGGCCATACGGCGGCCTAATCGTTGAATATCAGGACGACGGTGATGTTGTCGGAACCGCCGCGCTCGAGCGCGAGATTCACGAGTTCCTGGCAGGTCTGCTGGGGATCGGTGGACGAAACGACGTACTGGAGCATCTCGTCGTCCGAGACGAGGCCCGACAGGCCGTCCGAGCAAATCAGCAGGCGATCGCCCGCCTTGAGCTCCCGCTGCTGCGTATCCGCCTCGACGTCCGTCTGCATGCCGAGGCAGCGGGTGATGACGTTGCGGTACGGATGCCGTGCGGCTTCTTGCGGCGTGATCGCCCGGGCCCGCACCAGCTGCGCGACGATCGAATGGTCGTCGGTGATCTGGTCGATGCGCCGGTTGCGGATCAGATATGCCCGCGAGTCGCCGACGTGGCCGACGTACATCTGGTTGCCGCGGGTCACGATGACCGTCGCGGTGGTGCCCATGCCGCGCATCGAAGCGTCTTCCATCGACGCGTTGATGATCTCGCGATTGGCATCCTGAATAGCCGTTTGGATGGCGTCGAGCAACTGGCCATTGCTGGCCGCCGCAACGTTGTCGTTCAGCCGCTCGGTGATGATCTGGACAGCCGTCTGGCTGGCCTTCTCACCGGCGGCATGGCCGCCCATACCGTCAGCGACGATGAACAGACCGCGGTCCGATTCCACCGCAAAGCTATCCTGGTTGATCTCACGGACCTTGCCGATGTCCGTCAGGCTACCGACTCGCAAGTCTCTCCACCTTTCGTGCGTGAACCCCTCGTTTATAGATGATGGGCCGGTTTTGCTCGTTGATCTGTGTCATGTGTAACCAGCGGCGTGAATTCGTTACTGAGCCTACTTGTAGTGGGCCCGGGTCTGCAACGCGTCGACCAGCTGGTCTGGCGCAGCATACCCGTCATCCAGGAGGATTTGAACGAGGGTGTCACCGGTCTCCGCCTGCCGGGCCAGGATGGCGTTGATCTGCTCGCCGGAGATGATGAACTTCTCCGCCAAGATCGCGGCCACCATCGGCACGCCTTCGGGAATCAGGGACTGTACTTCTTGCTGGTAGCCTTCATACCCGAACGCTTGCCCGTTCGGATCGGGCGCGTCGTATCCAGCCGAAAAATCGAAATCTTGGCCGTAACTGAACTCGCCCATTGGTGATCCTTCAGCTTTCGGTCGGAGGCGCTTCTTCCGCGCCGCCGAGCTCGTCCTCGCGGCCTTCGTCGTCGTCGGTCACCACGACCGGCGCGACGCCGACGACCCGATCGTCCTCGCCCAGGCGCTGCAAACGCGTACCCTGAGCGCTACGACCCGTTTGGCGAACCTCGCGGACCGCCTGTCTGATAACTACCCCATTAGTAGTCACAATAACCACTTCCTCGGTTTCCGTGACCACGAGGATTGCCGCCACTTTGCCCTGTCGGTTGACGTTGAGCTTGACGTTGATCAGGCCCAGGCCGCCGCGGCTCTGGCCGCGGTACTCGGCGAGCGGCGTGCGCTTGCCGAAGCCATCGGTCGTGACCACCAGGACGTCGGCGGCGTCGCGGCCGATGTCCATGCCCACCACGCGATCCTCCTTGCGCAGGCTGATCGCCTTCACGCCGCGGGCGGTCCGGCCCAGCGGCCGCAGCTCGTCCTCGTTGTAGTGGATCGCCATGCCCTCGACCGTGCCGATCAGGATGCTCTGGCTGCCGTCGGTCATGCGCACCCAGCCGAGCGAGTCGCCCTCGTCCAGCGCGACCGCGATCAGGCCGTTGCGGCGGATGTTGGCGAAGGCGGTGAGGTCCGTCTTCTTGATCACGCCATGCTTGGTCAGCATCACGAGGTACTTGCCCTCTTCGAACTGCTGCACGGGGATGACCGCCGTGATGCGCTCTTCGCCGCCGAGCTGGAGCAAGTTCACGATGTTCATGCCCTTGGCCTGGCGCGAGGCCTCCGGGAGCTCGTGCACCTTGAGGCGGTACACCACGCCGCGGTCGGAGAAGAACAGCACGTCCTGGTGGGTCGAGCTGACGAAGAAGTGGCGGACGAAGTCGTTTTCGCGGGTCTGCATGCCGCCGATGCCGCGGCCGCCGCGCCGCTGCTTCTGGAACGAGTCGAGGCCCAGGCGCTTCACGTAGCCCTGGTCCGTGATGAAGATGGCCATCGGCTCGTCGGGGATCAGGTCTTCCGTCGCGAGGTCGCCGACGGCATGCTCGATGCGCGTCCGCCGCTCGTCGCCGTACTTGTCGCGGACCGCCGCGAGCTCCTTCTTGATGACCTCCATCAGCAGGACCTTGTCGTCGAGGATCGACTGCAGGTCCGCGATACGCCTGGCGAGCTCCTCGCGCTCCGCCTCGAGCTTGGCGCGCTCCAGGCCGGTGAGGCGACGGAGCTGCATGTCGAGGATCGCGTTGGTCTGGAGCTCGCTGAGCCCGAAGCGCTGCATGAGCCCCTGGCGGGCGTCGTCCGTGCTGTTGGAAGCGCGGATGATCTTGACCACCTCATCGAGGTTCTCCTGGGCCTTGATCAGGCCTAGGACGATGTGCATGCGCGCTTCGGCCTTGTTGAGGTCGAAGCGCGTGCGCCGCGTGACCACGTCGACGCGGTGGTCGATGTAGAGCTGGAGCATCTTCCGGAGGTCCATCACCTCGGGCTTGTTCTTGTTGAGCGCGAGGAAGATGATCGAGAAGTTCTGCTGCATCGAGGTGTGCTTGTACAGGTTGTTCAGCACGACCTGGGGCACCGCGTCGCGCTTGAGCTCGATCACGCCGCGCATGCCGTTGCGATCGCTCTCGTTGCGCAGATCGGCGATGCCTTCGAGCTTCTTCTCCTTCACGAGGTCGGCGATCTTCTCGAAGAGCGGATCCATGCCGATCATGTAGGGCAGCTCGGTGATGACGATGGCGTTGCGCCCTCGGCTGGTCTCGATTTCCGTGATCGCGCGGACGGTGACGCTGCCGCGGCCGGTGTTGTAGGCCTCGACGGCGCCGCGCGTGCCCATCATCGTGCCGCCGGACGGGAAGTCGGGGCCCTTCACGTACTGAATCAGCTCCGCCGAGGTGAGCTGCGGATCGTCGATCAGGGCGACCGTGCCGTCGATGACTTCGCGCAGGTTGTGCGGCGGGATGTTCGTGGCCATACCGACCGCGATGCCCGTGGAGCCGTTGACCAGCAGGTTGGGGTAGCGCGCGGGCATCACCGTCGGCTCGTTGGTCGTGCCGTCGAAGTTGGGCGCGAAGTCGACCGTATCCGAGTCGATGTCGGCGAGCAACTCACCGGCCAGGCGGCTCATTCGGGCCTCGGTGTACCGGTAGGCCGCCGCCGGGTCGCCGTCGACCGAGCCGAAGTTGCCGTGGCCGTCGACCAGCGGGTAGCGCGAGGCGAAATCCTGGGCCAGGCGCACCATCGCGTCGTACACGGAGGTATCGCCGTGCGGGTGATACTTGCCGAGCACGTCGCCGACCACGGTCGCCGACTTGCGGTGCTTGCGGTCCGCCGTGAGGTTGTTTTCATTCATCGAGAAGAGGATCCGGCGGTGGACCGGCTTGAGGCCGTCGCGCACGTCGGGGAGCGCGCGGCCGACGATGACGCTCATCGCATAGTCGAGGTACGACTGCTTGAGCTCGTCGCGCAGGTTGATCGGCTGGATCTTCTCGGGGTGAAGGTGAGGCAGATTGGCCAAGGTAGTCTCCAAGATCTAGGCGCTGTCGGGCCCCACGGGGTATCGTAGGGACCGATGGCAGAACACCCGATAATACCACATCCGGAGCCCGCGAGCCAGGCCAGGACGCCCTTGGAGCGCCGCGCGCCCGCCTGGTTCGACCTGGGCTGGGCGCTGGGCCTCGCGGCGGTGTTTCTGGCGCTCGTGCTCTTCCGGCTCGACGCGCCGGCGGGCGCGCTATTCGACGAGGTCTTCCACGCGAAAGCAGGCATGGAGCTCGCCGCTGGCCAGCCGCCCAGCGAGTGGACCCACCCGCCGCTGGTGAAGGACGTGATTGCGGCGGTGATCCGGCTGACCGGCGCGCCGCTCGATCTCGTCGCGCACCGGCCGGCGTCCGGCGCACAGGCCACGCTGCCCGCCGGCCTGGTCTTCGCCTGGCGGCTGCCCAGCGCCCTGATGGGTGCCCTCGCCGTGGGCCTGCTCTACGCGCTCGCGCGCGCGCTCCTGGGCTCAACGGCGGCGGCAGCGGCGGCGGCCGGCTTGCTCGCGCTCGATGGCTGTTTCTTCGTGCATGCGCGGGTCGCCCAGACGAACGTCTACGAGGTCGCCTTCGTGCTGGCCGCGGCGCTGGGCGCCTGGCAGGCGGTCGCCACCCGCAAGGACCGCTGGCTGGTGCTGGCCGGCCTCGCGGTGGGCGGCTCGTTGGCCTGTCGCTGGTCCGGCGCCGCGCCCGCGCTGATCCTGGGGGCCTGGACGGCGTGGCATTGGCGCGCCGAGCCGGGCCGGCTCGTGCGGCTCGCGGCGGCCTGGATCATCCTGCCGCTCTTCGTCTACGTCGGCTCATACGTCCCGATGGTGCTGCAAGGCGGTGAGCTGTCCGACCCCGATCGCTGGCGCCTCGCGTTCGTCGAGGCCCAGTTCCGCATGTACGCGTATCACGCCCAGCTCGCGGAGGCGCACCCTTACCAATCGGCGTGGTGGAGCTGGCCGTTCATGCTGCGGCCGGTCTGGTACGGCTTCTGGATCAGCGCCCCGACGGTGGTCGCGGTGTGGGCGATCGGCAACGCGGCGATCTGGTGGGCCAGCGCGCCGGCGCTGCTGATGGCCGCGGCGGCGGGCTGGAAGGGCAGGCGGGAGCTGGGCTTCGTCGCGCTGCTCGGCCTCGGATCCTGGCTCGCCTGGGCGGCCCAGCCGCGGTCGCTGACGTTCATGCATTACTACCTGACGGCGATCCCCTTCGCGTGCGTCGCGCTCGTGGCGATCGGGCGCGCGTGGTGGCGCGGGGAGGGCCTCTCAGGCGGGCCGGCCCCGCTCGCACCGGCCGCAGCCCGGGCCGTGGTGGGCGCGTTCGCGCTCGCCGCCGTGGTCTGGTTCGCGTTCTACTACCCGGTGCTGACGGGCTGGCCGATCCCGGAGGCGGCGCTCAAGGCCCGGGTCTGGTTCGGCCCGGCCTGGCTGTGAGGCTCGAAACCCTTCCGCTGGTCAGACGCCGCCGAGCGTGGGGGCGAGCGGGTCCGGGCCGCCTGCGGCAGGGGCCTCGTCGAAGAAGGCGCGCAGGGCCTCGCCCGACTGGATGCGCCCACAGGCCGGAAGGGCCCTGACGATGTTGCGGCCGTAATACTTCGTCGAGAGCCGCGCATCGAGGATCGCGACGACGCCGCGATCGGTGCCGGTGCGGATCAACCGACCGAAGCCCTGCTTGAGGCGCAGGATCGCTTCCGGCAGCGTGAACTCCTTGAACCAGTCCCGCCCCTGCATCTTGAGCCGCTCGACGTAAGCCTGCACGACCGGATCATCCGGCACCGCGAAGGGCAGGCGATCGATGATCACGCAGGAGAGCGCCTCGCCAGGGACGTCCACGCCCTCCCAGAACGAGCTGGTCGCGAAGAGCACGGCATTCGGCGTCTCCTTGAACCAGCTCACCAGGCGCGAACGGGGCATCTCACCCTGCTGCTTCACCGGGAACGGTAGGTTGGCGGCGATCGCCGCGTAGGCCGAGGACATCGCCTTGTACGACGTGAACAGCACGAAGGCCCGCCCGCGCGACGCGTGCAGGATCGCCTCGATCTCGGCCTGGCTGGCCCGCTCATGGCGCGGGTCGTTCGGCTCGGGCAGCGGCGGCGTGTAGAGCCGCACCTGGGTGGCGTAGTCGAAGGGCGACGGCATCACCACCTGCCCGGCGTCCTTCTTCAACCCCAGCTGGCCGCGGAAGTACGAGAAGTCTCCGCCCACCGAGAGGGTCGCGGAGGTCAGCACGGCCGTGCGCTTCGCCCAAAGGTCGTCGGCGAGCGGGCCCGATACGTCGAGCGGGGCGCTCTTGAGCTCGAAGTAGCCGGTCTCGCGGTCCATCTCGATCCAGTTCACGCGCTCGGCGCCGGTCGCGTCGGCGTGGTGGGCGAAGAACTCCCAGCGCGCGATCAGGTTCGCGAGCTGCTGGGAGAGCTTGGGCCTGTGCAGCGAGGCCTTCGACTTCACGTCGCCGTCCGGGAAGAGCAGCTCGTCCACCCGCCCGTTCTCGATCCACTCGCGCAGCTCGCGCAAGCCGTCGAGCATCGCGTCGCACACGGCCAGGAAGTCCGCGTCCGGGTAGAGCCGGAACTGGGCGCGATCATGGCGCCAGATCCACTCGACGAGCTTGCTCTCGGCCGAGACCAGCGCGAACGCCAGGCGCTCGGGCGGCGCGTTCCAGCGGCGACGGATCTTCTGCAGCAGCTTGGTGAGGGCGTAGCGGCCGATGCTGGCCGTGAACGCCTGGGCGGCCGTGCGCGGCAGGTGGTGGGCCTCGTCGAAGATCACGAGGTCGTGGTCGGGCAGGATGCCGCCGCCGGTCGCGAGGTCCACCATATAGAGGGCGTGGTTCGCGACGATGATGTCCGCGCGCCCGAGCCGGGCCCGCGCGATGCGGAACGGGTTGCGGTCGAAGAACTCGCATTTGTTGCCGAGGCAATCGTCGGACGTGCTCGCGACCTCGGACCAGAAGCGGTTGCCGGGGCTCCACGGCAGCGAAGCGAGGTCGCCGTCCCAGGCATCGGCCTCGCGCATCAGCCGGTCGACCTCCTTGCGCAGCGGGTCGCCGGAGGGAATGCCGCGGTCGGCCTCCCATAGCTTCTGGCGGCAGAGGTAGTTCGAGCGGCCTTTGGCCAGCGCGACCGTCTTGTTGGAGCCTGTGGCCTCGAGCAGGAACGGGAGGTCCTTCTCGATCAGCTGCTCCTGCAGCTGGATCGTGCCCGTCGAGATGACCACCGTCTTGCCGGCGTAGAGCGCGGGGACCAGGTAGCCGAATGACTTGCCGCTGCCCGTGCCCGCCTCGATCAGGAGCTGGCCGCCGTCCTCCATGGTGCGGAGGATTCGCCGGGCCATCTCGACCTGCTGCGGCCGGGGTTCGTAGCCCGGCAGCTGGGACACGATGTCCTTGAAAAAGCTGTCGAAGTCGCGCGCCATCGAGGTCATGGTACCACGACAAGGGAAAAGGCCGGGAACCTTGCGGTTCCCGGCCTTTCAAGGCGTACCGGTTTAGCGGTAGTTCTTGAGGAAGTCCTTCCAGGACGTCGCCGCGAAGGCGATCTTGTTGGCCTGGCCGTAGGTGGAGTTGATGTTCTGCGAAGGGGTCGGGAAGTAGAGCACCGTGCCGGTCGCGCCGGGGAAGTGGCTCGAGTGACCCTCGCGGACCACGGCCGTCTTGTAGGCCGACTCCAGCTTGGCGGTGGCGGCGGCGACGCCCGAATCCTTCACGGTGGCCTTCACGTTGCCGAGGAAGCTGCCGAGGTCGGCGCAGTCGCGGTTGTAGAAGGTCTGGGCCTTCGAGCGGGCAGCCTGGAAGGCAGCCTTGTTCGCCGCCATCGAGCCGCTGGCGGCGGTCACGAACTCGTTCAGCGCGGGGACGACGTTGCCGTTGAAGGCGTTGACGTCGAGCGCCGAGAGGGTGACCTCGTCACGGCCGGACGACTGCCAGCCGCCGGGACCGTAGGACTTGATGTACGAATCGACCAGGTTCGACGCGAACGCCGCGGGGGTCGTGGCGCGACCGGCCGAGGCCAGCCAGGTCTTGTAGTCCCAGCCCTTGCCCGGCTCGAGCTCTTCCGAAGCGACCAGGTAATCGGCGGTGCCGTTCATCTGGTAGGCGATTTCGCCGTGGGCCATCAGGCACGCGTCGAAGCCGACGATCGAGAAAGCCTTGCCCGAAGCGGCCTTGAACGCGCCACCCAGGGTGGTCAGGTCCGAGGTCTCGAGGTTGGTGCCGTTGTCGTCCCAACCGAAGCCCTTGGTGAGCGGGTTCGGGGCGCCGTGGAAGATGCCCGACCCGTGGTCCCAGTAGCCGATCATCGTGTGGCCGCTGGCGACGTTCTTGCCGGCCCACGAGACGAAGGCCTTGACGACGTCGACGCTACCGGAGTCGATCTCGTTGTTCGCGGGGATGAAGTCGACCGCGACCTTCTCCGAGATGATGTTGGTGTTCATGCCGCCGGCGTCGCGCTTGATCTTGTAGACGCAGGAGTCGCCGTTCTTGATGCCGTCGAACAGGACGTAAACTTCGACGTTGCCGTTCTCGGGCAGGCCGGCTTCCATCTCGTTGAGGTCTTCGAGAGCGAAGCGGTACAGGTTGTTCTCGCCCGCCAGGTGGATCAGGACGGTCCAGTTGTCGGCCTTCTCAGCCTTCCGCTTGCCGGCGGCGTTGTAGGCGAAACCACCCTTGGTCATGCCCGGGGCGGTGGCGAGGCCCTTGCCGCAGCCCGCGAGGCCGAGGGCGAGGGTCGAAGCAACGAGCACCGCAGCGGTCTGCTTGAAGTTCACGGCGATATTCTCCTCAAAAAAAGTTTTGTCTGAACGCGAGCCAGGACTTTAGGGCGTAGGAGCTGTTTGCTTAACTTCGCCTTAAGCTTGAGATAACCATATCGCAGTTAACCCACTCTTAGCAATACCCCGAACGAAAATTTAACGCGATTTAAAAAACATTTAACAGAAGATCCGGAAATCGCCAGGTCCGGCTTGCGTCGGACGGGTGACGGCTCTATGATCTGGCCGCCCTGGAACCAGGGAACCTGACGTCGTCCGACTTCTTCGTGGCCTCGTCGAACCATCCAACCCCCTAGGAGGAAACCCGAATGAAGTTCCACCATGCGCGGATCAAGGGCCTTTCGGCCGTGGCCGTTTCGATGCTGCTCGCGGCCTGCCAGTTGAGCGCCACCGGCACGATCACGCCGGGCCAGGCGACCGGCAGCGCCAGCCCCGCGGCGTCCGCCAGCCCGGCCGCCGCCGGCACGGCGAAGCCGAGCGCCGCCCCGACCGCGTCGCCCACCGCGGGCGCGACCGCCAAGCCCACGGCCTCGCCGGCGGCCAGCGCGTCGCCTGCCGCTGGAGGCAAGACCGGCGACATCGAGCCGAACGACGACTTCGCCCAGGCCAGCATGGCCGCCTGGGACGCCCCGATCTCGGGCAGCGCCGGCGGCGGCGACGAGCAGGGCGACTACTACAAGCTCGACGTCCCCGCGGGCAACAAGGACGGCTGGCTGGTCGTCACCGTCGGCGAATCCAGCGAGGCCTACGCGCCGGGCATCGAGTATTACAAGGCCAACAAGGGCTCGCTCGCGTCCACGACGTACGCCGAGAGCGGCACGTCGGACCCGACCGAAGGCAAGGTGCGCGTGAAGGCCGGCAACAGCTATTTCGTGAAGCTCACGCCGCACGCAGGGGAAGAGACGGTGAACTACACCGTCACCTTCAAGTTCGTGCCGGTGGCCGACGAGAACGAACGGAACGACGACTTCGCCGTCGCGCCGGAGCTCACCTCGGGCGAGACCACCCAGTTCGCCACGTTCTGGGCCGACGATGCCGATGAGGACATGGACTTCTTCAAGATCACGGTGCCGGCAGGCAAGACCAAGGTCCGCATCAAGCTCGACAACAAGACGACCTCGGCCGATCCGGGCTCTTATGACGTCGCGTTGTTCAAAGAAGACAAGTCGTCCGCGGCGAGCACCATCAACTCGGAGAGCCAACAGGACATCGACCAGGCCTTCGAGGAGGTCGAGCCCGGGACTTACTACCTCAAGATCACCGGGTCCAACACCGACGTCCTCAGCGAGCTGACGGTCACCTACGAGGACTAGCCTCACGGAGACCAGGCCCACGGGGCGACGGGCCGGCCTTCGGGCCGGCCCGCTTCTATGCGGGCTTCCTGGCACGATTTCCCCCGCTTCCACGTCAGGTTTGACGGCAATTGAACGATAAGCATGGCCAGCGCCCCGGATCCCTGAATGGAGAACGCGCCATGGGCATCACCTACCAGACCAACAACCGCCAGCGCCGCAAGGTCATGACCGCGCCGCTCAATGCTCCGCCGCAGGAGCTCGCGGAGCAGACGCCCGCGATCGCCGACGCGCCGGCCTTCGAGCCCGTCGCGGCCCGTCCGCGCCTCGGCTCGCTCCTGGCCACGCTCGCGGGCGCCGCGATCGCCGCGATCGCCCTGCATTACCTGCTCTAGCTCCTGAACTTCCCGATCCCGAATCCGGGTACAATGCACTGGCACGCCGCGAGGCGTGCCAGTCGTCGTTAGAGCATCTGGAGGCCCCCTCATGGCCGAATCCTCCGTCACCCTGATCGTCGATGGTTCTGCCGTCCGCGGCATGTTGCACCTGCCCGACGGCCCGGGACCGTTCCCCGCCGTGATCTGGCTGCATGGCTTCGGCGGCAGCCGCGTCGAGGCCCGGCGGCTCTTCGTCGACGGCGCGCGGCGGCTCGCCGCGCGCGGCATCGCGTCGCTGCGCGTCGACTGCCGCGGCTGTGGCGAGAGCGACGGGGATTTCGTCGACACCACGATCGCGTCGATGGTCGCCGACGCCCGCGCCGCGCTCGACGCGCTGGCCCGCCATGAGGCCGTCGACGCGGACCGCATCGGGCTGGTCGGGTTCAGCTTGGGCGCGACGATCGCGAGCCAGCTCGCCGAGGCGCCGGACATCGCCGCGATGGCGCTCTGGTCGCCGGTGATCTTCCCGGTGCCGATCTTCGCGCGCCTGGGCCTCTACGCGGCCCACCCCGAGCTCACGCGCCAGGGCTGGATCGACGGCGGCGGCCTCAAGGTGGGCCGCGACTTCATGACCGAGCTCGCGGCGCTCGACCCGCTCGGCGCGATGTCGAACTGGAACCGACCGCTGTTTGTGCTTTACGGCAAGGAAGATATGGTCGCGACGACCGAGAACGCTGAGGCGTTGCTCGAGGAGATCCCCGGCGCCGAGGGTGACTGCTGCGTCCACGCCGACCACGCGTTCAGCACGGTCAAGGCCCGCACGTGGCTGCTCGACCACACCGAGAACTGGCTCGCCGAGCAACTGCGCGGCGGCGCCCGGATTTCCGGGGACCCTGTAGCGTCCTAGCGCTACGCGCCCTTGGCGATCGCCGCGTACGCCGCCTCGAACTCGGGGCTCGGCGTCAGGCCGAGGTAGGCCTTGAGCGCCTTGCGGCAATCCCAGTAGACCTGGCGGATGCGCTCGCCGCGGCCCGTGTTGCGTTGGTGGCGCATGAGCGCGATGTAGGCGTCCTCCTCGGTGGGCGCCAGCTCCACGGCGCGGTTGAGCGCGTTTTCGGCGCTCGAGAGGTCACCGAGGTCCTGGTGGAAGCGTGAAAGCCACAACAGGGCTGCCACGACCTGCTGGCGATACTTCTCGCGCTCGGCCTCGAAGGCCTTCGCGAAGAAACTGTCGTCGAGCAGGTTGCCGCGGTAGTGCGAGAGCGCCTGCTCGTAGGCCTTCACGGCCTCGAGCGGCTCGCTATCGCGCAGCCGATCGGCCTGGCTCATCGCCTGATCGAACGCCCGCATATCGAGGTACTCGACGGCGTCCCAGTCGAGCAGGTAGCGGTCGTCCGCCGTGAGCACGTAGCGCGACTCCTGTCCCTTGCCCAGGTTGGGCTCGAGCGCGCGGCGCAGCGACGACACGTCGACCTTGATCGTGGTGATCGCGGCCGCCGAGATCTCGCCGCCACCCAGCACCTCGACCATCTGGGCGAGACTCAGGCCGCGCGGGTAAAGCAACAGCGCGGCCAGGATCAGCTTGGCCTTGCGGCGCGGCCACTGGTCGAGCAGCACGCCGTCGAGGCGGGCCTCGAAGCCGCCGAAGCAGCGCAGCGACAGCCCGCCCTGCGCCGGCTTGTCGGCCACCGTGGTGGGCCTGAGCGGGCCCGTGGTACCGCCGCGCGCCTCGACGGGCGCCACCGCCAGCGTGACGGCGTGTTTGGCGGCCGCGGAGAGCGCCTGCTCGACGAAGGCCACCGCGATGCGCTTGCGCGTCACGAGCGGCGCGATCTCCTCCCAGAGCACCTGATCCGCGCCCGGCAAGAAGCGGTAGTTGCGCGTCTCCGCGAGCTGCAGGCCGCGCGTGACCACGCGCTCGGCGGCCGGCTCGTCGTTCAGCTTGAGCAGCGTCGCGCCCTGGTAAAGCAGCGCGCGCGCGAGGTGGAGATCCGCGTTCTGGCTCTCGAAGCCCGGGATCGCCTCGTTGTACGCCTTGAGCGCGGCGCCCGGGTTGCCCTGCAGGTGCATCGCCCGCCCGTAGGGCGTGAGCAGCACGAGATCGTAGATGTTCTGGGAGGCGCCCTCGCCGGCCTCGGCGAGCAGCTCGGGCGCGCGCGCATATTGCCGCCTCGCGACCACCAGCCAGAGCAAGCGCTCCAGCGAGACCTTCTTGCCTTCCTTGAAGCCGGCCTTCTCGAAGGTGTCCTGGCTGCGGCGCAGGTGTTCCTCGGCCTCCTTGTGCTCGCCCTTCAGGTGGTGCCAGAACCCCGTGACGGCGTAGGCGCACGCGAGGTCGTGCCAATCCATCATGTCCTTCCAGTGCGGCGGCAGCGAACGCAGGAAGGAGCCGGCGCCGTCGATGTCGCCCTCGAGCAGCCGCAAGTTGGCCTGCAGGAACTTCGCGAAGAGGTTGTAAGGCGCGAACTGCCAGTCATCCGACAGCTCGATCACGCGCGCGATGTGGCGGTGGGCGGCGTCGTGGTCGCCGTGGTGCAGGCCGAGCGTGTAGAGGTTCATGAGCGCGATGCAGTGGGACGCCGCGATCTCGATGTTTTTCTCGATCGGAATCTGCAGGACCGACTCGTTGCACTCCTGCATGAGCGCCATGTCGCCGCGCTGCTCGGCCGCGAGGGCGCGGGCGAGGAAGAGGTCGACGATGTCCTCGTTCTTGCCGTCCTTTTGGGACGCGAGCGCTTCGAGCATGTTGGCGCCGAACTTGCGCATCTCCTGGTGGATCAGCGCGATCGTGCACTGGCGCACCATCACCTTGAAGACGCCGGCGGCGTCCTTGCGCTGGGCGAACAGCTCGCGGGCGCGCTCGTACGCCGGCGCCGCCTCGATGTGCTGGCCGCTGCGCGAGAGCAGGTGGCCGCGCCAGAGCTGCAGCACGGGCTCGCGCAGCTGGACCTCCTCCGGGAAGGCGTCGAGCCAGCGCCAGATGAGCGACTGGCGGCCCGAGAAGCGCATCATCGGGAAGCTGAGCTCGCACGCGAAGATCGCCATTTCCCAGTCCTCGGACGCGATCAGGTGCGGCAGCGCGAGCTCTTCCTGGCCGCGGTCCTGGTAGAAGCTCGCCGCGCGGCGGTGCCACTCGGCCCGCTGGATGCCCGGGATCGCGCGCTCGGCCTCGGCGGCCAGGAAGTCGCGCAGGTAGGTGGGGAAGCGGTAGGCCACGGCGTCGGCGAGCCGGCGCACCAGGTGGTCGGCCTCCATGCTCTCGAGCAGCTCGGCGGCGTCGCCCTGGTTGAAGACCCAGCGGCAAGCCTCGGGGGTCAGCTCCTGCAACAGCGCGGCGCGCAGCATGAACTCCCGGCGATCGCCCGGCTGGGCCTCGTACAGCTCTTCGGCCACGTAGCCTGTCAGCGGCTCCACGCCGCCTGCACGCGGATCGAGGTTGAGCTCGCGGGTCTCCTCGACGGTGGTCGCGAGGTCCAGGCCCAGCGGCCAGCCGTCGAGGCCGGTGGCCTTGCGCCACCAGGTGTTCGGGATGACGCCGTCGGGCGCCCGGCGTCGCATGAACTCGACCTCTTCCTCGGCCGAGAAGCGCAGCTTGTCTTCCTCGAGCGAGCGCACCTGGCCCATCTGCTGGGCCTTGCCGAGCGGCACGGCCAGGCGCGTGCGGCTGCTGATCAGGAGGTGCGTGCGCGGCGGCAGCTTGTCGAAGAAATAGGCGAGCGCCTTGACCACCTCCGGCAGGTTCTCCTGGAGGTGGTGGAAGTCGTCGAGGACCAGGTGGACCTCGGGCAGGTTGTAGGCCGCGATCGCCTGGAAGAACCGCTGCCACAGCAGCCGCGGCTCGAGCCGCTCGCCGAGCAGCAGCGCCTTCACCTCCTCGCCGAACTGCGGGATGTGGCGCCGCATGCCAGCCACCAGGTAGTGGAAGAAGGTGGCCGCGTCGGTGTCGTAGAGATCCAGCGCGTACCAGAGCACCGGCACGCCGGCGTCGAGCTTGGGCGCGACGAGCGACAGCAGGCCGAGCGTCTTGCCGTAGCCGGGGCCTGCGACGAGGCAAATCAGCGCCGGGCGCGGCAGCCCGGGCGGGAAGAGCTCGCGCGCCAGCCAGTTCACCGGGGGTGAAGGCGGCGTGAGCTTGGATTGGACGATCCAGGCCTCGGTCATGGCCTCAAATCCGTGTAGGGGCGCGCTCTCCGCGCACCCCCTCTATACCCCGATTCGGTCGGCCTAGGCGACGTTCATCACCAGGAGCGCGAACCCGATGTAGGTCGCCGCCTCGATCACGCCGGCGCCCACGTTCCGGTCGACCGCGATTTCGTGGTTCAGGTTCTTGAAGCCGAGCAGCACGCCGTTCACGACCAGCGCGCGCACCGGCCAGAGCAGCAGCAGCGGCAGGCACCAGATCAAGAAGCCATGCAGGTCCGCCTGCCAGTTCACGAAATCGCCCAGGACGGCGTTGTGGAGGATGATGCCCATCGCGATCAGCGCGCCCGCGTAGCCGGCGGCGGCCGCGAGGTTCTTGCCTTCCACGATTTCCTTGTGGAGGTCGTAGGGCGTGATGTACTCGAAGATGTGCGCCATGACCGCGAGCACCACCTGGCCGAGCAGCTGGAACACCAGCAGGGCGACCCAGGCCGTGAGGCCGGAGCCCTCGCCGCGCACGGCGCCGCTGAAGATCGTGCCGGTGGCGACGAACGTGGCGAAGAGCACGAGGGCCGCGCCGATGTTGTGGTTCTCCACGATGTCGCGCTGGAGCTTGATGCCGCCCACGAGGGGCGCCGCGAAGAGCGAGGCGAAGAGGACGGCCACCCCGGCGACCCCGAAGGCGGCGAACGAGACGATGTCGGCGACCATGCCCTGCGCGGGCGAGGCCGCCACGCCGGACAGCGCGATGAAGACGCCCATGATGTAGCCCGCGACCGTGAGCGCCGCGGCAGGGTTGTCGTGGGTCGTGAGCTCGGTGTCCATGTCGCGCTTGAGCACGACGCCCCAGAGCTGCTTGGCGACCCAGAGCAGCACCAATGACTCGACGAGCATCGCGAGGACGGTGAGATAGCGGTCCATCGTCGGGCGCCTCCTAGTTGGATCGCGGCTCGACCGGCGGCGCGATCAGCCACGTGTTCACACGCGAGTAACGCTTCACGGCGTCGCCGGTTCGCCGCAGCTGGACGTCCATGTTGCTGTCGTCGAAGGTCTCCCACAGGGAGCCGGGCTTCGGCCAGAACTCGATCACCGAGCGCTCGGGGTCGAGCTTGCCCATCTCGCGGGCGTCGGCGATCGCCGCCTCCAGGCCGCCGAACTTGTCGACGAGGCCGTTGTCGAGGGCGCGCAGCCCCGACCAGACGCGACCCTGCGCGATCTCGTCGACCCGGCTCGTCGCCATCCGGCGGCCCTTCGAGACGCGCTCGAGGAACTGCACGTAGGTGTAACGGGCGTGGTCGCGAATCATGGTCTGCTCGGCTTCCGTCCAGGGGCGCATCCCGCTGTCCATGTCGGCGTGCTCGCCGCGCTTGATCGTCTCGGTGGTGATGCCGAGCTTGTCGATCAGTCCCTTGAAGGCGAAGTGGCCGGAGAAGACGCCGATCGAGCCCGTGATCGTGCCGGGCTCCGCGTAAATTCGCGTGCCGTTGGCGGCGACCCAGTAGCCGCCGGAGGCCGCGACGTCGCCCATCGAGATGATCACGGGCTTGTTCTCGAGCCGCAGCAAATCGATTTCGCGCCCGATTTCGTCGGAGGCCACGGCGTCGCCGCCGGGCGAGTCGACCCGGATCACGACGGCCTTCACGGCGTCGTCCTTGCGCAGCTCGCGCAGCGCACGCGTCACGGTGGCCGAGCCCGTGTTGGCGCCGTCGAGCAGGTTGCCGCCGTCGCTTTCGCCGCGGGTGATGCCGCCGTCGATCACGACGATCGCGAGCTTGTCGGGCAGCCCCCACGTCTCGGGCTTGTACTCGGCGAGGTGATAGGTGTTCGCCGGGCCCTTTTCGGTGAGGCCGGAAACCTGGTCCGGGTACACGACGTCGTCGACCAGGTTCTTTTCCTTGGCCGTCGGCGGCGTGATCATGCCGCGCGCCACGATCGCCTTGACTTCATCCTTGCTCAGGCGGCGGGCCTTCGCGATCGCGTCGACGATCAGGCCATAGGCGTCCGAGAGCAGCGCCTCTTCCTGCTCCTTGGCGGGCTCGGATAGGTCCTTGCGCATGTACTGCTCGGGCGCGGACTTGTACTTGCCGATGCCCACGAACTGCGGCTGGACGCCGATCTTGTCGAAGAAGCCCTTGAAGAAGGGCGTGGTGACGGCCAGGCCCTTGAGGTCCAGCGAGCCCGCCGGGTGCTGGTAGATCTTGTCGGTGGCGATGGCCAGGTAGTATTCACCCATCGAGGCGTCCGTCACGTAGGCGATCGTGGGCTTGCCGCTGGTCTTGAAGTCGGCGACGGCGTCGCGCAGCTCCTGGAGCTTGCCGAGGCCCGCGCTCACGCCCCGCAGGTCGAGCACGAGGCCCGCGACCTTGGAATCGACCTTGGCCTCGGCGATGCGGCGGGTCAGGTGGAGCACGCCCGGGTAGTAGTCCTGGCGAAGCTCGAAGATGTTCTGCGGGATGTCCAACAGATCGCCCTCGAGGCGCAAATACGCCATGCGGCTCGGGCCGACGCGCACGGCGCGGCGGTTTTCGAGGTCGCTCGTCGTGAGGTAGGTCATGTCGCTGCCGCCGAAGCGCGGGTGGGTGGCGCCGGTCATGAAGCCTGTGCCGATCTGGCCGAACTGCAGGCCCATGCCCAGGCTATAGTTGAGGTTCTGGTTCACCACGCCGCGCAGCGTGAAGCCGGGGATCGGCTCCACCTGGAGCCCGGCCCAGGGCGCGATGGCGTTGATCGGGTCGCCCTCGTTCCATGCGCCGTCCAGCGAGAGCGTGATGCGCTCGGTGCCCGGGCGGATCGCGATGCCGGGCCGGTACTGACGGCGCAGCACGGACGCGCCGGTGAGGCCGAGCATCGGCTCGATCGCCGGCTGGTTCAGGTGATGCACCGCCAGGCCCGCCGCGAGCCAGGGGTTCGGCCGGTAGAGCGCCGAGACACCGAAGTCCGGGCTGTTGCCGCCCTGGCCGTCGAGGAACTGCAGGTAGTTGAACGTGCCGCCGAAGGCCAGCCCGCCGAACGCCTCGAAGCTGCCACCGAAGCGGTAGGTGTTGAGGAAGCGGTTGTCGTTCGTGCGGAACTGCTGCCAAGCGAAGCCGCCGCCGCCGCCGGTGAGGAACAGGCTCGTCTGGTCGAGCCCGTTGAGCGACCGACCGAAGTAGAGCTCCGAGCTGCGCTGGAAGGCCAGCGCCGCTGTGTTCACCGCGAGCGCCGACGCGTCTTCCAGGCCCGCGGCCGAAGACAGCGAGCCGAGCTCGAGCGGTGCGAAAACGGGATCCACGGCATAGGCCGGCGTGGGTACAAGGGCCATGGAGAGCGCCAGACCAACGCTTCCGGTCTTCAGCAGGGTGCGATTCCGGGCAGGTGACATAACGTGACTACCTTTCCAACCGGACCGCGGCATCTGGCGCGGGTTTGGGAGGGATGACCAAACAAATCTGTAATATGGCGCACAGACGCCATTCACGCGATTTCTCTAGTATTGACAAAGGGTTGCTGCCGCGCCGGCCAGTATAGCCTGCTCGCCGATCGCCGTAAAGGCGGGCGCGAAGCGCACAGGCAGGCTGATTCCTAGCAAACTGTTTCTTAACATTTATAACGAAGTCACAATAATCCATTGCCGCTAGCGGCGTCCGCACGTAGAATGGGCAATGCCCCGGACATGGCCCACCAGGCCATCCCTGGGCGCGACACAGGAGTGAACATGCGCGTCATCGTCCCCCTTCTCGCCGCCAGCGCCGTCCTCGTCAACTTGGGCTTCGCCCCCGCCGCGGGCGCCACAGGCTTCGCCAGCGTCCCCATGACCGACGCGGCCGCCGAGTTGCTCGACCAGGCCACCATCAGTTCGTTCGCCGAAGGCGTCGCCGCGGCGTCGGGCACCGGCTTCGACGGCTCGGCTTTCCAGCTCGCCGTCTTCAAGCCCCAGGTCCGCTCGCCCCGCAAGCTCGACGTGCAGTACGTCTCGCCGTGGGTCGACGTGGTCACGGTGCTCCCCGGCGAGCGCTTCCCGCTCCGTGCGATGTCGCCCGGCGGCAAGCCCGTGAGCGTGACCTGGCGCGCGAAGGGGGGCGGCCTCGCTTACGGCGAGAACATGGCCGTGTGGACCGCGCCGCTCGAGGCGGGCGCCTACGCCGTCACCGCCACGGGCCTGGTGGCCGGGCGCACCATGGCGCGCACGCTCTCGATGATCGTCACCGTGCCCGCGAGCAAAGTCAAAGGCGGCAAGCTCAACGGCTACCCGATCGGCAGCTATCCGAAGGGCTTCGGGCCCAAGCCCACGCTGGTCGCAAACCGGGGCGCGCGCGAAGACAAGTACGCCGTACCCGCGGGCTTCGTCGAGTTGAGCCGAGACACCGCGGAGGTGCCCCTGAGCCGCCACTACAAGGTGCGCGATTTCCAGGGCAAGGACGCGTACGTGGGCGGCAAGAAGTACCTCTTCATCGAGCCCAAGCTGGTCGAGAAGCTCGAGCGGCTGATGGTCACGCTGAATGCGGCGGGTTATCCGTGCAGCAAGCTCGAAATCATGAGCGGGTTCCGGTCGCCGGCGCTGAACCGCGCGATCGGCAACGTCACCAGCCTCAGCCGCCACACCTACGGCGACGCGGCCGATATGATCTGCCAGGACTTCAACCGCGACAAGAAGAACGACATCCTCGACGCCCAGATCCTGCTCGCGGCCGTGACCAAGCTCGACAAGGAGACCGACCTGACGGGCGGCGCCGCGCTCTACCCGCCCACGGGCGCGCACGGGTACTTCGTGCACACCGACACGCGGGGCTCCATCGTCCGGTGGTGATGGTCCGGATCCCGGCCACCAGCGCCAACCTGGGGCCGGGCTTCGATGTGTTGGGGCTGGCCTTGCCGCTCTACAACCGCATCACGCTCGCCGAGGCCGATGGCCTCGGCATCGTGCATTCGGGCCCCTACGCGGACGGCTTGCCCGCTGGCGACGATCACCTTTCCGTCCGGGCCGCGCGCGCGCTGGCCGCACAGCTCGGTCGGCCCTTGCCCACCTGGCGCTGGGCGATCGACGTCCAGATCCCGCCGTCGCGCGGGATGGGCAGCTCATCGGCGGCGATCGTCGGCGGGCTGGTGGCGGCGAACGAGGCCTTTGGCCGCCCGCTCGAGCGGGCGGCCTTGCTCGACCTGGCCGCGAACCTCGAAGGGCACCCGGACAACGTGGCGCCGGCGATCTTCGGCGGCGTCACGGCCGCGTTTATGGAGGATGGGCGATCGATCTGCATCCCGCTCACCGACCGAGCGCCTAGCACGCTGGTCGCCGCCGTGCCAGATTTCAAGCTGTCGACGGCCGAGGCCCGCGCGGTCCTGCCGACCTCGATCCCGCGCGCCGACGCGATCGCGAACATCGCCCATGTGACCGCGCTCACCACCGTTATGTTGACCGGAGAGGTATCATGGCTGCCGCTCGGCTTGCGCGATCGCCTCCACCAGCCCTACCGGCTGCCGCTCGTCCGGGGCGCCCAGGCCGTCTTCGACGCGGCACGGGACGCCGGTGCCTGGGGGGCGGTGATCAGCGGGGCCGGGCCGACGCTGTTGGCGTTCGCGCCGGCGGAGCGTGCGGCCGACGTCGGCCGGGCGATGACCGCGGCCTGGGCCGAGCACGGCGTCGCGGCGGCGATCCACGCGTTCGACCGCCTGGCCCAGGGCGCGGGCCTCGAACCCGCGTAGTCTCAACGGAAAGGTCTCCCTATGGCCCTGATCGTCCAGAAGTTCGGCGGCACGTCCGTCGCCAACCCCGAGCGCATCCGCCACGTCGCCGGTCGGATCGCGAGCGCCAAGCAGGCTGGCCACCAGGTCGTCGTGGTGGTGTCGGCCATGGGCCACACCACCGACGAGCTGATCGAGCTCAAGGACCAGGTGACGAACTACGCCTCGCCGCGCGAGCTCGACATGTTGCTCGCCACCGGCGAGCAGGTCTCGATCGCGCTGGTCGCGATGGCGCTGCAGGCGGTCGGGGTCCCGGCGATCTCGATGACCGGCGCGCAGGCCGGCATCCGCACCGAGCCCGTGCACACGCGCGCGCGCATCATCGACATCCACACCGACCGCCTGAAGCAGCTGCTCGCCGAGGATTACATCCCGGTCGTGGCAGGCTTCCAGGGCGTCACCTACAACGGCGAGATCTGCACGCTCGGCCGCGGCGGCTCGGACACCACGGCCGTGGCGCTGGCCGCGGCGCTCAAGGCGCATGAATGCGAGATCTTCACCGACGTGTCGGGCGTCTACACGACCGACCCGCGCATCGTCGAAGACGCCCGCCTGCTCAAGGAGATCTCGTACGACGAGATGCTCGAGCTCGCGAGCCTGGGCGCGCAGGTGCTGCACCCGCGGGCCGTGGAATACGCCAAGCAATACGATCTGGTCATCCGGGTCCGCTCGACCTTCGATGAAGGCCTGGGCACCGTCGTGAAGGGAGTAGAGGATATGGAGAACGTGACGCCCGTCCGCGGCGTGGCCGTGGACATGAACCAGGCGAAGGTGGCCCTGTTGGCCGTGCCCGATCGGCCGGGCATCGCCGCGCGCCTCTTCGGCGCGCTGTCCGACCATGGCGTCAACGTCGACATGATCACCCAGGCCGTGCGCGCCGAGAACACCAACGACATCGGCTTCACGGTGCCCCGCAACGACCTGGACAAGGCCGTCGAGGTGACGTCCGAGGTGGGCAAGGCGATGGGCGCTGGCGAGATCGTGAAGGACCTCGACGTGGCGAAGGTCTCGATCGTCGGATCCGGCATGGTCAACCACGCCGGCATCGCGGCGAAGATGTTCCAGGCCCTCGCCGACGGCAACATCAACATCCAGATGATCGCCACGTCGGAGATCAAGGTGAGCTGCGTGATCAACCGGGAACAGGCTCAGCAAGCGGTTCGGCTGGTCCACAACGCTTTCCACCTGGGCTCGCCGATGCCGACCGTGGAGGTCGGCTAGCCGCGGGGTTTGACACCCGCGGCGGGGGGCTGGTACTATATGACGGTCCGCGCGGTAACGCGCTGGGCCGACACTTCGGGGGTATGGCGCAGTTGGTAGCGCGTCTGCATGGCATGCAGAAGGTCACCGGTTCGAATCCGGTTACCTCCACTATGAGGCCAGGGAACGTTGAATCGTTCCTTGGCCTTTTTCATGCGCACGAGCGCGTTTTTCCGGAGGAGGTCAGTCGGATGATGGCGGCGGCGGATGTGTGGGAGATCCTGGACCCCTTGGCGGAAGCTCGCATCGACGTCTGGGTGGAGGGCGGCTGGGCCATCGACGCCCTGATCGGTCGGCAAACGCGCGAGCACCGCGACCTGGACATCACGATCCGCCACACCGACGAGGCCCGGTTCGGGAAGACCATCGAGTCCCTCGGGTTCAGGACTGTGCGCGTCGACAACGCGGCCAACTGGGTCGTCGAGGATGCGGTGGGGAAGCAGGTCGACGTTCACATCGTGGATTTGACGATGACCCGACTCGACGGCGATGGCGTCGAAGTTTACGGCCCGGGGGGATTGGCGTACTACGTTGGCGCCTTCGGCGGGCGGGGACGGATCGCGGGACGGGAGGTCGCATGCATCGGCCTCGACTTCAAGATCACGGCGAGCACCTTCTACGAGCCCGACGACGGGGATTTCGCAGACCTCGTGGCGCTTTGTGGCCATTTCGGGCGCCCCCTGCCGCCGCGGTACCAGGCGATGTTGGAGGCCCGGAATCGCTCGCCGGCGGGCCCTGATGGAGGCGAGGCGAAGGCTCCGTGACCGCCAGGTTTGCTCCATGCCGACGCCCCTGGCGAGCTGGCAGCCGCGATCTAGGCGGTGTCGTCGTCGCGGGCCGGGAAACCGACTACCGAGGTCTTTCGCAAGTGGGGATTCTATTTGAACTTGAGCGAGGCGAGCCTGCTATCGCTGCTCGCCAAGCACTGTCCCGAGGCGCACCTTGCGTAGGGTCGTGCCGGCCGAAATCCGAGATCACTTGCGTCAGGTGGACGCGAGACTGACGAAACCGACGCGCTTGCCGGTGATAGGCGGCGCCGCGGTAGCGCGCGGCTGGGACAATTTGATGGATCCGGCCCGCTTCGTTTCTCCATTAGTTAAAAAGGGTCGTCGCACATGACGTCATAGATGACCTCAGAGGTCCCATCGGGGTTGTACTGGATGCGGCTGCAATGCGCGGATTGAGTTGGTGTCCTTGTCTCATCGGGCGCAGGCGTGGCGGGCTGGCTCGGCTGGGTCGCCGAGGGCCTGGGAGCAGGCGTGGCGGGCCGGCCCGGTGCGGGAATGGCGGGCGCCGGGCTCACGGTAGTCGCTTTGATCCGGATGGTGCGCAGCCGGTTATTGTCGGTGTCGGCGATGATCAGGGCACCGTCCGGTGCGACGGCGAGACCATGCGGAGCGGCTAGTCGCGCGTCTTTCGCCGATCCGTCCGCGAAAGCGGGCGCCTGGCCCTCGATGAAGGCCACGGCCTGACCGTCGGCCGTGACGTACAGCAGCCGGTTGGCGCCGCGGCCGGCGTCGACCACGAAGTAGTTGCCGTTGACCACGATGAGCCCTGCGGGGTCTTCCAGGGGAAGGCGCGCGACGGCCACGACCTTGCCGTCCTGGAGCCGGAAGAGGCCGGTCTTCGCCAGCATCGTCAGCTGGTCGTCGGGCCCGACCACGGCCGCCACCAATCCAGCCTTGGCCGCGACCAGGGTCTTGACCGTGCCATCGGGCGCCACCTCGCGCAGCGCGCCGGCGTCGATGACGAGCAGGTTTCCTTCGTCGTCGAGCGCCAATGCGCTCGGCTCGACGAACACGGCTTCCTCGCCGGTACCGTCGCTCGCCGCCTCGCCCATTCCTCCGCCGGCGAGCGTCGAGACCGTGCCGTCGCTCGCGACCTGGCGGATGCGCTTGTTGCTGGTGTCGGCGACGTAGATCGTTCCGTCTTTGGCCGCGATCACCGCGCGCGGCGAGTCGAAAAGCGCTTCCTCGGCCGAGCCGTCGGCGAAGCCGGCCGTGCCCGCTGCCCCCAGCCACGTCTCCACCGTGCCGTCGCCCTTCGCACGACGGATCGCATGGTTGCCGGTGTCAGCAACGTAGAGCGTGCCTTTCGCGTCGAAGGCCAGGCCCTGCGGGTGGTCGAACTGCGCGGTCTCCCCCTGGCCGTCGGCGAGCCCAGGCTCGCCTGAACCTGCCACCGTGCCGACCGTGACGCTCGGCGTCTTCGCGCCTAGTTGCCCCGGACCGCCGGGAACCACGGAACCTGCCGGCGTCAGCACGCCGGCCGGGACGACCGGGCAGCCGGTAAGCAACACGAGTGCCGAAAGGGACGCGACGAGACGAGCGTGAATCATGGCATGCGCTCCTAGGGACCAGCGTGGCTCCAGTGCATAACGCTAGCAGGCGGGGAAGGTTCCGTCGATATGCTCCGCTGGATCGCGTGGTTGCTGCTGTCGGCCACGTATAGTATGCCCTTCTCGATTTATAAGCTGCAACTCATCAAGGCCGCAGGCGGAAGGTTTGCTTGCCCTTCAAGCGGTAAACCTCGAAGTCCGAATCGAGCGTAAAAACGTCTCGAAGGCCCCGCGCTTCGGCAAGCGCTACCAATGAGGCATCCGCGAGATCCATCGGAACGTCGCGGTACTTGTCCATCAGCCCTTGCAAGACCGGGGCCGTCGACGCCGTGCTGTCGGCGACGTCTACGACCCCACGGTCCACGAGCTTCCACAGCCCGGCCTGCCCCGGCCAGCCGGCCAACTTGCCCAGGAAGTAGTGCGCCTCGGTCATGACCGGCCATGTCGTCACGAAGCCCTTGCCCTGCTTGAGCAGGAACGCCACGCAGGCGGCGTGGTCCTGGTCGCCCTTATTGATCACGGCAACCAGCGGTCCGGTATCGATCAACATCACGAGAGCCGGCGACGACGCGCGAGCTTTTGCTGCATGCCTTCTCCGAAGACAGCCTCGCTGTCCCGCGCGGCGGGCGCGTCCGGCAGGTCCACGGCACCGATGACGTCCGAAAGAAGCGCGGACAAGTCTTCGGTCAGCACTTCATCGCAGCGGTTCAAGACGGCTTCTCGCATCAAATCCGAAGTCGTCGTTCCTAACCGTTCGGCCGCCAAGGCCACGCGCCTGGCCTCCTCGGATGACAGCCGAACGCTCTTCGGAGACTGCCGGTTGCCCTGGCGTCCCAGGGAGGTCGAAACAACTTTGCGCATTACACCCTCCCCCGTAATACATTGCACGAACATTGTATCACGGAGCGATTGCAGCGAGTAGAGCGGTTCCAAAGTTGTCCAGCCAACCCCAGTCGTATTATGTAACCCCGAATCGCGATCGCGGTTCGGGGTTTCTTCATTACGCGGTGGCGGAATTCTCGGTCATGGGAGAGCGGCCCATGGGTTCAAAAGCGGCACGCCGGGCGCTTCGAAGTCGGCGAGGTGTAGGGGCGAAAAATCTTGCGCCGCCAGAGGCGGCGTCCGAGCAAGAATCCGGCGCCGCGGCGTAGAGCCGCGGCGCCGGATTCTTGTGAGCTGAGTCGCTCGTCAATTTGGGCCTTTGCGG